>JBCCAR010000003.1:0-185195 GCA_039814715.1 Pseudomonadota bacterium
CTTCACAAGTTCGCTGGTGACCCCGATGTAAAGAGTACCGCGCGGCTGGCTTGCAAGGATGTAGACGAAACCCATGAGAAACAGCCTAGCGGACAGATGGGTCCCCCGGTCAAGCCGGAGGACGACAGAACCTGTTGAACGGCAGCTGTGTCCAAACCGAGACCGTCGTTAGGGCTAAATTCCGTCGTAACGCGAAAGTCCGCAGCTATTCCTTTGAGAACGCATCAGCCATCTGTTCCAGTGTCTTAACGTTCATCTTCATGCCTTTCATTTACGCATCTCAATAATATCCTTTGTTGGAAATATGGGATTGCATAGCGGTGATGCGGTTCTGGTCTGAGGGATGTGTTGACATGAATTCCAGTGGCCGCTGGCCGCCGGCTTGGGTCATGTTGTCCCAGAACCGCACCGCTTCTTCTGGCTGATAGTTGGCTGTGGCCATGAAGTCTGCGCCGAGGCGGTCTGCTTCATATTCGTGTTTACGCGAATAGGGCAGTACAAACCCGAAGGTCACGCCCGCGCCAAGAATGCCCGCGATCATTTGGGTTGTCTGCGAATCGCTGCTGGCGAGTGCCACATTCGCTATGCTCGTTACGGCCCCTGCTGCGAGCTGCTGGGAATAGCGCTCTGCGGAGTGCCGCCCCACCACATGGCCCGCTTCGTGCCCCATGACGGTGGCGACTTGATCGTCATTCGCCATGATATCAAGGATGCCTGTGTGAAAGCCAACTTTGCCGCCTGGCATCACCCAGGCATTGACGGTGCTATCTTCGAAAACCGCGAATTCCCAGTTGTTCTGCGTGAGGTTTTGCGATGGAAAGCGCCTGTCTGCCGCCTGGACAATCCGGTCCCCCACTGACGAGACACGCCGGCGCAGGGCTGGATCAGACGTTTGCCGGTTTTGCTGCAGCGCTTGCTGCCACGACTGCTGGGATAGCTGCGCCAACTGCTCGTCAGATACCAGAAGCAGTTGAGAGCGGCCCAACGCTTCATTGGTCACGCACCCGGAAACGCTAGCTCCTGCGAAGGCGACCACCGATCCAGAGGCTAGGCCGGACACTAAATCCCGCCGTGACAGTGTCACGGTTGGTCTTGTCTGCTTGTCTTGGTTGTTCTTCATAGCACCCATTCCTATTCAAGTGTTCGAGACAATGCTTATACACCCGTTGCGCGTCATTGCTGTGTCTGAACACATAACGCAGGCTAAAATTGACTCTAAAATTGAGCAACAATTTGGCGGGTTGGCTATTTAGATGCGACGAGCAGCGAAAAGTGTCTCGTGTCGTAGCGTTTGGAAGCGATGGCTTAAGCATGCGCCTTACGCCTGTGATATGCGAATGCGCGCGGCGCGGATTGCTTGGAAGGCGAGGAGCCCGGCAGGCCCGAACAGAAAGATAAACGGCAAACATAAAACAACGAGCCAAAAGCTGATCCCTTCTGAACGCGCCGTTCGGCAAACCCAAGCCCCGATGAAAAGATCAAAGGCGAGAAAAAGTGTCTCAAGTTCTTGAGACGTTCTCCAAGCAGGCAAGCTACCTGTTCAGCGACCGGTGGGAAGTGGAAGAGGTGACGCAATTCGGATCGATGTTAAGCCGCCTGATTGCTAGAACAGGAGGCATAACAGACTGAAAGAAAGGGCGAAAACCGGTTGCCGACCTTTTGCTCTTCCCTAAGGAGAGGCCCGGTCTAATCCTTAGAAAACTCATCCGCCAGCTGCTGCGGCGTTTTATCGTCCATCTTCATGCCTTCCATTTCCTGCTGGACAGCGCGGGTGACGCGGCTGATGAGGTCGCGGTGGGCGAGGCCGCGGTCGTAGGCTTCGTCCTTAGTGGGGCGGAAGGCTTCAATGTCTGTTTTGCTGAGGGTGCCTGATTTCTCCAGCAAGCGCTCAACGGTATCTAGACGCTCGCGGGTGACGGCGAGTTCCTGCACCGTGGCGAGCAGCATGGACATCAGGCGCTCGTTCATCGGGTCTTCAAAATACTGCGGACGCTTTCCGCGTGATTTCGCATTCGCAAGGCTCATATAATCGACGGGCATTATGCGGCCTCCGCTTTTTTTGCGCCTGCTGGTTCGCCTTCTTTCCAAGCGCCAAGCGCGTGCCAGAACGCTGCGCGGCCATGATCTTCGCCTTCGCCCGTTTTGCTGGGCGGGAAGATCGCCGGGTCGGCATAAGCGCGCACGCCGGTATGGAAGCACTCATTATGGCTAAAGCCAGCCTGCGCAAACACCTCATCCAGATCAAGCTCATGCAGCTTAGACCAGAACGGCTCGTTGTTATTGAACGCGTCCCAATCGCGGCTGAACTGCTCGAATAGTGGCATGTCGTCGCTATACTGCGGCTGCTCGATGTGGAGCATCAGGCCGCCTGGCTTCAGCACACGATGGAATTCGGCCATCATGCGGCGCATGGAAGCATTGGATGTTTCATGCAGGAACATGGTGGTCTGCACCCAGTCAAAGCTGTTATCGTCAAACTGAGACAGGTCTTCCGCGCTCACTTGTTGAAAGCTGATATTCTCAACGCCGAGGGCTTTCGCGCGGGCATGGCCATAGCGCAGCACGGGTTTTGACACGTCTATCGCGACAACTTCGGCGTCCGGATAGGCTTCCGCGATGGGAACCGCGTTGTGGCCAACCGTACAGCCGATGTCGAGAATGCGCTTGGGCTGCCAGCCTGGGTATTCTTTTTGCGCCCATTTTGCGACCGCTTGGCCGCCGCCGTCTGCGTAGGCGCCTAGAGCGCCGCCCGTCGTGACAAACAGGCCTGCGTCATAATTCGCGCCAGCGGAAATATCTTCATCAAACAGTTCGGTATGATAGCTGCCCGGCATGCAGTGGTGGTCTACGCCGGCCACATAAGGCGGCACGTCAACGCTATCATCGAATTTCAGAGTGTCTGCGCCGTCATTATATTTTTTTGCTTTGGCGACAAGATCATCAATCTGACGCAGCACCATATTGCGGCCAGCTTGTTGGCGCTGCTCCATGGTATTGCGGCGCATGGCGGACCAGATGCGGTGATAGGGGTCCATCATCATGGAGCGGCGGATTTCATGGCGGCTTTCTGGCTTGCGGCCATGGGTCTTCTCAAAAGCAGGCAGAACGCGTGTGTCATACGCCAACTTGTTGCCTGCGCCGAGCACGCTGGAGAGATACTTGTTCATGTTGGTGAGGTAGTTAAAGCGGGCGATATCATCATGGCTCGCTTCGGCCATCATGTCATGTTGGCCAACGACGGTATAAGAGGGCGGAACGTCAATGATCTTCGTGTCAGACATAGCGGTCATGCTCCTAAAAAAGACGATATAGTCATACAATAAGGCCTATAGCCTGCCGGACGCTATGACAATTATCAGCCGCTGGCGCGGCGTATAGGTGCAGAGTCTGTTAAAGGCCGAGCACCGTTTTGGCGATGATTGTGCGCTGTACTTCACTTGTTCCGCCAAAGATCGACCATGCACGTCCATTGAGATAGGCAGGCATAGCAATCTGCGCGTCTTCCGGACCAACGGGAATAGGCCGCGCGTTGCCATAAAGCGGGCGCGAATATTCTAGCTGCATTCCGTCATAGCCAAAGGCTTCTACACGTAGGTAATCAATGCGCTGGCGAATTTCCGACGCCAGAGTTTTGATCATGGACGTTTGCGGGCCAGGCCGCCGGCCTTGCGCCAGCTCCGCTAGAATGCGCAATTCGCTTATTTCCAAAGCCTGTGCATCGAGCTCAATGCGAGCGATTTGTTCGCGGAAATGGCCATCTTCAGACAGCATGGCGTCTTCGCATCCGGCTGGCTGGAGCGCGGCTTGGCCGCGCAATTTTTCAAGGTCAGCGATCAGGGCGGGGGAGTGGCATGAGCCGCCGCGTTCATTCTCTAGAAGAAACTTGGCGATTTCCCAGCCTTGGCCTTCTTCGCCAACGCGGTTTTCAACCGGAACCCGAACATCATCAAGGAACACCTGGTTTACTTCGTGGTCCCCGCCCATCGTGATGATGGGTTTGACGTCAATGCCTGGCTGGTCCATGTCGATCAACACGAAGGAGATGCCCTTTTGGGGTTTGCACTCAGTGTCTGTTTTGACCAAGCAGAACATCCAGTTCGCAAAATGCGCGTGCGTCGTCCAAATCTTCGTGCCGTTGACGATATACGTGTCCCCATCGCGCACCGCCTTGGTCTTGAGAGAGGCAAGGTCAGACCCGCTTCCAGGCTCGGAATAGCCTTGGCACCAATAGTCATCACCATTGAGAATGTTGGGCAAAAATTTCTCTTTTTGCGCCTGTGTTCCATAGGTGTAAATCACTGGGGCGACGAGTTTTAGGCCTAAGACAACCAGGCCAGGCGCGCCGGCCAAAGCCAGCTCTTTTTCAAAGATATAGCGCTGTGTAGGTGTCCAGCCCGTCCCGCCATATTCTTCTGGCCAGAAATAAGCGAGCCAGCCTTTGCTGTTCAAAATGCGCTGCCATTCCAGCATGATGTCATGTTCAACGAACACAGACGGCGTGTTCGCCATGGCAGTTTTGAGATGGTCCGGTAAATTTGCCCTGAGCCATACACGGACCTCATTGCGAAACGCAATTTCCTCGGCTGAGAAATCAATGTCCATGCCAAATCTCCTTCTATGCGCTCAGACTATATGTCGCTGGCCTTTGCCGCGTTATTAGAGTTTGTGGGAGGTGCGTCATAGCGCCGTTAAAGCGTGCCGAGCGCCCATCTGATAGAGCGGCGTAAGATCTCATAATAGATGGGGTAATTCCACGAGCAGCGCTCTGGGTGCGTGTAAAACGGCGTAAGTTCTGGCAAGTCATAGTGGCTGCGTGAATGGCCCAAAGTGCAGTAAAAGACTTCGCCTTTGCCATATTTTCGCAGATAGGTGATGGGCACGATGGTATCTTCGGGCCAGTCGCTTTCGACAAAACCTGTCGCTTCGCCGCCAAAGCGGGTTTGCATCAGAACTTCAATGTCCGCTGTGGTTTTAGACAAGTAGAGCTCGTCAACGATTTCAAAGTCGGTCATGCCTTGTGACAGTGGGTTTTTGTCGTCAACCACTTCGACCTTGAAGGGCCCAATGGGTGGGTGAGCAACAAATTGGCTTCCCAAAAGTTCCATAAACTCCGGAGCGTCATTCGGCGCATCGACTAAGCCGTCTTCCCGGAATGCAAGGATAGAGTTGGTGCCATGTAGCGCGACCCATTTTTTGCCGCCGCTCACATACTCTTGCAGCATCTTCGTTTGCTCAGGTGTTGGTGCGACATCGACGGTGAAGCTGATGAGAAAATCCGACGCTGCAATGGCGTCCATGTCTGAATAGTCAGGCGCCACTGTTGTGCGGATTTGGTCATGCTCGGCGAGCAGCTTGAGGAGCTCCAAGCGCGCGAAGTCAATGTCGTGGTATTTTCCAGAAACCACAAAATAGACGTGTACCGGTTTTTTTATCATGGTTGCTCCCCTTGCTATACGTGTGTGCTTAGAACTGAACCCGCTTGGTGTAGCCGCCGTCGACCACGAGGTTTACACCTGTTACCCAGCTGGCGGCAGGGCTCACCAGGAATGCGACAGCATTGGCCACTTCTTCAGGTGTCCCAAAGCGTCCGCCCATTGGCTGGCCGGCAATCGTGCCATTGTAGACGTCTGGCATCTCGTTTTTGATATAGTCCCACGCGCCGCCTGGAAACTCGATAGGGCCGGGAGAGACCGTGTTTACGCGCACTCCATTCGGGCCAAGGGCCTGGGCGAGCTGCTGCGCGTATGTGATGAGGCCAGCTTTCATGGCGTTATAGGCCATGGGCCCCATGAACGTTTCGACTGCTGCAGTGGTGGAAATCATCATGATATTGCCGCCATCCGTCATTTTCGGCACGATCTGTTCGACCGCGCGAACGGCAGGCAGAATGTCGAGATCAAAGTTTTTCTGCCAGCTCGCTTCGCCTTCCATGCCTCCGCCAGCAGAGACGTTATGAACGTAGATGTCTACGCCGCCTAAGGCATCGGCTGAGGCCTCAATCCATGCATTGAGGGCGTCTTTGTCGCCCACATCCGTGGCTGTGCCAAAAGCGGTGATGCCTTTTGCAGATAGGTCGGACACGGCCGCATCAACCTCTTCGCCATTGCGCGAGCAAATGGCGACGTGCGCGCCTTCATCAGCCAGCAGATTTGCGATGCGGCGGCCGATGCCCTTGGTTCCGCCGGTGATGAGGGCTTTCTTGTCCTTCAAGCCTAAATCCATTGCATTTCTCCTTTTGAAAATCGTTCTTTGCTTGGTTTTTATCGTTCTAAAATAGCGACTGCAGAGAGCCCAGGCGCACCATAAACATGGCTATAAGCGACTTTTGGATCGCTTTGCACCTGGCGCGCGCCAGCTTCGCCGCGCAGCTGTACCACATTTTCAAACACCTGCCGCAGCCCGCTTGCGCCAATCGGCTCCCCATTGGCCAAGCAGCCGCCATCGGTATTGACAGGGAGCTTGCCAGTAAGCCATGTGGCGCGTTCTGCCATCCATTTTTCCTGATCGCCATCTGCGCAGAACCCATTCTCGGCCATGTGCATGATTTCAGCGCCGGATTCAGTATCTTGGAGCTGCGCAAGATCAATGTCTTCCGGGCCGATGCCAGCCATTTCAAAGGCTGCGTTGCTTGCTAGCGTGGTCGGCGGCGTGGAGCGTTCCACTTGGATAGACGGAGAGAACACTTCAAAGGACCCTTCCAGCCGGGTTCTAACAGCTGCGCCTTTGACCCAGATCGGTTTTTGAATACCCAGCTCTTTCACCTTTTTCGCTGACGCCAGAATAAGCGCAACGCCGCCCTCTGCAGGCGAGCAGAACATGAATTTGTTGAGCGGGTCATTGATCATCGGCGCGTTTTCAATTGTCTCCAGGTCGATTGGACTGCGCCGCCAAGCATTTTCATTTAACGCGCCATTGTGGAACGCTTTTTCAGCCACAAGCGCAAGGGTGCGCTGGCTAATGCCGTGCTCGGCCATATAGCGCTGTATCTTGAGGGCGAAGAACTGGGTTGTGAGCATAAAGCCCTGCTCACCATACCATTCATCAATGCCCCAATCAGCTGGCTTGGGATCAAAAGAGCCGCGAGGGTGTTTGTCAAATCCGACCGCAAGACCAATATCGAACTGGCCTGCTTTGATCGCAGAGTGCGCAGACAAAACAGCTGATCCGCCGGTTGCGCAGCCATTGTTCACATTAATGAACTGAAGCCCGGTTAGCCCAAGCTGATTGACCATGATATCGGCGTTGCCGGCCGCTGCGGAACCGCCAAAGGCACACTCTACATCGGCCCACTCAATGCCGGCATTGCTCAGCGCTTGGCGGACGGCGTAAACGCCTTGATCTAGCCCGCTCATGCCTTCCGTGCGGCCAAAGGGGTGAATGCCCGCGCCAATAATCGCAACATCCATAGCGCGCTCCTCTAAGCTGGTGTGAAGGCGAAGGTTTGCACCGTGCCGCGTTCTTTGTGGTCAAAATCAACAAGTGTTGTGCGCATTGGCATGCCGATTTTCAGGTCTGTGCCGTCTGAGCCGACGATGCGGGTTTCGACGATGATCTGCCGCGGCAGTTCGACATAGCCAAACACGAATGGCTGAAATGTCTCAAGCGTTTCCGTGCCCATATAGGGCGGAGATTTTGGTAAGAACCGCTGCACTGACCAAGACCATAGCGTCCCCTCCGGCGACAGTTCAACCGCATCAAACAGCGCGCCTTCGCTTCCAGAGGGCAGGGGAAAGACGATTTTTCCGCTGTCTTTATGCTGCCCACCAATGAGGCGCGGCGGATCGCCAGCCACAACCAAATTCTCTGCGATCATTGTCATCGTTATCGTCTCCACCCTCATATTTGCAGTGTGCCAGCTATCAATCGGCTGGCCAGCTATCACTTCGATGGGTCACAGCTTGAGCAACTGCTTGCCTTTGTTCTGGCCTGAAAACAGGCGCTGCAGGGTTTTAGGGGCATTTTCAAACCCGCTTTGAATGTCTTCTCGGTATGTGAGGCGGCCATCTTGAATGAAGGCTGCCAAGCGTCTGCGGATGGCTGGAAATTCTGCTGCCCAGTCGAGCACAATAAAGCCATGCATACTGGCCCTGCGGAACACCAGGTTGAAATAGTTTTGCGGCCCGGCCGGTAGTGACCCGGTCTCATAGCGGCTAATGCCGCCGCAGATGACAATGCGCGCACCGGTAGCGATCTGGCCGAGCATGTCGTTTAAAATGCTGCCGCCAACATTGTCGTACACAACGTCAACCCCTTTGGGCGCAAGCTCTTTGAGGCGGCCGCGAATGGCGCCTCCTTTATAATCAATGGCCGCGTCATAGCCGACCTCATTGACCAGCCAGGCACATTTATCAGGTCCGCCCGCAATCCCGATGGTTTTGCAGCCAGAGAGTTTTGCAAGTTGGCCAACGACGGAGCCTGTGGCGCCCGCTGCGCCCGAGACAAGAACCGTATCTCCGGCGACTGGCTTGCCCAGCTTGAACAGGCCGCAATACGCCGTCAGACCGGTTGTACCAAGCGGCCCAAGCATGGTCGTTGCTGGCAAGCCGTCCACCGGCCGCTCAAGCGTTGCTGGGTCAAGCGCGGCGTATTCGCGCCAGCCCGTGAGCCCAACCAATGTTTCTCCAACGCGGTAGTCGCGGTGATTTGATTGAACAATCTCGCCTATCCCAGAGCCGCGCATGACGTCGCCAATTTGCATCGGCGCCACATAGTCCGCTACATTTTCCATCCACCCCTTTTGAGCGGGGTCAAAACCCAAATGGGTTAGCTTTAAGACAACTTCTCCATCTGCGGCTTGCGGTATGGGCGTGTCCACCAGCTTAAGGTCATCATCCGCGATGGGGCGGCCGCGCGGGTGTCCATTCAGCAGCCATTGGCGCATCACCTCAGCCATGGGCATTGTCCTTTCTTCTAAGGCGTTGAATGATAAGGTATCGGCGTGGCATAGGCGTTAGCGCCACTGGCCCAATTGATAGCGCTATAAGGAGTGGCAGGGGCATGGAGTTTCGTGAGGCATTGAGCGCGGTCATGTCGGCAATGGAGCGCGAGCGTGGACGAGGCAAGGTGGCGGACTACATCCCTGCGCTGGCAAAGGTGCCGCCCAGCCGCTTTGGCTTGGCCGTCCATGGAGCCAGCGGCGAGACGGCTAACTGCGGTGATGCCAACATTCCTTTCTCTATCCAGTCTATATCGAAAGTTTTCGCCTTAACGCTCGTCATGTCGCAGCGCGACGACGCTCATATCTGGAAACGCGTGTGGCGCGAGCCTTCCGGCACGCCGTTTAACTCGACACTGATGCTCGAACGCGAAAACGGCATACCGCGAAACCCATTTATCAATGCAGGCGCACTTGTCATCAGTGACATGCTGGTGAGCGATTATGGCCGCCAAGGGGCGATAGATGCTCTGCTTGGGTTCATGCAGCAGCTGTGCGGGGCCAGCAATCCGACCATTGATGAAGAGGTGGCGCGTTCTGAGCTGGCAACAGGGCATAAAAACTACGGCCTTGCCCATACGCTCAAAAGTTATGGTAATTTGGAAAACAGCGTGGATGAGGTGATGGCGGTCTATTGCCACCAGTGCGCGCTGTCCATGAGTGTCAAAGAACTCGCTTCAGCGGGGCTTTTCTTGGCAAAAAGCGGTTTTGATACGGCGCGGCAAACCCAAGTTGTGTCCAACGATATTGTGCGCAGGGTCAATGCCCTCATGCTCACATGTGGGCACTATGACGCAGCTGGTGACTTTGCCTTTCGCGTTGGCCTGCCAGGCAAGAGCGGCGTGGGCGGCGGTATCCTTGCGATTATTCCTGATCAAGCCAGCTTGGCCGTCTGGTCTCCTGGCTTAAACGAGTATGGCAACTCGCTTGTTGGAACTTTGGCGCTTGAAAAATTTGTAGACGTGACAGACTGCGAAATCCTCTAGCCAAAGACCCGCTATGCGATTTCCAGGATCTTATGCGTCTGCAGGCTGAGGCGCCATTGCGGGTGATCGAGGCAGTATTCCACTGCCTCCCGCGTGAAGCGCGTTTGGTCAGGTCCATCCATTGGCTGCAGGAAGAAGTGTTTGAACTCTAAGGTGGAGACTGCGCCAGGGAGCAGGGTATCCTGCCGGTAAACGAGTTTAAGCTCATCGCCGCTAGTTTGCACCAAATCTGCGCCCGCTTTTGGGCTCACGCAGATCCAGTCCACACTGCGCGGAACTTGCAGGGTTCCATTGGTCTCAATAGCGATTTCAAAGCCTTTGTTATGAAGGGCGTCAATCAGCGCCTCATCAAGCTGCAACATCGGTTCCCCGCCCGTGCAGACGATGTAAGGCCGCGCGTGGGCCTTGTCATGCGCTTGGCTCCAACATTGCCAAGCTGCATCAGCCAGCGCGGCCGCAGTTGAAAATTTGCCGCCGCCAGGTCCATCTGTACCGATAAAATCTGTATCGCAAAACTGGCAAACCGCAGTCGCGCGGTCGCGTTCTAAACCGCTCCATAGATTGCAGCCCGAAAAGCGGCAGAATACGGCCCGGCGACCGGTTTGCGCGCCTTCTCCTTGCAGCGTTAGAAACAGCTCTTTGACGGAATAGGTCATTGGTACAGCGTCGGATCGGGCAGGCCCGCCTGGGCAAAACCTTGTTGGCGCAATAGGCAGCTATCGCAGCGGCCGCAGGCCGCGCCTGTCTCACTTGGGTCGTAACAGCTAATCGTTCGGCTGTAATCAACGCCTAAGGCCGTCCCACGCTGAATGATTTGCGCTTTGGTTAAATCGATGAGCGGCGTTTGGATGCGGATGCGCGCTGTGCCTTCAACGCCTGCTTTTGTGGCCAAATTCGCCAATCCTTCAAACGCGGCTACAAATTCTGGCCTGCAATCTGGATAGCCAGAATAGTCAACCGCATTCACGCCAATAAAGATGTCTTCGGCCCCAGTGACTTCGGCAAGGCCAAGCGCCATGGAGAGGAAAATCGTGTTGCGAGCAGGGACGTAGGTGATTGGGATGCCGCCCTCTAAATCGTCAACACTGTCATGCTTGGGAACGCTCATATCGCTGGTTAGGGCTGAGCCGCCAAAGGCGCGCAAGTCCAAATCAATAATCTGGTGGGACGCCAAGCCCATAGCGTCTGCAAGTGCCTTCGCAGCGTTGAGCTCGACGCTGTGGCGTTGGCCATAAGCGAAAGAGAGCGCATGGACGTCATAGCCGTCCGCAATGGCCATGGCTGCCACTGTGGCGGAGTCGAGGCCGCCGCTGAGTAGCATAACGGCGGGTTTATTCTGCTGAAGTGTCATGTGCTGGCCTTAGCGCACAATACTGGCAAAACTCAATTGCCAATGCAGCAGGCTGAATCGCTCTAGGCGCTTACATCCACCACGCCGCCAGCGCTGCGTTGGCCTTGGCTCGACGTCAAAATGTCTGCCACAGCGTCAAACATAGCCTTGCGCTGGGCTGCGCCGCGGCGTTCCTTTGAAAAGGTCATGTCATGCAGCGCTTTGAGCGCTTGATCGCCATATTGCTGGCGCAGGCGCTGGGCCACGAAAGCTGGGTCAATATCGTTGTTATGGCGATTGCGCATGCACCCCGGCGTATCAAGATACTTCTTCAGCGTCCAATCGCATTTCATTAAAATTGTAGAGACCAAGTAGCGACAAAGAAAAAGCCGCACATGAGGAGGTCATGTGCGGCTGAAGGTAGCTGGGTTACCAGCGTGGAAGCAGGCATCACTTAAAGGGAAAGTGATGACAGTCATGAATGTTAACGAAAATGCTTAACAATTGGTTAAGCGGTGAAAGCAGTTAGTGATATTTCCTTAAGAGACTGCCGCTAAATCCTGTAGTTAAGAGCAGCAACTTGATTGCCTGAAAAAATGACAGAAAAACAATGCGGTATCTGCGGTTCAGGGGATGTTCGCAGCCTGCCAGCTCCCGCTGGCGGCGCGATGATTTCCGATGGCGCTCTGCTGCCTCAGACCCTTGATAAGCTGCACTGCAACAGCTGCGGATCATTAACCACGTTAAATCAATTTACGCTCAACAGTTACCACCGCTCCAACGGGCTGTCGGATTGGGAAAAGGCGCGGCATGAAGACATCGCTGCAGGCCTCAAAACCGTGATACGCGGCCAGAATACGTCGCAAGATTTGGCTATTTTGGAGGTTGGTGCTGGTAATTTTGCCACGTCAGCCGCATTAAAGCGTCTTTGTCCAGATTACTTGATCACAGCGATCGAGCCATATCCGGAAAATGAAAAACGGCCAGATGGTATTACGTGCATTGCTGCAGGCTTGGCAGCCTATGAACCAACATCGATGTTTGATGTCGTCGTTTCGAATCAAGTGATCGAGCACGTTGATGATCCGCTTACGTTCTTGGAAACCCAGCAGCGCCTTTTAAAACCGGGCGGGCGTATTCTCGTCTGCTGCCCAGCACAGACCAGCGTCAGCAATGAACTCATGTTTGTCGATCATCTCTGGCATTTCACCGCCGCCGGATTTGCCGCGCTGATCAGCCGTAGCAGAGACCTGGCCTTATGCGATGCCTTCCTGGCGCCATGGGACCCGCTAACGCAGGTATTTATCCTGCGCCGCGATGGATGCAGTGGCTTTGCACCCCCGCAAATGAATATCGATGCGTTATTTGAAGAGCGCAGCCATTTAATGGCATGGTGGAGCGCGCGCGAACGCGCCATTTTAGCGACGCTTGGTCACACCGAGTTAATTTCCATTTTTGGTGCAGGGGAGCTTACACAGCTTTTGCGGGCCTACATGCCGGGCTTATATGACAGGGTTCAGCATCTGGTCGTCACGCAGCGTGACGGGTGCCGGCAGTTTGAAGAGCCGATCATCTTGCTTCAAGAAGCGCTCGATACGGATGACAAGATGCTCATAGGCGTGCGGCCCCAGGCCCATGATAAGGTACGTGAAATGCTTTTACATCAAGGGGTTGTGCCCAGCAGGATCATTGATCTTTACAGTCATTAAGAGCTTGTTGAGCGCAAGCCCTAGAAAAACTTAGCGCACCCAAATTTATCCTCGTTTGTCTCCAAGCCGTCATCGCCCCATTTCCTATCGTGACGATAAATGCGATGAGGACAAGCGGGAATGCGCTATTATCCAGCCTTCGTAGACATGCAAGGACAGCGTGTTGTCTTTCTTGGCGGGAGCGGCGAGCTCGCCAATAAGCTGCGTTTGCTAAGCAAGACGCCTGCCCAATTGGACGTCTATGCCGACATAGTTGAGCCAGAACTTGAGGCTGCTTTAGAGGGCATTCAAGCACAGTGGATACAGCGCGCGGCGACTTTGGGTGACCTTGATGGCGCGCGCTTTATATATATTGCTGCTGAAGATGAACGAGAACGAAATGCCCTTGTCGCGCTGGCACGCCAGTCCAGCGCGCTGGTGAATGTCGTGGACGTGACCGAGGCCTGCGACTTTATTACGCCAGCCTTGGTCGAGCGCGCACCGCTCACAATCGCAATTTCTTCGGATGCCGCTGCGCCAGCTTTATCGCGCCATGTTAAGGGTGTGCTCGAACAGCTTTTGCCCGCAAAACTGGGTGATCTCGGCGCGTTGATTGAGGGTGCCCGTTTAAAGCTAAAGGCGGCCTTTCCAAATACGGATGATCGGCGGCGGTTTTTAGACAAGCTTATCAAAGGCGCGCTTGGCCCAATAGACACCCAGCAAGCGCTGGGTGAAGCGATTGATGCGCAAGCTGCGGCGGCGGTTCAAACGGGCCGGATTGCCATCGTTGGCGCTGGCCCAGGCGATCCGGAACTGCTTACGCTGAAGGCGCATCGCTACCTTCAAGACGCAGATGTGATTGTGCATGATAAACTCGTATCAGATGATATTTTGGATTTGGCGCGCCGGGACGCGGAGCGCATCTATGTCGGCAAATCGCGCGCCAATCACAGCATGCAGCAAGCTGATATCAGCCAGCTTCTGGTCACGCTCGCGCGGCAAGGCAAATTTGTCGTCCGGCTTAAAGGCGGCGACCCCTTCATCTTTGGCCGCGGCGGGGAAGAATTAGATGTCGCCACAGCGGCGGGCGTTGAAACAGAGGTAGTGCCTGGTATCTCTGCCGCACTTGGCTGCGCGGCGAGCAGCGGCATTCCGCTGACCCATAGGGATCATGCGTCTGCTGTGAGCTTTGTCGCAGGCCAGCGCAAAGACTTAGCGCGGCAGGACTGGAGCGGTCTGGCAGGGCCTGGCAGAACTTTGGTGGTGTATATGGGCCTAGCCTCGGCGACAGATATTTCCGCCAAGTTGCAAGCTAAAGGCGTCGCTGGGGACATGCCGGTTGCTATTTTAGAGAACGGAACACGCAGCGATAGCCGGACCGTGCATACGGATGTCGACGCCATGGCCGGCGAGATTGACGCACACGGTATTAAAAGCCCCGCACTGCTGGTGATCGGGGACGTGGCCGCGCGCGATCGCGCTGCTCGTTTGAATGACCTTTTGGCGGATGTGGTGCCGCTGCAATCGCTTGCGGGAGGGGCATCATGAGCACGGGAAAGATACTGACAGGCAATTTGCTGCTCACGGGTGATGTGGTCTTTTTAACGCCGGCTGGCGAGTGGTCCGTTCGTGCAGACGAGGCCCGCTTTGCAGTACGCCAGGTTGATATTGCGGCGCTTGAATTGGCTGAAAAGGAAGCCGTTGCCGCCAACATAGTCGTGTCGACGGAAATCATTGACGCGCAGAAGACGGCACAAGGGGTTTGGCCCACGCGCAACCGCGAACAAATCCGCGCCAAAGGCCCAACCACACACCTGCAATTCGGCCATCAGGCCCGCTTTGATTTATCGGCTTTTGAAGGAGCCTGACCCATGTATCAGTACGACACCTATGATAAACAAGCCGTGCGTGAACGCGCGGCTGATTTTCGCGATCAAGTTGAGCGACGCATTGCGGGTAAGCTGAGCGAAGATGAGTTCAAGCCGCTACGCCTGCAGAACGGCCTCTATCTTCAGCTCCACGCCTATATGCTGCGTGTGGCAATCCCCTATGGCGTGTTGTCTTCAAAACAAATGCGCAAGTTGGCGCATATCGCGCGCACCTACGACAAAGATTATGGGCATTTCACAACGCGCCAGAACATCCAGTATAACTGGGTCAAATTGGCCGATGCGCCAGACATCCTGGACGAATTAGCCTCCGTTGAGATGCATGCCATTCAAACCTCCGGCAACTGCATTCGCAATATCTCATCGGACCAATTCGCAGGCGTGGCGGCGGATGAAGTGGAAGACCCGCGCCCATGGTGTGAATTGCTGCGCCAATGGTCGACGTTTCATCCCGAATTTGCCTTTTTGCCGCGCAAATTTAAAATCGCTGTCAACGCGAGCCCCGCAGACCGGGTCGGTGTGAAGCTGCACGATATCGGCATCACCATCACGCACGGCGAGGATGGCGAGCGCCGCTTTTCGGTCTATGCGGGCGGCGGGCAGGGGCGCACGCCGATGATTGGCAAGCTCATGCGCGAGGATGTGGGCGAGGCACACCTGCTAAGCTATCTCGAAGCCATTTTGCGGGTCTATAACCGCTATGGACGCCGCGATAATAAATACAAAGCGCGCATCAAAATCTTAGTCCATGAAATGGGCGCGGATGCGTTTCGCGACGACGTTGAGGCGGAATGGCAGAAAATTGAGGGTGGTCCGGTTGATGCGGACATTCGCGAATTCTTGCGCATTGAGCAATATTTTGCGCCGCCGAAATATGATGCAGATGCCCCGTCCGACGTGGCCCAGTCCGCTCAGCGTGCATCCCATGATGCTGCCTATGCCGCTTGGCTGCGCAACAATAGCTTTGAGCATAAAATACCGGGCTATAAAGCCGTCACCATTTCCTTAAAGCCGCATGATGGTATCGCTGGCGACGCAACCTCCGCGCAAATGGATGCGGTCGCGGACTTTGCTGACAATTTCGGCTTTGGCGAAGTGCGCGTCACCCATGCGCAAAACCTGGTGCTGCCTGATGTGGCAGAAGGGGATTTGCCTGCGCTCTATGATGCGCTCAAAGCGCATTCTTTAGCGTCGGCCAATCAAGGTTTATTAACGGATATGATCGTGTGCCCGGGGCTTGACTATTGCGCTTTGGCCAATGCGCGCTCTATTCCCATTTCGCAAAAGATTGCCAAGCGCTTTGATGATTTGGGCCGCCTTGAAGATATTGGCGAGGTAAAGCTGAAAATCTCTGGCTGCATCAATGCTTGCGGGCATCACCATGCTGGCCATATTGGCATTCTCGGCGTTGATCGGAAAGGCACCGAAAACTATCAAATCTTGCTCGGTGGGTCGGCGGAGGAAGACACCTCCCTGGCGCAAATCATCGGGCGCGGGTTTGATGAAGATGGCACAGTCGATGCGATAGAAACCATCATCGACGTTTACAAAGACAAGCGCGGCGATGAGGAAACCTTCCTTGATACATATCGCCGCATAGGCATGCAGCCCTTTAAGGAGGCGGTCTATGGCGCATAATATTGAATTTCGGCCTGTCACGCCCGCTGATTGGACCTTTCAAAACGAAATTGAGGGCGCTGCGAAGGCGGCATTTCCGGTAATCGCCGCCGATCAAATCGAGCGGTTTTTAGAGCGCAATGATATAGCCGCTCAGGCCCTTGGCGTGCGCTTGTCGCCCGGCACTAAAGTCGAAGAGCTGGCCAGCCGTCTTGACCAGATCGCGCTCATTGATGTGGATTTCCCAGCCTATACTGATGGGCGGGGCTATTCACAGGCACGCGTTCTGCGCGAGCATATGGGGTTTCAAGGCGAGCTGCGCGCCATTGGCGATGTGCTCATCGACCAGCTGAGGTTCATGCAGCGCTGCGGTTTTGACGTTGCTGTCCTCGCCGATCATGTCGATCCATCCGATGCGCAGGCCGCGCTTGAACGCTACGGCGTTTGGTATCAGCCCGCCGCCGATGATCACCCCCCAGCGCATAGATTGCGCCGTTTCGTTCCCAATTGGGAGATTTAGGTCATGCCGATTAGTCAGGGCCAAGTTGATGCCCTTAACGACAAATATAAAAACGCCACGCCGCAGCAGTTGATGACGGGCGTCTTGACCGAAGACTTTCCGGGGCAAGTGTCCTTGGTGTCATCCTTCGGGACAGAATCGGCCGTGCTGCTGCATATGGCATCCCAAATTGATAAAACTGTCGACGTGGTGTTCATCAATACGGGCAAGCTGTTTGGCGAAACGATGAAATATAAGAACAAGCTGGTCGAGCAGCTGGGTCTCAGCCATGTGCGTGCGATTATGCCCAAGCCCGCCTTGCTGGATCAAAATGATCCGCGCGGCGTTCTATGGTCCCAAAATGCGGACCGCTGCTGTTACACGCGCAAAGTCGAGCCGATGCAGCGCGCCTTGAAGAACGTGAATATCTGGATTTCCGGCCGCAAGGGCTTTCATGGCGCTGGGCGAGAGGCTTTGCCGCTGTTTGAGCTCGTGGAAGGGCGTATTAAAATCAATCCACTGGCAAAGTGGTCCAAGACAGATTTAGACGCCTATTTTGAAAGCTACGCCTTGCCCAAGCACCCGCTGGAAGCGGATGGGTATTTGAGTGTTGGCTGCATGCCTTGCACGACCCCGGTCTCAGACGGTGAAGATATGCGTGCCGGGCGCTGGCGCGGCAGCGATAAGACGGAATGCGGCATTCACATGCCCGTTGGTCAGCCTGGCCGCCGCTCTATTCTGCCTGCCGCCCGGCGCGGCGCAGCTTAGGCCGCAGCCTTTTCCTGCGCAGCCGCTACCAGCGCTTTGACGATCTGTAAGGCCACCTTTGCGCGCCGGTTGACGCTGGCAAGGTCCTCTAAAACGACCAAGCGATGATCAGGCCGCAGTTTTGCCGTGCGCCGACTGTTTGAGATGAAGTCGACCAGCCCAGCAGGGTTGGCAAATTGGTTGTTATGGAAGGACAGGGTGATGCCTTTCGCGCCTGCTTCCAGCTTTGCAATACCCGCTTCGCGGCAAAGCTGCTTAATCTCAACGACCTTCAGCAGTTGTTCTGCTTCTTCCGGGATTGGGCCAAAGCGATCGATCAATTCTGCGGCCAAACCATCGAGGGAAAGCTTGTCGTCAACGCTCGCGATGCGGCGGTAGAGATTCATGCGGATTTGCAGGTCAGGGACATAGCTTTCCGGAATGAGAACCGCGAGGCCGAGGTTGATCTGCGGCGAGAAATCATCGTCCTGCTGCTCTGCGCCTTTTGCTGCTGCGACAGCTTCTTCCAGCATCTGTTGGTAGAGCTCCACGCCCACTTCTTTAATATGGCCTGATTGTTCATCGCCAAGCAGATTACCAGCGCCGCGCAGGTCCATATCATGGCTCGCTAACGTAAAGCCCGCGCCGAGTGTATCGAGGGATTGCAGTACTTCCAGCCGTTTAAGCGCGCCCACGGTCATGCGCTTGGCCGGTTTCGTGGTCAAATAGGCGTAGGCGCGCGCTTTGGAACGGCCAACCCGGCCACGGATCTGGTACAGCTGCGCTAAGCCAAACATATCAGCGCGGTAGACCACAAGCGTATTTGCGCTTGGGATATCAAGTCCGCTTTCTACAATGGTAGTGGAGAGCAGGACGTCATATTTGCCATCATAAAACGCATTCATGACGTCTTCGAGCTGCCCGGATGGCATTTGCCCATGGCCAATCACAAATTTGATTTCCGGCACATGCTCTTCAAGGAACTTAGAGGCTTCTTCAAGGTCGGAGATGCGTGGGACAACGAAAAAGCTCTGTCCCCCTCTATAGTGCTCGCGCAGCAGGGCTTCGCGCAGCACCATGTCATCAAAGGGCGTTACAAATGTGCGCACAGCAAGCCTGTCGACGGGCGGCGTCGCAATAATGCTAAGTTCGCGCAGGCCTGACAGCGCCAATTGCAATGTCCGCGGGATCGGCGTTGCCGTTAGTGTGAGCACATGCACATTCGCGCGCAGCTGTTTCAGCCTCTCTTTATGATTGACGCCAAAGTGCTGCTCTTCATCAACAATGACCAACCCCAGGGTGTCAAATGTCACATTTTTGCCGAGCAGGGCATGCGTCCCGATGACGATATCTAAGTCGCCGTCTGCCATGCCAGCTTTCACGGCATTGGCTTGTTTTGTGGCGACCAATCGGCTTAGCTGGCCGATTTTCAGCGGCCAACCGCGAAACCGTTCTTGGAAGGTCTTGTAGTGCTGGCGGGCGAGCAAGGTTGTGGGGCAAATCACGGCGACTTGCTTGCCAGTCATTGCTGCTACAAAGGCCGCGCGCAGAGCGACTTCCGTTTTGCCAAAGCCCACATCGCCGCAGACGAGGCGGTCCATGGGCCGGCCGCTTGCCATATCGCCGAGCGTGTCTTCTATCGCGCTTAGCTGATCGTCGGTTTCATCATAAGGAAAGCGCGCGCAAAACTCGTCGTAGAGACCCTCAGGGGCCTCGCAAGGCTCGCCTTTGCGTAGTTCTCTTGCTGCTGCAATTTTGATGAGCTCATCGGCAATTTCGCGAATGCGCTGCTTGGCGCGGGCCTTGCGGTTCTGCCATCCTGCGCCGCCGAGCTTGTCTAGCGTTGTTGCTGCGTCTTCCCCGCTAAAGCGGCTGAGCACATCAATGTTCTCCACTGGGACATAAAGCGACGCATCACTTGCATAGCGCAGCCAAACACAGTCATGCGGCGCGCCGTGAACCTCGATGGTTTGTAAGCCTTCAAACCGGCCAATTCCGTGGTCTACATGGACCACATGATCACCTGGGCTGAGCTGAGAGACTTCGGTGAGAAAGTTCTCTGCCTTTTTGGTTTTGCGGGCTTTGCGGATGAGCCGGTCGCCAAGAATGTCTTGCTCAGTAATCCAGCCTAAACCGTCAAACTCCAGGCCTTGCTCCAGCGGTAAAACCGCCATTCCCACGGCACTTTGGGGCAAGGCTTTCGCGGCTTCTAGCGTAACCACGCGTGACATGTGTTCCACGCCATGATCACCCAGGACTGTTGTCAGTCGGTCCGCTGCGCCGTCGGAATACGCAACGATCACGGGTTTTACGCTGCGGCTGCGCAAATCTTTGAAATGGCGCGTGACGGCATCATAGATATTGGTGGTGCCATTTTTGCGTTCTGGCGCGAAATTTCGCCCCGCTTTTGCCCCTAGCGACAGGTTGGAGCGCCCTGCCACATCAAACGGCGTCAATGTGACGGCTTGGAAATCACTGAGGAGCGCCTTCCATTCAGCGTCGCCCACATAGAGCTTGTCCGGCGGCAAAGGTTTGTAGGGAGACGACAAACCAGCTTCTGCACTTAAGGCGGCTTTGCGTGTCTCGTAATAGTCTTGAACGGCCTTAAAGCGTTCTGCCGAGGCTGCCTCAATGTCGGCATCAACAGTGACGGTCGCGCTCTCGCTTAACACATCCAAGATGGTTTCGAGCTGCTCAAAGAACAGCGGCATCCAATGATCAATGCCGGGGGCACGGCGCCCTTCGCTGGCAGCTTCATAAATCGGATCGTCATCCATTACCGTGCCGAACAGCTCCACATAGGCTTTTCGGAAGCGCCGGATGGCGTCTGGAGAGAAATCAAGTTCGCTGGCGGGAACGATGTGTAAGGTCTTTAGAGTGTGGGTCGTGCGCTGGCTAATGGGATCGAAGGCGCGCAGGCTATCGATCTCATCGCCAAAAAAGTCGACGCGTACAGGCTCGGCGCTCCCAGAAGGCCAAAAATCGGCCAAGCCGCCGCGAATGGCAAAATCGCCGGGCTCATTCACCGTGGTCGCACGCATGTAGCCGCGCTGGGTTAGGAAGGCCGCCAAGCTCTCCATGCTGAGCGTGTCCCCGCGCTTTAAACTCAGAGATGAGGCATCAACCCACGCCCGGGGCACCACGCGCTGGCTAGCCGCATTGAGTGTTGTCACAATGATGCGTGGGCGCTCTGGATTGGTCGTTCTTAAGGCCGCAAGCGCGCGGATACGCGCAGCTGATAGGTCTGCATTGGGCGAGACGCGGTCATAGGGCAGGCAATCCCATGCGGGCAGGGTGATCACCTCGACATCCGGCGCGAAGAACGCGAGTTGGTCGCGCATGTACAGCATACGGCTATCATCGAGCGCGATGTGCAGGACCGCGGGCGCATCGCTTGGATGGCGTGCGCGCGCCAGAGCGGCCAGCAGCTGGACATCGCTGCCAGCTAAGGCATTGCTAATTGTTTTGGGTCTGTTGTCGCCGCTCAGACGGGCGAGCAAGTCTTCGGTAACGGGCAAGGCGCTACCAGCCCAGCTTCATCGTGTCCTGGATGTAATCCAGTTTTTGCATGTCTTTCATCATATCGGTGTCAAAAGCCGGCGGCGGAGGCTGTTTGCCGGTGATCCAGGCCATGATGTCGACGTCCTGCTGCATCATCAGCGCTTCCAGCCACGTAATGTCATCTTCACTCAGCCCATTGGCGCGCGCTTCCACATAGCCGCCCAGCATAATGTCAGCTTCTTTTGTTCCGCGATGGCTGGCGCGGAATTTTAGGCGGCGAAGGCGGGTGTCGTCGGTCATGGGTTTTCTTATCCGCTCCAAGCAGGCGAGTGTGTTTCAGGGCTTTCCCTACGGGGATGTATTGCTAATGTGGCGCTATGACAACCCGCCCGATGCTACAACCCCATGCGACCTGACGTCCTCTTCCCGCTCTTTGCTGATGTGGCCAAGCTTAGCGGCGTTGGGCCTAATCTAAAAGCGTGTCTCGAGCGGCTGAAAATAACGCGCGTAGCTGATCTGTTATGGCACCTACCAAGTGGCGTAATCGATCGCCGCCCGATAGAAACGCTTGAAACGGCACTTGTTGGGTCCATTGTCACAATTGATGTGACCATAGGCATGCATGAAAAAGCGCCGTCTTCTAAAGCACCGTGGCGTATCTTTGCCAGCGATGACTTAGGCAGGCAATTGCAGCTGGTGTATTTCTCCGCAAAGGCAGACTACCTGTCGCGGCTTTTGCCTGAGGGGGGCGTTCGGCGCGTGTCAGGCACTGTGGAGGCGTATGGCTCACAGCTACAAATGGTGCACCCTGACTATGTTGCTACGCTCGAACAAGCCGATACAATTCCGGTTGTAGAGCCCGTCTATCCGCTCACGCAGGGGCTGACCTTAAAGCGTTTATCGGGGTTTATTGCCCAAGCTTTAGAACGCATGCCTGCGCTTGAAGAGTGGATAGAGCCAACAGTCCTGAGCCAAAAGGGCTGTCCGCATTGGCGTGATGCATTGCTGGCGGTGCATAGGCCGCAAGATGCTCAGCCGCGCTATGATGCCAGGGCCCGGCTTGCCTATGATGAGCTGTTTGCCAACCAGTTGACGATTGCGATTCTGCGCCGCCGTGCTAGGGCGCGGCGAGGGCGCGCTTTTCGGCCAAACGGCGCTTTGCAAAGCGAGGTGCTAAGCCGCCTGCCTTTCTCGCCCACCGCGGCGCAAACCCGCGCTGTAGAGGAAATCAGCGCAGACATGGCGCAAGAGAGCGTGATGACACGGCTTTTGCAAGGAGACGTGGGGTCCGGCAAGACCCTCGTCGCGCTCATGGCGATGTTGAATGCTGTGGAAAGCGGCGCGCAAGCCGTCTTGCTTGCGCCAACTGAGATTTTAGCGCGTCAGCATGGCCAAACACTTGCGCAGATGCTGCAGGGAACGGACGTTACTCTTGCCGTTCTCACAGGCCGAGACAAAGGTGCAGGCCGCAGGGAGACGCTTGCCCAGCTAGAAAGTGGTGACATCAATATCCTGGTCGGCACGCATGCAGTGTTTCAAGACAGTGTTGCATATAAGGATTTGGGTCTGGTCGTCATTGATGAGCAGCACCGCTTTGGCGTGCACCAGCGCTTGATGATGAGCCGAAAAGGCCGCATCAGGCCTGATCTACTCGTGATGACGGCAACACCAATCCCGCGCACTTTGACTTTAGCGGCTTATGGCGAGATGGCGGTCTCCAAGCTCGATGAAAAGCCGCCAGGGCGTCAGCCCATTGATACCCGCGTTGTGCCCATGGGCCGCGTTGAAGATGTTGTATCCGCCCTGCGCCGCGCGCTTGGCGAAGGGGCGCAGGTCTACTGGGTCTGCCCGCTGGTTGAGGAATCGGAACTGACGGATCAAGCGGCCGCAGAAGCGCGTCATGCTTATCTAGAACGCATCTTTCCTGGAAAAGTGGGGCTGGTTCATGGCCGTATGCCAGCCAGCGAGAAAGATGCGGCAATGAGTGCCTTTCTTGCTGGTGATTCGCGTATTTTGGTCGCTACGACGGTGATAGAAGTGGGCGTCGATGTTCCCAATGCGACGATCATTGTTATTGAGGAAGCCGAGCGCTTTGGCCTGGCGCAGCTGCACCAATTGCGTGGGCGCGTTGGCCGCGGGCGCAAAAAGTCGGTGTGTTTATTGCTGCGCGGGGAGAGTTTAAGCGAAACGGCGCAGGCGCGGCTACGAATATTGCGTGAGAGTGAAGACGGATTTCGCATTGCTGAAGAAGATTTGCGCCTGCGCGGAAGCGGAGAAATTTTAGGCACACGCCAATCCGGCTTACCGCAGTTTCGCCTTGCCAACTTAGACGAGCACCAAGGCTTGCTGCAGGTTGCCGATGACGATGCGCGTTATCTCTTAGAAGTCGATCCAGGGTTAGATAGCCCGCGCGGCCAGGCGGCCCGCACGCTGCTCTATCTTATGGAGCGCGATGATGCGGTACGCTTGCTGGATGCTGGCTAAGTTTCAATATCGCGGGTGACTGGCAAGACTTCTCTTTCTTCAGGGTCTGGATCAATGCCAGCGGCCTTTTCCATGCGCTGCGGCGGCGTCACCAAGCCTGCAGAAATCACATATTTCACGCCTTCTTCCACCGTCATGTCGAGGTACGTGACGTCTTCTTTAGGCACAAAAAGCAGAAATCCCGATGTCGGGTTTGGCGTGGTGGGCAAAAATACGTTGACCATATCGCTGCCATGGCGGGTAGCGATTTCACCCTTGGTCGGCGCGGTCACAAACGCAATCGCATAGAGGCCTTTGCGCGGGTACTCCACCAGAACCACATCGCGAAAGGACATTGATGATTGGCTAATGATGGTCTCAAAAATTTGCTTAAGAGTACCATAGATTGTCCGTACGACAGGGAGATTGTCGACGACGCGTTCTCCCAAATTCAGCAGACTGCGGCCAAAGAAGTTGGCTGTGATCATGCCAAGCAAAATAAGGAATAGCACGACGATGACGACGCCAAGACCTGGTATCCCAACGGGCAGATATGTTTCCGGATTGTATTTCGCGGGAATGAGCGGTGTGATTCGTTTGTCGACGGTCACAACGAACAGCCAGGTGAGATAAATTGTAATCGATATGGGCGCCGCAACGACAACGCCTGTTAAAAAATAGGTCCGTAAACGTGCGGAAAAGCTGCGCTTGTTGCCTTGATCTTCTTGGTGTCTTTTCCGGTCCGTCACACCACGATCTTTCTTTGAGGTCACGTTTTTATAGGTCTCTAATTGTTGTGTTACAGCATTAGCATCTTCACCCGCCATCTGGCGAGAAAGTGCTGTAATGACGGTTGGGTTCGGCAGAAATATGGTCTATGTACGAGCCAGAGAAGAAAAGCAGGCGGCGTAAAAAGGCTGAACATTGGAAAGGCGAGCGGTAAGGCGGTATGGCAGCGTTGCTGTTATTGGCCTAAGCATACTTCTACTTTTGCTATTCCAAACCCTGGGCCGGACCCAGGTCAATAGCCGTACGCTAGCACCTCAAGAACAGCACCTCGAAGCGATGGCCGTTTATAACGACGGCGAATACATCCGCGCCCATGATATGTTTTTAACCCTCGCCCAGCAGGGAAACGTTGATGCAAAGGCGATGCTAGGCGTGATTTACTTTCATGGCCATGGCGTGGACGCTGACCGGGTCAAGTCAGCCATATGGTTCTATCAAGCTGCGCGCGCTGGTCGTGCGCCAGCCCAGCTCCTCGTTGGCAAGCTATTTTTGTCGGGCGAAGGTGTCGCCGCTGACCGCGATGAGGCGGCCTTTTGGTTGACCTTAGCGCGTGATCGCGGCGAAGGAGAGGTGGCGGAAAACGCCCAGGCTGCGCTGCAAACAGTCCTGCCGACACTCAGTGCGGATGTGCGCGAGAGCATTCAGCGCCGGGTCAAGTTTTGGCGGCCAGACGTGTCTGACCAAGAGACTTTGGGAAGTTAGCTAAACCTGGCTCTAGTCCAGGGATTTTTCAAACATACCGTAGCGCTTGTAAATATGCGCTCCAACAGACACCAGCATGTTGTTAATGCCTTGGTTGTCATCCAGTATCCAAGACAGCTCAGAATGTGTGGAATTAAACGTTCCCACGCGCGCTCTGATTTTTGCAATCAACGAAATGCCCAGAATGCCGCCGATTCGAGTATTTTGCAGGTGCGGCAAGGTTCCTAGAAGGGCTGTTCTGAGACGCGGAAAATTGCGCCGACGCAAGCGGATGAGGAGCTTCAGCCAATTAAAGGGCAAAAGTCTGCCGTTAAAATCAGCTGTGAGCACGTTTATGTCAGGCAGCACAAACATGAAGGCCACGCGCTCGCCCCTGTAATATGCGAATGCGCCAAGCTCTGGTTGCATGATCATTTTCAGCGATTTGCGAAAGCGCTGTGCCTCGCTCGCTGTCATAGGGGTAAAGCCCCAATTTTTTGTCCAAGATTTATTGAAGATATCTAGCGCTAGGGTCACTTCGTCTTCAAATTTGCTCATGTCGAGGAAGCGAAATTCAATGTCCTTATTCGCATCAGCCCATTCAACCATACGGTCAAATTTCGGGTTAATGCCTTTTGAAATATTATAGTCATACGCATAAAGCTCTTTGACTTGGCGGTAGCCATGATGTTCCACGAGGCCGCGATAATAAGGCCGGCCATGCGGCATGAGCACTGCATTGGGCGTATCAAACCCTTCCGTAAGAAGGCCGACCTCCTCGTTGATCGATGGATTAAAGGGACCTAAGGCTCGTCTCATGCCTTGGCTCTTAAGCCACCTCTCAGCTGCATTCAGCAATAGTCGTGCTGTATTGGTATTGTCCTCACATTCAAAGTAGCCAAATTGGCCTGTACCCTTGCCCATTGTATCTTGGACCAGGCTATCCACTTGCGCACTGATGCGGCCGACGGGCACGCCAGCTCTTTTCGCAACAAAATACTGCGTTTTTGCGTGTTCGAGATAAGGGCTGGAAGATTTCAGAAGGCTTGCAATATCGAAGCGAAGCGGCGCGCAGTATTCCGGGACGTTTTTGTAGACCGTGTCCGTGACGTCCAGGAAAGACGTGTTGAAAGTGTCTGGCCCATAAGCGTCTAGTGTTAGGTCCGGGTCAGATGCCGCCGCTGATGTCATTAAACCTCATCTCCCGCCCGTTTATTGCAGGAGAGATAACGCGTTGCACCCAAAAGCTGAAGAGAAATAAAGGTGCGAGTGTGTTTACGCGGCGCGCTGGGTCTCGCCCAAGGCCTCATTGTCCTGTTCACGCCGTGAGGGCGGACTATCATACACACCGCCGGAAAGCTCCGAGACCCAGGGATACTGCTTAGCAACGGTTTTGTCGTAACCAAGGTTAAAAACGGTCGCACTTTTTGTCCGGCCCGCAATGGCTTCATAATGGGTGCCCAAAAGTCGATCCCAAAAGAAGTTGGTGATGCCAAAATTTCCACTTTCATCATGAAAATGATGCGCCATGTGCAAGCGTTTCATTTCCGCTAACATCTTGTTTTTCGGCTTGTAGGAGAGGTGTTGAATGCAATGACAAAACTCATAAAAACAGGTTGTTAGCAGTCCGGCCGCAAACCCAGCTGCAGCGCCCGAGATGCCGTTGATCAGATATCCGGTTGGCAGTGTAATAAGCGCTATGGTTGGTAACGTCGTGTAGAGCGCGCCAAACAGGACCTCGAGATGATTGGGGTCCTGGTGGTGATCGAAATGAATGCGCTTCCAAACTTTTGCTGTAAGGGGCGACTTAAACAGGTATCGGCCATGCAGCACCCAGCGGTGCAGGGTGTACCACGCCAAGGGGTAGAGGGTGATAGCAACGCCCACGGCTAGCATGTCTAGCGCAGCAGATGATGTGGTCGTTACAGCCACGTAAATGCCGATCGCTGCCAGTAGCAGATAGGCCTGAATGGCATAATATTGGAAATACGCCACAATCAACTGATTGAGCGTCATGCGGTTAAGGTAGTGGGATTTGTTGGACCAAAAGCCGAGTTTTAATGCCATAGCTCTATCTCGCTGCGGATGTCCGCATTGGGTTTTTTCAGGCGCTCATATGGCCTTTTTGTGCCCCTGCCTCAAGGTTAGCTATGTCGCAGGGGCAAGATTGTTACAATTATTCTTCAGTATATAGCAAAACAGTCACGCCAAGGAGCGCAAAGACTGCAAAAGGAGCCCATGCGGATAAAATGGGCGGTGTGGCGCCGAATTGTCCCAAGGCAACCAGCAGGTTATCAGCAACGAAAAAGGCAAAACCCAGCCCCATGCCAATAACAACCCGCACAAAGAGTTGGCCGCCGCGTGAGGCGCCAAAGGCCGCCACTGCGCCTAGGAGGGGCATTAAAACTGTCGAGAGAGGGCCTGAAATCTTATGCATCAGAGACGCCTCAAGCAGATCTGTCGGGTAGCCTTCCGCTTTCAGGTCTTGTACCGCGTCGCGCAAATCCCAAAAGGCTGTGCGGTCTGGTTTCACGGCGAGCGCGATAAACCGCTCTGGCGGCACGCTTGTGCCCCAAAACGCTGCGTCTAAGCGTTTTTTGCTTAGGTCGGGCAAGCTCGTTTCCTCTACTTCATACAGCTTCCAGGTCGAGCCATCAAAACTGGCAAAGGCTGCATTGGTAATTTTCGTGAGTGTGCCGCTGGGCGCGCGTTCAAATAAAGTCAAGCCATCGATGACCAGCCGGCTACCGCCGCGCGTAATAGAGCCAATTTGGATCACCGTGCGGTCTTCTTCAACCCATGAACGTGTCGCATTTGGTGCTTCATCAGGCAAATCGACCGCATATTCGTTGTCTTGCCAGTAGATAAGTTCCGTGTTGGTGCGCATGAGCACGAACTCGTTAAAGGCCATGTGCAGCGCAGCGATGCCAAGCGTGATGGCGATTGCCGGCGCAATGATGTGGAAGGCGGACATGCCTGAGGCTTTCATGACGATCACTTCAGACGTCTGGTTGAGCGTCGCCAGCACCGTGACGATGGCCAATAAAGCGGCGAAGGGCGTGAATTGGCTTATCAGCTGGGGCGCACGCAGCATGACGTAGCGTACCAGACTTGCAGAGGTGGCGCCGTCCACTTCCAAGATGTTGTCTGATTTTCCCATCAAATCAAGTACCTGGAGCACAACGACGAGGCCAATTAAGAAGGAAAAGAAGCGCGTTACAGTCAATTTGCCAACGTACCACGCAAGCGTGCGCGACGGCAAAATCCACCGACGACTGCGGCGCGCGAAATTCATGACGTGCTCGTCTGCGCTTTGCTGAAGCGCCGAACAACCGCGCTGAAGCCGCGCGCTATGGCATCAAGCAGTTTCAGCGGTTGTCCGCCAACTTTGCGTGTGGCAATCCAATAAAGCTGCACGCTTATGGCGACGAAGACGCTGAAAGGCAGCCACATCGCTAAGAGTGGGCTTGTGCCATTATTGCGCACCATCGCTTCCCCAAGCTCTAGAATCTCATTAAAGCCGATCAGCATGGCAACGCCAGTGAAAACGCCGACAGCGCTGGCGGAGCGTTTTGGCGGAATTCCCATCGGTATGGCGAGAAAGGGCAGGGCAAAGAGCGACAGAATATGCGCTATGCGGTAGTTTAAGTTCGCGACCACCGCATCGCGAGAATTTTCTTCCATATTGCCAGAGCGCAGTTCATTGACCATTTCAACGGTGGTCTTTTCAAGCTCTCCATCCCCGCGGTCTCGAAAGCCCTCGCTGCGCGGCAGATCGATAGGCAAGTCTTGAACATCAAAACTGAGATATCGCGGCCGAGTGAAGTTACGGTCAAAGGTAATCAAGGTTCCATCAAAGAGACGAAATAAGATGCGGTCTTCATCATCGGTGGCAAAAAACGCGCCGCTATCTGCCGTCACAACGAGTTGGCCATCATCATTTGGGGCTTCTTGATGGGCGAAGATGCGAAACAGCTGCCGCCCGCCATCGCGCGATTCTTCAACCTTCATGGTCAAAGCTTCACCGAGCTCAACAAATTCACCCACTTTGATGCTCGCCCCAAGCGCGCCCGAGCGCAGTTCATAGCGCAGTTCTTCATAGGAATAGCGGCTGATGGGCTGGACAAATCCATTCAGCAGGAAGGTCAAAATGGCCAGGAGGAAACTCAGCGTGATGGGTACCCGCAAAAGCCGTGCAAAACTTACTCCGACGGAATTGAGGGCATCAAGCTCGCTGGAAAGGGCCAGTTTTCGGAATGCTAAAATCGTGCCTAATAGCAGCCCAATTGGAATGGCTAGGCCGAGATATTGCGGTGCGACATTACCGAGCATACGCCAGACGACGGAGACTGGGCCACCTTCTTTGATAACGAAATCAAATAAACTGAGCATTTTATCAAGTAGTAGCAGCATCGCGGCAATACCAAGGGTGGTCACCATTGGTGTCAAAATTTGCCGCAGGATATACCAGTCAATTTTTTTCAATGCAGGCCCTTATACCTAAAGTGTTTTGCCTTCTACGCACTCCCAGCAGCCGCTTAGCATGTTCCCCCGCGCACGGCCAGAGACCAGAAAAACAATCAAAATATTGCCTTATTTGGTTTAAGCACTATTCAGCCGCGACGGTGTAGCTATGGTTGCACACCATTTAGGAAATAGATGACATGGCGCTCTTAAAAACACGCATCATATCTGCAGCTCTTTACGCGGCGACTTGTCTTGCGCCAAGCAGCTATGTTTGGGCTCAGGACGCGGACCAAGTGGCTGTGCCGCAAGGCGCATGCCATGACGCGCACGACGGACCAGTGCTGCAATTGAAGCTCCAAAAGCTGAAAACGCGCGACGGGCAATTTCGCATTGAGCTGTATCCAGACGATGAGGATTTGTTTTTAGAAGGGTCAGGCAAGCTCTATCGTTATTATACGCCAGTTCCAGAAAATGAAGACGACACCGTCTGTATCACAGTCCCATCGATGGGCGCTTACGGCCTTCTCATTATCCATGACATTGATATGAATTCGAAGCCGGATTTCTTGAAGGATGGCTTCGGTTTGTCGACCAATCCCAAACTAGCGCTACGCCGGCCGCGCTTTGAAGAAGCACGTTTCACCGTGGAGGCTGAGGAAACAGTCTTGGAAATTGACATCCAATATGTCACAGGCAACAAGAGGAAGCGTTGCCGCGGCAAGCGATGTTAAATCTAGCTTTGATTTAACGCGCTAGGGCGGTTGCTGGGAGCGCCAGAAGGGCCGCCGTGACCTATCAATATGACATCTTAAAAGAGCTGACGCCGCAGCGGCATGTCTCTATCTTATGTGCTGGCCTCGCAAAACCCGATAGCGAAGCGCTGCAAACTGCTGCGCGGGCTATATCCGGCACTGTGGTGGTTAAATCTGAGAACCAAAGCGAAATTCCTGCAGCGCTTTTCATGGCGCTACGTACGGCGCCTCAAGTGCTTGCCATCACCGGGTCAAGCGGATTGATGAGTGATACGCTGGGCGGCCTTCTTGCTCTACAGGAAGAAGGCATAAAGCTCCCGGCCATTGCGCTGCTTGATATTGCCGGGAACGTTGCTGCGGCGAAGGCACTTGGTATGATTGGTAGTGTTTCGCAGCAGCTCACCAATCTGCGGCTTCAAATAGAGCGTAGCGAAGTGCCGGACGCAACGACAGCCGTGCCGCTCCTGCGTTTGGCCCAAGGGCCGCAATTGATCCGCTTGGGGCTCATTTTTGCGACTGGAAACTATGCGCAGGGGCTGGGTGTGGGATTTGAAAAGTTGTTTCAATCCTCCGCTCTTATGAAACTCCATATGTTTGCGGCAAAACCAGAGGTAAACGGCCAGGATGATTTGGCGCGCATTGCGCCAGACAAGGGCGGATCTCTATCTACCTATCTGTCTGGGATGCTGCTCAGCGCATTGCCGCTACCGCTCTTGTCGCGAACAAAAACAAGGCCAGAAAAGCCAATTCGCTATTTAGCAACCGAGCGAAGCCGCAAGGCACGCATGGCTGCGCTCAGGGCGTTTGGCGGGCAACTGGACCGCGCTCAGCCTTTTTATGGGGTTCATTTGGGCAATGCTGGCGGGCTATCCATGCGCTTGCCCGGCCCGCACAGGATGGACATGACCGAACTATCGCTTGACGCCAGCTTTAGCATTACGCCAACTCAGCCTTTGCCGCTTATTGATTTGGCGGTCGCTTCTTAACAGGAACTAGCTATTCTGCTGCCTGCGCGGCTGGCAGAGCTAGAGCAATATCTCTCGCAGCGGCCTCAAACGTTTCTAGGATTTGATCGACTTGCTCCGCTGTATGGCTCGCGCATAGAGACAAGCGCAGCAAAAACGTTCCAATCGGAGTAGCGGGCGGTCTCGCCATGTTCACATAGATGCCGCGCACGAGCAGCGCGTTCCACATTTTTACCGTCGTGTCTTGGTCCGGCATAATGACCGCCAGAATAGCGCTCTGTGCTTGCGGTGTGGCCAGCGTAAAACCAAGCTCTCTCAGGCCCGCATGGAGCCGTTTTGAGTTCTCCCACAAATGCGCACGGCGATTGCCTGCATGCATTAACAAGCGAATGGACTTTTCAGCCGAGGCAACGACCGACGGTGGCAGAGACGCGGTAAACATATAAGGCCGGCACACCAGCCGAAGCACCTCAAAACGCGGATGGTTGGAGACGGCAAAGCCGCCCACCGTACCAACGCTTTTCGAGAATGTGCCAATAATGAAGTCGACCTGGTCTTCGAGCCCTTCAGCTTCTGTCACGCCGCGGCCATTTGGCCCAATAAAGCCCATGGAATGGGCTTCATCCACCAGCACCATCGCGTCGTGGGCTTTTGCAACGGCGACTAGGTCTTTCAAAGGCGCCTTGTCTCCAAGCATTGAATAGACGCCTTCTAGGACGACCAGCTTGCCAGCGTCCGCCGGCAAGCGCTTCAAGCGCTTTTCAAGGTCTTCCGGGCTGTTATGGCGGAAGCGAACAATGTCTGCATTGCCCATCGCGCAGCCGTCATAAATGCTGGCATGGCTATCGGCATCAATGATGATGTAATCGCCTTTTCCCGTCAGCGTCGAGCACAGCCCAAGATTGGCCAGATATCCAGTGGAAAAGACAATGGCGTGCTCGGCGTCATAAAAGTCTTTGAGCGCTTCTTCGACGGCGACATGGCTGGAATACGTGCCGTTGAGGACGCGGCTGCCAGTCGTCCCTGTTCCCGAAGCTTGCAGCGCTTCGCGCCCTGCCTGCATGACGTCCGGATGAAAGGTCATGCCCATGTAGTTATAGGTGCCTACAAGAATGGTCTTGCGACCATCAATCATGGCCTCCGTCTCGGAAAGCACCTGATCCATCGTCACTTTAAAGGGATCATGTGATCCGCTTTCCAGAATGGCGGCTTTTTCGGCAATAATGCCATCAAACTTGTCGAATAAATCCGGCATCAGCTGTCCTGTTTTGCCAAAATTGTCGTCACTTCAGCGGCCACTTGGTCAATCGTTTCCAAATCTGGCAGCCGATTGAGCGGCAGAATAATATCGAACTCATCTTCGATCGCGGCAACGAGGTCCATAACCGTCAAGGAATCGAGCTCTAAGTCCGTCGCGAATGTCGTTTCCGGTTTCAAGGCAATAGCCTTTTGATTGAAAGGCGCAACGAGAGTGTTCAGGGTGGCACGAATGTTATCTTGGGACGGTGCTGTCATGTATCCTGAGCCCTCCACGGGCCGTAAAGGCGAATTTAAACCAGGCAAAGCCCGACTGCGCCTGCAATAGCTTTGTTAACTGTATATTGGAAGAGAAAAGCGCTTCGGCAACCGCGTCAGCCAGCCGCAGCGAGCGGGACAATACCGCCAGAGATAAACCGGTCGCGCGCTTTTGAGCGGCTCAGTTTGCCCGAGGATGTACGCGGCAAAGTACGCGGCGGGACCAGTTCAACTTGTACCGCGATGCCTGTTTCTGATTGGACCTTGCGGCGCACCTGCGAGCGCAGTTGCTCCTGGCTCTCGGGATCAGAAGGCCGGCATTGAACGAGAACGGCTGGAACCTCTTCACCGCGCTCGTTGGTTAGAGATATGGCGGCTATATCGCCGCTGCGAAGGCCTGGGAGCTGCTCAACGGCCCATTCGATATCTTGCGGCCAGTGGTTGCGGCCGTTGACGATAATCATGTCCTTAATCCGGCCAACCACATAAAGGCAGCCATCCATCAAATAGCCCATGTCGCCGGTATCGAGCCAACCATCAGGAGATAGAACGGCGCGCGTGCTTTCTTCATCATTAAAATAGCCACGCATAACAGCCGGCCCGCGCACAAGGACGCGGCCGATTTCTTTCTCGTCCATCGCGTCATCGTTGCTGCTGCGGATTTCAACTTCAAGGTCCGGAAGCGGTACGCCGCAGTTGACGACTGCTCTAAAGCGCTGGCTGCCATTGGCATGGCCGTTTGAGCCGTTGGTCAGTTTCATTGCAGCGGGCTTGTGGCCGCCGTGAGAGATAGGTTCTCCTGTGAGGGCATCTTCCTCGACCATGTCGCACATGATGCCGCGCCCTGCAGGCATGAAGCTGACGGCTAGGACGCACTCTGCCAAGCCGTAGCTGGGCATAAAGGCTGCGGCATCGAAGCCAGCTTTGCCAAACTTGTCTGTAAAAAGCTGCATGACCTCCGGGCGGATCATATCGCCGCCATTGCCAGCCACCCGCCAGCGGCTCAAGTCTAGGCTTTCAACCATGCTCTCATTGGCCCTGCGGGCGCAGATGTCATAGCCAAATGTTGGGGAGTAGCTGACCGACGTATCTTCATTCTCGCTAATGAGGCGAAGCCATTGCATGGGGCGCCGCGTGAAGCTCTCTGTGGCAATAAAGTCCGCCGAGACTTGGCAGGTGAGGCATGTTAGGAGCATCCCAACAAGGCCCATGTCGTGATAAAATGGCAGCCAGGAGACGATACGGTCGGTGGGCCTGAGTTGAACCCCGTGATAGCCCTGGCCATGACAATTGGACATGACGGCCTTGTGCGTCACCATCACACCATGGGGGAAGCGCGTGCTTCCAGAAGAGTACTGCAAGTACGCCACTTGCTCTGTGTGGGGCGTGTCGAAAGTGGTTTGCGGCGCTGGGAGCTCGGCAAATTCCTCATTCGTCCCGCAAAACACCATATCGAGCCCAACAACAGCATCGCGCAACAATTCGTCCATTCCTTCTGGCCCGATAACTGCCCGCGCGCCGCAGCTTTCCATTTGGCGGTGCAATTGATCGACATACCCTTCGCGTCCGCCAAAGGACGTAGGCAGCGGGAGGGGCACAGGTAAAATCGATGCATATTGGGCGCCAAGAAAGGCGGCTACAAAGTCTGAGCTTGTTTCTGCGATTAAGGCAACGCGGTCGCCAGCTGTCAGGCCAGCCGCAAACAGCTGCGCCGCAATCTTAAGCGCACGCTCCCGCAGCGCGGTGTATGTCGACACATCGACCAGATTGCCTTTAGCATCATAGATGTTGATGCCGCGTGTCCCTTTCGCAGCGTAATCGAGTGCTTGGGGTAGTGTGTCAAACGACGCAAATTTGCGTTCTAGCGTTTGATCGAAAGTTGGCGTTCGCTGTAGCATAGGCCTGCCTTGTTTTCGCTCTTTATCCGCAGGCCCTGCCAGCCGGCGTGTGTCTCAAACATGTTTAAAGCTATATCGAAACGCAAATAGTCCCGTCTCACTGTCTTTAAATTTGGTGTCTAAGTAAAAGAAAGCGTTCCTTTAATGTTTTTGTTGCTCTGACCTTGCCCCGCGAGAACGATATAAACATGGCAAAAAACAGGCAGCGCTCCGCCGAGGACGGAGCCTGATTAGCCACGCTTTCGTCTCGGCGCAAGACATTTAAGTTTTGTTACAGTCGCTTTGTCTTCTTCAAAGCAGCACAAAATATAGTGTTACGAGGTCCATGGCCTTAGCTCATCCTGAGGCTGTAGGGTTTGGCTGGGCCAACCAAATAGCCATTAGAATTAGGGCTAGTGTGACCAAAATGTTCCACCCAATTGGATCGCCTAAGACGGCTGCACCAAGTAGAACACCGAAAACTGGTACACCGTAGTTTGAAGTAGCAGCGAAAGTCGCGCCGCGCCGCCTCACGACCCATAAAACAAGAATGGTCGCAAGCCCGGTTGGTCCGATCGCTAAGACAACGAGAGATATGATGGCTTGGCTGCTAGCATCAAACACGGACGTAATTTTTGCAAAGTCAGATCGCAGCCCCATGGCCGGAAGGCACCAAAGGGTCCCCGTGATGAGGCTGCCGGCTGAGGAGCTCACGTCGGAGAAGGTGCGAAGAGACTTCATGACAAGGCCCGCTATAGCATAGCTGAACGCTGCAGCTAGCAATGCTCCACCGCCGACGCCCATAGTTTTGAAATCGAGGCCACTGCCGAACAGCACTAAGATACCGCTAAATCCAAGTACAACGGCGAGCAGGCGCCGTGTCGTCATCTTTTCATCTTGGGTGAGGAAATGCGCCAGAATCAGCGTTGAGATAGGGGAAAATGCCATCAGCAAAGCTGCGGTGGCAGAATTGACGTATTCCTGACCAAGCGGCACCATAAAAAACGGGAAGGCAAAGCCGAAAAAGCCCAGCGCTGCGCACTTGGCCCAGTGCGCCGACGTTTTCGGGACGCCTGCGCCGGTAGCGAGGGCCCAAATCACAACAAAGATCGCAGCAGCGCCAATGCGCAAAAACGCAATCATTGCTGGCGAAAACTCTGGCAAAGCGAACTCAATAAGCACGAAGGCTGAGCCCCACATTGCTGTCAAAGCAGCGACAAGGGCGAAGTCAATCAGTGCTGCTCGTGACATAGCAAACTCAATTAATGTAATGAGGGAGAGTGCAGTTCATGCTGCACGGTTTAATACGCGGGGCATAATGGTCAAAGCGCTAGAGGCAAAGCAAAAAGCAGTGCGGCCTGTCACCGCTGAGCGCCTCCTGCGCGCAGCCATGCATTATCTTGGACGCTTTGAATCCAACCGGAAGCGCTTGGAAGAGGTGCTTGAACGCAAAGTCCAGCGTTGGAGCGGACACCGCGATGTCGCAGCGTTTGCGCCGCTAATTGGCGAAACCGTGGAGCGCTGCGTTGCCTTGGATTTGGTTGATGATGCGCGCTTTGCGCGAATGCGGGCGCAGGCGCTTTTAAGGCGCGGGAAAGCGCCGCGCCTGGTGGCCCAAGATTTAACTGCTAGAGGCATCGCAAGGCCTCTCGTATCTGATGTCTTGGCAGAATTTGAAATCAAGGATGAAAAGGCGGCCCTTGCGGTTTTAGCGCGCCGTAGACGCTTGGGGCTCTACCGCGGCGAACGGCAGGCGCAGAAACAAGCGCTCGACCCGCGCAAATGGCGCGACAAAGAAATCGCTGCAATGGTGCGCGGCGGGCATAGTTTTTCGATGGCTGCAGAGTTTTTAGCGTTGGAAAGTGAAGCGGCTTTGGAGGAGTGGCTAAGCGACACTTAAGGACATAACCGCCGTTGTGCTTCTTTGAGTGCCTGTGGTGTGTCGACATCAAATACTACGCTGTCATCTGACCACTCTAGAATAGCAATATTGTCCTTGGACTGTAAGAGCACAGGCTTGGCGCCATCATCTCCTCCAAGAGCCAAGAGGTCTTTGAAATAAGGCTGCGGCCAATAAACAGGATGGCCTGGTTTGCCTTGATAGCTGGGTCGCCAGATGGCGCTCGGTTTTGACTGTGCTTTGCGCGCCAGGGCTGTGATCGTATCAGCGCAGATAAGCGGCATGTCGCCCAGTAACACAAATGCCGCTGCAGCGCCGTCCGCTTGCGCTGCCTGAATGCCAGCGCGCAAGGAATGTGCTTGACCCATATGGGCATCGCCCGCTCTTACGGATTTAACACTCGCTGGACAGGGCAGGGGCGTGTCGCCGTGAACGAGATAGACCGGCCCGATGTCGCTTGTAATCGCTGCGCCGAGCGCATGGTGAAAAAGGGGGATGCCGCCGACTTGCGCCAAGAGCTTGTTGTCATCGCCCATGCGCCTGCTCAGGCCGGCCGCCAGGACGACCAAGGCAATCACGGGTTTTCATCGTACTGTGTGGGACGGCGCAGCTGCGGCCTGGCTTCAATCTCTTTGAGCAGACCCCCAACGCTCATCTCTGCCCAGTCTCGTGGGCTGATGTCGAGCCCCGCCGCGGTGCGTTCTAAGACCCAGTCAAAGCCATTAAGAGCGGGCGATTTCGCGCAGCCAGGCAAACCGATGATTGTGCTACGCCCAAGTTTTCCGAAGACAAGAAGATTGCCCGGGTCCGCGGCCATCCCGACCCGTTCTACCCGCCCACCTGCTAGGGAGATGGCAGCAGGAATAACATCGGCTTCATCAACCGTTGCTGATGCGCCAAAGACTAACAAAACACCATCGCCGCTGAGCGTTTTCGCTGTGCGTTCAATCCAATTGGCGGCGGCCTGCGGTGTGTGCGGGCACTCGGCCTTGTCTGTTAGGTGTAGATTAACCCGCTCAATACGCTGCTTGGTGAAGCGAAGAATCTTGTCTGACAGCGGCTTGACCGCCTCCAGCGTCGTTTCCAGCAACGCACAGGGCCTATTTTCAAACGGCGCAATTGAGCAAAGCGCGCTTTGCTGAAGGACATTAGAAGCACTCTCTAGTGCGGATCGTTGAACGGCGAAGGGGATGATCTTCACGGTGCCGACGAGATCGTTCTTTCGAACTGTACTAAAGGGTGACACCATGGCGAGCGTGATTTTTGGGTCTGTTTCATTCAATGAAATCAGATCATTGCGGCTGTATATTAAGACGCCGTCGCACTGCGCGATAAGATTTGCGCGCCCGGTATGGGGCTTTTCAATGCCGACATGGTTTCCCGCAGCAGTTTCGGCAATCTGCAGGGCAGCGTCGTTTTCTAAAACATCGCCAGGTTCCTTTTGCCCCGCAAAAAGCGTGGGCGTTCCCGCCGCAATGACGGCGTCAATATCTGCTTGCGTCAGCCAATGGCCTTTGCGCAAGCGGTGTCCATCAATTGCAGTGCTGTGGCCAAGCATAAGGCCAACGCAGTCTGCCACGTTTCTAAACTGAAAGATCATTGCTGCGGGCTGCGCAGGGCCTGAACGATGTCTGCAGCAATGGATAGCGCAATCTCTGCTGGACTGCGCCCGCCAATATTAAGGCCCACGGGCGCGGAAATACGGTCAATGTTATTGGCTGTAAACCCTGCTGCGGTCAAGCGCTCCACCCGCTTTGCATGTGTCCTGCGAGAACCGAGCGCTCCGATATAAAAAGCCTTTGATTTTAGAGCTGTTTGAAGCGCTGGATCGTCAAGCTTTGGGTCGTGAGTGAGTGTAATAATCGCGTCACGGTGACCGATAGTCATTTCACTAAGTGCATCGTCTGGCCAGTCATTGATCACATTCGCGCTTTCAAAGCGTTCCTGGCGCGCAAAAGCGCCGCGGGGATCAATAATGACTGTGCTGAACGAAAGCGCGCTGAGCATAGGCAGCAATGCTTGGCTGATATGCACCGCGCCGACGATAATAATCCGAACAGGGGGATTGAAGGGCGTTAAAAAAAAGCGTGTGCCATCGAGGTCAGTGCTTTGTTGCTGGTCCTGCGAAAAAGCTTGCTGGGCTGCCTGCGCTAATGGCCCTTCCATGTTTTGAACGTCTTCAAACGACAGGATTTTATCACTGCCAGTGTCTTCTCTGGTCACAAGGCAAACGGCGGCGCCCTTCTGGCGCGCTGCTATCAGCTGTTTTAAGGTGCCGGGCGTCATGATGCGGCGTCAATTGGCTCTACCAGAATTTCAATCTTCCCGCCGCAAGCAAGTCCGACCTCCCATGCTTCATCATTGGTTACGCCAAAAGAGAGCGTCTTCACGCCGCCTGTATTGACCAAGTCTAGCGCTTCGGCAATGACCGCGCCTTCCACGCAGCCGCCGGATACAGAGCCTTCAAACAAACCGTCACCGCGAATGGCGAGCATGCTCCCAGCCGGCCGCGGCGCCGAGCCCCACGTTTTTATAACAGTGGCCAAGGCAACTTTATGACCATCCTGGAGCCAGGCCTGAGCGGCCGAAAGCGGGTCTATTTGCGCGCTATCCGTCATGAATGCTGGCCGCTAGAGTAGGAATATGATGGCAAGCACAACAGCAACGGCCAGTGCGCCGCCCCAGACAAAGGCTGGAATGCCGCCGGCTGCTTCCGGTTCGGTTTCTGGCGTGATTTGGGTTTGCTGCGGCTCTGGCGCAGCTGCTGGTTCTTCTGTCACTGCTTCTGGCGCTGGCTCTTCCATCACGGCGGCCGGCGTTTCTGTCGGCGTCTCTGGTCCGTCAGCGGCCGCTTGGACGCTTGCTTCCACATGCGTTTTGAAAGCGGTAAAGAACTCGTCGGCATATTTTTTGGCAGCACCATCTATTAAGCGGCTGCCAATGCGTGCCAGCTGTCCGCCCACATTGGCTTTCACGCCGTAGGTTAATGTTGTGCCGCCACCAGCTTCTTCTAGCGATACGTCTGCACTGCCTTTTGCAAAACCCGCAGCGCCGCCTTTGCCTTGCCCAACCAGCGTATAACTATGCGGCGGGTTCATGTTCTCGAGGTCGACTTCACCTTTAAACGTCGCTTTTACAGGCCCAACAGCAGCCTTCACAGTAGCAGCGAAATGGGTGTCGCCGCTCTTTTCTAAGGATTGGCAGCCCGTGATGCAGGCCTTGAGGACCTCAGGATCATTCAGCGCGGCCCAAACAGCTTCCTTTGGAGCAGCGATATCTTGTTGGCCTGACATTTCCATGGGCGGCGTCCTTTCAGTGCGAATCCAGTGTATTTGCTCTGCTATAGCTTAGCACATCTCTAAAGGAAATGACGCTGGCGTGCATTGGCAGGGTTGATTTCACACGCAACTCCCACCTACAAGCAATTTCCATTCAGTATTCGATGGCTGGATACGCTTTTCACACACCGACGGGGGCCTAAAACCATGGCGAGCGGTATACTAAAGTCAAACCCATATGCACGGAACTTTCTCGGTACCGCGCCGGATTGGTACAAATTAACGATTCTAGGGTTTTTGCTCGTTAACCCGCTGCTTCTGTTTTTGGTCGGACCGTATGTGACGGGCTGGGTCGTCGTTTTAGAGTTTATTTTCACGCTTGCGATGGCCTTGAAGTGTTATCCCTTGCAGCCAGGGGGATTGCTTGCCATTGAAACGGTAGCGCTCGGCCTAGTCTCTCCCTACACCATCATGCACGAAATTGAGCTTGGATTACCAGTGATCCTGTTGCTCGTTTTCATGGTTGCAGGTATCTATTTCCTGCGCGGAATGCTGCTATTTGTCTTTACCAAGCTGATCACGACGATCCAGTCTAAGTGGTTGCTATCCCTCATATTCTCTGTTGCCGCAGCGTTTTTGTCTGCCTTTCTCGATGCATTGACGGTGACTGCTGTGATCATCACCGTGGCCGTGGGCTTTTACGGCGTCTATCACAAGGTTGCTTCTGGTAAGCTGTTTACTGACGCCCATGACTACCTCAAAGATGATGAGTTGCAGCAGCACCGCCGTCAAACGCTTGAGGATTTTCGCGCCTTTCTGCGGTCCTTGATGATGCATGCCGCTGTCGGCACGGCGCTGGGCGGGGCCATGACGATTGTTGGAGAGCCGCAGAACCTATTGATCGGCGAACGGGCGAGCTGGCTATTTGCTGAGTTCGTCTTCCGGATGGCGCCGGTCACGGTCCCTGTCTTGTTTGTCGGCTTCATCACATGCGTTGTTTTGGAATTCACTGGCGCGTTTGGGTATGGCGCGAAGCTTCCGCCGGAAGTCATGTCGATTTTGAAAGAATTTGCCGACCACGAAGCAGAAAAGCGGACTGCGCAGGACAATGCTTCCCTCATCATTCAGGGCTTAACGGCTGTTTGGCTGATCATCGCTCTGTCATTGCACCTCGCCGAGGTCGGGATTATTGGGTTGTCGGTTATCGTGATTGCGAGCGCGTTCACGGGCGTCATCAATGAGCACCAAATTGGGCATGCTTTTGAGGAAGCTCTGCCATTCACGGCATTGCTGGTTGTCTTTTTTGGCATCGTCGGCATGATCAATGAGCAGGGTTTGTTTAAGCCGGTCATTGAATATGTGCTCGGCCAAGAGGGCATCACCCAAATCATCAGCTTCTTTATTGCGAACGGCGTTTTGTCTGCCATCAGCGACAATGTGTTTGTGGCGACCGTTTATATTACTGAAGCCTATGAAGCGTGGACCGGCGGCAGGGTGGACCGCGACACCTTTGATCTCATGGCAGTCGCCATTAACACGGGCACCAACATTCCCTCTGTTGCAACGCCAAACGGTCAAGCTGCGTTTCTATTCCTGCTCACTTCAGCCATCGCCCCGCTGATCCGTCTGTCTTATGTGCGCATGGTGTTGATGGCGCTGCCCTACACCATAACCATGTCGATTACGGCGCTGCTGGCGGTGCGCTTTCTCTTATTGCCCGCAACGGATGTAATGTACGATATGCATCTGATCGAGCATCACACAGCGAAAGATGTGGAAACGGGCGCAGATGGTGCTGGCGGTCATGGCGGTGGGCACTAGTCACCCCGTCTTGGATGAGCCGGCGCAAAAACCTGAAAAACTGTGTCATTTTGGCACTCTCAAGATGAAATACGAGCGCCTGCGAAAATGAATAAGGGATTAACGTTGCCTTATTTCCGCACTTCTGTAGTGTTGGAAGGCGCTTATTTGTAGCTATTGCGTAGGGGTATTTCATGGAAGATCCGCAGTCCGATGCTGGAGAATCGGGCGAGGAAGAGACCTTTGAACTGACAGGGCCAGTTAAATGGTTCGATGCAGTCAAAGGCTATGGCTTTATTTCACCGCAAGATGACGGCGGGGATGTATTGCTGCATTTCTCGGTACTGAAAAAAATTGATCGCCGTACGGTGCCCGAGGGCACAACTGTGCGTTGCATTGTTGCGGAGCGAAACCGCGGCCGCCAAGCGATTGATATTCTCGATCTCGATCTCTCCACAGCGGTAACACCTGATTTTGAAGAGCAGTTCTCTCGTACGGAACGCAAACAGCGCTCCGTTGTGCGGGAAAGCGGAGAGTTCGTGCCTGCGACAGTCAAGTGGTTCAACCGGCTGCGGGGCTATGGTTTTGTGAGCCGCGAAGCTGATACGGCGGACATATTTGTCCATATGGAGACACTGCGCGAAGCGAACATCCTCAATGTAGAGCCTGGCGACCCAGTGTTGGTCCGCATTGCCGAAGGCGACAAAGGCCCGCTCGTTGCTGAAATTAAGGCTGATCACGATACGGATCGTGATGAAGAAGGCTGAAGTCGATGCGTGAAGGCTATGTATTCGGCCTCATAAAAAATCATCTGTCTTTTTTATATGCAGCCGTGGGCGCGGCGTTTTTTGTCGCTCCACTTGGCGTCCATGCGATGTCCAGCACGTCACAAATAGACACCGTCCAGCGACTGGATACGCAGCCGCTGATGATCCGCAAGGGGTCAGGCAAACAAGTCTTTTTCACAGTAGAAGTGGCCGACGATATCGGCGAGCAACGCACTGGATTGATGTACCGAACGGCGCTTGATGCAGGCGAGGGGATGATCTTTCTCTACGACCAGCCGCGCGTCATCGGGATGTGGATGAAAAATACGCTCATCCCCCTTGATATGATCTTCATGGACCAGGCAGGGCGTGTTGTTAATGTTCATGCTCAAGCTGAGCCTGGATCGCTGACCTCCATCCGTTCACGTGGTCTCAGTGTAGCGGTGCTTGAAATCAAGGGCGGAGATGCTCAGGCGCTCGGCCTTCAGGCTGGTGATCAGGTGTTCCACTGCCATTTTGGCAATTTCCCATGCGAGACGACGCCAGCCGAGGCAGTACCTGATTAAGCGAATGCGGCGTCTTTCGCAGAGTGCTTCAGGATAAAAATGCATGAGCTGGCTGTATGACCGCGATTTGATATTGCGCTTGCGGCCACGAATGCCTAGACACGGCCGATATTGTTGTGGCGGGGAGTAGCGCAGCCTGGTAGCGCATCTGCTTTGGGAGCAGAGGGTCGCTGGTTCGAATCCAGTCTCCCCGACCATTCTTTCTTTAAATCTAGTATTGCACGTTAAAGTTTTTAGGCTTTCGTTGCTCCTATGCGCGAGGCGCTAAAACACTATAATTCTTCTTATAAACAAGAGGTTGCGGTGTTTTGGCTGCTGCTATCGTTCTGACTTTGGCGAAAAATACATCCTATGGCTGTAATTTAACGCTTTATTAAGCATATCAAGCGACTGTCCCTTTGTGTCCGGCGCGATCCGCCTCTGCGCTGACACTCAGGGGCAAGGACTACTTCCGCTGACTTTTCCTTGTCTGTCCTCTCGGGCGGCGTTTGGGCTCCCCCCAGACGCCGCCCTTTTTTTAGGGGAGGCTGCGCGGCGTTCACCCAGAAAAAAAGCACGCTGCCAACGCGGTGGCAACGTGCTTTGAAATTGAGCCCTTTGAAAAGAGCGGGCGCTAAGACGACGCCTAGGCTATGCCGCTTAGATCAATGTCGTCTGCGATCAGCGCGTCTGCTGCTGAGACGGGCTCAGAGCCTTCCATGGCAGAAGACTGTGATCCTGCGTCGCCATCAGCTATCTGTGTATCCATAGGCATCAGATCGTCCTCATCGCCATCGCTGTCAGGAAGAATGATGCCGTTGTCTAACGCAACGACGCTTTCCGCTGTCGTTGTTTGTCCGGTCTCGTTGGAGAAACCAAACAGAACATAGGCTGTATTTTCCGCGCCAATAATAATGTCGTCTAGGCCGTCGCCGTTTACATCTCCTGAACCGGAAATGGATTGGCCAAAGTTGGTGACGTCGCCTGTAAGTTCGATATGGCTGCTAGAATCGGTCGTGGTTAGATCAACGCCGGTCGCGATATCCGTTCGCCCGAAGACGATGTAGACCGCGCCATCTCCTGAATCGGCATTTCCAGCCGTTAAGGCGAAGTCGTCAATGCCATCCCCGTTGAAGTCACCGATCGATGTGACTTCTGAGCCAAGGCCGTCACCAGCTGCGGCGCCCGTGATTGTTAGACCGTCCGGGGCGGTAATCGTGTCTGTCGCGCCGTCAAAGTTAGGTTCGAAAGCCCATGCGCCTTCACTTTGACCGAATATGATAAGGGCGGCGCCGCTATCAGCGCCATTTGCATTGGCACCTTCAGAGCCGATGATGAAATCGGCAATTCCATCTCCATTATAGTCGCCGCCACCAGCAACTGCTCCGGCTTGATCATTGCCGGTTCCAATGAAGCTCAAGTCCGCCGCTGCGGAAATACTCTGCGTCAAGTCATCCTCACCGCCGAAAAGTACAAACGCTTGTCCTCCGGGTTGGCCCGCGGATGGCTCAAAACCTGGATCGCCAACAATAAAGTCGTCAATCCCGTCATTATTGACATCGCCAATGCTTGCGATGTCAGAACTGATTTCTGACGTTGTTTGCGCGCCGGTTAGAACGTCGTCAACATCGCCATCGGAAATTTGCCCTGGCGCTGCAAATGACCCATCTACACCATTGATGATCGTGACTTCACCGTTGCCAACGCCAGCACCGCCAACAATACCAGGCCTGCCAATACCAATGTCGTTGATGCCGTCATCATTGATATCACCGATTACAGCGACACCAGCGCCGGTCATCGCGCCATCAACTGCGCTTATAAAGCGAACGCCATCGGTTCCATCAGGTGCACCAGATCCGGCAATAATCCTGGACGTTCCAGTCCCATCCCCGGCTGCGCCAAAGACAACAAAAACCTCGCCGTTGTCGGTATTGCCGCCATTATCACTGCCAGGAGAGCCAATGATCAAATCCGCTAAGCCATCATTGTTCACGTCACTACTTATGTCGAGGGATGTGCCGAAGCCCACTCCAGAAACGCCAGAGAAAGTCTGGCCATTCTCTGCCGCGACAATCAAGCTTGGGGTCGGAATAGGATCGAAAATTCCGCCGTCAGTTACTGCGCCGCCGAAGATCAAAAAGACGTTCCCGCTGCCACCGGCGAAGCTGGCGACAGCAATGTCATCCAGACCATCATTGTTATAGTCTCCGCCGCCCGTAACGGAGGCGCCGATGTCGCCTCCTGAAACGCCTAGAATCTGAAAGCCGTTGGAGCCGTTCAGGCTACCGGTTGCGGGATCGCCGCCGCCGCTCAGATCAAAGGTGCCGCTTGTCAGCGAAAGCGTGATCGTCTGATCATCCGTGCGGCCCGTTAAGTCTTCTACTTCATAAGCAAATTCACCGGCGCCGCCTGTGCTGTCGCCTGCTTCGGAGACGAACTTAAGGCCGGTGATGTCGCCGCTGAATTCCCCTAGATCGACCGGCGTTCCGTCAGCCTCTTGGATTTGCCCTTCTGTGGGAAGGTCTGTGATGGTGATTGTCAGCGTATCGCCGGTATCGGGGTCAGTCGGCGCTGCAATATTGAGATTAGTTTCTGTGCCGACGTCCGTTGATAGGCTTTTATCGTCCTGCGCTTCAGGGTCATCCGCCGAGCCGGTCAGGTTAAATGTAATGGTCTGGGACGGCGGTGTCTCGCCGCTACCATCTGGTACGCTGTACGTGAAGGTGGTGGTACCATCAAAATCAGCGGCTGGCACGAATTGTAAGTTCGCCAGATCAGCCACCGTAATGGTTGAGCCTGCTGTAAGAGCCGCGCCGCCATCGCCAATGCGAATGATGCCTTCGGCAGCGCCTGGGATCGTGTCAATATTCACCGTCGTCAGCGTATCGCCATCCACATCTTGCGGCGCGGTGATCATGAGATTTGTGCCTGCAGTGGTGTCTTCAGCCACGTCAATGGATTTGTTGCCTTGCAGAACTGGCAAGTCATTGACTGCATTCACGTCAATTGTAATCGTTTGACTGCTGGTCGCTACGCCGTCTGAAACAGTGTAGCTGATGGAATCAAAGCCAATGCCGTTTTCATCTGCATCAGGACGATAGGAAAGGTTGGGCAAATCAGCAACCGTCAGCGTGGATACATCCGCAACAGCAACGCCACTGAGCAACAAGGTGCCGTTTGTTGGGCCGGTAAAGCTGGAAATTGTAAGCACTTGCTCTGGATCGGGATCCGTTGGTGCGATGATGCCAAGCGCGACATCCGTATCTTCATCCGTCGTCCGCGTCACATTGGCACCAACAACTGGCGGACCGTCGTTTATGGGGTTTATGGTGACGGTGATGGTTTGCGTATCGGTGCCACCATTTTGGTCAGACACTGTGTAACCAAATGTGTCGGTGCCATTGAAATTAGCATCTGGCTGATATTCCAAATTCGGCAAGTCGCTCTCTGTGAGGGTCGTTAAGTCTGTCACGGCCGTACCGTTTAAGACGATCTGTCCATTTGTCGGTGCTGTCACGGCTGTAATGGATAGAGTGTCGCCAGCGTCTGGGTCGGTCGGAGCAGTAATTGCCAGCGCCACGGACATATCTTCATCAACCGTCAGCGTTTTATCATCTTGCGCTTGCGGTGCCTGGTTCGTCGGCGTGGGCGCGGGCGTTGTTCCGCCGCCGCTGCCGCCGCACGCCGCCAAAAGGCTTAGCGATGTCAACATCGCGCCGCGGCTATACAGCGTTTGCGCTTTCAGCGATGCCTTCAGCTGGCGTACAAAGTCATGCCCTTTTGGGCTGAGAGCGGCGAGACCAGCCTCATCCACTTCCGGCGCACTGCCGATTTTTGAATAAGTCCATGACAAAGTAAATGGTTGAACGGTCATGATCCTCAAACCCCTAAATTAACTGCATAAGTCGTAACGCTACCTGATTAAGACTGTGTCTACAACGTTATTTCTGTTAAGGTTTTCATATTAAAGGCTGACTTCTAAAGGTTAATTGGTTAATACGCGCGAAGCTTAATGAACCGCGCGTCCATGACTTAAAAAGATCACAAATAAAAGAGTGGCTCAGTAAACCATGACACAGCTTGCAAGAATTTACAGACCAGCCAAATCGGCCATGACGTCCGGCAGAAAAAAAACTAAATTTTGGGTGCTGGAATATGAGCCTGCGGCGAAAAAAGAAAAAGACCCGCTCATGGGCTGGGCTGGCTCTGGAGATATGTTGAGCCAGGTTAAACTGACCTTTGATACGCAGGAGGACGCGATTGCCTACGCTAAGCGCAAGGGTCTTTCTTACCGGATTGCGCCTGTGAAAGACCGGAAGGTCAAAGCCAAATCTTATGCGGCAAACTTTCTATAAGGGATGTGCCGCTTAAGGCCCCGTAGCTCAGTTGGATAGAGCAACGGCCTTCTAAGCCGTGGGTCGCAGGTTCGAATCCTGCCGGGGTCGCCACTACTTTTTCTGAGCGTAGAATAGACAGTCACCGGGCCGGGCGGTGTAAAATGCCGGCGCTTACCATGCTCACCAGCAGTAATCCCGTGCAGACCAGCAAAATAGGCTGATAGCTACCAAACCGGTCAAGTGACTGGCCAAAGAGCGCCGGACCAGCGGCTGCCGCCAGCGCTTCGGCGACGACGATAACCCCGAAAATACGCCCCAAATGCGCGCCGCCAAAGCGTGCTGGGATGCTGATTTGCACAAAGACATAATTCAGCCCCCAGCCAAATCCCATCAAGACCAACCACCACAACGCTTGCTGGGAGGAAGCAGCGTATCCTAGCCCGGCTGCGGCAATGCTCATGCACAAAAGGCCCGTCATATGGATAGGGCGCAGCGCGAAACGATCCGCCAGCCAACCAGCTGCGCTTTGCATGATGAGGGAGATGATAAACAGCGCGAAAAAGAGTTTTCCCGCCGCGGAAGGATCGTTGAGAGGCTCAGCGCCCGCATAGAGCGCGAGATTGGTGACAATGCCAATAAAAGAAAAGAAGCTAAGACATGCGACGCAGATCAGCGCCCAAAAGTCTAGCCTGCGGACGGCCTGCGCCAGTGTCGGGCCGCTGGCGGTCTGCGCGTCACTCTGCGTCCCCTCGGCGCTGATCTGCTTTCGCCCAACGACCCACAGCGCGCCTACGATAAGCGGTATCCCTGCGGCGGCAATGAGGAGCAGGCTTGTGCGCGGGCCGTAGTTTTCAATAAGCCCCGCATTCAGGCTCGGCAACAAAGCGTTGGCAAGGCTGGTTGAGGCCATCATCAGCCCAATAGCAAGGCCTTTGCCGCTGGGCAGCAGACGTGAAATGGCGATGACGCAGACCAGGTACCCTGAGCAGAGTTGGCAGATGCCTAAAATCGCCTGCGCGCCATAAATGGTGTTGATATTGCCGGCCTGGCTCAGCAAGCCAAACGCCGTCATGAACAGAATGTGCCCAATAATGAGCACCCGCAGCGCCCCGAGTTTGTCAACCAGAGCGCCAGTGAGAAAAGCAAACACGCCTGTCACGGCTAGAGTAACCGTGTCGCGCAGTTTTAGCTCAGCAACAGACACATTAAGCTGCTCTAAAAAGCCTTGGTCAAAAGCCGTTAGTCCGCCAAGGATAAAGCCATTATTGAGCCCCAAGGAGATGCAGAAATACGCTACAATAAGGACTTGTACCATACGGCTTTGGGCTTGGTCGGCGCTATTCATACATGCTGTCCTTAACGTCGGGGCCTAATATGGCGGCGGCTTTGCAGGGCTTATTCAGCCTTGAAGCGCGAAGCAAAAGAGATACCTGGCTCAGAATGAAGCGCAAATCGAGAAAAAACCGGCCAGCAATTAATCTCGCCCTGCAAGGTGGCGGCGCGCATGGCGCTTATACCTGGGGTGTGCTTGATAAATTGCTGGAAGCAGATGTCTTAGATATTGAAGCCATCAGCGGTACCAGCGCTGGCGCTGTCAATGCCGTCGTGATGGCGGCAGGCTTTCAGGCTGGCGGGGCAGACCAAGCGCGCCAAGACCTGCATGATTTTTGGGAAGCGATCAGCAAGTTATCGCGCTACAGCATTTTTCAGCGCGGCCCGCTTGCGCGCTTGTTTGGAAGTTACAATTTAGAATTCTCGCCTGGCTTTCTCGGCTTTGACTTAATGTCCCGGTTGCTATCGCCCTATGATTTCAATCCCTTTGGACTTAACCCACTGGGTGATTTATTGCGTGAGCGCGTGAGCTGGGACTGCCTTAAAAAGCCGGGTGTTCCCGATCTCTTTATTTCCGCGACCGATGTGCGCACCGGGCGCGTAAAAGTCTTTCGCAATGATGATCTGCAGCCAGATGCGGTCTTAGCCTCAGCATGCCTTCCCATGTTGTTTCAAGCGGTCGAGATTGAAGGCGAAGCCTATTGGGATGGCGGCTATATGGGCAATCCCTCGCTTTGGCCTTTTTCCTATGAGTGTGGATCGAACGATATATTGATCGTGCAAATTAATCCTGTTTCGCGCCAAGATGTACCCAGAACCAGCAGAGAGATTCTCGACCGGATTAATGAAATCACCTTCAACGCCAGTTTGCTTCGAGAGCTGCGGGCAATTGAATTTGTTGGACGGTTGCTTGATGACGAAGGCGTGACGCCGGGCCGCTATAGAAAAATGCTTGTGCACATGATTGGATCAGATCCGCTCAGCGGCTACGGCGCAGCAAGCAAATATAATGCGGAGTGGGATTTCCTAGTCGAGTTGCGGGATTTGGGCCGCGAGGCAGCCAGCACTTGGATGGAAGACCATCTTGGCAGTGTCGGCAAGCAATCGACCGTCGACCTTCGTGCGTTATTTGACGACCGCGACGGCGAGCAGTACTCAGGCCCCTATGGGCGCGCGGCGGAATAACTTAGTGATAGTGTCCTGGATGTGCGCCAGCTTTTGGCTGAACTGCGCTTCGCTCTAGGCGCCGTGCATCTTCCATCGTCGAACATTTAGGGCATTCGACTACACCGTGCCCATGCCGGCACGAGAGCCGCGTTCCGCATGTGCATTGCAGCAGGTATCCATCTGCTACATCTTCTAATATGACCATAGTCCTTAACCCTCACTTTGACGCCTGTCATGCTTCTATCGCGCGTAACTTTGGCGCGGGAGAGGCGGAAAAGTGGCAGATGGGCCTTAATAACAGCTGACGCGTTGTTGACAATTTTAGTGAAATTGGGATCAGTGTGCGTCTGATTAGAAAGGCGTCAGAATGATCTTTGAGCAGCAAGTCATGCTGGGTGTCGCGGTAGCCTTTGTTGCTTTTGTGATTTTGTCAGCTGTAACGGTCCTGCGCCAGCGCAAACGCCGGCGGCGCAGCGTTCATTGGTTCGCTATCTTTATTTTATCCGCCGTCATTGGCGCTGGAACAGGGATTGGACTTCATCTGTCCGGCACAGAGCCACTCGACGCCGGCACAATCACGATCGACAGTATTTAGAGCGCTGACGCCGCCTTTGCGAAGCGGTCCAGGCCAGCTGATAAATCCTCTATAAGGTCGGCTGTATCCTCTAAACCGATATGTAGGCGAAGCGCAGGTCCCGGAAAGTTTGGTTTGTTTGCCGTCCGTATCCCACGAAAGCGTAGCGGCAAAATCAAGCTTTCAAACCCGCCCCAGCTAAAGCCCATCTTAAAATGCGCCATGTGATCGAGCAGGGGGCGCAGATGTTCGCGCTCCCCCATTCTCAGCGTAAAACTAAATAAACCGCTCGCACCTTTAAAGTCCCGCTTCCAAAGGTCGTGGCTAGGAAAGCTTGTGAGGGCAGGGTGCATGACTTTGTCCACCACTGGGTGCGCCTCTAAAAAAGTGGCTACCTCCATGGCAGCTTGCTCATGCTGGCGCAGGCGCAGCGGCAACGTGCGCAGGCCTCTTAAAGCCAGATAGGCGTCATCAGGCGCTGCGCAGAGGCCAAGGCGAAAAACAGTGGTTTCCGCGCGCGGCCAATAGGCCTCATTGGCCATGATGCAGCCGAGCATGGCATCGGAATGACCAACAACATATTTCGTCAGCGCTTGTACGCTGATGTCGACGCCGTGATCGAAAGGGTTAAAGAATAGGCCTGTCGCCCAGGTGTTGTCCATGATGACAGCCGCGCCATGCGCATGCGCAACGCTTGAAATAGCTGGAATATCTTGAATTTCAAACGTTAGCGAGCCAGGGCTTTCGCAGAAAATGACCGCAGTATTGTCGCGCATCAAGGTTTGGATATCTGCCCCCATGCAAGGATCATAGTAGGTCGTCGAAACACCCATGTCCTTCAATAAGCCCTGGCAAATGCCGCGGGTTGGCTCATAGGCGGTGTCGACCATGAGGAGGTGATCGCCCGGCTTTAAGGCGGCAAGCAGGCTTGCCGCAATGGCCGATACGCCAGAGGGCGTCAGCCTGCATCCAGCTGCGCCCGGCTCGGTTCCAATCAGAGCCTCTTGCAGCGCCCACTGTGTCGGCGTGCCGCGCCGGCCATAGTACAGACCGGCATCAGGATTGGAAACGGCATGATCGAATTCTTCCAGGGTCTCAAATACGCAAGTCGACGCATGATAGACGGGTGGATTGACGATGCCACTGGTCCATTCCTTGCGGCGGCCGGCATGTACTATTTGTGTATTCGGGCGATAAGGCGCGTGGCTCATAGGGGATTAGGCGCCTGTCTCAATTGGCGTGTCGCTGCGTTCGCCCCATTCAGACCAACTGCCATCATAGAGGGCGACTTCGCGCGCGCCGATTTTCTCAAGCGCAAAAGCCAGGACTGAGGCGGTCACGCCCGAGCCGCATGTGGTCACGACGGGTTTGCCTATATCTACGCCTGCCGCCTCAAAAGCCGACGCGAGCTCTTCGTCCGCTTTGAGCGTGCCGTCAGCATTGAACAATTTGCTGTAGGGGACATTCAAAGCGCCTGGAATATGGCCCGCGCGCATATTCGGGCGCGGTTCAGGCGTGGCACCGGAGAAACGCTCTGCTGATCGGGCGTCGACCACTTGTTCTGTATTGGCGCTCAAATTTCGGGTCATCTGTTCCAGCCCGCGCAAAGAGAAGGAGTTGATGCGCGGGGTAAAATGGCGTGCCTTTGGAACTGGCGGCAGAAAATCGGTCGGCTTGTCTTCAGCCTCCCATTTGCGAAATCCGCCGTCTAACACGGCAACATCCGTATGGCCGAAATATCGCAAAAGCCACCAGCCGCGGAAGGCCGAGGCGATATCAGATTTGTCATAGAAGACAACACGGTTGCCATCGCCAATGCCAAGCTTGCGCATGTGCAACGCGAATTTCTCAAAGCTTGGCAATTTGTTGCCAGGGTCTTCTGCTCCTGCCGTCAGGCTTGCCATGTCCATGAAGACGGCCTCTGGGATGTGGCTATCTTCATACTCAGCTTTCGCGTCTCGCTTCGCATCTGGTAAATGTAGGCTCGCATCGACGATACGCACATCGGGCGCATTTAGGTGTCTTGCAAGCCAATCGGTGGAAACAAGAGCGGAAAAGTCTGGCATCGGCATGTCTCACGAGTTGCGGGAAGATTTGATTTAATCCATCTCACAGCGCTACGCCAGCGCTTTGCGGCCTTGACGGCTGCGCTCCCCCGCTGCACTAACGGCATATGAGCAACGAAACAATCTATTCAGACCTGTCGCAACTTGGCACACCAACCGCGCAGCCCACATCGCCAGATGAGGCGGTGCTGGAACTTGTCGATAATCCTCGACCCAGCGCTTACGTTGTGCGCTTTACATGCCCGGAGTTCACGTCGCTTTGCCCAGTGACCAGCCAGCCAGATTTTGCGCACCTCGTCATCGATTACATTCCAGCGCGAACAATTGTGGAATCCAAGTCACTGAAGCTCTACCTGCAAAGCTTTCGCAATCATGCCGCCTTCCATGAGGATTGCACAGTGGGCATCGGTCAACGGCTTTTTGATGAGCTCAATCCAAAATGGCTGCGTATTGGCGGCTATTGGTATCCACGCGGAGGGATCCCCATTGATGTATTTTCACAATGGGGCAGTGCGCCAGCTGGCGTTTGGATCCCCGACCAAGGGGTGGCGCCATACCGCGGTCGCGGCTAACCGCTAGCGTCTTTGCTGCAACTTGCCTGCATCCAGCGTAGATTGATACCGATACGCTCTGCCTGCGGATTTGCCCAGGTATAGCTGGCCGCTTTGTCGGGGTTTTCTGGCTTGTGCACGTAGAGCACCAAAGATGGCCGAGAGCGGCCATATGGCCACACTGCTTGACGCATTTTTAAACCAACACGCTGGGGCGGTGTTTCGTCTGTATCAACCCACGTTTCGCCGCCTTGATCGTGTAGCGGTACGCCTGCCTTAAAAAACCATCCCTCGCCATTTTTGCGCGGCAGCGTGACCCAGCAGCTAAACTCATTCGCGCGGGTCATCGGTAAAGCTGGCCGTTCTTTTGTTGCAGCAAGCTGCAGCCCATATGGAAGAACCGTTAGCCGCTCGCCAAAGGGGCAGTTTTTGTTCTTGCGCCCAGCAAAGGTCACTTCAAATCCGTCCAGCAGAGCAGTGGCTGCCCCAGAACAGACTGGCTTGTCACCCTGCGCCGTGACGCTGAGTGTCTCATCTGAAGCGACGATATCCAGCCACAGGATGGGCGCTAGGTCCGTGTTGCTTGAGGTTACGCGCAAACGGCCTTCTTCCTGCGTGACCGTCAGTTCCAGCACAGCATCAAAAGGCTCAGCACCTGGCGGCGTTAGTGCTTTAGAGAACGCTGCTTGTTCTTTGTTTGTGAAGTGGCCTTGAAACAGCTCTACAAGCTGGGCTTGCCGCTTCTTCAAAGTCCCTGCCAGGCTGATATCGTCCTGGGCCAGGGCAGGGCCCGCGATCATGGCGAGCACCACCCCAGCGATAATCGGCAGTCGCTTAATGGCCACCGGCGCTTGCGCTCTTTTTTTCTTTTGCCATGCGCTCACTGAGTTTTTTCTTAAACACCGTCCAACTGGTCTCATTGGGGCGAGCGTCGTCAGGTGGCGGGGCGCTTACGTATTTGGGGAAGCGTTTTTCTAGCGCGCCGCGCAGCACTTGCGGGAGTTCAGCAATACCGTTCAGTTTTTGGCCGGCGGCATTTGCCACCATCAGGCCTGGACGTGACCCCATTTCCATCCAAGGCAGCCACTGCGCAATACGCACCCAGGCCACAGTTGGGAAGGCGACAGGGCTGGACGCATCGAGAATGTCGTCTTCTTCCATGATGAAATCGAAAATCTCCATGGCATGGTAGTGATTGCCCACATATGTCTGGAAATCCCCGCCAAGTGCGTTGGTATAAAACAATGGGACCTCCGCCAGCATAAAGACTTTGCCGTTTTTGATCCGCAATGGGAGCGTAAAATCCTTGCCATCACGGGTTTTAGCGAACGTCGCGCCGCGGCTGTTCACCGGGTCATTGGCGACATGGATCACTTCGACAGTTTCTCCCGTAAATGGGTTCTCCCATTCATCTATGATTTCGTTCGTCTTGGGGTCCAGATACAGCATGATTTCGCGGCTCACCATGCGGTAGCCAGTGCCGCGCTTTTTATCTTTGACCGTAACGCACTGGCGCACATTCATGCCTTGTAAGTTAAAGAGATGGCGATCGCGTTCCCCTTGTCGGCGGCTGTAAAGGCGCCCCTGCCAATGATAGACAATGTCTTTGCCATCTTCCGCGCTGCAGTGAATTTTCCGGTTTAGGGTAATCGCGTCGTTAGGATCATTGGGATCGAGCTTATGATCATCTGCTAGCGCACTGGTTGCGCCGATGGCGAGGCCGAAAAGGCCATGTAAAAGGTGTTTCAAAGGCATCAAGATGCTCCCTTTCTTGGTTTTTGTAGTCATCTGATTGGCTATGTCTTGCGATCAAATTTCAGGTGATAAGCGTAGCGATCTCCAGGGTGATAGGAGATGGAGACCATGGCTGGTCCTTCACGGTCGTAGTAGGCGCGAGTGGCCAATAGCCCTGGTTGCGGGGGCGCACATTCCAGCGCCTGGCAATCTTGCGGACTTAAAATAACCGCTCGGATTTCCTGCTCGACTTGTTCGATGCTGTTGCCTGAAAAAATCTCAAATTCGTTGAATAAAGCGCCACGATTGCCTTGCACCTTTTCTGCCACGCCCCGGTATTTAGGCGGCATATAAACGTGAGAAATCGCGACCGGTCGGCGCAGGTGCTTTTGAAAGGCAAAGGCACGGCGATAGGTCCAGCCCGCCGTTTCTGTATCATCGACATAGCGGTGCAGGCTGTCGGGAAGGTCCATAATTTCAGGCGCAGATAAATCAAACTTCACATCCGTCGCGTATTGGATCAGGTCTTCCAGGCTACCGAGCTCTTGCTGGAACAAAGTGGCGCGCTCTTGGCTCGTGACGACGGTACCTGAGCCCTGCCTGCGTGAGACGATGTTTGCGTCTTGGAGGCGCCTTAAAGCCTCGCGTATTGTGTAGCGCGAGACGCTATAGGTGCCGCACAGCTCGGTTTCTGTAGGGAGGGCGGTGCCGACGGGGAAATCCCCGGTCTCAATGCGCTGGCGTAAATCTGCAGCGACTTCGATGTAGCGCGGCGTGCGCTTTATTTCAGGTTCGATATCAGCCATCGGACTTCTGATTTGATACGTTCACAGAGGCTGCAGCATGAAGAAAGAGCGCCATAAATCAACTTGATTCGTATTTGTCTGGACAAATTTTTTCTGCAAGTTAGCTAGAACGTTATGGAAAACACTGCTCGAGATCGCCTTGCCGCCCGCACTGCAATCTTAAATCACGTCGCGCAAACGACGAGCGAAGATATTCCGGAAGCTGCTTGGCAGGCGGCGCGCGTTTTCCTGCTCGATACCGTTGGCGTTGGTCTTGCGGGGTCTGCTGCAGATGGGGCAGATGCACTGGTCGCAGCGGCAACCACTTGGGGCAGCGGCGACGTGCCGGTATTGGGCCGTACGCTTCTTGTAGCAAAGCCAACGGCTGCGCTTTTGAACGGGTTCTTTATCCATAACCTGGAGTGGGACGCGGTCCATGAACCCGCGGTTGTGCATGCTATGTCGGTTATCACCGCTGCGTGTCTCGCGGAAGCTGCCGCGGCGCCCAGTATTTCGGGCAGGGACTTCACGGCCGCCGTGATTTTGGGCGTTGATATCGCCTCCGGCTTGGGCGTTGCCGCGCAATCTGGCTTACGGTTTTTTAGGCCTGCAAACGCTGGAACTATTGGCGCTGCGCTCGCGCTAGCGCGTCTGCGCGGGCTTGAACGCGCTGTGTTTGATGATGTGATGGGGCTTGCCTATTCCCAGCTGTCAGGCACCATGCAGGCACATGTGGAAGGCTCCATAACACTGCCGCTACAAGTCGCAGTCGGCGCCCGATCGGCGATTACAGCTGTCGATATGGCGCAGGCCGGTCTGACCGCGCCGCATGATGTTTTGGATGGGCCATTTGGTTATTTTAAATTGATTGAAGATGGCGGCAGCGCCCATGCCGTTGCTGAACACTTGGGCAAGCGCTGGGCCATTGCTGAACTCTCTCACAAACCATATCCGTCCGGCCGGGCAAGCCATGCTGTGTTAGAATTTGTACTCGGCCAGCGCGCTGCCCATGGCTTTGAGTTGGAGGAAGTGGTTTGCATTGAGGCCCAGGTACCGCCCCTTATTCACCGGCTGGTGGCCCGGCCTTATAGAGCGCAGATGACTTCGGCTTATGCGCGGCTATGCTTGCCGTATTTATGCGCTCTGGCTGTACGCGATGGTCAGATTACGCCCACGGCAGCTAGCCGAGAAAATCTGGACGATGAAGCGTTGGCGGTGTTTGCGGACAAGGTGCAGATCACCAAGAGTGATATCAGCGATCCCAACGCTATGTCGCCGCAAGCTTGCACCATCGTCTTAGCCAACGGGCAGCGGCTAAGCGATGCACTTCCGCATATATATGGAGCGCCGGACTTCTCGCTCACGCAGGCTGCCTATTTGGGAAAATTTGATCTGGCAACGCAGTTTGCCCATGCGCCAATCGCAAAAGAAGCCGCAGAGCAACTCAAATTGGATTTGCAGGGCATTGATAGGCTAGCGTCTGTGGCAAACATTTTTTCTGCATGGAATTCTTAGAGACACAAAAGCGAAAGGAGGCCGGACATGACCCGGGTTTTTGTACTATTCAATTTAAAAGAGGGCGTCAGTGAAGCTGATTATGAGGCGTGGGCCAAGGCAACCGACATCCCTAATGTGCGCGCGCTTAAATCCGTGGATGGATTTGAGGTGTTTAAAAGCACAGGCTTGATGGGGGGGGATGGAACGCCGCCTTATGCCTATTTTGAGATCATTGATGTGAATGACATGGAGCAGCTTGGCGACGATGCATCCAGTGAAGCCATGCAAAAAGTAGCTGGTGAGTTCCAAGCATTGGCTGACAACCCTGTTTTCATCGTGACTGAAAATCTCGAGGGAGCGGCTGTATGACGGTGCAATTTGGCCTCAAAGACAAGGTCATCGTCGTTACTGGCTCAGGTCGCCCCAAAGGCCTCGGCCAAGGCATTCTCCAACGCTTTGCTGATGAAGGCGCAAAATGCGTCGTGTCAGACCTGGGCGCGCCGCGCGAGCATATGGGCAAGGAGCATATTGGTTCTAGCAGCGATATGGAGGAGGTCACCGACGAGCTCAAAAGCCGCGGCGCGGAGGCCATTTCCATTCCTTGTGACGTGACCAAAGAAGAAGACTGTAAAGCCTTGATTTATCAAACTGTTGAGGCCTTTGGGCGTATTGATGTGATCGTTAATAATGCGGGTATTGGCTATATCATGAAGCCGATGACGCAGGTCACGCAAGACGAGTGGATGGCTGTTCTTGGCGTTAATCTGATGGGCGCGTTTCTCTGCACAAAATATGCTGCCATTCAGATGGAAAAGCAGGGGCCAAACGCCAATGGTGTTACCGGCCGGATCATCAATATTGCAAGCCAAGCGGGGAAATCGGGCTTTCCGCACATGGCGCCCTATACAGCCTCAAAACACGGCTTGATCGGCTTAACGCGGTCCAATGCGGTTGAGCTTGGCAAGCTTGGTATCACTGTCAATGCAGTCTGCCCGAACCACGTCACCACAGGGCTCGGCGCGAAGCAGAATGAGTATTTCTCAAAATACTTCGGCGTGAACCAAGAGGAGTACATGCAAAATATGCGGGCGAAAAACCCCATGGGGCGTCCTGGTCTGCCGTCGGACACAGCCAATGCTTGCGCGTTCCTTGCCTCTGATGCGGCGCAGTACATAACAGGCGAGGGGCTGAACGTCTCTGGCGGTGAGGAGATGCACTAGTGGAGTGGATTGGCGTTAGCGCGCTCAGTTGGGTCACTCTAGCGCATGTTTTGCTGTTTGTGTTTTGGCTCGGCGCGGATTTTGGTGTTTATTATTCAGCGAAATACGTCGCGCGGGCTGACCTGTCTAAAGCAGAAAGATTGCGCTTTTTAGAGCTGCTCATGCGGCTAGATATGTATCCACGCTCGTCTCTGATTTTGATGCTGCCTGTTGGATTTACGCTTGCGCATTTGGCTGGTTGGGCAAACGTGTCGGTTCCGGTGTTAGCAGCAATTTGGGCTACGGGAGCGACTTGGTTTATCCTCATGTGGTCTGTGCATAAAAACCCTCAAGCCATTGTTTTGAAAAGGTTAGACCTTGGGGTGCGCTGGGCCTTTATCTCAGGCCTGATCGCTCTTGCAGGGATAAGCCTCGGGGCGGGCGTTTGGACCGATCAAGTGTGGCTGTCGTTAAAGCTCGTCTTGTTTGCGGGCGTTATTGGCCTTGGCCTTTTGCTGCGTGGTTCGGTTGCATTGTGGATCAAAGGGTTTGGCCTGCTCGAGAGCGATCCGGATGCTGGCAACGCCCTGGTGGCCAAAGGCCATAAAGAAGCGACGCGGTTTGCGCACACCTTGTGGCTTTTGCTTGTTGTGATGGCCTTTTTAGGCATTGCCAAACCTCTGATATAAAAAACGCTGAGGGGCGGCTTTCCTCTCAGCGTTTTTTTGCTCGTTTCCGCTGCGCGTTAAATGCGGTCGGCAGGCTCATCGCGCCAGTTGTCCGTTTTCTTTTCTTCATCAATTAGCGTGCGCATGTGGATTTTTCCGCCTTTGAGCCACTGCCAAACGCGTGAGCGATACTTCCCGCAATCTGAGTTGTGGATCATCTCATAGAGATATAGATCATCATCGCCTTTGCGCACCCAGTTCAGCATGGTGGTGCGGTTATACTCATCAAGCGGAACTTCAGCCGCCCAGCCGTAAATGAGGTCGTTATCGAACCATAAGCGCTTGTCTTTATATCCGGCCGGAAATTCACGAACTTCTTTTTTGCCGTCTTCCCACTCGTAAATATTAGTCTGATGATAGGGTACGTCAGCCCCCTCATCTGTAAACCGGCAAATGAGTTTGGAGCGGTGCGCGTCTATTTGGTTTCCATCGATATCATAATAACGGTACCAGCCAACCCAAACGCCCTCATTTGAGGAAAGAATTGGCATATCGGTCTTAATGTCACTCATGCGGGGCCTCTCTGCTTTTTTTCCGGTTAACCTGTCGAAGGCGGAATGACATTGACGTATGTCATTTTGCCACTGTAGGTGGGGGCTAGCCACGATCTGTCATTGACAGATCAAGAAGCATCTCTGCATGCGCTAAGTCATTTATAGTCACACAGTGGGCGTTGCTTTGCGTTATAAAACGCTCGTTCTTAAGCCGAGAGACAGTGCGCGATATTGTCTCCATCGTCAGGCCTAAAAAATCTGCCATATCCTGGCGTGTCATAGGGATGTCAATATTGACCGGTTCCTTCAGTCCTTGCCGGTGCATTAAATGCACAAATAAAAACATGAGCCTTTGCCGGGCATCCATGCGTCCAAGGACGCAGATCTGGTCTAGTGCATAGGCTAGAATACGGTTGGTAACTTGCTTAAGCGCATGATCAATGGATACGCGCTCGCGCGCCAGGGCGTCGATCTCGTTGATGGGGAAACGGGTGAGGGTGGCTTCTTTGAGGGCCACCGCGCTAACCAAATGACGCCCTGACACTTCAATGCCAATAAAATCACCAGGATAGACAAAGGCAAGCACCTGCCGCCGTCCATCCATCGATAGCCGCTCAAGCATCAGGACGCCGGTATTTAACGTATAAGCGTATTTACACGGCGTCCCTTCCTCATAAAGCGTTGCAGATTTGGCCAAGGCTGCCGGCTTGCCGAGCGCTGCAAACGCATTCGCATCGTCGTCTCCCAGCAGACTGAGCAGTCTGCTGGGGGCACTCACGCGGGAGACTTCTATCGACATGCCTGCAGCTGATCCTTATGCGGCGAGCGCCGCTAATGCGTTGGTGCGGTCTTGAAAGTCATAATACACAATCTTTGCATCCCCGTAGGTCTTTTGCACGTCTTGGCGATCTTTTGCCCAATCAGGGAGCGCAACAATCACCTTTCCTGGATGTGCTAAAACCGTGCTTAAAAGGGCATCGGCTTGGGCCGCAGCACTTTGGCCCGCTTGCCACCCACGCAGCAGGGCGCGGGTTTTGACATGCAAATCATAGGCATCTAGCAGGTGTTCTCCTGGAATGCCGCATTGTGGCTCGGTGGTCTGCCAGGGCCAGAAGACAAGCGCGCTGCGCGCCGCCAGGAAGGCGGTTGCGAGATGGCCGCCGCTAGGCGTGGGCGTTAAGTCTGGCACATAGGCGCCGGTATAGGCTGCCGCGTCTTTAGCCGGTAGGAGCGGATCGACCAAGATCAGTCTTGCGCCAGGATGCCGGCCCAGAAGGGGCGGTAGGTGCGCAAAGCCAAGTCCCATCGATAAAATCGTCTGAATGCCCGTGGTCTCAGGCCAATCGCCATCGGCGCCTGACAGGCCGTGGCCCGGCGGGTTAATCGCTAAAGCTGGCCCGGGCAAAGCATCCAAGACAAGCTGATCGCACAGCCATTCAGAACCAGCATCCGGCATAGCGAGCAAGGTTGGCTGCTGGCCAGGCTGTGAGTGAAAGGTTGTCAAACCGCCTTCAATGCGTCTCTTGCCCGTTTGCTGCAGTGCTGCGCGGTCCCAGCTTGTATCCCCCTGACCTCCTTGCAGTTTGGTTAGGGCGGCATCCAGCAACGGTTCCATCGTATCAAAGCGTTCGACGTGGGTGTCGCCTCTGCTTTCCAGCCGCCCAATATCGACCCAAAGCGGGTCTGATTTCACCGCGGTGATCAGGGTTTTGACGGCCAGCTGGTCCACATAGTCCTTGCCCACCATAGCAAGCGCGGCGCCGTAGCCTCGGCGGTAGTTATCTTCGGCAGCAAGGAAATCCATGCATGCAACGTGAACATCTGCCGCAGGGCGAATGCCAAAGACCATACGCGCTGCTTCCTTGCGATTGTACCAAGGGAAAAACAGCGTCTGCTCGCGCATGCGCCACCATAATTGCATCAGATGGCGCGCATCATGGCTAGGCTCAAATGGTGGGAGATAGTTGTTTGCAAAATCGTCGCGGTCGGCCTGCGTATTAATCAACAAGCCGTTTAGGACAATACTGGCCACCTTCTCGGGGTGATGTACAGCGAGCGCAAGGCCAATTTTTGCGCCGGTATGATGGCCATAAATTGGCACGCTAGAAAGGCCTAGGGCTTCAATCAAAGCCGCCGTAGCATCGCCGAAATCATCGATAGTGGGTGCGTCGATCGGCAGCGGATCAGATAGCCCATAGCCCGGGTGATCGGGCACGATACATGTAAAATATGCGCCCCAAGCCTGCATCAGGCCTTCGAGTTCTTCGGACGTGCGCGGGCTTTGATGCAACAGCAAGGCAGGCGGCCCATCGCCGCAGATACGCATATGGACATGGCGGCCTTCGACCAGGATAATTTTACGCTCGATGGATGTGGTCAACGGGGGCTCCTTTTAAGGCCGCGTCAGAGGTGCCAGGTGATGAGGCCTGGGAAGAGTGTCATCACTGCCACGAAGGCCGCAATGATCAAAAAGAAGGGCAGGGACGCGCGGGCAATGCGTGCAATGCTCTCGCCCGTCATTTCCTGCACGATGAAGAGATTGAAGCCCACCGGCGGCGTGATCTGCGACATCTCAACCACGATCACGATGAAGATGCCAAACCAGACAGGGTCGAACCCAGCATTCTGTACCAGCGGCAGCGCGATAGGCAGCGTCATGACAATGATCGAGAGACCATCCATCACCATGCCAAGGGCCACGTAGAACACTAAGAGCAGGGCAATCAGCGCAATGGGAGACAGGCCTAAGCCACTAATCATATCAGCCGCCGCTTGCGGCAACTGAAAAATCGCTACGACTTTGGACAAAAAGAAAGCGCCCGCCACGATCAGCCCGATCATGGCGCAGGTGCGCACCGTGCCCATCAATGCGTCCTTTAGACTGGATAGGCTAGCGCTGCGCTGGATGATGGTAATGACGAGAGCGCCAAAGACGCCGACCGCTGCAGCCTCCGTTGGCCCTGCAATGCCCGCATACATGCTGCCGATCACGACCGCGATGAGGCCAAAGACTGGGCCAAGCAAGGCGAGCCCTTTCAGACGCTCAGCCCAGCTTGCAGAGCCGCCTGGCTGGCGTCCTGCTGCGATAGCGATGTACACCATGTAGGATAGCGCAAGCACGAGGCCGGGCACGATGCCAGCGACGAAAAGATCGATGATGGAGGTATCAGCGAGGACCCCATAAATGATCAAAATGATGCTTGGTGGAATGAGAAAACCAAGCGTGCCTGCGCCGCACAAGGAGCCAAGCGCGAGATCACGGCTATAGCCCCGGCTTTCCAGCTGCTTGAGCGTAATGCGGCCCACTGTTGCCGTGGTAGCGGCTGAGGAGCCTGACACAGCGGCGAACAGCGTGCAGGCAACAACATTGGTGTGAATGAGGCCGCCGCGCAGCCCGCTGAGCCAGGGCCTTAACCCTTCAAACAGAGCGTCCGCGAGCTTGGTGCGATAGAGGAGTTCGCCCATTAAGATAAACAACGGCAGCGCAGCGAGCTCCGGGGCATTTAAAGACCGCCACATGTCGCCCGCCAAAAATGCACCGACGTCGCTGTCTCTGAACAGACTGAGGGACCCAGCGCCAACGGCGAGCAAGGCCATGCCAATCCAAAAGCCTGCTCCGAGCAGCACAATGAACAAGAACACCATCGTGGAGACAATGGCGATCAAAGTGCTTGCTCTTCTTGCGCGCGCCCGCCGCTGTGCAACCGCAAAATGCGCGCGAGGCATGCCAGGCATAACGTGGTTGGCCCAATCGCCATGAGCAATTGCGGGTAAGCAAGCGGGGTTTGGGAGGGGAAATAAGACACTGTCCCCTGCGTCCATGTGGTCAGTCCGAAGCGCCAGAGGGCGGCTGCGAAGAAACCACTGACGATGAAGCCAAGAATGGATGTCGCCATATCAGTGTGCGGCCTGAAGCGCTGCGGTATGCGGCTGTGCAGCAGCAGCACCTGAATATGCGCCCCTTCCTTCATCGCCCAGCCAAGCCCGGTGAGCATGGAGAGGATAACAAGATAGCCAGCATATTCAGTCGCGAAAGGGATCGAATAGCTCAAGATGTTCCGGCAAATGATCTCCACCATTGCCAGGGTTGCAAGGGCAGCGATGTAGAATGCTGTCAAAGCGCCTGATGCATCGCAGATATGGTCAATTGCCTTGCAAATTCGGACGATCATGGCGCCGCATTCAAAGAGGGGCGCTCTGTGACGGCTAGATAGGGCTCTAATATCGCGTCGGTGCCGCGGACCGTGTCTGCAAAATCTTGCCACATGGGCCGCGCAACGGCGCGCATTTCTTCCATCATGATAGCGCTCGGCTTGATAATGGCCATGCCGTTCTCTTTTAGGATTTCGCGCGTGCGCGCATCATCTGCTTTTGCAATAGCCCAGAATTCTGGTTCTAGCCGGCGTGCTAGCGCTTCTAGAGCGGCTTGGTCTTCTTTACTCAAAGCGTCCCAAGCCACGTTTGAGACAACCATCATATTGGAGGCCCAATTGTGATTTGTGGCATAGGCCGTGTCGAGAAATTCCCAATATTTTTGCGCCACTCCCGTCGTTGCGGAGGTCATGGTCGCGTCAATCGCGCCGCTGGCAAGTGCGGGCACAACGTCGGGCGAAGGCATTTGAATCGGTGTGAAACCAAGGCGCTCCATAAAGTCAGTTGTGTTTTTGTCTAAGGTGCGCACTTTCAGACCCTTAAAGCCAGCTATACTGTCTGCGCGCTGCCGGGTGTAGAGATATTGGTTTGGCCACGGCACCAAATACAGCAGCTTCAAATCGTGCCGCGCGAATGCTGCTTCCACATCTGGTCGTAGGAAATCGCGATACAGCAGATATAGCTCCTCTAAATCGTCCACCAGAAAAGGCAGGGCCTCCAGGCCAAGGATGGGCTCCGAGCCGGTTTGTTGAAACCCCGCCATTTCCGCCATGGCGACAACATTATTGCCGAGCGCGCGCAGGCTATCTGGCCCTTTAATGCCCAGAACGGCTCCAGGATGAACCGTGATTTGAACGCGGCCTTGCGTCACTGTGGCAGCCTCGTCTGCAAAGCGCATGGCGTTCGTTGTGTGATATTCCGCCAGGGACCACGGCAAGGACATGTCCCAATGGCGCGGGGCCTGCGTGCCGATCTTGCTCAGGGATAGGGTGATGAAAGCTGTTGCTGCAAGCATTGCGAGCACGATGATGTAGTCACGCAGCGTGAATGTGCGGTCCTGCTGGCCTGCGGGAGATGAGGAAGTCGTCAGGGCGTCTCCTCCACGACTTCAAACACGTTGACCAGCGCGCCATCCGGCGATTTGGCAGTGAACATGCGCACGTCGCCATAGGGCGCAAGCGTGAACGTCCGCAGCGCGTATTGCGGCAAACCGCCAGAGTCTAAGAAAAGATTGAAAGCGAGTTTGGCATTGAGCACGGGGTAGCTGACAGACAAAATCCCTAGATTTGGCGGCACGGCACGTGCACCGAAGTGGCGGCCATCCAAACCAACGAATTCCATGATTTCTAGGCGCCCGGTTTCCCCTGGCTGCGGCCACAATATCCGCGTGCGCCGCGGTGTTTGGGTGCTCATATTGGTTGGCAGACCGAAGTTGTTATACACCGGCAGAGGATCAAGAAAATCATCTGACCAGAAGGCCGTCATGCCCAGCTCTTCTCGGTAAAAAGAGTAGGCTTGGCTAGTGCGCTCCACCATTTGCATGGCATTGAATGGCTGGCTGAGGACACTGAAGTCCCAAAAATCAGAGAGCGGCGGGGACATGCGTTCATAGAGCGCGAAGTTAATGCCGTCTGGCGCTTTGATCACAACATTGCGCAAGTCCGATGGTGGATTGCCGTCTGTAGGTTCGAAGGAAAAGCGGATCGGTTCGCTTTCTGCTTGAAAGCCAAGCGCGATGGCTTGGCGGAAAATATCTTCAACGCCCTTGGCGCGCATCATTAGTGAAAAATAGCCGCCTGGGTCCCAAGCGCGGGCGCCGATGCGAACCGGCCTTTGGTCTACACCCGCAAATTTAACGAGCCGGATATAGCCATGATCTGAGCCAGGTTCGCGCAAGAGAACGAAGGTCGCGCTGGCGGTGTTTGGCAGGCGCCAGTACTCGAGCTGGCCTCGGCCAACATCGCCTTCGTCCACCAGCTCATATTTCCCGACATCAACGAGAAACGTTCTGATGGGATCGAAGCTGCGCACTGATATGGTTGCTTCCTGCCAAGGAGCCTTCAAGATCTTGGGTGCAAGCGAGTCAGACTGCGCAGCAGCGGCGTGCGCAAAGAGCCAAATTACGAGGACCTGTAGCCACCTCACGACAGTTCAATAACCTCAAGCAGTTCTCCGGCCGCGCCCTTGTAAAAGGCTGCGGGGCGCCCGTTATAGGGCGCTTCGCTGCGAACGAAAATCTCGCTGACGGGTTTGGCGGCGACCTTCTCTAAGCTCTCGGTCATGAACGTAATGAAGGAAACGCCTGGTGGGAGTTCGCCCGGCGCTGTTGGGCGTTCAACCGTACCTTCCGGGTATTGATCCACCTCGTTGTTGAGGACGTCGCCTTTTTGCGTCATGGCGAAGGTGTAAATCGTATCCATTGGTTTGCCAAACGCTTTGGAAATGACGGTGTAAGGGGATTCGTAAACGTCCCCTTTTTCCCAACCAAAAGCATCGACGTAAAATTGGATGGCTGCGTCCATGTCAGGCGTGGCGAGTGGCGTGATAAAAATATGGTCCACATAGCTTTGCGCGAGCGGCAGATACATGCCTGGCGGGGATGAGTTCACTTGGTTGAGATAGAGGACCTCGCCCGAAGCCCCGATAACTTGCATGGGAATGAACGCATCTGAAAATTCAAGTTCCCGCGGCGGGCCATACATCTCAAAGGGCGAACCGTCCGCTTCAAGCTCCTTTGCGAGCTTCCAGACATCTTCCACCGTGATCTCAAGAGAGGCCCAGCCATAGCTGCGCAGCGGTAAATAGTCTTCAGGAACGGTGCCCTCGATCAGCCGGATGAAAATGGGCGTGCCTGAGGCAGGAGCGAGGGTTGCATAACGCTTGCCCTCCTGTGCCGGCGCGCCCATCGCGGTAGCCCATGCAGCATCGATCACCCCTTCATTCACCGGGCGGTATTGAAGGTAGGTATCATAGGTCGCCAGCGCGCTATCTATATCGGGTGTCAATACACTCCCGGCTTTAATCCGGCCTTCGACGTCAATGCTCATGGAGCTTCCTTTTTCGTGCGTGCGGCTCAGGGCGAACTGAACCGACCTATTGTGCGCCACCTTTGACAAAAAGTGTGGTTATCAAATTTGTTCCGGCACCATATAGCTGCCATAAGTCAAAACAACAGGGCATTCATAGGCCTTTGGTACAGAATTGAGGATCGTCAAATTATGTCGGACATCGTCGGAACCCATATGGTGCAATCTCCCAAAACAGCGCGCGAGTTGTTTGAGGAAGTTATGGCTAACCCAGCGCGCGCGCGCTTTGGCTTTGGCGAGAAACTGGCCATCGTCAATGTGGACATCCAGAAATCCTATACCAAGCTCGACGAATTCAAGACGGCCTATGAGACCGATCCCAAGCAAATTGATTATGTGAACCAGATTTCTGACTTGGCCCGAGCCAAGGGCATGCCCGTTGTGTGGACGCGCGTGGCTTATGTTAAAGATGGGTCTGACGCTGGCATTTGGGGCACGCGCACGAACACGCCCGATAGCCTGCAAAACATCAAATATGGATCGCGACGGCATGAGTTTGATGACCGCTGCAAGCCCAATCATGACGATGACTATTTTTACGATAAGCGCATGCCGTCAGCGTTCTTTGAGACGCCGCTGCAAAGCCTGCTCGTATGGCACAAAGTGGATACAGTCGTTGTTACTGGCGGCTCCACGTCTGGCTGCGTTCGCGCCACAGCCGTTGATGCGCTTAGCCGCGGCTATAGGACAATTGTTCCCGTTGAAACTTGCGCTGATAAGCATGAAAGCTATCACTTTGCCAATTTGACGGACTTGCAGCTCAAATACGCAGATGTGGTCGCGGTTCAGGAAGTATGCGATTGGTTGGAAGCACGTTGATCACATTTTGATCGAAGAAAGACTTAGCAAGGCTCATATGTCCGTCATTAAAATCAAAAATCCACGCACCGGCGACCATGACTATGAGATCATGCCGCCAAGCGAAAAAGAGCTGAAGGCTGTCGCTGGTCGTTTGCGCGAGGCGCAGCCGGCTTGGCATGCAATGGGCCCTGAAAAACGCGGCGCAGTGTTGCTGAAATTTGCTGATGCCATTGCGCGGCACCGCGAAGAGCTGGTTGCATGTTTGGCGAACGATACCGGCCGTCACTTTATTAGCGCTATTGAGGTTGATGGCAGTATTGGCGCAATCAAACGCTGGGCTGCAGCAGCGCGGGGTTTGATTGAAGGCGCGAAAGAGACTGGCCAGTCTGCTGCCATGCCGCACCTGGCGTTTAAAACCAATGTGCGGCCATATGCATTGGTTGGCTGTATTTCGCCATGGAATTTCCCGCTGACGCTCAGCCTGATCGATGCGATCCCGGCGCTCATGGCAGGCTGCGCCGTCTTATTAAAGCCCTCTGAAGTGACATCACGTTTTGCTGCGCCGCTACAAGGGGCGCTAACGGAGGTACCCGAGCTAGAGGCGGTCTTTGACATCGTATTGGGCGGCGGAGAAACGGGCGCGCAGCTTGTCACGTCTGTTGACGCAGTGTGCTTTACCGGGTCCGTGGCGACCGGCCGCAAGGTCGGCGCGGCAGCGGCAGCGGCCTTTATTCCAGCCTTTTTGGAACTGGGCGGAAAAGACCCTGCGATCGTCTTGCCATCGGCCGATATTGACCGCGCAACCACAGCGCTTTTGCGCGGCTCAATCGCCAATACAGGCCAGGCCTGTCAGTCCATAGAGCGGATTTATGTTCACGCCGATATCGCCGATGCTTTTGAAGCGCAGCTGGTTGAGAAAGCCAATGCGGTCACGCTGAACACCCAGGATATGAGCCATGGCCAAATCGGTCCGTTTATTTTTGACCAGCAGGCAGAGATCGTAGAAGCGCAAATCGAAGACGCTAAAGCTAAAGGCGCGCGGGTTCTTGCTGGCGGCGCGCTTGAAGACCATGGCGGCAAGTGGCTGCGTCCGACTGTGCTCGCGGATGTGACGCCTGATATGGCTTTGATGACGCAAGAGACCTTTGGGCCCGTGCTGCCGCTTACTCGGTTTGACGATTTAGAAGCGGCGATTTCGATGGCCAACGAAAGTGCCTATGGTCTGTCTGCCGCTGTTTTCGCGGGCACCGCTGAAGAAGCGCAAGAGGTTGCTGCGCGCCTCGATGTCGGCGCGGTTTCTATCAACGATGCCTCTCTCACCTCGATGATGCATGAGGCGGAAAAAAATAGCTTTAAACTTTCCGGCCTTGGCGCAAGCCGTATGGGCGCATCGGGCTTGACCCGGTTTTTGCGCAAGCAGGCCATTTTGATTAATGAAGGCGCAGTCACCCCGATCGCTGCGTTTGATGAAGCCAACGCAGGCTAATTGGAGATATCGCATGACAAAAATGGCGACGATTTTCGCTTTGGCACTTTGCTTGTTGTCCAGCGCAGCACGGGCAGATGACCATAAAATGGAAGTTGGGACCTGCGATAATGAACCTGTGGTGATGGTGGTCAACGGTGTGACCTTTGATCGCCCACAAATGCAAGCCTATGGCAAAGCCATTTCTGACAACGGCATTTACGAAGTGCTGCGCGGGTATTATCTAAATATGCCGCTCCCCATTGCCGTGTTTGAGGGGGACGTGCCGAAAAACTATACCACGCTCATCGTCAGGTTTCCCTGTTTTGCCCATGCCAAAGCGTTTTGGTATTCAGACGTCTACCAAAACGTGATCAAGCCGATGCGAACGAAAACAAATGCCGGCAAATACACCGTCACTGTGTATAAAGAAATCGATATCCCAGCGTACATGACGGACAAAGTCCAAGAAGCGCCATATCTTGAAACTTTCGATGTGAGCCCGTCTAAAACTATTGAGCAAATCGACTAACGGGACGCCTTTGATGTTTCGGTCTGCTTGAGGCCATTTGCTCTTTGCTTTTGTGCGAAAACAGGGGTAGCCCACGGTGAGGCAACCTGAGCGAAGGACGCGGAATGTCACAGGCTCCCAGTGAAGACCCGCAAACGCTAACGCCCGCGGACGATACGCGTGATACGCCAGAGCTACCCGTCCGCGATATTCGCACCTTTATTGAAACCGAAAACCGTGATCAGTTGCTCGCGCTTGTCGAGCCTCTGCATGAAGCCGATGTGGCAGATATTATCGAGCAGTTGTCACCGCCAGAGCGTTCGCAGTTCGTTACACTATTAGCAGATGAGTTCACGCCTGAAGTCTTGTCCGAACTGCGTTATTCTGTGCGCAGTGATTTGCTCGACGCGATCCCCAATGCGCAAATCGCAGAAGCATTAGAGCAGCTTGAAACCGACGACTCGGTCGACATTCTCCAAGACCTTAATGAGAGTGATCAGCGCGAAGTCCTTGATGCGTTTGATAATTCCGCTGAACGACGCGCCATTGAAGAGGCGCTCACCTATCCTGAGGATTCCGCCGGCCGGCTGATGCAGCGCCAACATATTGCGGTGCCAGAATATTGGAGCATCGGGCGCACAATAGACTATCTGCGCGACAATCAGGCCCTCACGTCTGAATTCTGGGAAATATTTGTTGTTGATCCGAGATATCGCCCCGTAGGGACCCTCGCGCTCTCACACATCTTAAGGTCCGCGCGTGATGTGTCTGTCAGCGACATCATGTTGACCGAACAAACATTCATTCCAGTGGACATGGATCAGGAGGAGGTAGCCTACCGCTTTCAGCAATACCACTTAATTTCCGCTGCTGTGACGGACCCGCGCGGCCGCCTTGTTGGTATGATTACAGTTGATGACGTTGTTGGCGTGATAAATGAAGAAGCGGAAGAAGACATTCTTGCGCTCGCCGGTGTGTCTGAAAGCGATGTGAATACCTCCATCGTGCAAACCACGAAAACGCGCTTCATTTGGCTCTTTGTCAATCTGATAACGGCGGTTCTTGCGTCGCTTGTGATCGCGCTCTTTGAAGATGAAATCGGTCAGCTGGTCGCCCTTGCGGTGTTGATGCCCATCGTGGCCTCGATGGGCGGGAATGCGGGCACGCAGACGCTGACGGTGACCGTGCGCTCCCTTGCAACGCGGGACTTGTCCGGCGCGAATTTATGGCGCGTTTTGAACCGCGAAGTAGTTGTTAGCTTTATCAACGGCGTATTGCTTGCCATTATCCTGGGCGTGGTGTCTAGCTTGTGGTTTGAAAATCTTGAACTTGGCGCTGTGATCGCCTTTTCCATGATCATCAATCTCGTTGCAGCTGGCCTTGCCGGGATGCTTGTACCGGTTGTTCTGGACCGGCTGAAGATTGATCCGGCCGTCGCATCTTCTGTTTTCGTGACAACGGTAACGGACATTGTCGGCTTTTTCGTATTTTTAGGACTTGCCGCGTACATACTCCTTTAATGGAGATGAAGCGCATATTGCTGGTGGATGACGAGCCCATTGTGGCCAAGCTCTACACCCGTGCCCTCACCAATGCGGGGCATGATGTTGCCTATGCGTCAGATGGTGCCGAAGGGTTTGAAATGGCTAAAACAGAGCCATTTGACCTTATCATTACCGATATGCAGATGCCCCGCAGAACGGGTGCTCAGCTGGCGGAAGCACTGACCAAACGAGAGTTGAAGCATTGTCCAATTTTGCTGCTGTCCGCCAGCGACAGCGGGGAGGGGCTGGTCTCTTGTGTTGAAGCTGGCTGTGACGACTTCATGCGCAAGGGCGACAGCTTTCACTCAATCATTGGCCGGGTGACGTTTTGGCTGTCTGCTCCTCTAAAAGCGCTGCCGGACGATGCACGCGCCATTTTCATTCAGCGGACGCCCGAAGTTGCCACTGAAATCACCGCCTTGCATCAGTTGGGCCGCAGCCGCTGGCTGCTGGAAGAGCGTGCGGCCTTAGCGCTTGAAGATCAATTGCATGGGCTGCCGGAACGTTACTTTGACGATCTGCAGGCCCGGCGGCGCCTGTTAGGCTTTGTTGCCGGCGTATTGGACCGGCTGGGCAGATCAGACCCGCTTTCCTATTTGCGCCGCGGTGACTTAATGCTGGCATGCGTATCGCTGATCCTGCCCGATCAAGTGGAGCAAATTCGCAGCGATTTGGCAGACTTTGAAATTCTGGCGAAGGACGCTACCTATCGTCATGCAAAACAAACACTGCTTCTCAATCCCATAGGCCCATGACCATTCACCTCCTCAAAGTTGCTGTCGGCGCAGAAACGGTTGAGGACCTTATTGAACGGCAAAAAGCGTGGCACGTCACGAACGGTGCAGGCGAGACCATATTCCGGGTGCGCACACGCCAAACCCCGCGCCGGCAGGACGAGCTGCTGGCTGGCGGCTCGCTGTATTGGATCATCAAAGGATTTGTGCGCGCACGCCAACGAATCTTGGCGTTTGAACCGACCGTTATAGACGGACGCGATCACATGCTCATCCATTTAGAAGAGCCGATAACGAAGACACAGCTGCATCCGCGCGGGCCGCATCAAGGCTGGCGCTATTTAAAGCCTGAAGCTTCGCCCGCGGACTTAGAAGAAAGTGATGCAGTTTACGAATCAATGCCGCCAAAGCTGCTCAATTCCCTAAAAGAATTGGCGCTGCTGTAGAACTCTCCACAGAAATACCTTGTCAACACGTTGACTTATTTTTTCTTTGAGCCACAACATATTGTGGTTACAGGCGGGAGAGATAAGCATCATGCGACCTCATATTGTCGTCTTGGGAAATGAAAAGGGTGGGTCTGGAAAATCGACCACCGCGATGCATCTCACCATCGCATGCTTGAAGATGGGTATGAGGACCGGCGTCCTCGATCTCGATGGACGCCAGCGCACTTTGGCCCGATACTTAGAGAACCGCGTGGAATTTGGTGAGCGGCATGGCCTCAATTTAAAGGTCCCGCACTTCGCCGCGCTCACTCCGATCGATCAATCTGTTGGTGGCAGCATTGAAGAGAAAGAGGCAATCTTGCTGGATCAAGCTGTCGCGGAGATCGGTAAAGATAAAGACATTTTGGTGGTGGATTGCCCTGGGTCCAACTCAAACCTTGGCCGCCTTGGACACCTTTTGGCAGACACATTGGTTACGCCAATCAACGATAGCTTTGTAGACTTTGATCTACTGGCAAAAGTTGACCCGGACACCTTAAAAATAAAACGTCCATCGTTTTATTCGGAGATGGTGTGGAACGCGCGCCAGCAGCGGGCCAGTGCCGGGGGCACGCCAATCGACTGGGTCGTGATGCGCAACCGCTTGTCGCATGTGAACGCGCGCAACAAGCAGCGGGTCGATACTGCTGTGCGCGAACTGTCACGCCGCGTGGGCTTTCGGTACATTCAAGGGCTGTCTGAGCGTGTTATTTACCGTGAGATGTTTGTCAATGGTTTGACATTGTTAGACTTGCGCGAAGCGAGTCCAAAGGGCGGCTTGACAATGAGCCATGTTGCTGCGCGTCAGGAGCTTCGTGATTTAATGATTGGCCTTAAATTGCCCGGATTTGAAGATCATTTAAACGCGCAGACAGCTTAACTGAATTGAAAGCGCACCGGCGCACCCCTACGTAATCGGTATGACGGAACGTTCCAAGTCGCTGAAAAAAAGTCCGGTTATCCCTAAGGAGGGGCAATGCACTCCTGCGGTGGATGCGTTTTTGAGCGACGTGAAGCAGACGCCAATTGTGCGCCGAGCAAAACGTCGTGGCCGGATTGTTTTTGCCCTCGATGCCACCATGAGCCGCGCGCCGACATGGCGGCTTGCGCGGCAAGTGCAAAGTGAAATGTTTGTGGCTGCTGAGGAAATGGGCGGCCTTGAAGTTCAGGTAGTTTTTTTTCGCGGGCAGGGCGAGCTGCGCAAGAGCGCTTGGACCAAAAGGTCCGGAACATTGGCGGACCGCATGTCGCGTGTGCAATGCCGTAGTGGCTTGACCCAGATAGCGCGTGTTTTAAAGCACACAGCCACACAAGCAGAAATGGATAACGTTGACGCGCTGGTCTATATCGGAGACGCAGTGGAAGAGAACCCTGATCTTTTGGGAGACCTAGCTGGTAAGCTTGGTCTTCGAAATGTAAAGCTATTTGCGTTTCAAGAGGGGCAAGATCGCCAGGTCGAAACCATTATGCGCGATTTAGCACGCTTGACCAACGGGGCCTATGCACACTTTGACACCTCCAGCCCCGACACCTTGAAGGCCCTGCTGCGTGCCGTAGGTGCTTATGCTGCTGGCGGATTATCGGCCTTAAAATCACTCGCGTCGAAAGAGCCAGAAGCCTCGGCGTTGCTGCGCCAAATTCCCAGCGGAGACTCTGCTGCGTCATGACCTGGCTGTTGATTGGTATTTTGATCGCCGCCGGTATATGGGCGGCGCTGCGCTGGTATACAAATGCGGACCCAGCTCTTGTTCGCAAAGGCCTCGCTGGGTTTGCGCTACTTTTTCTTGCTGGAGTGGTCGTCTTGCTTGTTTTGACAGGCAGGGGAACAGCGTCGCTGCCATTTCTCGCGGGCGCCGTGATGGCTTATGGCCGGTTGCGGCAGGGCTTTGGGCTTTTAACCTTTTTGCAGCGCTTGTGGGGCGCCACTACGCAAAGCGATAGAAATACGAGCGAGATTGAGACACGCTATCTGGCGATGTCGCTGAATAAGACAACCGGTGAAATGGACGGCAAAGTCTTACACGGCCTTTATAAAGGGCAACGTTTAAGCGCCTTAAGCCAGATAGAATTGCTTGAAAAATATGCTGAATTGCGACGCGAAGATGCAGAAAGTGCGCGGCTTTTGGAAGCCTATTTAGACCGCGTGATTGGCGCTGGCTGGCGTGAGCAAGCTGGCGGCGGGTCAAGTGGATCGCGAAGCTCTCATTGCGGTAATGTCAGCCCGAAGCGCGCAGCGGAGATTCTCGGCGTGGCAATCGATGCCAGCAAGGAGGACATATTAGCTGCCCATAAAAGGCTGATGAAAGCAGCGCATCCCGACCAGGGCGGTTCAGATTACCTCGCGCAGCAGATCAATGGCGCAAAAGACGTTTTATTAAAAGCTTCATCCTAAGAGATGAATTGAGGGTCGATCCTTCGGCATCAATCGGATATGCCATGGCCGTGAGTATAAAGGACGGATGGCGAGCAAAGGAACTTTAATTGGCACAAAAATCAAAGAAAGTCCGTAAGGCAATTTTCCCGGTTGGCGGTCTTGGAACGCGGTTTTTGCCAGCGACAAAAGCCATGCCGAAAGAGATGTTGCCGGTGGTCGATAAGCCGCTCATTCAGTATGCGGTGGATGAAGCTGTCGCGGCAGGCATTGAACAGTGCATTTTTGTGACCGGCCGCGGCAAAGGCGCGATCGAAGATCATTTCGATTATTCTTACGAACTCCAGGACACGCTGGAGGCCAAGGGCAAGAAAGATCTCCTGTCTCAAGTCCTTGCGCCAGTGCGAACACCGGGGTCCATCTCCTATGTCCGCCAGCAAGAACCGCTTGGTCTTGGTCATGCAGTTTGGTGCGCACGTCACTTTGTGAAAGATGAACCGGTCGCGATTTTGTTGGCCGATGACCTCATCAAATCAGGCCGTTCTTGTATTGCGCAGATGCTGGATGTTGTGGAGCAAGAAGGGGGCAATGTCATTGCTGCGATGGAAGTGCCTGATGAGCATACGCATCGTTATGGCATCATTTCGCCCGGCGCGAAGCGCGATAACATCACGGAAGTCAAAAGCTTGGTTGAAAAACCCAAACCTGGCACATCGCCGTCAAACTTGGCGGTGATTGGCCGCTATGTGTTGCAGCCTGAAATCTTTGATGAGCTGGATCGCCAAGAAACGGGCGCGGGTGGGGAAGTTCAGCTCACAGACGCCATGGCGCGCTTAATTGGTAAACAACCCTTCAATGGTCTTGCCTTTGACGGGGAGCGTTTCGATTGCGGCGATAAAATCGGTTATATCGAAGCCACACTTGCTTTTGGCCTTGGGCGCGATGATTTGCGCGAGGGCGTGTCGGCGGCTGTCGAAAAGGCCTATAAGTCTCTGTAAACATTTGATGAGTACATGCGTAACCCATTGATTTTTCATTCTGTCGTGCAGGGGAACTGAAATATGCGCATCACAATGGTCGGTACAGGATATGTGGGGCTGGTCTCCGGTGCATGTTTTTCTGAATTTGGACACGATGTTGTCTGCGTCGACAAAGATGCCAGCAAAATTGAGCGCCTAGAAAATGGCGAAATCCCGATCTTTGAGCCCGGGCTCGATGCGCTTGTTGAAAGCAATGTGGCAGCAGGCCGGTTGTCGTTCTCAACCGATCTTGCCAAAGCTGTACCGGGCTCTGAGGCTATTTTTATTGCCGTCGGAACGCCAAGCCGGCGCGGAGATGGCCATGCCGATTTGCAGTATGTTTATGCCGCCGCGGAGGAAATTGGTTCGCTGCTGAGCGGCTATGCTGTTGTTGTGAACAAGTCCACTGTCCCGGTTGGGACTGGGGCCGAAGTTGAAGCTTTAATCAAAAAAGTGAGTCCAGACCTGGAATTTGATGTGGCCTCAAACCCGGAATTTCTGCGGGAAGGCTCGGCGATTGAGGACTTTATGCGTCCCGACCGTGTGGTTGTTGGCACCTCATCTGACCGTGCGCGCGAGGTTTTGAGCCGGCTCTACAGGCCGCTCTCGCTGCGGGAGACAAAAATTCTGTTTACCGAGCGCACAACGTCTGAACTCATCAAATATGCAGCCAATTCGTTTCTAGCGACCAAAATTAGTTTCATTAATGAGATGGCTGATTTGTGCGAAGCCGTTGGCGCAAATGTGCAAGAAGTGGCGAAAGGGATTGGACTTGATGGCCGTATCGGTTCTAAATTCCTCCATGCTGGGCCTGGCTATGGCGGCAGTTGCTTCCCCAAAGATACGCTGGCTTTGCTGAAAACATCGGAAGACTACAAAGTGCCGCTGCAGATCGTGTCAGCGGTCGTGGATGTGAACTCAAACCGCAAAAAGGCCTTGGCGCAGCGTGTCTCTGCCATGTTAGGCGGCGATGTCGCTGGTAAAACGGTTGCCGTACTCGGCCTTACATTTAAGCCGAATACAGACGATATGCGCGATAGCCCGTCTCTTGATCTTATTCCCGCGCTTGTGGATGCCGGAGCGACCGTACAGGCGTGCGATCCTGAAGGGGTCGAGCAGGCCCGCCCGATGCTGCCGAACATCACCTATTGCGATGATGCATATGAAGCGTTGAATGGCGCGGACATTGTGGTTCTTCTGACGGAGTGGAACGCTTACCGTGCGCTCGATTTGGACCGTATGAAACAGCTTATGACTGCTCCGCGTATGCTCGACTTGCGTAATGTATACCCACCCGAAGAATTGCGCGATGCCGGCTTTACCTATGAGAGCATCGGCCGCTCCTAGGTCTCCGGGCCTCCTGCATATTTTCTCAATCAATCGTGCACTGACAAACGAAAGCCATGCCAATGACGTCTCACACCTTTGATGCAACAGTTTTGCGCGAATACGATATCCGCGGGATCGTCGGCACGACCTTAAGCCGAGAGGACGCTGTTGCTGTTGGTAAGTCCCTTGGCAGTGTGATTGTGCGTTCAGGCGGAAGCAGTGTCGCGGTTGGCCGTGATGGACGCCTTAGTTCACCTGAAATGGCGCAAGGTGTTTGTGACGGGCTTGCGAGCACAGGGTTGGACGTCATTCGTGTTGGCGTGGGCCCGACGCCAATGCTGTATTTTTCGGTTTTTGAACTGGATTTAGACGGCGGCGTGATGGTGACAGGGTCACATAATCCGCCGGATTATAATGGCTTTAAAATGATGCTGGGCAAAAAGCCGTGCTTTGGCGCGCAAATCCAAAACCTCGGCCAGATCGCTGCGAAGGGTGATTATGAAGTTGGGGAGGGCAGTCAGCGCGACCACGATATTTTTGATCGTTACATTGAGCGGATCGTAGAGGATTTTGATGGTGCTGACCTTAATGTTGCTTGGGACCCAGGCAACGGCGCTGCTGGTGATGCGACAAAAGCGCTGGTGGCAAAGCTGCCGGGGCGCCATGTGCTCATCAATGAAGAGATTGATGGAACATTCCCAAACCATCATCCCGATCCTACGGTTGAGAAGAACCTCGAACAGCTAAAAGCCGTTGTCGCCGCTGAGAAGCTTGATCTAGGCATTGCCTTTGATGGCGACGGCGACCGTATTGGCGCCATCGATGCGCAGGGCCGCGTTGTTTGGGGCGATCAAATGATCGATATCCTGGCTCAGGATATTTTGGACGAGCTGCCAGGCAGCACTATCATTGCTGACGTGAAAGCCTCGAAGACGCTGTTCGACAGCGTGGCCGCTAAGGGTGGTAAGCCGCTGATGTGGAAGACGGGGCACTCTCTTATCAAGAACAAAATGGCTGAAGAAAAAGCGCCGCTCGCGGGCGAAATGAGCGGCCACATCTTTTTTGCACATAAATTTTATGGCTATGATGATGCGCTGTATGTCGCGCTGCGCCTCATGAACGCGATCGCCAACCAAGGCGGCGATTTAGCCGCTATTCGAGATAAAATGCCGGCCGTTGTGAATACGCCTGAGCTACGTTTCCCCTGCGATGAAACGCGCAAGTTCGCAGTCGTAGAGGAAGTGGTGGCGCGCCTGAAAGCGGCTAATGCCGACATCAATGATATCGATGGCGCGCGCGTAACGACGCCAGATGGCTGGTGGTTGCTCCGGGCCTCTAACACACAAGATGTGTTGGTCGCGCGGTGCGAGGCAGAAACGAACGCAGGCCTAGAAGCTCTGAAGACCTTGGTTAAAGAGCAGCTTGCCGCTTCCGGGCTTAACCCAGACTTGCTCGATGCCTAATGCACTGAATTAGAATGGAAAACTGTCTTTTGTGCAGTGCACAAAAATGCTCTTGACTTTTTTGCGATAATTCTTATTTTCTCAATTGTTGCAGCGCAACATTTCTGTGCTGCTTGATCCGCGAAACCCGCTATTGATTGGGAGATAAAGCAATGGCAACAGCACGTAAAACTGCAGCACAAAAGAGTGCTGAGAGCGTTGTAACCGCTCAAAAAGAACAACTGGAAAATGCGATGAAAGCATCCAGCGAAGCTGCAAGCAAAAACATCGAAAAGTCATTCGAAATGACGAAGAAATCCATGGATGAGGCCGTCAAAGGCTTTGACGAAGTTGCGTCCTTCTCCAAAGAAAATGTCGATGCGGTGATGGCGTCGAGCAATGCTGCAGCGAAAGGCGTAGAAGCAATCAACGCTGAAATCATGGCGTTTTCCAAAAACTCCATGGAAGAAGGTGTGGCCGCGATGAAGGCTTTGTCTTCTGCGAAAAACCTGCGCGAGTATTTCGACATTCAAAATGCAATGATGAAATCTTCTTATGATCGCTATGTATCTGAAGGCAGTAAGTTTTCAGAAATGGGCCTGAAGATCATGAGCGAAGTTGCTGAGCCAGTGAATGCGCGCATGGCCGTCGTGATGGAGAAAATGACCAAGCCGGGTGCCCGCGCTTAAGTCGTTATTCTACGTCTAAAAAAAGGGCCGTCCTGATGCTTCAGGGCGGCTTTTTTTGTGCGCGAATACGCCTGAGGCATTCTCTCCTCTAGAACAAGTGGCTATGTTTCATATATAGAGAAGATGTCGGGTGAACAGCCCGCGTCTCCAACCTTGGCTAATTGTAGATTTTCACGTTTTTCCATGCGCCCATTCAACCACTCACCCAACGCCGCTAAGTGGCACCCCATCCTTGCCGATGATGATAGCGGCGACGAAAATGATGGTGATTTGGGTGATGGCGTCATCACTCAGACCGAGATTAAGACCAAAAAGCCCCACCTCTATAAGGTTCTCATGTTGAATGATGACTATACGCCGATGGAGTTTGTGGTCCACGTGCTGCAGCGTTATTTCCGCATGACGATGGAAGAAGCAACGCAAGTTATGCTGCATGTTCATCAAAAGGGCGTCGGCGTATGCGGTGTCTTCCCTTATGACGTGGCGGAAACGAAGGTGAATCAAGTCATGGACCTGGCGAAAGAACACCAGCATCCGCTGCAATGCACTTTGGAAAAAGAATAGAGCCTTAAGAAGCGGCACTTAAACGCCCCAGACAGCGATACTTATGCTGCAGGCGCGAATTCGCTCTGGACCTTTGGTCTCACTTACGCCACCATTTGATTGTGCAATTGCTTTAGGTGCCGCACCTGGTTGCCTCGGTATCATTCATACCCATGTTAAGGTGGTTGCCGAAGACATAGAAAGGGCCTCTCTTGCCGTCATTTTCCACACATCTGGAGGAAACACTACACCGCGCGATTGCAGAAGCCAGCGGCCGTCACCATGAATTTGTGACGCTGGAACATCTGCTGCTTGCGCTTTTAGAAGATCGAGACGCTCTCGCGGTCATGCGCGCGTGCGCTGTTGATGTGGAGGACCTTCGCGCCTCAGTAACCGCATATATTGATGGCGAACTTGACAGCATTACCGATCCGGCAAGTGTTGAAGCTGCGCCCACCACTGGGTTTCAGCGCGTTGTACAGCGCGCGATCATTCATGTTCAAAGCTCTGGCCGCCAAGAAGTCACGGGCGCTAACATTCTCGTGGCGTTGTTTTCTGAACGCGAAAGCCATGCGGTTTATTTCCTCCAGCAGCAGGACATGTCGCGCTATGACGCTGTGAGCTACATCAGCCACGGCATCGCAAAGACCAATGATATGTCTGAAGACCGGCCCGTGCGCGGAACGGAAGACGACAGCGACGAAGGCAATGGCCCGCAAAAGCGCAAGCGGTCTAAGAAGCAAGAAAGCGCATTAGAAGCCTATTGCGTCAACTTAAATGAAAAAGCGCTCGCCGGCAAAATTGATCCGCTGATCGGCCGCGGCCCTGAAGTCGAACGTACGATCCAAATCTTGTGCCGTCGATCGAAGAACAACCCGCTGTATGTTGGTGATCCCGGCGTGGGCAAAACCGCCATCGCCGAAGGGCTTGCGAGAAAGATCGTTGAGGAGGATGTGCCCGAAGTCCTTCTGGATAGCACCATCTTTTCCCTGGATATGGGATCGTTGCTCGCTGGCACCCGCTATCGCGGCGATTTTGAGGAACGTCTGAAGGCAGTTGTCAAGGAACTTGAGGAGACTAAGGGCGCAGTCTTGTTTATCGATGAAATTCATACAGTCATTGGCGCAGGCGCGACCTCTGGCGGCGCGATGGATGCATCAAATCTACTGAAACCGGCCTTATCATCGGGTTCTATTCGCTGCATTGGATCAACGACCTATAAAGAATTCCGCGCCCACTTTGAAAAGGACCGTGCTCTCTTGCGGCGCTTCCAGAAGATCGATGTCAATGAGCCATCCGTCTCTGATGCTGTGAAAATCATGCAGGGTCTCAAGCCATATTTTGAAGAGCATCACCAGGTGCGCTACACCAATGATGCAATCAAAGCGGCAGTGGATTTGGCATCGCGCTACATTACCGATAGGAAGCTGCCAGACAAAGCCATCGACGTGATTGATGAAGTGGGCGCTGCGCAGATGCTGTTGCCGCCGTCCAAACGGCGCAAGACAGTCTCTGTAAAAGATATCGAAAACATCATTTCAGTCATCGCGCGCATCCCGCCCAAATCGGTATCGAAAGACGATAAGGCGGCCATGGAGTCGCTTGACAAAGACCTGAAACGGGTTGTGTTTGGTCAAGACCAAGCAATTACGGCGCTGACTGCGGCTATTAGACTGAGCCGGGCAGGGTTGCGCGAGCCGAATAAACCGATTGGCTCTTACTTATTCTCCGGCCCGACAGGGGTTGGTAAAACGGAAGTGGCGCGCCAGCTGTCTTCTATCATGGGCGTGCCGCTACACCGCTTTGACATGTCAGAATATATGGAGCGTCATTCCATCTCGCGCCTGATTGGTGCGCCGCCTGGATATGTTGGGTTCGATCAAGGCGGACTACTTACAGATTCTGTCGATCAAACGCCGCACTGCGTTTTGTTGCTGGATGAAATTGAGAAAGCGCATCCTGATCTCTTTAACGTCCTGTTGCAGGTCATGGATAATGGCCAGCTCACAGATCATAACGGAAAGAAGATAGACTTCCGCAATGTGATCCTCATCATGACGACCAATGCAGGCGCCGCTGAAATGGCGAAAGGTGCCATTGGGTTTGGCCGCGATTCCCGCGAAGGCGAAGATGAAGAAGCTATTAAGACGATGTTCTCGCCCGAATTCCGCAACCGCTTGGACGCAATCATTCCCTTTAGCTATTTGCCTTCTGAGGTGGTAGCCCGTGTTGTTGACAAGTTCATTCTTGAACTTGAACTCCAGCTGTCTGACCGCAACGTTCACATCAAGCTCACCGATGAAGCCCGCACCATGCTGGCCGAGCAAGGCTATGACAAACTGTTTGGTGCGCGCCCGTTGGGCCGATTGATCCAAGAAAAAGTCAAGAAGCCGCTGGCCGATGAGATCTTGTTTGGCAAGCTGGTCAACGGCGGCGAAGTGACGGTCCGTGTCAAAGATGGCGAGCTGCAGTTTGAGATAGTCCCAGCAGCGCCGCGCGCAAAGGCGAAGAAGAAGTCTACTAAAAAGGCGGAAAAAGCTTAAGGACTAAGGCATGACAGCCTATGCTGAGGCTCTGGCAGTGCAAAAGCCGCTCGTGCTTGTTGCGGCCGTTGCGTTGTTTGATCGCGACGAGCGGGTTCTTCTAGCGCAGCGGCCTGAGGGTAAATCACTTGCAGGCTATTGGGAGTTTCCTGGCGGCAAAATTGAGCCGGGTGAAACGCCTGAGGCAGCCTTGACCCGTGAGCTGAAGGAAGAGCTGGATATAGAAGCATGTCTAGAGTGCTATCAGCCATTCAGCTTTGCCTCTCATTCTTATCCCGATTTTCATTTGTTGATGCCGCTTTTTCTCTGCCGCCGCTGGGAAGGTGTGGCCAAACCGCAAGAAGGCCAAGTGCTTAAATGGGTCAAAATAAAAGACTTGCGGTCTTATAAACTGCCGCCTGCTGATTTGCCGCTTGTGGCGATGCTGGAAGACTATGCGTAAGGCTGTTGCTGCGCTGTTTTGTTGCATCGCGCTTGCCGCGTGCGGCCAAGATGAGGGCGCAGACATTCCCGGCCCAACACCGCGAGAAGTGCTTTTTGGGGTTTCTATGCCCAAGCATTTGCGGCTTAGCCCAGACGGGGACTGGGTCTCTTTTTCTCAAGCTATTGGCGGGGTGCGCAATATCTGGCTAAAGCCAGCGACGCGCGATGAGCCCGCTGTACCCTTAACGACTTTTGAGCATCCAGGCGTAGGCCCGCATGTCTGGCATCCCTCTGGCAATTATATTGCGTTTCTGCGCCAGACACCTGGGTCTGATGATGTCCGGCCATATGTCTATGATTTGAAGCAGAAAAAGATACGAGGCCTATTTGGTGCGGTGGGCCAACAGGCGAGCTTTTTGAGTTTTGCTGCGGGTAGTGAGGACGCTGTTTATATTCAGTCCAACACGCGCGCACCGCGTCAGCGCGACATCTATAAAGTCGATCTCCTAAGCGGCGCATCCTTGCTAGTGTATCAAGATACATTTGGAGCCAGCGGGTACGTCGCTGGCCCAGACCTTAATCCGTTGATCGCGCAAGTCCCGCGCGGCGATGGCGGGTTTGAATGGCGCATCCGCACGGCTCAGGGCGCTTGGCGTCTGTGGGGCAGCGTTGGCGCGGAAGATGCTTTGACGACTCGGCTGGAAGGCGTGTCTCAAGACGGGCAAGATGTGTTTATGGCCAGCTCCATTGGCCGTGATACGACTGCCTTTTTAAGAGCTGCTGTAGCCAAGCGCTTTGAAGATTCTAATTTAGAGGTCTTGGCTGCGCAGGACGGCTACGATTTCGCTGACGCAAGTTACAGCCCGATCACAGGGCAGCCATTTGTCGCGATGTTTGCAACGCCGCGGCCCAGTTTGTTGCCGCTAGACAAGCGGTTAATCCCGCTTGTTTTCGGTATGCGGGCAAGCGACAGCGGCGCTCTGGTTGTTGCAGACGCTGATGTGCAGGCCAGGCGCTGGCTTATTGGACACGTCACAGGGTCTGAGCCCACGAAATGGGGCGTTTTTAACAGCGAAACGACGCGTAAGACACCGCTCTTTCCTGAGCAGAGTGCCTTTATGGAACAACAAGCCGCAATTCTTCCCGAAGTTGTTCGTATTCCCGTCGGCGAGGCAGACAGTTTAGATGCCTTTTTGAGTTTGCCCCTAGGCACGCAGCGGGCCCCCAATGGAGCGCTTCTCGCGCCCGTTCCAGTCGCGCTTATACTGCGCGGCGCGCTCGCCAGCCGGGATGAATGGGGCTATAGCCGGGTCCATCAATGGCTTGCCTCGCGCGGGGTCGGCGTTTTGTCGATCAACCATCGCGGGTCCGCCGGGCAGGGGAAAGACCATCTCTACCCCCGTCAAGGCTTGAGCGAGGCCATCGTTGAGGATGTTTCGACCGCGGCGGCGTGGCTTAAACAGCAAAATATCATGGGCGAGAAATTCGCAATCCTGGCGGGAGGCGCGAGCACGCAGGCCGCTATAACGCTAGCGAACGAGCCGGCGGCGTCTTGTCTTGCCTTAACGTTCCCCGTCTTCTCCATGAGCCGCGCGCTGGGAACCTTGGCGCCGCAGCAGTCTGGCCTGGCAAAGCTGTTAAAAGCTTCCTTTTCGGCAGAGTTAGATGGCGCCGCCTATCCCAGCGCGCCTACCTTTTTAGTGGCTGCCGGGGAATACCGGCGAGAAAAGATCGAAGACGTGTTTTCCTGGAGTGCCAAAGCCAAACAGGCTGGTACACCGCTGACCTTGGTTGCCTTGCCAAGGGCGGAAACCCGCTTTGACAGCGGCGCGGATGGCCGCGCAGTAATGGCGGCGATGGAGATGTTTTTGTCTGACTGCTTGGGGTTTGCGCCAGAACCTCTGGATTATAGCGACTTTAAGAATGCTCAGATCAGCGTGCTAGAAGGCTCAGCGGACTTCGTGCAGCAGATTAAAACGGTGCAAAGCCCACCAGCGGATTAAAAAAACCTGAAGTTCAAGAGTGACAATAAATCTCTTGGGACGAGCGAAATGAGAGACCTTCATATTTTTATGGGTGTCCAAAGCAAGGATGCTTGGATAAAGATGCAGCCAATGTTGGCTTCCTGGATGAGAGTTTCAAACCATGACTTATCAATACGGGCATTTTGTCTCCGGCAGGTCTGTGAGCGGTACATCTGACAGATTTGGTGATGTGTATAATCCGTCGACAGGGGAGGTTGAAAAGCAGGTTGCTTTGGCGACCTCTGAGGAGATAGATGCCGCTGTTGCCGCTGCAAAAGCCGCGTTTCCTGGCTGGGCAGCGACCAACCCGCAGCGCCGCGCGCGGGTGATGTTTAAGTTCAAGCAGCTCATTGAAGACAACATGGAAGAATTGGCCACGCTGTTGTCGAAAGAACATGGCAAGGTCATTGCCGATTCCAAAGGCGATATTCAGCGCGGCCTAGAAGTCATCGAGGTCGCCTGCGGTATTCCGGCTATGCTCAAAGGGGAATTCACCGACGGAGCAGGGCCGGGCATTGATGTGTATTCCATGCGCCAACCGCTGGGCGTGTGCGCTGGCATTACGCCGTTTAATTTCCCCGGCATGATCCCCATGTGGATGTTCGGTATGGCGATTGCGGCAGGCAACACCTTCGTTCTCAAGCCGTCAGAAAAAGACCCAGGCGTGCCCATGATGCTGGCGGATTTGTTCATGCAAGCAGGCGCCCCGGACGGCGTTTTGAATGTCGTCAATGGCGATAAGCTGGCGGTTGACGCGCTGCTTGACCATCCAGACGTGCACGCTGTTAGCTTTGTTGGCTCGTCCGACATTGGCCATTATGTGTATTCGCGCGGTACAGCCAATGGCAAGCGCGTGCAGGCCATGGGCGGGGCGAAGAACCATGGCATTGTGTTGCCCGATGCAGACCTTGATCAGGTCGTACAAGACCTATTAGGGTCAGCCTATGGCTCCGCTGGCGAGCGCTGCATGGCGCTGCCGGTGGCCGTGCCTGTGGGCGAAGACACTGCGGACCGGCTTGTGGCAAAGCTGCTGCCGGAAATCGAAAAGCTGAAAGTGGGTATTTCGACAGATGCCGACGCACATTATGGCCCGCTGGTGAGCGCCGCGCACCGCCAAAAAGTGAAAGACTATGTGCAGATGGGCGTGGATGAAGGCGCTGACCTGCTTGTGGATGGCCGTGAGTTCTCGCTGCAAGGGTATGAAGATGGCTTTTTCATGGGGCCATGCTTATTCGACAACGTGACGCCAGAGATGACGACTTATAAAGAAGAAATCTTCGGCCCCGTCCTGCAAATTGTCCGCGCGAAAACCTTTGAAGAAGCCGCCGAGCTGCCGACCAAGCACCAATATGGCAACGGCGTAGCGATCTTCACCCGAAACGGCGGGTTCGCGCGCGAATTTGCACAGAAGGTCCAAGTTGGCATGGTCGGCATTAACGTGCCCATTCCCGTGCCGGTGAGCTACCACAGCTTTGGCGGCTGGAAGCGCTCTGCCTTTGGCGATACCAACCAATACGGATCAGAGGGCCTACGCTTCTACACCAAAGTCAAAACCGTCACCCAGCGCTGGCCAACCGGACAAACTGAAGACTCAGCCTTCATCATCCCGACAATGAAATAAGGGCGTTAACATCCACGTAGGATTTTGCTGACGGCGTCCCAAAGCGTTGTTGGAGAGTTGTATCATTGCGGAAGAAGTTTGTTGCCCTGCAGAACGATGAGCACGGCACCTCCCGCATTTAATATTGTTTCACGCCGTTTTTTTCTGGCAGTGGTTGGCGCTTGAGGCGCCTTGGGCGATTGTGTACGCCCTATCTACAGCGACTATAGCAAAGCCATGCAAGACGCACGTCAAAATGGTAAAAGCACTTAATCCAATCATAAAAAAAGCCGCTCGGTTCTAAAACCAAGCGGCGTTTGTTTTGCGTTCGGCGTGCTTTGGGCTAAGCGACTGCCTTGGCCACATTGGGCATATCTTCTGGATCGCGCAGCACATAGCCGCGGCCCCAGACTGTTTCGATATATTCTTCGCCTTCAGTTGCAGCTTTGAGTTTCTTACGAAGCTTGCAAATAAAGACATCGATGATTTTGAGTTCAGGTTCGTCCATGCCGCCATAGAGATGGTTGAGGAACATTTCTTTTGTCAAGGTCGTGCCTTTACGCAGGGAAAGCAGCTCGAGCATCGCGTACTCTTTGCCCGTGAGGTGGACGCGCTGACTATCGACTTCGACGGTTTTCGCATCCAGGTTTACGGCTAGCTTGCCAGTGCGGATGATCGACTGTGCATGGCCCTTTGAGCGGCGTACGATCGCATGAATGCGCGCCACCATTTCTTCTTTATGGAACGGCTTGGTCATATAATCGTCTGCGCCAAAGCCAAGGCCGCGGACTTTATTGTCAAGCTCGGTATCGCCAGACAAGATCAAGATCGGTGTGCCAATTTTAGCTAGGCGTAGCTTTTTCAAAACATCATAGCCGTGCATATCCGGTAGATTCAAATCCAGCAGGATGATGTCGTAGTCGTATAATTTACCTAGATCGAGGCCTTCTTCCCCGAGATCGGTCGCATAGCAATTAAAGCCTTCTGACCCCAGCATCAGCTCGATGCTCTTGGAAGTTGACATATCGTCTTCGATCAACAGAACGCGCATTATGTGCCCCTTTGCAATCCTTGAATCTTGTGCCAGCTGCGGCTGACTGGTGGGTGATTAACCAATTCAATAAGCGCCGCGTTAACTTCGGTAAACACACCATGCAGCGTGAAGGTTAACAAAAGGTATGTGTTTCTTCTGCGTGTTGCAGAATTGATTCACTTTTGCCTGATCTTGGCTCCATTTGTGTCTCATGAAGGTCTTCGCGTTATGGTTTACCGTCTATTAAAGCAGCGTGCTGCACAGTGGCTTTGAAAAAACAAAGCAGCTAGAAAAGCAGCCTATGCAGTTCGACGTCCTTCAGCGGGCTATTCATGATGTGCCGACAGACAGCCGTTATGGCCGGGTGTCAGCCGTTCGCGGATTACTGGTACAGATTTGCGGCGCCCAGCGCTCGCTTGCCATTGGCTCTAGGCTTGAAATTGAGCCGCGCACCGGACCGCGCCAACACTGCGAGATTGTCGGCTTCCAAGGCAGCGATGCGCTTGCCATGAGTTTTGGCGGGCTGGAGGGTATTGGCGTCGGGTGTAAGGCTTATGTCCGTGATGATGAACCTTTTATCCTGCCAAGCGAGGCTTGGCTTGGGCGTGTTGTAAATGCTCTTGGCGAACCGATCGACGGTAAAGGGCCATTGCCTCAGGGACCAATCCGACGCCGCATTAAAGCATCGCCGCCGCCTGCGCACACCCGCGCGCGCGTTGGCCAGCGGGTCGATCTTGGTGTGCGCGCACTCAATAGCTTCGTAACCTGCTGCAAAGGCCAGCGCATGGGCATCTTTGCTGGGTCCGGCGTTGGTAAATCCGTACTGCTATCTATGCTAGCGCGCTATACCGAGGCGGACGTGGCTGTCATCGGCCTCGTGGGCGAGCGCGGCCGCGAGGTGCAGGAGTTTTTAGAAGATGATTTGGGCGAGGAGGGTCTAAAGCGCGCCGTTGTTGTCGTAGCAACGTCAGATGAAAGTGCCTTAATGCGCCGCCAAGCGGCCTATATGACGCTGACACTGTCAGAATATTTCCGTGACCAGCAACGCCATGTGCTGTGCTTAATGGATAGCGTCACCCGCTTTGCCATGGCCCAGCGCGAAATTGGACTGGCTGGCGGCGAGCCTCCAACGACCAAGGGATATACACCAACGGTATTTGGAGAGTTGCCGAAATTACTTGAGCGGGCAGGGCCGGGCCAGGGAGACGGGGCCATCACGGGCCTCTTTACTGTCCTGGTGGAAGGCGATGATCACAATGAGCCCGTCGCCGACGCTGTACGCGGTATTCTGGATGGCCATATCGTCATGGAACGTGCGATTGCTGAGCGTGGCCGCTATCCCGCTATTAATGTGCTCAAATCTGTCTCACGGACGATGCCTGGCTGTCATCAGCCTGCCGAACAAGGGATTGTGAAGGCGGCGCGGGCGCATCTGTCGGTGTTTGGCGATATGGAAGAGATGATCCGCCTGGGCGCTTATCGCCGCGGCACAAACCCCGCGGTGGACCAAGCAATCGCGCTAAACCCAGCGCTTGAAGCCTTTCTCAACCAAGCCAAAGACGACAATACGGGGCTGGATGATGGGTTCGCACGGCTCGCAGAAATCGTTGGCGGATGACGAAAGCCCTCCACACGTTGGTGCGTCTGCGCGAGATGGAGCTGGATGCTTTGCGGCGGGAGGTTGCAATCTTCTACCGTGAGATCGATGCCATTGAAGACAAGCAGCGCGATCTATCGAAGCAGCTGGTGAATGAGCAGGTCTATCTCACGCGCATGGAAGGGGTAACCACTTATGCGCTGTTTGCCCAATCCGCGCGCGAATGGCAGGCGGAATTAGAGCAAGAAAAAGTTGCCGCGGAATCCAAAGTCGCATCAAAAATGGCGCAGATTTCGCAGGCCTTTGAAGCACTAAAGACAGCCCAGATTGCCCGTGACAATGCTGTTGCCAAGGAAAACGAGCGCCGCGCTAAGGCGGATCAAGACGCGCTGGATGAGGCTGCCCTTACGCGGTTTGCGAGGCAGGATGACCCGTTTTGAAAGCAATCGCGCCTTCTAAGCCGCACGCCGCGCAGCGATCAGAAAACACTGATTTCAAGTCGTCGCGCAAATTGCGCGGCAAAGCGTGTTCACTGCGCATGCTTATAAACAGCTCTCTAGGGCTTACGCGGCCCGATAGGGTTGTTTTGCCAAAGCGCTGAAAGTCGATCGCGACTTCAAAGGTTCTTTCTTTTGTATCTTGGTCTCTGCGCTGGTCGCTATCGTTATCGCCATCCTGCGCCTTGCCATGACCAACCAGGTGGAACAGCGAGGCAATGAGCGGCGTATCTCCCCCGGCGATGACAAGCGGCAGCGCCGGCGTCTCTGCCATGTTGGATGCGCCCGCAGCACTTGGAACGAGCAGTCCAGCGTCCTTTCGCACAGGTGCCAGGGCGTCCATTAAGCCGCGCAAGCGCTCAGTTTTCTGGTTTGTCTGTTTTATGCCCTGCCGGTCTGGCTCCAGCGCAGCTTGCTTTGGCGCTGGCGCGCTGTCTTCAATGCTACCACGAAGCGTCACAGCTGTATCGCTTTGCAGCAGGCTATAGGCGATCAACTGGCTCAGGCGCCCCATGATTGGCAAAGTTTGCAATTGGGGCAGGGCTTGAAGCGGAATGAAAACTGGTGCCAAGGACGGCGCAGCCAGCTCTTGCGCCGCTTTTGATATCGCGACTGGACGCACGCTTGTTGCGCTGGTCCGGCTTGGATCTACATCGATCGACTTGCGCGTTTTCGGCGCTGCATCTGCTGAGAGAACGACCAAACGGTCACCAGGTTTAATCGGAGTATCCGGCAAGTTTGGGAGTGTGATGCGCAGCGGCCCTGCACGCACAGTCACCGTGGACGGCGGCTGTGCTTTTACAATACTTTCTAAAGGCTTTGCTGCTGGTCGCTCCACATCAACAATGAGCGCGCGTCCATGCCGGATAAGCTGACCGACGGGAGACGTTGCGGCGGGCGGTTTGGGGTACGCAAAGCTGTTAGGCGAGGCTGGAAGCAATGTGAGAACAATAGGCTTGGGACTAGCCGACAGACCTGGATGGCGTTCAATAAACGTTTGAAAAACTTGGGCTGGAAGCTCGCTTTGCTTTGGAAGTGCAATGCTGGCTTGCAAGAGGACCGGCGCGGCCGGGGCGGCTGCTTGTGGCAGCGCAACCTGTTTCGGCGCCGCGACCAAGGCCGAAGCGATATCCTGAGCTGAATTGAGCGGCGCCGCGGCTTGCGGCAAAGCGGCTGGCAAAGCACGAGTGGTCGCCGCCGGTGCAAGGCTTGCCGCTGGAAGGTCAACGCCGCGCAAGGCTACAAGCGCTAACTGAACTGGGACCGGCGGAGCGCTTTGTTTTGGGGCAGCAATACTGCCCAGAAACTGCGGCGCGGTTTGGGTAATGGTAATTTCTATCTTCTGGCTGGGTTTGAGGTGTGCAGCTGGATCGACCAGCACGGTCTGCCGGGTATTCTGCACAACAGCGCGCACCTCACTGTCGATGCGCTCCACTGTGCCAGACACCACATCGCCGACTTTGATGCCAGCCAGGTGAGGGCTAAGAGATATTGCTGGTTCTTTAAAGGTCGGCGCGGCAGCGGGCGCGGAATTAGCAGGCTGCGCGCTTTGACTGGCCTGGCCTTGCTGGCCTGCCTCCTGGCGCTCACCTGGTTGCTGCGCAGGCATAACCGGGGCTGCCTCTGCTGGGCGCTGCGTTGCCGCTGGCAATGGCACAGCCTCGCTCATGGTTCAGGCGCTGCGTTTTTTCGCGCCGCGTTTTTGATCTGCAATAATGCTGCGCGCTATTGCGGTCACGTGCCGTGCTGCTTCGCATTGTGGGTAGCGTGAGAATATATCGCTTTGCTGGCGAATAGCGTCACGTACGTGGCTGTCGGTCAGAATGCTGCCGAGCAAAGGTGGCCTGAACTGCAGAAATGTCTCACAGGCCTTACCAATCGCGCCATAGGCTTTATCCGCGGCCTCGCGGTCAGGCGCATTGTTGATGACGATGCGTAAATCAGCGCCCGGGTCGCGCATGCGCCGCAGCTTCATGAACGCATAGGCGTCGGTCAGCGAGGTTGGTTCGCCGGTTAAGACGACCGCGGTGAGGCCCGGGTGGGCGCCGATGCTCATATTAGTTTGGTCCACACCTGCCGCCATATCGAGGAGAACATAGTCATAGCTGCTGGCTGCGCTGAGCAAGTGTTGGCGCAGGGCATCGACCTTGTCGCGCCGCATGGAGGAGAGGGCGCCTGAGCCTGACTTGCCAGCCAGCACATCAAAACCGCCGCTCTCATAGTGGGTCACGGCGTCTGCTAAGGCCGCGCGGCCCGCGAGTAAATCGCCTAGGTCCTGATCCGGCACGAGGCCTAGCTGCACGTCGACATTGGCGAGGCCTAAGTCCCCATCAAAGAGCAGCACTTTTTTGCCTTCCCTTGCGAGCGCGCAAGCAAGAGAAATGGAGAGCCATGTTTTGCCAACGCCGCCTTTGCCGGAGGCGATGGTGATCATGTTGGGCAGGGCGCTCATAGCTGGGCTTCCTTTTTTGGGGCGGCGGATGCGTCCTTTGGCACAATACCAAGGCGGGCCGGGTCAGGCTTTGACAGGAGGAAACGGGCGAGGTTCAGCGGCGTGGCCGTAATGAAGCTATCGGCCACAAACGGACTTGCCGAAAGCCCGGCAAGGGCCATGCGGCCCTTGTAAAGCGCGGTTACAATGCCAGCAAAGCGGCGTGCGCCGTCTAGCCGGGTGACCAGCATGCGCTTCACGCCAAGCGAGCTAAACACATAGGCTTGCTCAGCTGCTTCAAGGCCATCAAGGCCCGCTGGTAGAACAAAGATAGGCTCTGCGCCCGATTGCGCAGCAAAGCGGGCAATGCGCTGGGCGTCGTCAATATTATAGGCATTCACGCCTGTCGTATCTATAATTTGCACATCTGCGCGATTGGGCTGTTTTAGCAAATAGCGCAGCTCCTGCGCGCTATCTGCGGTGGTAACCATGAGATCAAGCTTTTGGCAGAGCAATTCCAGCTGAGTGACGCCAGCGCTGCGGGTCAAATCGGTACTATAGACCTGCACGCTTTGCCCGCGCATGCGCGCATCAGCGGCAATTTTAGCGACCGCGGAGGTTTTACCTGCGCCAGGCGGACCTACCAGCAGGATTGGCTTTGTCGGCGCATGGGCAAAACCTGAAAAATTGAGTAGCCCTTCAAGGCCTGCGGCAAGAGCATGATCGAGGTCTTCTGCATCTGACAGCAAGGCGCCTTGCGTCACCTTTTCCGCGAGCGCGGGCGGCAAGCCGTGGAAGCGTAGGCTGGTCGCTAGAGACTTTGGCGTAAAGGGCGCCGATATGGCTGCAGGTCCATCTGCTGCGATATCTTCTTGCGTCTCTTCAGGAATGATCGGCGGCTCATAGGCCGCGGAGATACGCACGCCGCCGGGCGCGTTTTCATCCACATTGATGATAATCGCGTCATTGCCAAGGTCGTCGCGGACTTTGGCCATGGCGGCCTTCACGTCTCGGCCCGTATAAATTTTCAAACGCATATCGCTACCTAACCATCCCTTAGATTTGCCCAAGGGCGCGTAGTTTTACTTTCGGGTGAATTTCATTTTGGCTCATCACAACAGTTGCTGGCCGGAAGCGCTCAATAATTGAGCGCACATAGGGGCGAATAACGGGCCCTGTCAGAACAACCGGAAGCACACCGATCTGGGCTTGCTTGGCAAACATTTGGCGCACTGCCTCAATAAATTCCTGCAATTGGCTCGGCGGCATGGCGAGCTGTTTTTCCTCGCCTTGGCCGTGCAGGGATTCAAGAAATGCTTGCTCCCATTCCGCCGTCAGGCTGACCAGCGGCAACACGCCAGCAGCATCGGAATTGGCCGCGCAAATCTGCCGCGCCAGACGCCCGCGCACATGCTCAGTCAGCATCATGATGTTGCTGGTAAAGCCGGCGCCTTCCGCCAGGCCTTCCAGAATGGTCGGCAGATCACGGATCGAAATGCGTTCTGCAAGAAGGGACTGGAGGACACGCTGCAGCTGCGTGACCGTGATGACGTTCGGTATGACATCTTCAACCAGCTTTTTGTGTTCCGCAGGCAGCTCATCGAGCAAGCGCTGCGTCCCCGCATAGCTCAGCATGTCCGGCATATTGTCTTTGATTGTTTCCGTGAGATGCGTCGTCACAACCGTGGCGGATTCTACGACCGTGTAGCCGCGGAAATTTGCCTCCTGGCGCTGGCCTTCATCCACCCAGGTTGCGGGCAGGCCAAAGGCTGGCTCCGTGGTCTCTTCCCCCGCGAGATCAACCTGCGAGCCATTGGGGTCCATCACCAAAAGGCTGCCTGGGCGCACCTCGCCTTTACCGACTTCTGTTTCGCGGATCACGATGCGGTAGTCCTGCGGCTGTAGCTGGAAGTTATCTAAAATGCGGACTGATGGCATAATGAAGCCGAATTCGCGCGCGAGTTCCTTCCGCAGTGCTTTCACCTGATCTGTGAGCCGGAAGCCGCTGTCATCATCCACAAGTTTGATGAGGGAGTAGCCAAGCTCCAGACGAACCGGGTCCATAGCAAGGCTCGCGCTAATCGGTTCTTCTTTTGGCGCTGCGTCGGCTTGCTGGCTCTGCGCTGCTTCCCGCTCTACTTCTTCTGCTTGCTGGCGGGTGTGCTGCTGCATGAAATACGCGCCGCCGCCTACCATGGCTGATAGCGTAGCGAAGGGCAGGAAGGGCAGGCCTGGCAATAAGCCAATCGCGCCAAGGAGCCCAGAGGATACATACATCGCGCGGGGATAGCTGGAAAGCTGCCCAAAGACGGCTTTGTCAGTCTTGCCGGCCGTTCCAGCCTTGGTTACCAATAGACCCGCCGCCGTAGATACGATTAGTGCTGGAATTTGGCTGACGAGACCATCGCCAATGGTGAGGATGGTATAGGTAGACAGCGCGCCCCCAAAATCGAGACCTTGCGATGTTGTCCCAATGATGATGCCAACGATGATGTTGACAAAGGTAATCATCAAGCCCGCGATTGCGTCCCCGCGCACAAACTTGCTGGCGCCGTCCATGGCGCCATAGAACGTGCTTTCGTTTTCCAGTTCTTTGCGCCGATCGCGCGCTTGTTCTTCATTGATGAGCCCAGCAGACAAATCAGCGTCAATGGCCATTTGTTTGCCTGGCATGGCATCCAAGCTAAAGCGGGCTGCGACTTCCGCGATCCTGCCAGAGCCTTTGGTGATGACGATGAAGTTCACGATCACCAAAATCGCAAAGATGGTAATGCCGACAATGGCTTGGCCGCCCATAAGGAACGAACCAAAGGCTTCAATCACCGCTCCAGCCGCGCTTGCCCCCTCATGACCACTGGTCAGTATAAGCCGAGTCGAGGCCATATTCAGGGCTAGCCGCAGCATTGTCGCGATGAGAAGTATCGTTGGAAAAGACGATAGCTGCAGTGGCTTTTCAATGAACAGGCTGGTCATCAAAATCATCACTGAGAATGTAATGGATGTTGCAAGCGCAAAATCCAGCATCCATGAGGGTAACGGCACGATGAGCATCAAGATGATGCACATGACGCCAAGCGCCATCATAATGTCTGATGAGCCAGCCAGTGCTTTCAGGCCGCCAACACCAAAGGTTGCCCCTTGAGCTTGCGGCGCTGCGCTGGTGTTATCGGTTGCGGCGTCAGCCATGTTTAGGTCTTATATCCGCGCGGCGTTACTGGGCGTAGCTTGCGCGCTGGCCTTCACCAGGCGCTGGAACGGCGACGCCGTCGGTTTGGTATTGGTTCAGCTTATTGCGCAGCGTGCGGATTGAGATACCTAAGATGTTTGCTGCGTGCGTGCGATTGCCCAGGCAGTGCTGCAGCGTATCGATGATGAGATCGCGCTCCACATCGGCGACTGTACGCCCCACCAAGGCGTCTGTCCCGGCGCCATCGCCAGCAAAATCGCCGCCAAGGCTGTCCGCGGCAGCTGCGGCGCTAGCTGCGCGTTCTGGCCGGCTTCCGTCAGGCAGCAAGATGGCATTAGCCGATACAGTCTCTCCCGTTGCAAGCAAGACTGCCCGGTGCACTGTATTTTCCAGCTCGCGCACATTGCCTTGCCAGCGGTGTGACAGCAGGGCTTGCATGGCGGTTTCATCAACCGGCTTAGGCGGAATACCGTTCGACTTTGCGTATTTCTCTGCAAAGTGTTTCACCAAGACTTTAATATCAGCCGGGCGCTCGCGCAGCGGCGGAATGGCTAGGTTCACCACATTGAGGCGGAACCATAAATCTTCTCGGAAGTTGCCCTGCCTGACGGCCTCCTGCAGATCGCGGTTGGATGTGGCGAGAATGCGGATATCGACTTTGACCGGCTTATTGCCGCCCACGCGGTCTATCTCGCGCTCTTGAATAGCGCGCAGCAATTTTGCTTGTAGCCGCAGGTCCATCTCGGTGATTTCGTCTAGCAGAAGCGTTCCGCCATTGGCCTCCTCGAACTTGCCGACCCGGCGGGCAACAGCGCCTGTAAAGGCACCTTTTTCATGCCCGAATAGTTCAGACTCCAGCAGGTTTTCCGGGATGGCCGCGCAATTGACCGTGACGAACTGACGGTTCGCGCGGCCGGATTTTTTGTGCACATAGCGGGCCATGATTTCTTTACCAGTGCCGCTCTCGCCGGTAATCATGATCGATGCATCAGACTTGGCGATTTGATCGGCCAGCTTGATCACTCCGTCCATGGCAGGATCGCCATAAATGAGCGGGTGGCTGTCATCCGCGACCGATTCAATCACAGCTGCGATCAGCTCTGCATCCGGCGGTAGCGGCACATATTCCTGCGCGCCTGCTTTAATGGCGTCCACGGCTGCATCTGGGTCTGAACCAATTCCGCAGGCAATCAAAGGCGTTGAAATATGCTCTGACCGGATTTGCTCGAGGAAGCCGCAAATATCGAGCCCGACTTCCATCATAATCAGGTCTGAGCCCTTCAGGCGCAGAATATTCAAGGCCTGATTGGCCCCTTCGGCATGGGTAACCTTCGCACCATTGCGCATGGCAATCTGGCTGGCCTCTGACATTTGGCCGCTGAGGTGTCCGATGATTAACAGTCGCATGGCTTGGCTCGTTTCTGTGCGCAAGGGGTTTGGGTCATGGATTAGGCTGCTTTCTTCTTCACAGGGTTGCCTGCTTTGGCTTGTTGTTGTGGTGCGCCTGCATTTTCAGGCACAATCGCTTCCAGAGATAACTGCAGCGTTTTTGGGTTTTCCCGGCGCGCCATGGAAGTGGCGCCTGCCGCATAGATGGCGTTGAGTTTCTCGCCGATCATTTCTTGGCGTTGGGCAAGCCCAGCGATTGGCAGAAGAACAACGTAAGCAAGGAGGGCGCCGTAAAAAGTGGTCAGCAGGGCAACCGCAATGGCTGGCCCTAGTGTTTTGGGATCATTGAGCTGACCCAGCATTTGAACCAGGCCGATCAGTGTGCCTATGAGGCCCATGGCGGGGGCCGTATGACCGGCCCGCTGCATGACATCGCGGACCAGTTGTTCATCGCCGTGGCCGCGCTGATCTTCGAGCTTAAGGACAGCCTCAATATCGGGCGGAGACATGCCGTCCACCACCATGGCAACGGCGCGCTGCAAATAGGGCTCTGGCGCTAGTGTTGGCAAAACTGTTTGCAGCGAAAGCGCCCCATCGCGCCGCGCTTTTTGTGCGAGTTGAATAACGCTATTGGCTGCAAGAGAAGGGTCAATGCGCTTGGAAAAAAGGACGCTGGCGAGGGCGCTGGGAAAGCGTAAAATCTCACGGCGATGAAACCCAGCCAGCGTCACCGTTATGGTGCCCAAAACGACAATCATGAGCCCGCCGACGTTGACAAAGCTAGACGGCGCGCCATTCATCAACGCAGCGGCAACCACCAGCGCGGTTGTTAAAAGTATGCCAAACAGGGCGATCATATCAAAAGGCGGTGCTCTTTAAGGACTAAGGGTTATTTGCGTGGGGCTTTGATGATTTCTGTCATGGTGACGCCGAGATGATCTTCCACCATGACGACTTCTCCGCGTGCAACCAGGCGATCGTTGACGTAGATATCGATAGCTTCACCCACCTTGCGGTCTAGTTCGATCACGGCTCCTGGAGATAGCTTGAGCAGTTGGTTCACTTCTAGCGATGATTTGCCAAGCACAGCTTGCACATTGACTGGCACATCAAAGACCGCTTCCAGCTCCGGTCCAGTGTGCACTTCGCCGCTGTCTTCACCGTCGGCTACCTGGAGCGGCTGGCTTTCCACATCTTCAAGCGGTGCAGGCGCTGTGCTCAGGTCGTCGAGTTCAACGCCTTCGGCTTCTGGGCTTTCTAGCTCAGTATCTTGATCGTCGCTCATGGAGTTTCCTCATGGGGGGTATCAGGTGTTTGGGCTTCAGGCGCGGAGGCGGCAGGCATTGGGGCATCGTCCATTTGTGGCGACGCGCTTGCTTGCGTCTCTTCGTTCTCGCCTGCTTCAGCGCGGCTGCTAACGCCATCATGCTCGGCAAGCGAGGTTTGGATTGCAGCGGAGATATCGTGCTTGATTTGCTGGGCACGGCGCTCAATACCGCCATTGGCCCATTCTATCCGGCAGTCACCCGGCGCAATGCTTTCATCGCCAAGCAAAACGACTTTGCCTGTGAACCCGGCTTCAAGCGCCATCTCATCCATCCGGGACTTGATGTGATCAACCAGCGCTTCTGCAAGGCGGACAACGATGCGCGCTTCGCCAATGACGAGCGGCAAAGCCTTTAAAACCGTTTCAGCCACCAGCCGTCCTGGGCCGCGTTCAATCAAAATGTCGGCAATTTTGAATGTGGCCAGCTCTGCAAGCTCTACAGCCGCGTCTGACACCGTTTTCTCTAGTGCTTCACGTTCGCCAGCGAGAGCAAGCAACTGGGCATTCATAGCTTGAACCTGAGCCAGTGTTTGCGCTTCTAAAGCGGCAAGTGCTTCAGCTTTGCCTGCTTCGAATGCCGCGGTTTCGCGGGCCTGCGCCTGTGTCTCCCAATCCTGCTGAGCCTCAGCAAGTGCGGTTTCAGTCTCGCTGGATTGGCCGCCGTCAAAGGCTTCGGCAAATTGATATTTTTTTGCAGCGCTCATGGGCTAGTAAATCAACTCATCATCGCCTTTGTTATCAGACAAGATAATCTCGCCGGACTCAGCCAGGTCTTTCGCTTTTGCCACCATCACGGTTTGCGCTTCATCAACATCGCGCAGGCGCACGGGGCCCATGGATTCCATATCTTCACGTAAAATTTTGGCTGCTCGTTCAGACATGTTAGAGAAGAAGAGATCGCGCAGCGTATCTGACGCCCCTTTTAAGCTTAAGGCGAGGCGGTCCTTTTCCACATTGCGCAGCAACGTTTGTACGCCGCTTGGATCAAGCTTGACCAAATCTTCAAACGTGAACATGAGCGCGCGAATGCGCTCTGCAGAATCGCGGCTGCGCTCTTCTAGGCTGCCAAGGAACTTTGATTCTGTTTGGCGGTCCAAATAGTTGAACATCTCAGCAATTGTCTCGTGGCTATCTCGCCGGGCGGTGCGCGCCAAGTTGTTCATGAACTCAACCCGCAGGGTCTGTTCGACTTTGTCGAGAATGTCTTTTTGAACGGATTCCATACGCAGCATGCGGGTCACCACTTCCATGGCAAAATCCTCTGGGAAGACAGCCAAGACCCTTGCCGCATGCTCGGGTTTGATTTTTTGCAAGACGACCGCGACAGTTTGCGGATATTCGTTCTTAAGATAAGCCGCGAGCACCATCTCGTTCACGTTGCCCAGCTTGTCCCACATGGTGCGGCCAGCAGGGCCGCGGATTTCTTCCATGATGGTGCCAACGCGGTCTTGCGGAAGCACTCTGTGGAGCAGTTTTTCCGTGCTTTCATAAGAGCCGTTGAGTGACCCGACGGTGGAAACCTTGGCGGCAAATTCAACAAATAACTTTTCGACAATGCGGGCATCGATCGTGCCCAAAACGGACATGATGGAGGACAGCTCGCGCACTTCCTCATCAGTCATCGATTCCCATATTGGGCGGCCAAATTCTTCGCCGAGCGACAACATCATTGCGGCGGCCTTTTCAGGACCGGTCATGTTTTGGAGGACGCGTGTAACTTCTACGCTCATTTGTTTCGGCTTTCCGCTTTAACGAGTTTGGCCATGGGTCAAGTTCCGTGGAGCCATTGGCGCACAATGGCAGCTGATTCGTCGGGGTGTTTGTTGATGATGCCGCCAACTTTCTTAAGCGCAGAGCCCTTTAGCCGGCCTTCGACTTGGGCTACGTCAATTTCAGCATCAATGCCGAGTTTTTGCACTTGGGCTTCTGACTCAAGGCGTGCTGCAGCAATAATTTCAGCGGCTTCGTCATCACCGTCCGCTGCTTTCGCAAGCAGCTCAGGCGTAATCTCCGATGCGTCAGGGCTTGGCAGTGCAGGCCGGGCTTCCATGCCCAGTTCCGGGGTTGTCGAGGCGGGCTGCTGGTGCTGTATGGGCGCAGCCTCAATGACCTTTTTAATGATCGGGCGCACAACAAGGAGGAGCACGAGAATCGAGACGATGCCCAGGACCGCGATTTCAGCGGTGCGTTCAAATGCACTTAGGTCTAAGCCAAAGACGCTGGTCGCCTCCGGCAGTTCCCCATCAATCGCTTGCGTCGTAAACTGCATAGACGCGATTTCGATTTTGTCGCCGCGGCTGTCATCGAAGCCTACAGCGCTTTTGACTAAACGCTCCATCTGCGCAAGTTCTTCAGCCGTACGCGGGGAATAGACTTGGCTGCCATCACCGCCCTCTGCGTAAGACCCGTCAACGAGAACGGCGATTGAGATGCGTTCAACCGAGCCAATTTCTTTGACTCGCGTCGTTTGTGTGCGCGAGTTTTGGAAGTTGGTGGTTTCCTGTGTTTCGTTGCTGTTGGCTTCCGCGCCATCGGCGCCAGCGGCATCGCCGTCAGGTAAATTGTTTGCAACGGAGACGCCGCCGCCTTCTGTTTCTGATTCTGAGCTCGCGCGCTCGGTAATGCTTGTCGACACAACAACTTGCGCTTCAGGATCATAGACTTCTGACTGTGTTGATACACGTTCGTTATTCAGCGCAACGGCAACCTCAGCGCGAACCCGGCCTGGACCAACTGTCCGCTCTAGCAAGCTTTCGACTTGGCGTTCGAGCGCTGTCTGCATAGCGAGTTGACGTTCATGCATATCTGTTAGGCTAGCTGAATCACTGGATTCATCAATGCGCGCAAGCAAGCTGCCGAATTGGTCCACGATGGAGATGCGCTCTGGCGGCAATCCAGCAACAGAAGCTGCAACCAATTGGCGAATGGCGTGAACTTGTTCGACGCCAAGACGGCCTGCCTTTGTGCGTAAAACCACGGAGGCGCTGGGCTGTGTTTGCTCCTGCGCAAATAAGGCTCTTTCGGGCATCACCAGGTGAACGCGCGCTTCTCGCACCGTGTTAATCGCTTGAATGGTGCGGGCAAGCTCGCCTTCAATGGCGCGGCGGTGATTGACCTGCTGCATAAAGGAAGTGCTGCCAAGCGCGTCTTGTTTGTCTAAGAGCTCATATCCTACGCCGCCGCCGATCCCTTCTGATGCGAATTGAAGGCGCAGGGTTGCCAATTCATCGCTTGGCGCAAAAATAGTGCGGCCATCGGAGCTCAGCTTAAAGGGCACCTGCATGGTGTTCAGGCGTTCGGTGATTTCCGCCGCTTCGGACATTTCAAGGTCGGTAAATAAGATGCCTTGGGGCGCGTGGGTGAGGCGCGAGGAGATGAAGCCAAAGAAAATAACCATCCCGCCAATCACCATTGCCATAGCGGCAAGGCGGGCAGGACCAAGATTTCTTACGAGTTGAGAGAAACCATCCACGGTAACAAACGTCTTTCAATCAAGGCCTCCCCGAAGAAAAATGGGTCGGCAAACACTGTCTGAGAGAGACGCTACGACTGACGTGGTTGAAAAGGTGTTAAAGCTAGGCAGCTTTTTCCTACTAACGGAGAAAAAATTGCCGCCTTGCTATTGTGTTACTCCGCGACTGTGCGGGTGCGCTGGTTGCGCCGGTTTTTTTCGCATGTGACTTTGAGGCCTGGAAGGCCGTCCGATTCAATGGCGCGCTGCCAGCCGACAAATTCCTCAACGGACAAGCTATACCGCTCACATGCTTCTTCCAAAGTGAGGAGGCCGCCGCGAACTGCTGCAACGACTTCCGCCTTGCGCCTCACGACCCAGCGCCGTGTTGACGGCGGAGGTAAATCGTCGAGAGTGAGTATCTCACCTGTCGGACCGATCACTTGGTGGGGGACGAATTTTTGATTTTCTTTCATTTTTCCACGCGCTCAGATAACCCTGCTTCGAAATGGACAATAGCTCACTGGTTTTAAAAAACGCCTAAGGGCCGCAGTAAACAGACCAAAAATATTCCAGAAAATTGTTCCAAAAAAAGACGCGAAATCAATGTTCTGGAAAGGTTTGTGGAGACGCTATGATTATTCAAGCGTCCCCACCGAGATTAGAGCCCTATCGCTTGATTGAGTTCAGTTCGCTCAGCATCTCATCTGTTGTCGTAATCACACGCGTTGATGCTGAATAAGCCCGCTGTGTCACGATAAGGTCTGAGAACTCTTCGGCCAAGTCGACGGTCGACGCTTCAAGTGTCCCTGGTTCCACTGTGCCACTGCCGCCGCTTCCGGCTTCAACCAGCGTCATAGAGCCGGAACTGTCGGAGACACCAAAGTTATTAGACTGCAGGCGCGCTAAACCATCTTCGTTGGGGAAAACAGCAAGAGCGATTTTGTAGATGTCCTGCGTGAGGCCGTTATCGAAAATGGCGGTTGCTGTGCCATTGTCATCCACCGTTAAGCCAATCACGTTCCCAAAAATCGCGCCGTCGACAACGGTCGAAAAGAGGGTGGAGGGGCTATTAAACTGAGTAAAGCCGTCATCGCCTTGGTCCTCGCCAAGCTCAATATTAAGCACACTATCAGACGCGCCGTTCGACCAATCCACTGTCACAGGCGCTTGAAGGGATGCACTTGTATTGGCCAGGTCCAGGCGGCCATCGCGGAAGGCCACTGTTCCTGTTGCAATTTGCCCATCCACAAAGCCTGGCAATGTGTTCACCTCAGTCGCCGGATCTGCATGAATTTCTAGATGCCATTCATTGGGCACTGAGCTCTTTAAGAAGGAATAAGAGATGATATGGGTGTTGCCTTCGCGGTCATAGACTTGAACATCGCGGGTAAAGTCGGCGGCGATGGCGCCTGATGCGATGTTAGTCGCGGAGTTGGTTGCGTCATATGTGGCTTCAAGCGGGTTTACCGGGGTGCTGGACATCAAGTTTGCGCGCAGCCGGATGCGTGTTGTTTCAGATGCAGTGCCGGTGAGGCCTGCTGTGGTCACTGGCTGCAGCAAGTCTGTGCTGCCCGTGTTAATGACTGACCCATCGGATTCCAGGCGCCAACCCATCAGATAGTTGCCTGCGACATTACGCAAAAAGCCTTCTTCGTCAGGGGAGAAGGAGCCGGCGCGGGTGAAAGTCACTGTGCCTTCCGCGCCAGACACCGGCTGGTCTTTCACAACGAACATGCCTGCGCCATCAATGGACAGGTCCGTGTCGCGGCCAGTCTGTTGCAACAAACCCTGCTGGGATACGTTTGTCACCGTGTTGGCGGCAACGCCGCCGGGCGAATACCGCGACCCTTGCGCTTCTGTCACCAAAGTGGAAAAGCGGGTTTCACTGTCCTTATATCCGATCGTATTCACGTTGGTGATGTTGTCAGAAATCACGCCCATTGCGTTTGAATACGCTGATAGGCCGGAAACGCCTGAATAAAGTGCTGAATAAAGGCTCATGGCAATAGCTCCTTAGGTCTACTCTTGTGTCACTGGTGTGTTTGAAATGTCGCGAACGGACAAAATGCTCTCCGGTGGCAGGGAGACCCCGCCAACGGTAATGCGTGTATTCGGGCCGGCTTGATCCAGCTCGGTGGCGATGCCTTTGGTATAGCTTGTGGTGCCAATCCCAAGGCCATCGGCCGTAACGGCTTCAATTTCTAACGTATAGACACCGTCCGGAAGTTGGTTTCCAGACAGGTCTTTGCCGTCCCATTGCAGTTCATGAATGCCGGCGTCAGTTGAGCCTTCTGTTTGCGCCACCAGTTGGCCGCTGCTATCGCGGATGCTTAAGGTGGTCGCTTCAGCAGGCGTGGCCAGGTCATAATACCATTTGGCAGCCCCATCCGACATGCTTACCAGGGGCGTTTGCGCCACAACCTCTTTCCCAAGATAGCCAAGTAGCGCACCGTCGCTTTGCAGAGACATGGTCGCTATCAAGCTTTCAAGGTTTGTGTTCGTCGCAATTTGCTGCTCCACCGAGGTGAATTGGACAAGCTGGTTTGTGAATTCTGACGAATCCATCGGTTCCAGCGGGTCTTGGTTTTGCAGCTGCGTGGTCAGTAAGGTCAGGAACTGGTCAAAGTCATCCGTCAGCTGGGTCGATGCAGCCTGCGCGGAACTGGCATCGATCTGCGCTTGCGGGTTGTTTAATATGCTGGTGATACCTGTCATGGGTCGCTTCGCTTAAATGATGATGTCAACGGGGCGGTCGGAGGCGGGGTGTTGCAGGGCTTGCGCCGCGATGACGTCGTCCATGTCATCTAAGCCATCTTCCCCGCCATCGCTTGGGCCGCGTCCAAGGCCGTCAGAGCCATGGGAGCCTTCTTCCCCTTGTCCAAAACCTTGGTTTTTGAGGCTAAGCTGCAAGCTGTTCTGATCCGTCTTGAGGCCCGCGTCTTGCAAGGCCTTCTCAAGCGCTTTCATATCGCGCGATAGCAGATCAAATGTTGCTTCACGCTCGACCACAATACTGGCCTGCACTTCCGCTGATTTCGTGAGCGTGAGTTTCACATCCAACTTGCCCAGCTCTGGTGGGTCCATGCGGATGGCGAAATGCGTCTCAGATTTTGCTGCTTGGCGAGAAATCTCAAGGCCAACATGCTTGGCCGCCACATCCGCGCGTTGCTGCGGTATCTGTACTGTCACTTCAGGTATTGGCTTCATCTGAAGTGTATCAGCGCTTGGCGCAATCGGCGCAGTGGCAGTGATTGGGGCAGACATGCTGGGGCGTTCGGCCTGGTAGGTCTGCGCAGGTGTATCAACAACCACAGTTTTTGGCGATTTTGACGTCTGCGTTTCAGGTTCTGCATCAGACACCTTTGGTTGCCCATCCAAATCAGCCGAGTTGATCGCCTGCTCAGATGTTTGCGCCAACGGTTTTTGATCTGCCAGGCCCAAAGCTGTTGGCTGCCTTGGAACAGCTGCTGGCGCTGGGTTTTGCGCCGGTTTCGCAGCGGCCGCATTTGGTGCAATCAGCGCCGCAGTATCGTTTGCCGTTACGGGAGTGATGTCAGTGCTTTCGTCACCAGCACCGGGAGTTTGCTGATCTGCTGGCTTCATCGGCTTGGCTGCGGGTTGCGCACTGCTCAGCGCCATAAGTGCCTGCAGCAAAGGCGGGCTGTCAGATTCTTGTGTATCGGGTGTATCAGGCTGCGCTACTGGCGCTGTTTCAGCCATTGCTCGCGCCACGTCAGCATTTTCTAGCGCGTCATTTTCGGCATCAATGCTGGCGACATCTACCGCCTTTGTTTCCGCAACTGGGCGACTGTTTGTGCTTTTGATCTCTGCATCATCCGCCGCTGTGATGTTGATAGCAGGCTCCTCCTGCGGCGCTTGGTTTACTCTAAGTTCGCCTTGTACTGGAGACACCTCATCTTCGGTGCTGACTTGCTGCGCCGTTTCCTGGGCTGTTTCCTGCGCTTTCGGTTTCATGGCGATGGCTGCACTGTTGCCGCTGTCTTTGCGGGTTCCAGGGTCGCTTTCAGTCGGCGTACTCGGTTGCTGCGGACTTTTTTCCGCGTCGCCCGCTTTTGGCTTATCGTTTGCTTGCGCTTGCTCGTTTGCCAAACTGCGCGCAAAACTCTCGCTCGCGCCGGCCTGGCTTGATCGTGCCTCGGCAGTCGCCTGAGTACCTGCGCCAGCGGCATTGCCTATCGGTGCCTGCTTGGCAGGGATGAGTTGTGTGATCGCGTCCAAGGGGAGCGGCCCTTTCTGTCTCTCTCTTTTGGTGCGGTCCAGAAGAGCAATTTTGCCGTCCGGTTGGCCGCCGCATCCATTCAGGAACAGCGTGATCAAGATGATCGACTAGCTCTGTGCAAAGCCTGGGCCAATTTGGGCGTTAACGCTGTCTTGCGAGGAAACACAGGGACTTGCGAGAATGCAGCGGGTTGATCGTTAAGGCTAGGCAAGCTTGGAACGGGCAGTTTGTGCCTGCAGCGATGCTTTACCGGCGGCAACTTCTGCCCAGGGTCAGCCTTTCAGTCGTTTTCGCCCTTTCTATCGGCAGCGCGCCTGCCTATATGAGCCCTATGAACGCACTCGGTATTGATAAAGCACCCAGCGAGACGCGGGTTGTTGTGGCGATGTCTGGCGGCGTGGATTCCTCGACAGTTGCCGCTTTGCTGCATGACCAAGGCTATGACGTGGTCGGTATTACGCTTCAGCTGTACGACCATGGTTTGGCGCTGCAGAAAAAAGGCGCGTGCTGCGCTGGCCTGGATATTTATGATGCCCAGCAAGTCGCTTCGACCCTTGGGATTGATCATTATGTGCTCGATTATGAGAGCCGTTTTAAAGAAGCAGTGATTGATGACTTTGCTGACAGCTACGTGCGCGGCGAAACCCCTTTGCCGTGCGTTCGCTGTAATCAAAGCGTTAAGTTTAAAGACCTCTATGGCATGGCGCGAGACCTTGGCGCTGATTGTCTGGCAACGGGTCACTATGTGCAGCGCACGTTAGAAGATGGCCGCGCCCAGCTACGCCGCGCTGCTGACCATGGCAAAGACCAGTCTTATTTTCTGTTCGCAACGACACAGGAGCAGCTCGATTATCTGCGCTTTCCCCTCGGCGGACTGCACAAACCTGATGTTCGCGCACTGGCTGAAACCTATGGCTTAGCCATTGCCGATAAGCCCGATAGCCAAGACATTTGCTTTGTTCCCAATGGCAATTATGGGGAATTGGTTTCGCGTTTGCGGCCAGGTGCTGCTGAAAAAGGCAATATTGTTCATCTCGATGGGACGGTGCTTGGCGAGCACCAAGGGATTTTACACTATACGATCGGCCAGCGGAAAGGCTTGGGCGTTGGCGGCATGGCCGACCCGATTTATGTGGTCGGGCTCCGGCCGGAGACGCGGGAAGTGGTGGTTGGCCCGCGTGAAGCGCTTGCTGCAGCGTCCCTTATGATGGATGAGTGCAATTGGCTCAGCGACGCGGTGACTGGTTCATCCTTTAAGGCGCAGGCAAAGATACGCTCTACAACTGCGCCCGAACCTGTGACGATCCATATGGAGCATGCAAGCGCCGCGCGCGTGGAGTTCGAAAGCCCGGAATATGGCGTCTCTCCCGGACAGGCATGCGTTGTGTATGATGGAGATAGAGTGCTTGGCGGCGGCTGGATCCGCTCCGCTCAATCGGCTTATGCCGTCGACGCAGCCTGATTGCCTGTATAATTGGGCACATTGTCTGCTAAAAATTCGGCGTTTTCCGCCCTTAAAGCTGCGCCTGCTTCATCATAAAGAAACGGCAAAAATACAAATCGGTTCCCTTTGGTAACCGGCAGCGCCTCGTGAAGGAGGCAGCAGCCAAACACCACGGCGCCTCCGCGCGGCGCGACAAAAACCTGGTCTGAGAACTCAGGGAACCGTAATCCGCCGCCTTCATAGTCCCCCGTATTGAGGTTGATAGTCACAGCAAAGGAGCGGTGCGCCGTTCCCTTTGTCGTATTGTCGCGGTGCGGAAGGAAGAACCCGCCTTTTTCTTTCGTATAACAGGCGACAATGTAGCGCTCCATGCGCGTCGCTTTAAAGTTCAATGAGCGATGCAATATAGGAACAAGACGTCTTTCAACGCGCAGTCGTGCCTCCTTGCGCAGGTCTTCATCGTCTATCTGACTGTCGAAGCGGACTTTAAAACTTGGGTTTTCTACATAGACTGTTTGGCCGTCCTTTTCAGACATAACGCCGGAGTATTGTGCGCCTGCTTTTTTGTAATAACGGATGAGTTCCTGGCAGAAGTCTTCTTCAAAAACGCGCGGTACGACGAGGACGGGTGGGTGAAGTGGCGCGCCGGCATGCTCATAGGGCGGGGGCATGTGCGCAATAACGTCTAACGCTGTGCTCAGCTCTTCAAGCGGCGCGCAATGCAGGACGCGCAGCATGGGATCGCAAACGACGGCCATTGGCCGAATACGCATGTCATCACCATTGCCGATCCGCTTACCTAAACGGTAGAGCTCAAAAATCTTGCCGCCAGCATCATCAAAATGCCGGATACCCGGTAAACGTGGCTGCGACAAAGGAGTTTGCCCCGTTTTTCCGTCCGCCCAGATCGCGAAGCAACTCGCTGTGTTATCGTCAAAAAGGGAGCAGTTGCGGACCTGTTCCATCACCTGTTTCGCCGTAGCGTTGTCGTGCGATCCAATGAAAAGCAAAATCACATACCGGCCCGCCGCGCTGCCAAAAGCATAGCGTGGATTTGAGCCGCATTTGCCGTGAAATAAGGGGGCTAGGGCGCCTGGCTCGGCATAGAAAGTTGGTTGGTGCGCTGGATGCATCGTAGGCCTATATTTTCCCCATTGGCATGACCATTCAAGATGTAAGTGCGCGACCTTACCGGCGCGTTAACCATGTTAGGAAAGAGCTGCCAAAAGACTATGAGCGCGTTTAGGCTGTCACTGTCAAGCGCAGGCAGAGGACGCGACAATGAAAGGAAAAGGGGAGGCGGACGCACGCCCTACCATTTGGCTTCCAAAGACATGATGCGCTTGGGCTTTAGGCCAACGCTGAGGTCTACGTTGACAGAGCGATATTCATCGCCAAAGAGTGAATAACTCGTTTGCGTATCATTCGGCCAGCTCTCGAGATTCCGCATCACATGCAGATCAGCCAGTTGGCTGGATTGGCCCACTTTTAATTTTGAGGCTGGCAATGCCGGTTTGGGCGTGGGTTCGGGCAAGAGCCACATGGCTTTCACAGGCTGCACGAGCAGCCCATTGGCCTGCGCGCTGAAGCACGTCAAAAGCGCGACTGACAGTCCAAAAAGTAAGTGCCTCAAGCGCATAAACTCCCTCCACCAAAGTTTGATGCATATTGGGGGAGGATAGCGGCGACTTGGTGGATAAGATGTGACCAAATTGGAATTTATTAATGGCAATTTGTTGAAAATTGCGCCGATTATGCAGGAGATTACTCGTCCGACGTTAAGGCATAATACAGGCTGCCAAGCTGCTGAAGCACGCGGAAAGCGGCTCTGTTTTCTTGGTAGCTGTTGAGCACTTGTTCGAGTTTTGCATTGATCAGCGCTTGCTGTGCATCCAGCAAATCAAAGGCTGTGCGGTCGCCTGCGCGAAATTGCTCTTCATACAGCCTTACAACTTCTTTTGCGGCATCTACTTGATCGCGAATGGTATCCACCTTCGCGCGGCTGGCATCGATTGCCGTAAAGTCATTGCGAATGTTCTGTTCAACTTCGCGGCGTTGTTTTTCAAACTCGAAACCAATTTCTTTAATGCGTGCACGTAGACGAGCTGACACTGCGCTGTCAGCGCCGCCGTTGAAAGCATTATAGCGCAAGAACATCATAGCGCGCGCATCGCGCGTCTCGCCGGTTTCCCCAGCCACATCCGTCCGCAAGTTGCCTTGAACTTCAACTTCCACTTTTGGCAAGAAATTCCCGCGGTGGCTGCGCAGTTGGTTGCGAATGGACTTGGTATCCGCCTTCACTTGCAAGAGCCGCGGGCTTTCTTCTACGCTGCGGTCAGCTGCGTCCTGCGGGCTTTGCGGCAGGAGAGACAAGTCAAGGAGCGGATCGACCAACAGGCCAGGCGGTGCATCCAAAAGGCGGCGATATTGATCGCGTGCTTGCTGGAGTTTGCTTTCTTCTTCCAACATGAAGGATTCAGCGTTTGATAAGCTGGAGGCAACGCGGTTCACGTCAGCGGCCGTGCCTTGGCCAGCTTCTTTTTGAGCTGTTACAAGGTTGAGAATGTACTCATGCGCTTCTAAGTTTTGATGCGCCAAGGCGACAACTTTTTGCTGCTGCAAAACGCCTAAATAGGCAGTTGTGACTTCGTAAGTGAGGTCTTCCACGCTTTGCAGCTTTTCCAGCTTGGCCGATTCATAGTTCTGTTTAGCGCGGCGGTAATCAAACTGTGTCAGGCCAAAATCAAACACAGTCTGGCGCAAAGTGGCGTTGAGTTCACGGCGAATACGGGTGATTTCTTCATTGCCGCTTTGGCGAGAGACTTCTGGTCCGCCGCCAGCGTTGATATCAACTTTCGGCAAGAAGCCAGAGCGCGCCTCGCGCACAGCATAAAAGGCATCTTCCTGCTGTGCTTCAGCGATTTTTACGTCTGGGTTTGTCGCAATGGCATGTTCCACAGCATCGCGCAAGGTCTCCAGGCCGCCTTGGCCAATGGGCCGCGCTTCATACTTCGTCGATGTCGTTTTAACAGATGCAACGATGCTGCCGCGGTCTTCATTAGGAACATTCAAGAGCTTTGCTTCGCCTGGCAAACCGACCATGTCGATCACATCCAATGATTGCTCCCGCGTTAAGAAATCCTGCTGGAGGGTTTGCGGTGTCGCTTCAATAGATGGGGCTGTCTCGCCTGCGCCAGCTCGCAAGCTCTCTAAGGCTGTGGATTCCGCGCTGGCCACCTTCGCTGGTTCTTTAAGCTGTTCTGCTGCGATCGGCGCACTCTCTACAATGGACGCAGACTGCGCGGTCTGCGTCGTTTCGCCAACCAAGCCCTGCCACGCGCCAATGCCTGCCAGTGTAATCTTGGCAGCAGCGTCACTGGGAGGGTTTGCCGTCCGCTTTTGCTGAACTGAAATGTCATTGTCGGCGTTCGCCGCCGCTGATCGGACAATCTGCGCGTTATAGTCTGCAAGAGGGTTTTTGGTTTTAGGCAGTGTAGCGAGCTGCTTGCGAACCAAGGCTGGCAGAGGGTCTGGCTTTGGTACTAGGCTTTCAGGCCGCATCAATGGCACGAGACGTATATCAAATGTGGCAACCTGCTGCGTCGTCAATTGCGCGTTTGTGTGACCGCTTTTAATGGCCGCCATTACTGTGCGTTTTGGCGTCTCCTGCGTTTCAAAGACAGATATAGGTCTCTTCAGCGCTGCAATCTCAATTGTTTGTATTGGCTCAAGCAGTGCGGCTTGCAGACTTTTTGCGCCTTCCGCGATAGAAGAGACGCCGCGCTCTAAAGCTGCGACGGAAACTGTCGGGATTTGCGGGTTTAGCGCAGGCGCCAATGACGTTGGTCGTTCAAGACGCTCCAGCGCAATGCTTTGCGCCTGCGCGAGCTGCGTCCTCATAGCCGTTTTTTCAGCATCACGCGCGCTGAACTCTGCTGCAATTGATTTTATTGCTAAAACATCGCGAGGCACGGATGCTACAGTGATATCGCGGCTTGCCTTCAGTTCTTTTGCGGCAAAGGCGCGCTGCCGGGCCAATTCCTTTTGTCTGGTTTTAATTTGCTTTTTATCAGCCGAACCCAGCAGCGCTTTAGGCCTTTCAAGCGCCTTGAGCGACACATTGAAAGGCGGCGCTTGAACGCGCTGTACGAATTGTGCTTCAGGCTTGATAACCGGCAGCATGGGCTGCACCGCTGCTTTTATCACCCGTGCTGGCGATAGCGGCGGCGCGCTGGGTGACTGCGTGTCCCAAGTCTCGGGTTGTTGCACCATAGCGTCCGCCGGCCCGGCTGAGGGTTCTATAAAGCGCTCAAAGCCAGGTTGGAGGCCGATCACATCGCCGAAGGTCGCTCGGTCCATATAAATGGGATCGTCGGAAACGCTGACAATCTTGGGTTTCTTTTTGCCTGCAACCGCAGGGCTCGCCAGCACAATGGCCACTAGGCACAGGCCAGCCAGCCTCAGCACGCGCATGCGTACTGTGGTTGCCAGCAGGTATTTTTTCCCGCTGATCAACACCTGGCCAACCTATTGCGTGTTGCCACTGACACTAAACTCCAAACTCGCGCGAAAACTTCTTTACGAAATATTTAGATAAGTAAACGAAATGTAATCGTAGACCTCCGCTAAGAAATCACTTTCTAAACAGGCAAGGTAAAGGGTGAGTTAACCCTAACGTTCTCCAAATAATTTCTACAATTTTCACTATTTGGAAAGCCTGGCGGATGAAAAATGGCAATTCGAAGTATTGTGTCAGTGGCGAATGGGTCTTCAATGGCTGAAGAGCAGACGGCGGGTTCACCGCCTTCAGAAGAAAATGTGCAAACAGATCAGAACGTTGCACCGCTGGCTGTTGCCGAAGTGGCAGCGGGCGGTCAGCTTGTGTTCGACTTCCCTTACGAATCGGTTGAACTTGAGTTCATCGATGTCGACGTCCTTTTTAAGTTCCCAGATGGTAGCCAAGTCCTCGTACCAGGTCTTGGTTTGCTCGCGCTATCTGACAATCCGCCGACGATTGTGTTTGCTGGCTTTCCAATCCCGGCAGACCAGCTGCTAACCCGCGTTGGCGAATTTACGGACATTCCCGAAGCAACACCGCCTTTGTTTAGTTCAGAAGAAACCCTGGACCCGGTGGAGGAGACAGACGATTCCGCTGAGCAGGCTGAGTTTTTGACGGCTGCTGAGCAACAGGCTCCTGGCGGCATCCTATCAGAGACAATTGAAGAGGCTGCTGCTCAAAAGGCAGTTGAAGAAAGTGAAGCGGATTCCGACGCGGAAGAACAAAGCCGCATTATCGAGAAAATCAGCAATGAGAGCGCATCTGCTGCTGCTGCTCCGATGGACCCTGCCTCTAGCCCAGATCCCACCGAAGAGGTTGGTAGCTCGATTGCTGAACTCACGCCTTCCATTACGATAGAATTGTTCGGCGTCACAGGCCAAACAACCGAAGTCGTAGATGGCCGCACGATCTTACGCGGCGCGGCTGCAGCGACGGGTGCTGACGAAGACCCAGCCTTCGGCGCGCAAGTTGAACGCGAACAGATTACTGGCAGTTCAGCGAGTGAGACTATCATCGCTGATTCTGAAGTGTTAGCGCCCGAGGGTTTCACAACGCGGATTTTGCGCGTTGTCGCTGATATTCCCCAATCGGGTGTTGAAGTGACCAAGATCACTGTTCCAACGCTTCCAGATGGCTTCTCGGTTATTAATGGTGAGCTGACGGACGCAGGCTGGGTCATCGATTTAGACGATCCCCTGGCGAATGCAGATTTTGATGTTGCAGCTGTGAACATCGGCTCCACTGCGGTCGGGTTTGATATTCAGCTGCAATATGCCATTCCCGAAGATGGGGTGACCCAAACAGAGTCAGGCTTTCTCAACGAGTTCTTTGTTCCCATTGCCTTTACCTTGAGTTCAGAAAGCGCCCAGAGCGTTTCTGTCGCTTCAGTTCAGGCGCGGATGGCGGTCAATCCGGCCGCCTCTGAAGAGGACGTCTACCTGGTTGATGAACAATCAGGCGAAGCTATTACGGTTTTGTTTGATGTACCGCCAGGCAACATCATTGATGCTGGCGCGGGCGATGACTTGATTGTTGCCGGTGCTGGGCAAGACGACATTGACGGCGGAACGGGCGAGGACCTCGTCTCCTATGAAACCTCTGACGAAAGTGTAGAGGTCAACCTAGAAAACGGCGCTGGTACAGGTGGCTATGCAGAAGGCGATAATTTCACCGGCATCGAAGGCGCCATAGGCTCACGCTTTGATGATGTATTGCGCGGCGGAGCCGGTGATGAACGCTTTTCCGGCCGCGGCGGCGAAGACGAATTAATTGGCGGCGCGGGCGTAGATATCGCCGACTACCGCATATCTGCAGAAGCGATCACCTTATCAACAGACGGCAGCCTTGGCGCCGGCGGCGATGCGCTAGGTGATACACTTACGCAAATTGAAGGCATTGATGCCACCGACTTTAATGACGTGCTCACTGGCTCTGGCGCCAATGAAATTCTGCGCGGTTTTGCTGGCGATGACACAATCGTTGGCCTTGGCGGCGCAGACGTCCTCGACGGCGGTGAGGGCTATGACATCACCGATTACAGCGCGTCTTCTGCTGCGGTCACTGTCTTCTTGGACGGTAGGACAGGCAGCGGCGGCGATGCGGCCGGGGATGTTTTAAGCGGCTTTGAAGAGCTACGCGGTTCCGCTTTTGATGACAATTTGACGGGTGACGCCGCTGACAATTTCCTCGTCGGTGGCCTCGGCGCAGACACCATCGACGGCGCCGGCGGGATTGATACAGTTGATTTTAGCGCTTCAGAGGAGGCCGTCACTGTCTTTATGGATGGCCGTGTTGGCTCTGGCGGTAAGGCAGAAGGCGACGTTATCACCAATGTTGAGCGTCTCTTTGGCTCAGACTTTGACGATACATTGATCGGGGGCGATGGCGAAGACAGCATCTTCGGCGGGCTTGGGGATGATGTGATCTCCGGCGGCGCTGCGGGCGATATGCTGTATGGCGGCGAAGGCTTTGATGCCGTTTCCTATGAGTTCTCTAGCGCTGCTGTGAATGTCTCCCTCGATGGCACGTCCACGGGCGGTGATGCGCAAGGCGATCTCTTTTTTGATGTTGAAGCGCTGTTTGGCTCGAACTTCAGTGACACGCTCAGCGGGACTGCAGGCAATGATCAGCTCTCCGGCTTGGGCGGTGACGACATCCTGATCGGCGGTGAAGGCGGGGACATCCTGACAGGCGGCGCCGGGTTTGATGCTGCAGATTATTCAAATTCACGCACTGGTGTCACCGTCTATCTCGATGGCACGATCTCTGAAGGTGGAGAGGCGGACGGCGATACTCTGACTGAAATTGAGCAAGTCATCGGATCGCGCCGTGCTGACATTATAAACGGTTCGGACAGCGATGATCTTTTAGAAGGCCGGGACGGCGATGACATTCTAGAAGGTGCCAGCGGCGCTGATACTCTTGAAGGCGGAGACGGCCTCGACACCGCTCGATATGCGTCCAGTGATGTTGGTGTCTTGGTTGATTTGCTAGGCAATGCCGGCACTGGCGGTCATGCGCAAGGCGACCGACTGCAGGATATTGAAAACCTGACGGGGTCCGGTTTCGCCGATCAGTTGACCGGCTCAGCGGGAAACAACGCGCTCGATGGTTTGGGCGGTGATGATATTTTAGAGGGCCTCGCCGGCGCAGATACACTGCGCGGCGGCGATGGGGTTGATACGGTCACGTATGCGGCGTCTTTCGAAGGCGTGACGATCGATCTGTTTACCTCCACTGGCTTTGGCGGCCATGCTGAAGGCGACCTGATCTTCCAAATCGAGAATGTAATTGGCACCCAGGCAGCGGACCGCATTACAGGGAACGCTGAGGTCAATCAGCTTGACGGTGCTGGAGGCGATGATGTTCTCGTTGGCGGTATCGGGGCAGATGTTCTTCTCGGTGGCACCGGCATTGATACAGCCAGCTATATTAATGCGTTAGCTGGTGTCACAGCATCTTTGGCTCTCGATGGCGGCACCGTCGGTGATGCGCAGGGCGATACGTATTCCTCGATTGAGAACTTAGAAGGCTCTAACCTTGCCGATACATTGATCGGCGACGACGATGACAACGCCTTATCGGGCCTCGCTGGCGATGATACCCTCATTGGCGGCGCCGGTGCAGACACCATCACTGGCGGCGGCGGGTTCGACACGGTTGATTTCTCCACTGAGACCGCAAATTTGATCATCCGCCTCAATGGTGATGCTTCTATTGGCGGAGAGGCAACCGGCGACCGGTTTTTTGAAATCGAACAGGTCATTTCCGGGAGCGGAGACGATCAGCTAACCGGCTCAACAGCAAATGAGAGCCTTCTCGGCGGCGACGGCAATGACATCTTGGTCGGCGGCGCTGGCGCGGACTTGCTTGATGGCGGCGCCGGCATTGATAGCGTAACCTATGCGGCATCAGCGACGTCGGTTATTCTCAATCTGGATGGCTCCCCATCGCTTGGCGGTGATGCAGATGGCGATACCATTATCAATTTGGAAATCGTCACTGCCTCAGAGTTTAACGATCAAGTGTTTGGCGCTGCCGCCAGCGAGACGATCTTTGGCGGAGCCGGTAACGACGATATTTATTCTGGCTTGGGCGCTGACATTCTGGATGGCGGGCTGGGATTTGATACGGCTAATTATAGCCTGTCAGGCGCTGCCGTCACAGCAAGCCTTGGCGGCGGGCCTGGCTTTGGCGGAGATGCGCAAGGCGACACGCTCACTGGGTTCGAGCGGCTTTTTGGTTCTGCATTCGGCGATACGCTTATTGGCGGGGACAGCGATGATACGCTAGAAGGCGGCGCTGGTGATGACGTGCTTGCAGGTTTTGGCGGCGCAGACAACCTTGTCGGCGGGGCTGGCCAAGATATTGCCGATTATAGCGCATCTGGGTCTGCGGTTTTTGTCCGATTGGATGGGTCATTATCGTCCGGCGGCGATGCAGCTGGCGATACGCTCAATAGCATTGAAGGCGCCATTGGCTCCGTCTTTAACGACAATATCGTTGGTTCCATTAACGACGAGATTATTCGCGGCGGTGCTGGCGACGACACGCTTGATGGCGGTCTTGGTGCGGATGAAATCATTGGCGGCGCCGGCATTGATACACTCGATTACCGCGGTAGCTCGGCTGCTATCTCCATCCGTTTAGACGGGTCACTCAGTACAGGGGGATTTGCTGAAGGCGACCAAGTCAGCGAAGTAGAGATCGTTTTTGGATCAAGCTTTGGCGATACGATCGTTGGCGAAACGGCAGCCGAAACACTCGATGGCGGCCTTGGAGATGACATCCTCACAGGGGCTGGCGGCGATGACATTTTGCGCGGCGCAACGGGTGAAGATACTTTAGAGGGCGGTCAAGGCGCTGACTTGCTTGAAGGCGATGAAGGAGATGACACTCTTAGCGGCGGCGTAGGCGCTGACGTCTTAGACGGCGGCGGCGGACTTGATACGGTCACCTACATAACATCTGGCCAGGGCGTAACGGTGGCTTTGGATGGCAGCGCTGGTGCTGGCGGTGATGCGCAAGGTGATACCTACATTCAGATCGAACGTGTCATTGGCTCAGATTTTGCTGATAGCCTCAGTGGCAGCAGCGACAATGATGTTCTAGAAGGCGGGGCGTCGAACGATACTCTGGCAGGCCTCATTGGGGCCGATACGCTGCGCGGTGATGATGGCGACGATATCCTTATTGGCGGTCTTGGCGCTGATACTCTAGATGGCGGCGCTGGTATTGACTTGGCCGATTACAGTGGGTCAGCCGCTGGGATCATCGTTTCAACCACAGGTGCACCTGGCGGCGGCGGCGATGCTGCTGGCGACTCCCTAATTTCAATTGAGACTGTGCTTGGGTCCACTTTCGCGGATGTTATTTCGGGCAGCACGGCAGATGAATTGCTGCGCGGTAACGATGGTGATGATGTCTTAGCTGGCGGCGCTGGCGCGGATGATCTGCGCGGCGATAGCGGTTTCGATACCGTCGATTATACCGCCTCCAACGCAGCTGTTGTTGTAGACATGTTCAACGACACTGCCACTGGCGGCCACGCTGCGGGCGATGTTTTTGACTCCATCGAAGCGGTTACCGGTTCGAGCTTTGATGACGTCTTAAGCGCAGACACCGGCGCTGGCGCAACGCTTGATGGCGGAGACGGCGACGATGATCTGCGGGGGCGCGACGCAGAAGACACTCTGCGCGGCGGGGATGACAACGATATCCTCCAAGGCTTTGGCGGCGCCGATGATTTAGACGGCGGCGACGGTTTTGATACCGCCACTTACGCAAATTCCGCCTTTGCCGTTCGTGCGTTCTTGGATGGCACAACTGGCGCAGATGGCGACGCTGCTGGCGACCGCTTGACGAGTATTGAGCGTCTCGTTGGCTCAAACCTAGACGATACGCTGACCGGCGGAACCAGTGATGATACATTAGAAGGCGGGCAAGGCGCTGACTTACTCCTTGGCGGCCAGGGCGTGGATACGCTGCTTGGCGGCCAAGGCGATGACCAGCTCAATGGCGGCCAGGGCGGGGACACCATTGACGGCGGCGCAGGTGTTGACCTTCTCGATTATTCTGGATCAACCCTCGGCGTTACCGTTAACCTCGATGGCAGCGTGTCGACCGGCGGCGACGCACAGGGCGATATTGTTACCAATGTAGAGCAGGTCCTTGGCTCTTCCGTTGATGATGTTTTGACTGGCACCGCTGCCGATGATTTGCTTGACGGCGGGTTTGGCAATGATCAGCTGAACGGTGAAGGCGGGGTCGACACTTTGCTCGGCGGTCAGGGCGATGACGTGCTTGATGGCGGCTTGGGCGGCGATATTTTAGACGGCGGTGCAGGCTTTGACCGCATTTCATATGCGCAATCAACCCAAGCTGTGCAGGTGGTTTTGGATGGCACAGTCTCCACAGGCGGCCAAGCCCAAGGGGACCAAATTTCGGACGTCGAGCTGATCATCGGGAGCGATTTCGATGACGTGATGACAGGCGTTGCCAACGATGAGGTCTTTGAAGGCGGCGATGGCGACGACTTATTGATTGGCAACGCGGGGACAGATACCCTGCGCGGCCAGGACGGCAACGATACCCTCATTGGGGGCGAAGACGGCGACACGCTGGAAGGCGGCGCTGGCATTGATACAGCTGACTATTCTGCATCGACGGCTGCGGTGACCATTGACCTCAATGGGACTTTGGTTGCCGGCGGCGATGCCAATGGGGACACCTTAAGCAGCATCGAGCGCCTCATTGGCACCAGCGCGGATGATATTCTGCGCGGCATCAATGTTGATGAAACGCTCATCGGGAATGACGGCCGCGATACCCTTGAAGGGCGCGGCGGGGCCGATGTGCTTCAGGGCGGGGAAAACAATGACACCCTTATTGGCGGTACCGGCGCAGATACGCTCGATGGTGGCGCAGGGCTCGATACCGTCACTTACGCCGACGCCGCGGGCAGCGTTACTGTCTTCTTGGACGGGTCCTTGGGCGCAGGAGATGAAGCCCTGGGTGATACTCTAACCGCAATTGAAATCCTCATCGGCTCTGACTTTGACGACGTGTTGACAGGCTTTAACGCAGCAGAGCAGCTCGAAGGCGGCGACGGCGATGACGTGCTCAGCGGCGGCGATGAAGATGATGATTTGCGCGGCGGTATCGGCCAAGACACCTTGATCGGCGGACGTGGTGCAGACGCTATCGATGGCGGAGATGGCATTGATACCGTCGACTACACAGGCGCGGAAGGCGGCGTTATTGCGCGGCTCGACGGCGTTGCTGGCAGTAATTTTGAAGCGCAAGGTGATTTGATTACCAACGCTGAACGCCTGCTGGGCTCGGCGTTTGATGATGAGTTAGTCGGCAGCGGTCAGAATGACCAGTTAGAAGGCAATGCCGGGGCCGACTTATTGCGCGGCGCAAGCGGCGATGATGCCCTCTTCGGCGGTCTTGGCGCTGATACGCTTGAAGGCAGTATCGGGAACGACACGCTAGACGGCGGCGCAAACGATGACATCCTGCGCGGCGGCGCAAATGGGGATGTGCTGCGCGGCGATGCAGGTTTTGATACAGCAGATTACTCAGATTCGGCCTCGCGCATTATTGTCAGCCTGGATGGGTCTGCGGGCCTAGGCGGCGATGCACAAGGTGATACACTCTTTGATATCGAGCGTGTGATTGGCACGTTTGACGATGATGAAATCACCGGTATTGGCGGCAATGAGACGCTTGAGGGCGGCCTCGGCAATGATGACTTAGAAGGCGCTGGCGGCGACGATATTCTGCTTGGCGGCGGCGGCGACGACAACCTGTCTGGCGGCGCTGGTGCAGACGCCCTTGATGGCGGTGATGACATTGACACGGCTGACTATTCCGGTAGTTCCGTTGGTATCCAGCTCACACTAGATGGCGTGACAGTCGGGCAAGGCGGCGACGCGCAAGGCGATACGCTGATCAACATCGAACGTCTTTTTGGTTCCGATTTCGACGATGTCCTTACTGGCTTTAGCTTGAATGAAATTCTCGAAGGCGGGGACGGCGATGACATCATCAGTTCCTTAGGCGGTACTGATACCATCCGCGGCGGCGATGGCAATGACACTCTTCGCGGCGGCGCCGATGCCGATATCATTGATGGCGGCGCGGATTTCGATACCGTGCTGTATGACACATCAGACGCCGGTGTGACCGTTAATCTCAACGGCGTTGCCGGTATAAACGGTCATGCGCAAGGCGATGTGCTTAGCCTCGTTGAACGTGTTGTTGGGTCAGATTTCGCTGATACGCTTAATGGCTTTAACGCGGCTGATGTTCTCGAAGGCGGCGCCGAAGACGATGTCATTTCAGGTGGCGCAGGAAATGACACTCTGCGCGGCGATGCTGGCGATGACCAGATCGACGGCGGCGACAATGATGACACCATTGATGGCGGGACTGGCGACGACACGATTACCGGCAGCGACGGGACGGATGCCATCGATGGCGGCGACGATTTCGACACCATTGATTACAGCACACAAACGACAAATCTGTTCATCTATCTAGATGGAACTGCCAATGCTGGCGGCGATGCCACCGGCGATACGCTATCAAATATCGAACAGGTCTTTGGTGGGCTACTGAACGATACGATTATCGGTACGGCAGAAGACGAAGTCTTAGAAGGCCGGGCCGGCATGGACCGCCTAGAAGGGCGCGGCGGCGACGACATCCTGCGCGGCGGGTCTGAGCAGGACACCCTTATTGGCGGCGCTGGCGCAGACACGCTTGTCGGTGGCGGCGATACAGATACGGCTGATTATAGCGGCGCTGGCGGCGGCGTGACGGTACGTACGGATGGGATGGCCGGCACGGGCAGCGATGCCGAAGGCGATACGCTTGAGACAATTGAAGTTGTCATTGGGTCTGACTTTGCAGACACGTTGATCGGCAACGATACATTCGCGACAACGCTAGAAGGCGGCGATCTCAACGATGTCCTCACCGGCGGCGCACTCAGCGATACGCTGCGCGGCCAAGATGGCGATGATACGCTGATCGGGCTTGCTGGCTCAGACACGCTTGAAGGCGGTATGGGCTTTGATACGGTCGATTATTCCGCATCATCAGCCCCAGTTACAGTGTCGCTTGATGGCTCTTTGGGCGCTGGCGGCGACGCCATTGGCGACAGTCTGTCCTCAATTGAGCGAGTTATCGGGTCGACACGCGACGATATCATCACCGGTTTCAATCAAAACGAAACTCTTGAAGGCGGTGACGGCGACGATACGCTCACTGGCGATATTGGCGATGACATCCTGCTGGGTGAAGCAGGAGATGACATCCTTACTGGCGGCGTTGGAGCTGATACGCTGGACGGCGGTGATGACTTCGACACCGTTGATTATTCCGCCTCTGACGCCGGTGTGACAATCGTCTTGGACGGGACAACGCTTGGTGTTGGTGGGCATGCGCTGAATGATGCCATCAGCAATGTAGAGCGCGTTATCGGCTCTGATGATGCCGATGTAATCACAGGCGTTGGGAATGACGAAACGTTTGAGGGCGGCACTGGCGCTGATACGCTGACCGGTGCTGGCGGAGATGACACGCTGCTTGGCGGCACCGGCGCAGACGTCTTAACCGGCGGCGCAGGGGCAGATGTGATCACCGGCGGCGGCGACATAGACCGCGTCATTTACAGCGGTTCCGCACTCGGTGTGACCGTCTTTCTTGATGGAACGGCCAGTACTGGCGGAGATGCGCAAGGCGATATCGTCACTCAGGTAGAAGAATTCGTCGGCTCGGCGCAAGGCGACACTGTCACCGGCACCAATATCGGGGAATTGTTCCTCGGCGGCGCCGGCGCGGACACCATCATTGCGGGCGGCGGCGTTGATGATCTTCGCGGCGAGGCTGGCGATGATATTCTGCGCAGTGGCCTGGGCGCAGATACGCTCGATGGCGGTGATGACTTTGATACTGCCGATTACTCCTTCTCTATTACCGCCGTCACAGCCTATCTAGATGGCACCGCCGGAGTGAACGGTGACGCCGATGGTGATACCTTAACGGATATAGAGCGGCTGCTTGGCACGGCGTTAGATGATGCTCTGTTCGGTGCAGGAACAAATGATACGCTTGAAGGCAATTCTGGCCAAGATACCCTGACCGGGAACGCAGGCGATGACACGCTCATCGGCGGCGGCGCAGATGATGTGCTCATTGGCGGCGCGGGCAATGATGATTTGCAAGGCGGTTTTGGGGAAGACACGGCAGACTATTCATCTTCCGTACTTGGAGTCGTCTTAGATCTGGGTGCCAATAGCGGCACAGCTGGCGATGCCGATGGCGATACCTTTGATTCGATAGAAATTGTTGTTGGCTCGGATGAAGCTGACGATATTACCGGGTCCGACAATCCAGATACACTGTTCGGCGGCGACGGCGGCGATACCTTGCGCGGCGGCGAAGAGGATGACGATCTCTTTGGCGACGATGGGAATGACATCCTCATTGGCGGTCTGGGTGCGGATGGCTTGAACGGCGGTATTGGCGATGACACGGCCGATTATTCTGGCTCAGGCGTTGGCGTTACGGTCTTTCTCGACGGCAGCGCAGGCCTTGGCGGGGAAGCCACTGGCGACCGCCTCAATAGCATTGAAGTGGTGATTGGCAGTGCTTCAACAGACTTCATCTACGGCACGAATGCGTCAGAAACACTGCAAGGCGGTGCATCCGGCGATACGCTAAGCGGCGGTCTTGGCGATGATACCCTTCTTGGTGAGGCCGGCGACGACATGATCGTCGGCGGCGGCGGCGGCGACACCATCGACGGCGGCGATGATTTCGATACGGTAGATTACTCAGGCTCAACCCTTGGCGTCACGATCGTGCTTGATGGGACAACGCTTGGCACAGGTGGAACGGCAGCCAACGACACTGTTGTTAACGTTGAGCGCCTGATCGGGACGTCCGTAAATGATGATTTCACCGGCGTTGGCGCTGATGAAACCCTGGAGGGGCGCGCTGGTAGTGACACATTGCGCGGCGGTGGCGGGGATGATCAGCTACTTGGCGGAACAGAAAACGACACCCTCATCGGCGGTGCAGGCGCTGACATTTTAACAGGCGGAGACGGTGTTGATACCGCTGATTATTCTGCCTCATCTGCTGATCTGACCGTTTATTTGGATGGAACCGCTGGTGCTGGCGGGGACGCGCTGGGCGATACGCTGTTTACGGTTGAAACGCTGCTCTCAGGAACCGGCAATGATATGCTTTTCGGCTCTATCGTTGCGGAAACCTTTGAAGGAAGTGATGGTGATGACACCATCACAGCGCGCGGCGGAAACGACACACTGCGCGGCCAAGCTGGTGACGATATTCTTATTGGCGGCGAAGATGCCGATGTTATCGACGGCGGCGGCGATACTGATATTGCCGATTATAGCGCCTCAAATGCAGGCGTGACGCTGAACCTCGATGCCACCATCTCGACAGGTGGTCATGCCACAGGCGACCAGCTGATTGACATTGAGCATGTCATCGGCTCCGCTTTCCAGGACACTTTCAACGGCACGGCCGCGGCTGAGACCTTTGAAGGTCGCGGCGATAATGACAGCATCAATGCCGGCGCTGGCATCGATGTGCTTATCGGCGGGCTAGGCGATGATATTCTGCGCGGCGGCGCTGACGCCGACCAGCTCGACGGAACATCTGGCAATGACACCGCGACTTATAGCGATGCTGGCGACAGCGTCACTGTTTATACCGACGGTACGGCAGGCGTTGGCGATGATGCCCAAGGCGATACGCTGCAGAACATCGATATCGTTATAGGCTCGGACTTTGCTGACACTCTGATCGGTCATGCTGGCTCTCAAACACTGCAAGGTGGATCGCAAAATGATGATCTGCGCGGCGGCGAGGGCGATGATATTCTCGAAGGCCAAGGCGATAATGATACGCTCGATGGCGGCGGCGGCGCTGATATTCTGCGCGGCGGTGATGGAATTGACATTGGTGACTATACCAACGCTTTGGATGATGTGACGGTCTTCCTTGATGGAACCGCTGGTGTCGGTGACATCGCCGACGGGGACACGCTCTTTACCATTGAGACCCTCTATGGCTCAGCCTTTGACGATACCCTCACTGGCGCCTTACAAGGCGAGCGTTTGGAAGGCCGTGACGGCAATGATTTGTTGTCAGGTGACTTTGGCACGGACACCCTGCTTGGCGGCGATGGGGATGATATTCTTCGTGGCGGTTTAGGCGGTGATACGCTTGATGGCGGCAACGACTTCGATATCGCAGATTATTCTCTCGCTGGCGGTTCGGTTACTGTTTCTCTTGATGGGTCGCTTGGCACGCAGGGTGATGCGTTAAATGATACCTTAACCGACATTGAGCGTTTGGTTGGCTCCAGCAACAACGACACACTTTCCGGTTCTAATGCCGCCGACGAAATTTGGGGCGGCGACGGCGAAGACACTATTACCGGCGGACTGCTTGGCGATGATCTGCGCGGCGATGGCGGTAATGACACAATTGATGGCGAAGAAGGCGCTGATAGCATTGATGGCGGCACCGGCGATGACATCATCTTAGCCAGTGAAGATGGCGACACCATCGACGGCGGTGACGATTTCGATACCGTCGACTATAGCGCGTCTACGCTTGGCGTCACAGCATATCTGGATGGTACGCTTGGGGTCGGCGGCTTAGGGCTAAATGACACGCTCAGCAACGTCGAGCGCCTGATTGGTACGAGCGAAACCGATACCTTCTTTGGCGATACGACCGACGATACCCTTGAAGGCCGCGGCGGCGATGATGTGCTGAACGGCGGCGCAGGCGCGGATACCATTTTGGGCGGTGCCGGCGCCGATCAAATCGATGCCGGTGATAACGATGACAGCATCGATGGCGGTACTGGAAACGACATCATTACTGCAAGTGCAGGCGCGGATAACATTGATGGCGGCGATGATGACGACACTTTGACTTACGCCGCCAGTGCGATTGGTATCGACATTGGTCTTGATGGATCAGCCGGCTCAGGCGGCTTGGCCCAAGGGGACCGTATCTTTGGTATTGAAACGCTGATTGCGACAACTGGCGACGACATCGTACGCGGCATTTCCACCAATGAAACCATTCAGGGCGGCACCGGGAATGACACGCTGCGCGGCGGCGGCGGCGATGATCTCCTTGAGGGCGAAGTCGGCGATGATATTCTAGAAGGCGGAAGCGGGGCTGATACCCTTGATGGCGGCGCCGGCGGCTTTGATATTGCCGATTATGCCAACTCCTCCATCGGCGTTGACGCCCGCCTTGATGGGACAGCAGGAACGCTTGGCGATGCAACCGGTGATACGCTCATAGATATTGAAGCGCTGTCAGGGTCTGCCCTCGATGATTTGCTCATCGGCGGCACTGCAAATGACGAACTACGCGGCGTCGATGGCAATGATGAGCTGCGTGGTTTTGACGGCGATGACCGTTTGATTGGCGGCGGCAATAACGATCTGCTGATTGGCGGCGCTGGGAATGATTTCTATGATGGCGGCGCTGATTTTGACACTGTGGACTTCTCTGGTGAAACTGATGCTGTGGTGGCCGATCTCTCTTTGAGCACAATCACGATCGGCTCGGGTTTAGGTCAGCAGGATGAGACCATTCAGAATGTTGAACGCTTGATCGGTACTGCTGAGAATGACACTTTCACCGGCAATATCTTTGCTGAAACCTTAGAAGGCCGTGATGGCGATGATACGCTTAACGGTGCGTCCAGCGACGATATCTTAATAGGCGGCATTGGCAACGACACGCTCAATGGCGGCTCTGGTGAAGATACGATCGATGGCGGCGAAGGCGACGACATCATTGATGCAGGCAGCGATGCCGATACAATTAACGCTGGAACCGGCAACGATCTGATCATTTCTTCTAATGACGCTGATGCGATCGACGGCGGCGATGACTATGATACTGTTGACTATAGCAACTCGATTGCAGGCGTTACCGTCTTCTTAGACGGCACGGCTGGTGAACGCGCGAATGCTATCGGCGATACGCTCAGCAATATTGAATACGTCATTGGGTCTGGTAGTGACGACATTCTCACAGGTCATAGTGAAAATGAGCGCCTAGACGGCGGCAATGACGATGACATCCTAGACGGTGCCGGGGGCGATGACATCCTGAACGGCGGCAGCGGTGATGATCAGTTCATTGCCAGCTTGGGCGCCGATATCATGGACGGCGGAAGCAACAGCTCCGTCAATACCGGTTTCCCAAATGGCGGCCTATCAACGCGCGATGTCGTGGATTACTCCGCAGCCACGGGTGAAATTGAAGCCTATCTCGACGGGACAGTCGGCGTCGGTTTTGAAGCTGCAGGCGATACAGCTGTCAATATTGAGTCGATCATTGGCGGTGATTTTGATGACATTCTAGGCGGCAACGCCAGTGCCAACACGTTCCGCGCTGGTGATGGCGACGACACCATTACTGGTGAAGATGGAAATGATATTGTTTACGCTGATGAAGGCGCTGATGATTTCGATGGCGGAACCGGCGACGACGCGATCAACTACACTTCGGGCACCGAGGGCATCACCATCTTCACTGATGGAACCGCAGGGACTGGCGGTTTGGCTCAAGGTGATACGCTCTCAAATGTAGAGCGGGTCTATGGCACTGATTTTGCTGATAGCATGACGGGCCACACAGGTACGCAGCGTTTCTTCGGCAATGACGGTAACGACACGTTAATTGGCGGTGAAGGCGGTGACCAGCTTGAAGGCGGTAGTGGCGAGGACTTTATTGATGGTGGCGAAGGCAACGACACCATTAGCGGCGGAAATGATGATGATGTAATTCTTCTCACGGCGGGGACGGACAACATTAACGGCGGCAGCGGACGCGATACGCTTGACGCCTCAGGGCTGGCAAGCCGCGTCCATGTGAATTTTGCCACTGGCAGCGGTACATTGGGCGACGCTTCCGGTGACGATTACGATTCCATAGAGATATTCATTGGTACCGATTTTAATGACTATGTCTTGGACTCAGGCGCGACAGAAGACTATTACTTAGGTCTAGGCAATGACCAAATCGATGCACAAGGCGGCGGCGGTATTTTCGATGGCGGCGGTGGTGTCGACATCTTGGAATTCAACCGGTTCGATGTTGCTGGCGTTGATGTCGTCATGGACGGCACCACGGTTGGTGTGGGCGGCTTTGCCGACGGAGCGACCTTTGAAAACTTTGAACGTATATCGCTAACCGCATTTGATGACAGCTACGTTGGCTGGGCGGGCGATGAACAAATTGCTGGTGCACAAGGCGCGGACGATATCGACGGTGGAGACGGCTTCGATTTTGTCGTCTTCCTTGATGATATCAATAGCGGCGGCGGGGCCAGCACAAACTTCGCTTTAGACGGTCGGATAACCGCCACCGGCCGAGCTGTGGGTGACACCGTAACCAACGTTGAAGGTGTTATTGGTTCCAATAACGACGATATACTCGGCGGTGACAGCGGTGATAACGAGCTTCGTGGATCGGGTGGAAATGACACTCTACTCGGTGATCTGGGCGCCGATGTTTTGGATGGTGATAACGGCGAAGATACGGTCGACTACTCACTTGCGGGCGCACAGATTAACGTTGCGCTTGGCGTTGGCGGAGTGGGCGACATTGCCGATGGCGATACCTACAGCGAAATTGAAAACGTTATCGGCTCAGGGTTTGATGACGCCCTGCAAGGGACGTCAGACGCAAACAACCTGAACGGCGGCGAAGGCGACGATATCTTAATCGGGCTAGAAGGCGGTGACCTCTTGGTTGGCGCTGGCGGTTTTCATGACGTTGCGAACTATAGTGCCTCTAATGAGGGCATCACAATTAGCATGGACGGCTCTTTCGGACTAGGCGGCCATGCAGCGGGCGACCAGCTTCTCGGTGTCGAGGATGTCATCGGGTCCATCTACGGCGACGATATTACCGCAGATGGCAACATCAACAGCCTTCAAGGCGGTGATGGCAATGATTTCCTTCAAGGCAACAATGGCGGCGACGTCCTTGATGGCGGGAACAACTTTGATGTCATTCGCTATGAAGGCTCCGATGCAGCTGTCACTGTAGACCTCGACGCGCAAACCGCCTCAGGCGGCCATGCAGACGGCGATACACTCATCTCAATCGAAGGTGTCTACGGCTCGGCCAATAACGATATCTTCTCAGGCTCATCCCGAGATGAAGATTTCCGCGGTGAAGCAGGTGACGATAACATTGCAGGGTCTGGCGGAGCAGATGATATCCGCGGCGGTGAGGATACAGATACCCTTACCTATTTGGCTGCTGGCGCAGGCATCACGCTCACGCTTGATGGCACAACCGTTGGCACGGGCGGCGATGCAGCAGGCGATACCGTTCGCGAAATCGAAATCCTGTTTGCCACGGACAACATCGATAACATTACCGGCGTCGCCCTCAATGAAACCCTATATGGCCGCGGCGGCGCCGATGCACTCGATGGTGCTGGCGGCGACGACATTCTGATTGGCGGTGCAGGCGGGGATACGCTGATCGGCGGGGGCGGAACGGATACAGCTGATTATAGCGGCTCTGCTGCAATTCAAATCGTTCTCGATGGGTCTACGCTGGGCATTGGCGGTGATGCAGCCGGTGACGTGATCAGCGGTGTTGAGACGATTATCGGTACTGATTTCAATGACGTCGTCACGGCGACGGTCTTACAAAGCACTTTGCGCGGTGAGGGCGGTGATGACCAACTCACCGGCAGTAATCTAGATGATGTGCTGCTTGGCGGCGCCGCGCAGGATTCGCTGTTTGGCGGCGAAGGCGATGATGACCTGCAAGGCGAGGAAGGCAATGACATCCTAGAAGGTGGCATCGGCGAAGATAGCCTGGATGGTGGGTCTGGGAATGATACAGCGAGCTATGCCACTGCTGGAAGCGGGGTCGCGGCTAGCATCGCGGCGGGCGGCGGAACGCTTGGTGATGCCAATAACGATACCTTCACGGACATCCAGAACCTGACTGGTTCCGGTTTCGATGACACCCTCACCGGGGACAGCAACGACAACACCTTAACGGGCCTTGCCGGCGTCGATACTCTAGATGGCGGCCTTGGCAACGATACTATTAACGCCGGCGCAGGTGACGACATTATTATCGCCAGCGTAGGCGGCGATAACATTAACGGCGGCGATGATAACGATACCGTCGATTATACCGCCTCTGATGCGTTTACGATTACCATCGGTACTGGTTCAGGTACTGGCGGGATTGCCCTTGGTGATACGCTGATCGATGTAGAGATCATCCTGGGCGGCGCGCAAGGCGATAACATCACCGGCGATGGTGACAACAATACGCTGACCGGCAATGGCGGCGATGACATCCTCGACGGGGCTGGCGGCGATGACTTGCTGCAGGGGAACGCGGGCGCTGACCAATTCACTGGAGGCACTGGTACCAACACCATCGAAGGCGGCGCGGGCACCGATACGATTTTCGGCGGTACCGGCACAGACCTGATCGATGGCGGCGGAGAAGTCGATACAGTTGATTATTCTGCAGACACTGCAGGCATAACGATTGCCATTGATGGCATGGCGGGCAGTGGCGGCCTAGCAGCTACAGATACACTGACAGACGTTGAAAATATTATCGGCGGCAGCGGCGTTGATACGCTTACGGGAGACGGTGAAGACAATGTGCTCACTGGTAATGGCAACGCAGATATTCTAAGTGGCCTAGGCGGCAATGACACCTTAGAAGGCGGGGCCGGGAACGATACCCTGACTGGCGGGACGGGCACAAACACGCTCAATGGCGGTCTAAACGATGACACCTTCACCGGCGGCACCGGAGCTGATCTGATCGACGGTGGTAGCGGTTTCGATACGGTCGATTATTCAGCGGACTCCGGCGACAATACCATCACGATCGGCGGCGGCGCTGGAACTGGAAGCTTTGCCAGCAACGACACACTTGCGGGCGTGGAACGAATTTTGGGCGGAACGGGCGTCGATAACCTGACAGGTGATGGCAACGACAACACGCTGATAGGCAATGACGGCAATGACGTTCTAACCGGCATGGGCGGAACCAATACGCTTCAAGGCAATGACGGGGAAGATACATTCATTGCCGGCGCGGGCGCAGATAACATTGATGGCGGCGGCGATGATGACACTGTTGATTATTCTCTCTCAACCGCGATCAACATTACGATTGGCAGCGGCACCGGCGCTGGCGGTCTAGCAGCAAATGACCAGCTAACGGACGTGGAAAGTATCATCGGCGGGGCTGAAGGCGATACCATTACGGGTGATGGCGATGCTAACACGCTGACCGGCAATGGCGGGAATGATATCTTAGACGGCGCGGGCGGCAGCGATACGCTGGAAGGTGGCGCGGGAGAGGATACGCTGACCGGGGGCGCGGGGACAGATACCATAAACGCAGGCGGCGACAATGACACCATCATTGGCGGCGCGGGCGCCGATGACATTGATGGCGGTACAGGCATCGACACGGTCGATTATTCGGCTGACACGACCGGTATTACGATTGCGCTAGATGACAATCCTGGCTCGAATGGCTTGGCTGCAGGCGACACGCTGTTTGATGTGGAAAACATCATTGGCGGATCGCAAAACGACACGCTGACAGGGGATGGCGAACAAAATACGCTGACCGGCAATGATGGGGATGACACCCTCGATGGCGGCGCAGAGGACGATACGCTCATCGGGAACGACGGCGCTGATACGTTTATCGCAAGTGCTGGCGCCGATAGCGCAACCGGCGGCGCGGGCATTGATACCGCCGATTATTCAAGCGAGTCCTCCTTTGCAATTACGGTCGGCGGCGGTGCTGGCACGGGCTCAGCCCTTGGCGATACACTCGCTGGTATTGAAATCGTCCTTGGCGGCGCGGGCGATGATACTATTGTTGCAGACACCAGCCTTAATTCCACACTTACCGGCAATGGCGGCATCGATACGCTCACCGGTGGCTCAGGTGACGACACCTTAAACGGCGGCGCTGGGGATGATGTCCTCAATGCTGGCGCAGGTATCAACGTCATCAATGCCGGCCTCGACGATGACACCATTACAGGCGGTGTTGGCCGTGACACCATCGACGGTGAGGGCGGTTTTGACACCGTCGATTACACGGGTGACTTTGGTGACAATGTCATCGTGATCGGTGGCGGTTTGGGCACAGGTAGCTTTGCCTCGAATGACCAGCTGTCCAACATCGAACGCATTCTTGGCGGCGCGGGCGCAGACACGCTAACAGGGGACAGCGCTGATACTACCTTTGAAGGCAATGACGGCAATGACGTCCTGACCGGCGGTGCGGGTGACAATACGCTCAATGGCGGTGATGGCGATGATACATTCATCGGCGGCACAGGTAACGATACTATTGATGGTCAAGGCGATATCGATACCGTTAATTATTCAAACGATACTGCTGGTGTGACTGTTGTTTTGGATGGATCGCTTTCCAGCGGCGGCCTGGCGGTCGGTGACCGGCTCTCCAATATAGAAAACTTGACGGGCGGTACTGGCGGTGACGACGTAACCGGCAATGCTCTAGACAATATCTTACTCGGTGGTGACGGCGCTGATACGCTGCGCGGTGAAGGCGGAAATGACACACTGACGGGCGGCGCTGGGACAGACACGATCACAGGCGGCTCGGGCACCAACACAATAAGCGGCGGCGCAAATGTAGATACGATTATTGGCGGCACTGGTACCGACCTCATTGATGGCGGTGACGGTGATGACATTGTCGACTACAGCGCTGATAGCGGTGACAATACAATCACGATCGGCGGTGCGGCAGGGACCGGCAGCTTTGCGAACACCGATACGCTAACGGATGTGGAGGAACTGCGCGGCGGTTCGGGCGTCGATACATTTACTGGCGACGGCGACGACAACACTCTGATCGGCAATGCCGGCAATGACGTGCTCGACGGCGGTGCTGGCAATGATGATGTGCAGGGCGGAGATGGCGATGACCGCATTGTCGGCGGCGTCGGCACAAATACGCTCGACGGCGGCACAACCGGAGAGGTCAACGGCGACACAATTGATTATACCGCTATCACTGCGGCCTTAAACGTGAATTTAGCAACCAATGCGACGAGCGGTGCAGCAGCCAACGATACGATCTCGAATTTTGAGAATTTCCTTGGCGGAAGCGATGTCGACACTGTGACCGGCACATCTGGCGCGAACCGTATTGAAGGTAATGGCGGCGCAGATATTTTAGATGGTGCGGGCGGGGATGACACGATCCTCGGCGGTAATAATGCCGATACCATTACCGGCGGCACTGGCACCAACACGCTCAGCGGCGGCGGCGGCGCTGATACCTTTATTGCAGGCACCGGCATTGACTTGATCGATGGCAACAACGGTCAGGATACTGTGGATTACACCGCAGATACCGCCGGTATTACGGTCGCCATTGATGGCAGTCAGGGCGTTGGCGGTTTGGCCGAAGATGATACCCTTACGAACGTGGAGACGATCCTTGGCGGCTCCGGCAATGACGATATTACCGGCGATGGTGATCAGAACATCCTGCAAGGCAATGACGGTAATGATGTTTTAGATGGCGGCGCTGAGGCGGACCAGCTCTTTGGCGGCGCTGATCAAGATGACCTCTCCGGCGGAGACGGCAATGACCAGCTCTTTGGCGGCACGGAAGATGATATCTTCCGCGGTGATGCTGGCAGCGATGTCATCGATGGCGGCGGCGGCATTGATACCGTTGACTACACGGCTTCAGGCACCTTTACAATCACCATTGGCACCGGATCGGGGACAGGCAGCCTTGCGCAAGGTGATACCCTCACCGAAGTTGAAATCATCAATGCCGGCGGCGGCGATGACACGATTACAGGCGATACCAACGACAACACGCTGAATGGCGGCGCCGGCGATGATACACTCAGCACCGGTGCCGGCGGGGCGAATACGCTCAACGGCGATGGCGGCGATGATACGGTCATCATTCTCGCAGCGTCTTCCGGTAATACGGTTGATGGCGGCACTAATACAGCGGTTGGTGATACGATTGATCTGTCCAACTTCTCTACCGCAGCAACGCTGAACATTTTGTCTGGCGCGGTGGGTGGTGCGTTGGCTGCCGAAACTGTTGTTGCTAGCAGCTTTGAGAACATTATCGGCGGGACCGCCGGAGATACCCTGACCGGCAGCGCAGCAAGTAACATCATTTCAGGCGGCGCAGGCGGTGATGTCATCAGCGGCGGTGCCAGCGGCACGAATACGCTAAGCGGTGAAGGCGGCGATGACACATTTACCGGGGGCACCGGTATTGATTTGATCGATGGCGGTCTTAACGTTGACACCGCCGATTATGCCGCAGACACAGCAGGCATGACCGTCGTGCTCGATGGGTCCGTGTCTTCGGGCGGCCTGGCAGCGAGCGACACATTTACGAATATCGAGAACTTCATCGCCGGTACTGGCGTTGATGACATCACTGGTAACAGCCTCGATAACACTCTTATTGGCGGCGCAAACAACGATCAGCTCTCCGGCCTTGGCGGGAATGACAACCTGCAGGGCGGCGACGGCGATGATACGCTGACCGGCGGCTCGGGCATCAATACGCTGACTGGCGGCAACAACAACGATACCTTTATCGGTGGATCAGGCACCGACAGCATGTTCGGCAATAGCGGGCGCGATACTGTCGACTATACCGCTGAGAGCGCGGACATCACCCTCCAAATCAATGGCGGCGCGGCAAGCGGCGGCATAGCTGCCGGTGACACCATCGATTCTATCGAGATCATTCTGTCCGGTTCAGGCAACGATACCTTAACCGGCGATGCGAGCGATGATGAAATCTATGGCAATGACGGTAATGACACCATTGACACCCGCGGCGGCAACGACAGCGCCTTTGGCGGCGACGGCAATGACCGTATTTTTGGCGGCCAAGGCACCAATACGCTCAATGGTGGCAATGATATCGATTGGATCGACTATTCTGGCGAGACCGTTGCTCTATCGGTTAACCTCGGCACCAATGCGACCGCTGGAGCGGCGGCCAACGATACGATTTCGAATTTCGAAAACGTCCGCGGCGGGACCAATGATGATGTCCTGACAGGATCTTCGGCAGCAAACGTTATCCAGGGCAATGATGGCGATGACACCATTGATGCAAGCGATGGCGGCGGCGACACCATTGATGGCGGCGCGGGTGAAGATAACATCACCTTGGGCTCTGGTATCAATACGGTCGATGCAGGCGGCGATAACGACACCATCATTCTTGGCGCGGGGACTGACAGTGTCCAGGGCGGGGATGGGGTCGATACTGCCGACTATTCCAATGATACAGCCGGCATCACCATCACACTTGGCAGTGGGACAGGCTCTGGTGGTCTCGCTGCTGGCGACGAACTGCGCGATGTTGAAGATCTAACCGCGGGCTCGGGCGCGGATGATATCACTGGCGATGGCGGCGATAACACGATCATTGGGAATGAAGACAATGACACCCTCGACGGCGCAGGCGGCAATGATGACCTGCAGGGCGGCGATGGTGATGATACATTGACCGGCGGCGCTGGCACCAACACGCTAAGCGGCGGCGCAAATGCAGATACCTTTATCGCGGGCACCGGCGCTGATGCGATAGATGGCGGCACCGGCACCGACATTGTAGATTACACTGCAGACAGTGATGGTATCACCATCACAATCGGAACAGGTACCGGCACCGGTGGTCTCGCTGCGGGTGATACCCTGGCCGCTGTCGAGACCATCCTCGGCGGCACGAGCGGCGATGCAATCACAGGCGATGGCAACGACAACCGCCTGGAAGGGCGCGGTGGGTCAGATACCTTGAACGGTGCGGGCGGTAACGATGTCATCCTGGGCGGTGATTTGAATGATATCATCACCGGCGGCGCAGGTACCAACACACTTTCAGGCGAAGGTGGCAACGACCGTTTCGTAAGTGGGTCGGGCGCGGACGCCATCGATGGCGGTACAGGAATTGATACTGCAGATTACACAGGGTCGACCGCCATAAACATAACAATCGGCGGCGGTGCTGGCAGCGGCGGTGACGCGCTCGGCGATACGCTGGTCAACATCAACATCGTCGAAGGTGGCAGCGAGGGTGACACTGTTACGGGCGATGGAAATGGCAACACGCTGCGCGGCAATGGCGGCAATGACATATTGGACGGCGCTGGCGGCATCGATACGCTTGAAGGCGGCGCAGGCGATGACACACTCACCGGCGGAACGGGCGCAAACACGCTCGATGGCGGCGCAAACGACGATACCATGATCGCTGGCACTGGCGCGGACGCTTTTGATGGCGACACCGGCACCGACACTGCCGACTATAGCGCCGACACAGCTGGCATCACGATTACCATCGGCACTGGCACTGGCACCGGCGGGCTCGCCGCTGGCGATAGCCTCACGGCCGTTGAAATCATCGAAGGCGGCAGCGGCGTTGATACGCTCACGGGCGATGGCAATGATAATACGCTCTTGGGTAATGACGATAACGACGTGCTGGATGGCGCAGGCGGCAGTGATGATCTGCAAGGCGGCGATGGTGACGACACTCTGACAGGCGGCGCTGGCACGAATACGCTCAGCGGCGGTAACAACGACGATACCTTTATAGCAGGGACCGGGACGGATAGCTTTGACGGCGGGTCTGGCTTTGACACGGTCGACTACACTGGCTCTGCCGCGATTGACATCAACCTTGGCGGCTCCATGAACACAGGCGGCTTTGCTGCCGGCGACACCTATAGCAGTATTGAGCGCGTTCTCGGCTCAGCCTTCGGCGATACGATCAGTGGCGGCGGTCTGGATAACACCTTTGTCGGTAACGGCGGCAATGACACCCTCAATGGATTTGGTGGGGCCGACACATTGGACGGCGGAGCGGGGCAAGACACATTAAATGGCGGTGAAGGCAGCGATATCCTCACCGGCGGCGCAAATAATGATACCTTCATTGCCAGCGAAGGCGGCGATGATATTGATGGCGGCGATGACGTGGATACGGTTGATTATTCAGCCGCGAGTGCTGGCATTACTATTACAATTGGCACTGGTACAGGCAGCGGCGATGCCCTTGCAGCAGGCGATCAACTGACAAACGTTGAAAACATTATCGGTGGGTCCGGCAATGATGTGATCACCGGCGATGCAAGCAACAATGTAATCGACGGCACCAGTGGCGCTGATGATCTTTATGGCGGCGATGGGAATGACACGCTTTATGGCGCGCGCGGCAATTGGACTGTCGATCTTTTCGGCGGCGACGGAGATGATACGTTTATCGTCTTTGCTGGCGGTGGAACGGAGAACATCACGCCTGGTGCGGGCACTGACACAATGGTGCTTAGCAATGAAGTTGCGGGCACCGATTTTGGCCTGGATTCAAATTTTGGACAAACCGGAACATTAGAAATCGTTGATGGCTCGGCCTTAGGTGGAACAGCGCGCTTGTACGAAGGCCCTGGCGGTAATGCGCGAAACTGGGATTTCTCTGCAGTCACATTAATTCAGATTGACGAGATCGTCGGCAGTAACAGCGGCGACGATATCATCGGATCAGCGGGGAACGATGAGATTTTTGGTCTGGGCGGCAGCGATACCCTTGAAGGCGAGGACGGAAACGACACCCTTGAAGGCGGTGACGGTTCCGATACGCTCAACGGTGATGCTGGCGATGATATCCTGGATGGCGGCACAGGCAACGACGTAGATACCCTCGATGGCGGCGAAGATTCTGACACCTACAACATCTACGGCGATGGTGTTGCGGACACCATTTCCGACAGCGGTTCCTCTGGGACTGACACGATTGTCTTGCTGTCTGGAACAGGAACAGCTTTCGAACTGGCAAATACCTTCAGCCTCGCGTCAACAGGTATTGAAGCCATTGACGGCTCGGCTGTTGTTGGTGAAACCTTGCGCGTCCAAAACACTGGATCGGCGGTAAATTGGGACTTCACGGGCATAAGCCTGACTGGGGTCGATGCATTAGAGTTTGGTGGGCAGGATGACGACTTTACGGCGTCTTCAGGTGATATCACGCTTAACGCAGGGAGTGGGTGGAATGATATTATCACCGGCTCGGGTGATGACGACATCACAACGACTGGCTCCGGCAGCAATACAATCAATGTTGGCAATGGCAATAATACAGTCACCACAGGAAGCGGCGACGATACCATCACTAGTGGTATCGGGAATGACATCATTGTCAGCTCGAGCGGCTGGAACAACATCACCACTGGTGCTGGCGATGACGACGTAACAACGGGTGGGTCCGGCAATAACACGATAAATACCGGTGACGGCACAAATGTCGTCTCCACGGGCAGCGGCGATGATACCATCACCTCCGGCGCGAATGACGATACGATTTCGTCTAGTGGTGGCTGGAACGATATTACAACCGGCGGCGGTAATGATGATGTGACGATAACCGGGTCAGGCAACAACACGATTAATGTCGGGAGCGGCCTTAACACAGTTTCAACTGGCGGCGGTGATGATGATATCACCGCTGGAGCGGGGAACGACACCATAACATCCACAAATGGTTGGAACGATATCTCTGCTGGCGGCGGCGATGACGAAATCACAATCGGCGGCTCAGGAAACAACACCATCGACGCTGGCGAAGGCACGAACATCATCTCGACTGGCAGCGGCGATGATACCATTACCAGTGGCACTGGCGATGATGATATTACCACCACGGGTGGCTGGAACGACATCATGTCCGGCGGCGGCAATGACGACATCGTTGTCGGCGGCTCAGGAAACAACACTGTCGACGCGGGTGCAGGAAACGACGTTGTTGCGGCGGGAAGCGGGGATGACACAATCAACGGCGGCGCAGGCGATGACACCATCAGCACCGGCACTGGCACAAACACTGCGAATGGCGGGGACGATAATGACACCATTAACGGCGCATCCGGCAACGACACCATAAATGGCGATGCTGGCGATGATATCCTGAATGGGTCAACCGGCACCAATACCGTGCGCGGCGGCGCGGGCGATGATCAGATTAGCAGCTTCGGTGGATCCGATAGCCTCTTCGGCGACGCTGATGACGACGAGTTCATCCTATTTGAAAGCCACATTAACGGTGATCTGATTGATGCTGATGGCGGGACGGGTATTGATACCGTCCGGGTGTTCAACAACTCTGGTGATGTGAGCGAGAGTAACCTTGTTGCCGCGCTAACAAATGTTGAAGTCATTGACCTTCAAGCAGCGAATGTGGGTTCTAGCTTGAGCCTAGATGGCAGCCAGGTTGCTGGTATGACAGATGCTGGCGATACGCTCAGCTTGTTCATTGATGGGAACGATACCATCACCATCGATGAGCCGACGGATAACTACACGACCAGCATCGATGGCACTGAGACCACCTATAGCATCTTTACTGATGCCACGCGCACCACGCTGGAAGCGACACTAATCGTCGATACTGCTGCCGCTGCCTAAGCCTGTGGCTTAAGCCAGCCGCGGTAGCGTACGATTTGCCCTGCCAGTGGAAGGGAGATCGCAACATCGAAGTGGAACAGTCCGTTTTGAGCGGTCTCGCGCGTATCGCTGCGCGGTAACAGCCAATGCGGTAGCGCTATACCCAAAAGCCAGGCGCGTTTAACAGGAAAGAGAAGCGCTTTATTGTCTTCGCGCAGGCCAAGCTCAGCGCGCAGCAGTCCAAAGCGCTCAAACACTTTCAGCGGCGGACCCTCCTTCAGCGAGAGATGAGAACGAAAGGTCTGTCCGCCAAAATCGCGCACCCAAGTTTCGCCTTTGGGCGTTTGCGTGATGATGACGGTGACAGGAATATCGCTGCCCGACTTTGGAAAGCCAATGACGGCTGAAATAATGTGGGACAATAGGGAGGTGCCGCGATCGACGCGCGCTTTGCCTTCAAGGCGCAATTGCCCTTCAATGCTGTGGACTGCGCGAACAGCGGCTGGCAAGGCTTGCCACGAAGACCCTAAGAATCGCTGAAAAAGAGGCTGCTTACCCATGTATTCACCTTCTGCATTAGAAGGGGTAACTAGGACGATACCTTACTGCCGCAATGCGTTATCGCGCAGCTTTGTGATCGGTTTGAGCAGATAATTTAAGATGGTATGGCGCCCCGATAGAATATCGATTTGCGCTGTCATGCCGGGGATGACCAGCTTGTCTTCGCCAAAGCTCGTAGTCTGCGCTTTCACGCGGATACGGTAGTAGCTCTGGCCCTGCTCATCCTGCAGTACGTCAGCTGAAATTTCTTCCAGGCTGCCGTCGAGCCCGCCATAGATGGAAAAATCATAGGCTGTGATCTTCACCACCGCTGGCAGCCCCGGCCAAACATCGCCCCGGTCAGCAGGGCGCAGCTTTGCTTCCATTAAGACAGAGGTGTCGTTGGGGACAATTTCGACCAGGTCTTGACCCGGTTTCACAACGCCGCCAAGGGTGGTGACGAACACAGTGTTGACCACGCCCGTGATCGGGGCGCGTACATCTGTCCGCGCGGAGCGATCTTGAAAGGCAAGTAAGGCCTCTTCCAGCTTTGCGATATTGATTTGCAGCGCCACCACCTCTTCCTGCGCCTGAGATTGGAACTCAGCGACGCGTTGACGGCGGCGGTTTTTATTTTCTGATAGAGCTGCGTCTAGCTGTGGGATCTGGTAGCGGGTATCTGATTTGCGCGAAATCAGCTGCTGCAGCTTGGTTTTCACTTCAATCAGTTGTGCCTCGCTGCCAGCATCCATAGCGACTAGTTTTTGAACCTGGGCCAGGCGCTGGCGAACCAGTTGCTCTTCTGCTTGAAGGTTTTTCAGGCGAATGCGCGATTCTTGTAACTCGCCTGTCCGTTTGCGGATCTGATCATCCAGAACCGCGAGTTCTCGGCCTAGTTCTCTTTTGCGAGTTTTGAACAACGCTGTTTGTTCCCGCGTTAAAACAGGCGCTCGCTTTGATAGCGCCTCACTAAAGGTAACAGTCGATTTGCCTTCCGCTTCGGCGCGGCGGCGCTCTACCTCTGCTTTTTTCGACAAAAGCTCCCAGCGGGTATTAACGAGTTCTGCTTCGCTGATTTGGTTTTGAATGCGGATGAGAAGGTCGCCTTTGCGCACCACTTGTCCTTCTTCCACTGCGATCTCAGAGATGATGCCGCCTTCATAATGCTGCACCATCTGCTTGCGCGCAGACGGAAGGACGCGCCCTTCAGCGCGGGTCACTTGATCTAATTCAAAAATGGCGGCCCAAGCTAAAAACAAGGTCACCGCTGAAGCGATGACAATCAGCAACACCGTGCTAGTTTTGTTTTCCACTCGCTGGGCACGCGCAGAAAAGCCAGTGATGTCGGCAAAGTCGTGGGGATCGCCCGTCGCCATGATTGCTAAAACCCTAAGCGTTAATCCTAAGGGAGTTTTAACGCTTGAAGGGCTAACAAAGCGTTGAGACGGGATCAAACGAGTGCGGATTGCAGCTCATGGGCAGCGAAAATGAAGATATGGAAACGGCTAATCGCGCGCCAACTTGGTGCCTGAGCATTATTGCATGCCTGCATCAGCTGTGCCGCCATGCCAAAATTGAAGCCTCGCCGCAGCGTATTACGGCTGGATTGCCGTTGGTTGAGGGCGATCTCCCAGCCAATGCCGTGCCTATAGCGGCAGCGCGTGTGGGGCTCGAAGCCAATGCTCTAGCCAATAAACCAATAAAGCTACGCGCTGAAGATTGCCCAGCTCTTGTTCCTCTCAAGGACGCGAAAGCTGCGCTAATCATAAGCGTAAATGAGAAAGACTTTACACTTTGGACGCCGGACGGTGCGGCCGTGCTGCCGCGCAGCGAGGTTGCCGAGCAGGTGGAGGGACAAGCCTACAGTTTTCATGTCCGGGCATCGGCAATTGATGATGCTCTGGCCGAGGATGAGGCCGTTGACGCGCACCCCAAGGCTGCCTGGCGTACGCTGTTGTCAGCGTTTTTTCGCCGTAAATCCCTTTGGGTTCAACTGCTTGCTGCAGGCGTCATTATTAATTTGATGGCCTTGGTCTTGCCGTTGTTTTTGATGGCAGTCTATGACCGCGTCGTACCCAATCTAGCGATGGAAACACTGTGGGCGCTTGGTATTGGCGTCCTCATCGCAATCTGTTTTGAATTCGCGCTCAAGCTCATCCGCCAATCGCTTATTGAAGCGGTGTCTCTGCGCATATCAACAGAACTGCAGCATAGCGCTGCAGAGCGTATTTTAAGAGCGCGCCCAAGCGATGCGCCGCGCCAGGCGGGGGCGGCATTATCAGGCCTGAAAGAAACCGATGCGGTGACAAATATCGTCCCGTCGGCCATCTTAGCGGCGTGTATCGATCTGCCATTTTTCCTGCTGGTTCTGGCGCTTATTTACTCGATTGCCGGTGTTGTCGCTGCAGCGCCAGCGCTGGGCGCGTTGATGTTGTTTGGCGTTGGTATATGGGGCAACATCGGTCTCATGGGCGCAGCCAAATCCGGCGTTAAATATCAAGATGCGCGCCAAAACCTACTGCATGACATCTTAGAGGGCCTTGGGCATATCAAAGCCTCACTGGCAGAAGGCCAATTCCTGCGCCATTGGGATGTCATAAGCGATGAAGCGGCTATGGCGTCCAAGCGCGCGCGGTTTTGGGGCGCGTTTCCCGGTCACGCATCGCCGCTCATTATGCAGCTGGTCACTGTTGGCGTGATCGTTCTAGGCGTCTTCCAACTGAAAGAGGGGCTGATTAGTGTTGGGGCCATGGTGGCGTGCACGTTGCTGTCCAACCGCGCTATGGTGCCCATCTCAACAGTCAATGGGCTTGCAAGCCGGGCCCTGCAGTCGCTTGCCTCGTTCCGCTCCGTCTTCCATCTCCTGCGGCTGCCGCAAGAGCGCAGCATTTCAGCCGCCGGCGTTGGCGCAAGCCGCCTGCGCGGCCAAATCCGAACCACCAACGTGGCTATGGCCTATCAAGCCGAGCAGAAGCCAACGCTTAGCGACGTCAATCTAACCATCAATCCAGGCGAGAGCATTGCTATTGTGGGCCCAAGCGGTGCTGGTAAGACAAGCTTACTTACTCTCCTGGCTGGACAAGTACCGCCAAGCCAAGGCGATGTGTTTGTGGATGGTTTTCACCTTGCTCAATACGGCGTGAATGATTACCGCCGCCATGTCGGCTTTGCGCCGCAAGACGCCCGTATCTTTAACTTAACACTGAAGGACAACATCCTGCTCGGTGTTCAAAGCGTCTCCTCTCAAGCCTTGGTGCAAGCGCTAAACGTGTCAGGTTTAGCAAGTTTTGTGGCGCAGCAAGAAGAAGGTCTCGCGCTTAAAGTTGGCCCCAACGGTGAGCGCTTGTCAGGCGGACAGCGCCAGGCTGTCTTACTTGCTCGCGCACTAATCCATGATCCTGCAATCCTGCTTTTGGATGAGCCAACATCGGCTATGGATTCCGCTGCTGAACAAAATGTCGTGCGCGGCCTTCGCGATTTCATCAACGGGCGTACAACGTTGATCTCAACACACCGCACACCGCTTCTAAGCCTGGCTGACCGGATCATTTGGATGGAAGGCGGGCGCATTGTTGGTGATGGTCCGCGTCAAGAAATGATCGCGCGGATACAAGGCAAAAAACCTGCCGCTTAAAGCGTTGGTTAATCCTAGGCCGCTACAATTTTACCCTAATAAGCGTAAATTTGCGTGGAGTAGGACCTCTCTGTGGCCCGTAAGCCTGAAGAAGAAGCCAATCACTGGCCAGGATTTGTCGATGCTCTGTCGACGATCGTGATGGTGATTACCTTTCTTCTGATTTTGCTGGGGCTCACGCTCTTCATCATGATGCAGAAGATACAAGCCGACGCGAATACGGTCACGGATACGCAAGTGAACACCGAAGCAGCAGGCGGCGCTCAGGCAATAAACGATGAGGAAAGCCAGTCAGCGCTGGAGGAAGCCTCTTCTTCGGCATCGAAGACCAGTCAGGTTTCTGACCTGAAAGAGAAGCTTCAGCAAGCGCAGCAAGAAATTGAAAAGCTCAAAACCCAGACACAGCAGATGGCTGGCGCGCCCAAAGCACCTGAAGGCCAGTCTATCGCGTCTATGGGCGCGGAGCTTCGCCAGGAAGAGCAGATTGAGACAGAAGATAAGCTCACTATTCTGACCCGAAAAACCGATGAGAAGGTCAAGGTGGCTATCGCTAGCCAGGAGCCAGTAACGGCAGACGGCAAGATTAAGGTGACCTCGGCTGCTGTTGCCCTAGAGCTTAACTATGATTCTGGAACGACAAAGCTGGATGAAGAAGCTGCAACTCAGGTTGGGGACTATTTTGAAGAACAAGCGCCTAAGTCTGGCACGTCCAAGTTTGAAATTCGCTCCATTGCGTCTTCTGGTGTTGGCTCGATCTCTGAGGCGCGCAGAAAAGCTTACTTCCGAGCGCTGACAGTACGCAATATTTTGCTCAAGCGCGGTATCCCTGCAGAGCGTATTGTAACCAAGATTTCCATGCCGCAACCGGGCGAGCAACAAGATCGCGTCATCGTTACCTTAAAGCCGAACTGACCGCGCCGCTATGTTTAGGATATCTTCAACTCTTAACGTTAACGCTCTGTACAAGCCGCGTCCTTTGCAACGTCAAAGTGCGCGGACAAAGGCGGCTTGAGAGCGTATGGAAAAAGAAGTCAGAACGCAGGCTTTTCGAATGCTATTTGTCTTGCTGGTATTTGCCGGCTTGGCATTATGGCAGCTCGAATTTGTCGTGCGCTCTGTTGAAGCCAACGTCCATCTTAACTTAACCATTATCTTTACCTTTATTTTCGGAGCGCTTCTGGCGTTTCGCAGCGTTTGGAACCTTGGCAACGAGATGGTGGCGCTTAAGGCGCTCCAGGTCCAATATAAAGACCGCGGTACGCTGCCTGAGGGCTGTTACGATAGGCCAGCAACGGTTTTTCAGCCGCCGCAGCTTCTTGGCCACGCCTTCCGGATGATCAGTGATGAACTGACAAAGCCCAAACAGCTAACATTGCCAGCCTCGACCGTGCAAATGCTGGTTGAAGGTGTGGACGTCCGCATCGATGATCGTAAATCAACCCTAACTTATATCGTTGGGCTGCTGGTTTTTCTTGGCCTGATCGGGACGTTCGTTGGTTTGATGCAGACCGTTGGATCCGTTGGCGATATTATTGGGTCGCTAAATTTTGGCGGTGATGGTGGACCAAGCATTGATGAAGCGTTTTCTGGCCTCATCGCTGATTTACAAGGCCCACTCGTGGGTATGGCGACAGGATTTTCATCATCCTTATTTGGATTGTTATGCTCTTTGGCTCTTGGCCTTATGGAGCGTTTTGGGACAGCCGCGCACCGCATTTTGCCGATTGAATTTGAGAGCTGGCTAACCAACATCTCGCAGCTGGAAAATGCATCTCCTGAAGGAGCTGCCCAAGGAGGCGATACCGCAGCGCTTCATAAAATAGCGCGTTTAGAAGCGCGGATGGCCAGCACCGCTCAAAGCGCGGAGAAGTCTGCCGAAGCGGTCTCTGAGCTCCTGGTTTCCATTCATGCGATTGCCGAAAATTTGTCTCGTGACCAATCACAGACAGGCTTGACAGCGCTGTCTGATTTGGCGCGTGAAATGACACATACCCAGCGCGGCTTTATGGAGCAACTCAACCTGATACGTGAGCTCGGGGAAAGCGACCGTGAACACACCCGCGATATGACATCGAACATTGCGCAAGGCTTTCATGCGCTGCGCGCAGACCGCGAAACACAAGATGAGATTATGACGGAGCTGCGGCTCGCAATCGAGAAAGTGTCCGCCTATCAGCCAGAAGCGGCACGGTTGCCGCTGGCTGAAGCGGCGCCTGAAGGGGCTGACGCGCAAGAAAGCAAAGGCTTGATTGCAGCAATGAAACGCAAGTCCGCAAGCCGGGCCATCGCCCGCCATGACAAGGCGCTGCGCCAAGAATATCATGCCATGGTGCGCGAAGTTCTCGACAAAGCCTTTCGGCGTGACGCGGAAATTGCCCAAGAGCTTGAAGCCATCAATGACGCCGCTGCGCGCCAGGATGGAGCGCTTGAGACGTTGGTTGAACACAACCGCGCGCTCCAAGCCCAGCAAAGGGCGCTGTCTGGTCAGGTGGAAGTTCTGGCCTCCATTTTGGCCAATGACCGCGGCGATGATACGGTTTTAGAGGAAATTCGCCGCAGCCGTGTGGGCATGGAAATGGCGCTTCGCCAAATCACCTCACAACTATCAGAGGCGCGCGATGATGTGAACACGCAAACGATCTTAGGCACTTTGGTTGCTGAAGATGATCAAGAGCGAAAGGCGGGATAAATGAAGTCGTTCCGCGCGTTTTTGTCTCTCAAGACCCATGTCAGAGCGTTCATCCGCTTTCGCTGGGCCTTTGAGCCGCTGCACCGGCTCTACAGAAAAATCAAATTAAAATTTGAGAACGCAGCAGATCTGCGGTCTTTAGATCGGTACAGATGCCAAATCGATGGCGCTATGATTTCCGAGCGTTTGGCGCAGATCAATGGCCGGGTTAAAGATGTATCGGCCGGTGGGTGTTTGTTCCGGCCTGCCAGTTTCTATCTTGTGGACCGTATCGGTGATCAAGTCTCCATCGAGCTGCCGGAAACGACTTTGAACGGTAAAGTCGTTCGCACGCTGCCAATAGGCTATGCTGTTCAGTTCGAAAAGATTCTTGAGGACGGTGTTCTCAAGTCTGTACTGGCGCAATCAGCTGTAGAAGCCACGGTGTTTAAACGCACACAGGAAGACGAGACGCGAGATACAAAGCGCAAGGCGAACGAAAAGAAAAAAGCCGCTTAATGCGCTAAGGGATAGTCATCAGCCCGCGATACTTCAGCGGCCCAAATCTTCAAGATTTTCCATAAACCTGGCAGAGAGTGTTGCCGGTTTTTGTTCGCTGCTCCGATTGAGAATGCGTGGCGCCACTGGGCAGCCAGCGTTTGATAAGCTTCTTTAACGCCCATGTCGCAGTCCCAAATATGGGTTGCTTCGGCGCCGACACCGTTGACTTCAACGATGGAAAAATCGCGGCCCTGCTTGAGCGCTTCGAGAGACTTAAAGCGGACATCAAAACGTGCAAAGTAAAGCTCATCAATATCTTTTGCGATGCCATCAAACACGTCTGTCAACTGGTCGCAAATATAGGCCTGACCATTTCTGAAAATTGAGCCGCGTGCGTGACTTCCAGCGAAGTTAAGCGGAAAAACTTGATCTTTTTTGAGCACGTTATTGAGCACTGCGGCATGACGTTCTTTGTAAACGCCTTCCATGCGGCGGCAGCGCGGGCAATCATCTATGAGCTCTTCGATGGTCTTTTGGCCGTCGCCGATAATGGTGGCTGTATATTTCAGCGTGAGTGAGAAGATTTTACCGCGTTCTTCAGTGGGGTGCCGGATATAAAACACGCCAACTTCCCCAGCGTGCTCGACCTTTTTTTGCAGCATGATGTTTTGGCCAACGGGAAAATCATTCACATAAGCGCGTAGTTCATCTTCGCAATTGATTGGGCGCACCCCAGCGCCGCGAAGGCCGGAATCTGGTTTTGCAACAATGGGGAAACCAAGATCGTTGGCCTTTAAGGCTTCGAGGCACGCTTGGAAGGTCTGGGCGCGCTCCTCCTGTGCCAAGACCGTGGTGTTTGGCGCAATGAACTGGGCTGCATATGGTCCGGCTAGGTCGAACACATCAGACTTTCGCTCTCCCACGGCGCCGCCTGCAAAAATCGATGGATTGGCGAGTGCTGGTAAGGTGATCGAGCGGTGCCGTGCCATCAAAGTGATCGCGTAAAGCAAAACGGGCACATAAAATAATGCAGGATGCAAGAATTCAAATGGCGATACGCATCCTGGTCCAGGATTGAGCGGAGGCATCCCCTCATTAGGAGGCGGCATGGCTTTGGCGCTCCTCTGACGACTGCGCGCGCGCTTTACCCTTTTTGGCAAGGCTCCGCTCAATTAAAAATACAGCAGCGAGCGCCAAGCCAATCGCAGCATATTTCCAAGGCCCTAAATCCGCCAAGACGCTTTGACCAAGAAAGAACACGGCAGAATAAACACTGACCGTCCAGACGCCGACAGCAAACAAAACGGCTTGGAGAAACTTCCAAAAGGATGCGCCGACGTACCCCAAGGATGTGTATGTTGGCAGCCGCATGCCGGGCACGAAGCGTGTTGTGAAGACCAACGAAAACGGTCTGTTGGTCCCGATGCGGCGAATGCGTTGGGCGGCGCGCGTATCGACATATTTCCGCAGCATCGGCAAGCGTGCGGCGCCATAACCGATGCCGAAAAGGCCAAGATCACCTAGCACAATGCCAACAAGCAAGGCGATTAAACCAGCTGATGGGGCCATCATGTCGGTCGAAGCCAAAAGGGCTGTGGCAACAATAGCTACATCCTCTAGAATAAACGTCGCGACAACAACCGCGAGAAATCCCGCTGACGGCGGGAGGCTGCCGATAGCGGACAGCAGGGTGTTGATTGCTTCTTCTAGCACGCTGCGGCCGGTGTATTTATGCTGCGCTCAATGAGCGCCCATAAGCGGTCGATCTCATTCCATGGCAGAAAATGATTCTGACCTTCGATCATTTCGATGCTGCAAAGCGCGCTTGGCTGATACTGACGCTTCATAAAGGCTACATTCTCCGCTGGAACCAATTCATCTTCACTGCCGTGCAGAACATATGTTGCAACGGCGGTATCGTTGATTTGGGTTTGGAGATCAACGAGCTCTTGCTCAAGCGTGATCAATTCTGCGTTAGCATTGCGCAATGTTGAGCCAATGAGGAACTTGATTGGCTGGTAAGTCGCAAGGCGTTGTGCCCAATGAATTTTCTCTAAAGACGGGTCAAGCGCTGCTGCAACGAGAATAATGGCTGTGATTTCTTCAGGGTATTGTACTGCAACCTTAGCAGCGATAGGCCCGCCATAAGAATGACCGACAAGGATGGTCGGTGTGTTTTGCCCCTGGACAACCGCCCGCTTTAGAAGTGCGACTGTTTCAGCATGCTCTTTTAAGCTGGTGACCGCGCCTTTGGGCCGGCTGGAGCCGAATCCCAATCTGTCATAAGCAACACTGGTGATGTTTGCTGGGGTCTTGGCCATTGTATCAAGCCATGTATCAGCAGAGCCTGGTGTTCCATGAATAAAAATCACGAAAGCTTTGGGGTTCTGCCTTTCCGCGCTCATAAGGGTCCGAATTTGATGCGTATTTGGCAGCGTGATTATTTTTTCAGTCACCCCTGCAGTCCCATAGCTTTGGCTGGTGCCTGGCGGCCCGCAACCCATAGTGCAAAACGATAAGAACAAGCCTGAAATGAACAATAATCGGCCGATTTTCGATGTCACGATGCTTGCTTCCTTCGCGCTGAAACTGAGGTGGCGGCTGATTGGAGCTGTTGTTTGGTACCTGTCTTACAAGGCTGCTCTCACGATGAGCTGACGTTGCCACGCTAGCAGTATTTGGCTTTTAGCGTAATTTAAGGAAATGTCTCTAGTTTGATCGCGTGCGTGCATTACAGCGGGTCTACCCACCTATGAGTTATCATGATGTTGAAAGCGCCATTTTTGAAGCCAGCGGCGCTGAAAGTACCCTAAATAGCGTGAATCACGCTCGTAACCTTGGGCAATCCATTGCTGAAGGAACAGCGACGGGCGCGGACGGGGATGCCCTCGCGCTTTTACAAAGTGATATTGCAGAGATACGCCAGAGCCTGGCCTTTGAATTACGCTTGACGTCAAAATTGCCTGAAACATTGGCGAAGACCATTGCAACATCTGAAGATCCAGATGTGGCTGGGCCATTCCTTGAATCATCGCCTGTCGTGACCGAGGCGTTCATTCTAGACATTATTTCAGACCTGGGAACAGCCGGTCAGTCTGCGGTTGCAAAGCGGCCTGATGTTTCCGATGCGGTTGCAGAAGCGCTTGTGGATTGCGGCAATGAAAAAGCGCTTTTGACGCTTGCACGCAATGACAAGGCTGAGATCGCTGCAGCAATTTTGACGAGTATAGCAGCTAAATTTCCAAACAACGCGCGCCTGTGTAGAACCGTTCAAAAGGCGTGCGAGCATGTTAAAAGACTGCCAGAAGAAGCGCAGAGTGTTGAACGTCAATTACCCTTCAATGTGCTTGTATCTCGCGCTCGCGCTTTCCAGAAAAATGGTATGCTAACGGCTGCGTACATTGAGGGATGTTTCTTGGATGCGAAACTGGATGAGGCCGAAGCCGCGCTTTGTGTCTTATCAGACATCCAGCGCAAAGACGTTCGCGCCGCGCTACTAAAATCTGATGATACACGCCGTGCCTTAGAGCAAAAATGCGCCCTGGCGCCAGGCACATTAAACGGTAACGTATCGGCGATACTCGCCGTCTACACGCGGCCTTAGAGTCAGCATTACAGGTTCAACATGCGCGCAGGTACAGGATGTTTATACGCGGTGCCTACTGCTTCGGTTGACCTTTTTTTAGGTCTGACCAATTAGCGCCTGAGCTGACCTAAAAGAAGCTGATGCTTTGCCAATGGCGCCCCCAGTTGTCAGATGCCGTATGCTACACGGCTGTTGACACTGGCTTCGAAATTTCAATGATGTGCAGGCCAAGACGAAAAATAACGACAACAGAACGTGGCGCAGGCGGACATCAAAGCACTTTTCTATGATGGTTTTTTCCAGACTATTGCGAATATTTTGCCTTGGTGTTGCGGCGCTGTGTTGCTTGGGCGCCGGACCTGCTGAAAATGCGCCTAGCGATCCTGCTCGATTACAACCGGATCAGAAGCTGCATTATAAAATATTTCGTAAAGGCAAGCTCATCGGCGATCATTATGTGGCGCTGCGTGTAAGTGAGGTTCAGGCTCACATCGATATTGAGTTTGCCATTCGCGTCAAATTCTTAGGTATTACAGCCTTTAAAATGGACCACAAAGCCAGTGAACGATGGGCTTTAAAGCCGCGTACCTTGGAAGCGCTTACCGCAGTGACAGACCGCTCGACAGGAACGTTTAAAGTCACTGTCGATGCAGCAGAAAGTGGCTATGAAGTCCTCGTCAACGGCGCTGAAAGCCAAGCGCCAGAACAAGTTGTTCCAACAAGTTTTACACTTGCAAGCCACTTGTTTGATGAGGCGGATAAAGATGTTGTGTTACTCGACACTTTGTCCGGCGTATTGAGGCCATCACGTATCCATTACCGCAAAAAAGAAGCCAGCCCGATGTTTGATGGCGCCGTTGGAGCGGTCCGCTATTATGAAATAAAGCGCATGGATACGGGAGACGTTACACATCGTATTTGGTTTGATGAAACAGAGGCATTCTTCCAAGTCGGCCTCAAAACTAAAGACGGTCATTACGTAGAGTATCGCCGCCAATCCGTTCCGACTTAGCTGCCTGTTCGCTAAAGATCAGGCAGCTCATCCGGATCAAGTCCTTTTTTTAAGTCATCGAGCTTGCTGGACATCTCTTTGGTTGCTTTCTTGGCGCCTTTAGGGCCGTTTTTCGCGCCAGACGGCTTGCCTTTCAGCACTTCGCGTAGCTGCGCAAGCTGCTGCTCGCCGGTGTTGCCTTCTTTGCCGCCGCTACCCAAACCATGCAAGGGAGGTGGGTCGTTGCTGAAGTCTTCATCGCCAACTAGCCTGAGATAGTCTTCGCGCTGCCCGGCTGGCGCCGCCGGGCGCTGGGCGGCGAGATGTTCGATGGCGCGCACGAGGCCGCTCATTTCTTGCTGTGTCTGTTTTAAAGCCTGCGCTGTATCTGTCAGTCCACCGCCATAGCTTTCATTCAGTTTCGCAAGCGCTTCTTTCAGGGTGTCAGCGCTTCCCTGGCTGGCACTTTTCAGTGTATTGGACGCCGCCTCCATGCTCTCTGAAATCGCTTGGTTTAGGCCCGCCCGCGTCTTGGTTTCATCTTTGAAATATGTGTTCAAAGCCGCGGCGATAGACTTGTCGATGGCTGTGGATTGGCCGCGGGCATACTTTGCAAGTGCGTCATGGGCGGCCTCGACTGCCACAGTTGATTTTGTGACCTGCTTTTCTGTTTCTTCGAGTAGTTTGCTGGTTGATTTAATCTGTTTTGTGAACTCGCCCGTTAGACCCTCTTTGAAGCTCTCTAAGGCCTGCGCCATGGTCTTGGAGAGTTGTTCGCTTCTATCTTCAGCAATAAGCGCCTGTGCATCTGAGAGCGACTTAAGGGGCTTTTGCAGGGATTCGATCGCTGATTGACCGACATAAAACAGCCCATCCAGCATCACAGTAAACCGGGCTAACTGGCTGCGGCGTAGGTCTACAACAAAGCCTGTGAAAAGGCGCGCTAACAAGCCTGCAATGGCCATAATGGCTAGCGCAAATAAGCCCGATTGCAATGCCGGTAGGAGGCCGTTGACGGGGGTGCGCAAAGAGAGCTGGCTCTGGAACACGACATCATCAACGCCAATCACGAGTGATAAGAGGAACAACGTAAAACCTGCGCCCAAGGCAAAGGTGAGAATATTGTCGAATAGCCAAAGATTGAGCCGGCTGCGAACCTGTGATTGTTCATCAAATATCGTTCGAGCAGGCAGCTTGGCGCGCAGTGGCTCCTTCTCAATAGATGTGCGGTGCTCAGCATATAAGGCGGACGGCTCTGCATAGTCCCCTGCATCAGCCGATAGCTTTAAAAAGTCTAGGCAGCTCATGGCAGTGTCAGCATTGCCTTTGCCCGCTCGTTTAGCGATTTGCTGGTGAAAGCGGCGCATTGTTAGGGCGTCGTTCAGAACCTGGCCGCCCAGACTAAGCAGCGTGAAGAACAGCGTAAAGAGGCCAATCGTAATCGCGCTGCGCACGATACTCGCTCGGCTAAGCAGATCATAAATCCCGTGTGATACACCATCAGCAGAAAATTCGCTGACCACAAAGGGGATCAAGGATTTGCCGATAACGGCCAATAGCCCGGCAACGATCAAGCAGCCAATAAACCAAATTACGCGAAACATGATGTCGCTTCACCTTTTGTTGGCACCGTACGCGTGTCAATGTGAACCCAGAGTGTTTATTTGCCCGCGTTAGCGGTGAAGGACAATGGGTTAGCAGCGTCTAGGCTGCTCGCACGTTTGGGATTTCCTAACAAACAATGCTTAACAGTGGCAAGGATTGCCTCACTTATCGTAATAAAGGTGCTGTGATAACCGCCGTAACAAAAGCGCAGGGAAATGATGGCCATGGACCTTGATGTCCTACATGTTTTTCCCAGTTTTGCGCCGGGCGGTATCCAAATGCGGCTGAAGGCCATTACGGCTTCGCTTCCACAGACATGGTCTCACACCGTCGTTGCTCTTGATGGCGACTATAGCGCATTTGATACGCCCGGATGGTCGTCTCGCGTCTCGCCCACGGCAGCCGCGCTCCCACAGGTCAGCGAGCGAGGGCTTGTTGGCCGTTTGCGCGCTATTGCGCAGTGGCTCCAGCGACAAAACCCCGACGTGCTCATCAGCAATAATTGGGGCGCCATAGAATGGGGTGCTGCAACAAATTTCGTGCGCGGGCTTGGGCATATTCATACGGAAAGTGGATTTGGCTCAGATGAGGCCTTTACTCTCAATCCCAAACGCGGATGGTTTCGCCGGATAGCCCTGCAGCGCAGCGACAGTATTCTGCTATGTTCGCAGACTCTGGTGAAAATTGCGCGCGAGCAATGGCGACTTCCCGAACACAAAACGCAGTTCCTTCCCGATGGGATCGATTTGCAGCGTTTTTGCGTAGACACTGCCACGCCAATGGACCTGAACTTAGAAAGTGGTCGCGTGGTCATTGGCTGCGTCGCACCACTGAGGGCGGAGAAAAATCTGACAGCCCTGCTTGAAGCGTTTGATCAGGCATGGCAGCGCAATCATTCTCTTTTCTTGGCTGTTGCTGGAGACGGTCCAGAGCAATCGATGCTTGAAGCTTATGCAGCGACATTGGCGTCAAGCGCTTCAATTCGGTTTTATGGCTTTCTTTCTCACATTGAGCGGTTTTTCAAAGCCATCGATCTCTGCGCACTCAGCTCGGATACAGAGCAGCTTCCAAATTCGGTCTTGCAGGGCATGGCAATGGGTTTGCCGATTGCTGCGTTCGCAGTGGGTGATATTCCGCTCATGACGGCACCGGAAAATAGGCCATATCTACCGCCGCGGCGCGATGTTGCTGGGCTGGCAGCTGCCTTTACTGCCCTCGCAAGTGACGCCCGTAAGCGCGACGAGGTTGGCGCTGCAAACAAAACGAAATGTGCATCGACCTATAGCCAGGCGCAAATGGCGCAGGCTTATAAAATCGTCATTGAGCATGCTTTGCGCCGGATGCGGTTGGCGGCATGAAGGTCCTGTGTTTTTCAACGCTTTATCCGCATGCAGCTGTGCCGCAGCATGGTGTCTTCGTGGAGAATAGGCTTCGCCGTCTTGTGGAGACCGGGCAGGTGGAAGCGAAAGTCATTGCGCCTGTGCCTTGGTTTCCCTTCAAGCATTCTGCCTTTGGGCAATATGCGATGCATGCAAAAGCGCCGAAGGTTGAAGTGCGCCACGGCATAGAGGTGCACCATCCGCGCTATACGGTGCTACCAAAGATTGGCATGAATATAACGCCCACCACGCTTGCGCGGGCAGCAGTGCGCTGCGCCTTGGACGTTAAGGCGGGTGGCTTTGAGTGTGACTTGATTGATGCGCATTATTTTTATCCAGATGGTGTGGCAGCCGCTGCTGTTGCCAAAGCGCTCGGTAAGCCATTCATGGTCACCGCGCGCGGCACGGACATAAACCTCATTCCGCAATACCCATATGCGCGGAAAAAGGTTCTGGGCGTTGCGCAATCGGCAGACGCTCTCGGCGCAGTCTGTCAGGCTTTGAGCGACGAAATGGTGTCCCTAGGCATGGATACATCAAAACTCCATGTTTTAAGAAATGGCGTCGACCTCGACTTATTCGCGCCCAAAGACCGGGATGCGAGCCGCCATGAATGGGGCGTTGATGGGCCAGTCCTGGTGTCGGTCGGGGGGCTCAATGAGCGCAAAGGGCATCACCTAACCATTGAAGCGATGCTCGGCCTGCCAGATTTTACGTTCCTCTTAGCCGGGGACGGTGAAAACCGCAGCAAGCTTGAAGCGCTCGCCAAAGGCCTCGGTGTGGCGGACAGAGTGCGTTTTCTCGGCCCCGTTGCCCAAGACAGGCTTGCCAGTCTGTTTAGTGCGGCTGATATCAGTATTTTGGCGTCCAGTAGGGAAGGGTGGGCCAATGTACTTTTAGAAGCCATGGCCTGCGGCACGCCCGTACTTGCAACGGATGTATGGGGAACGCCCGAAGTGGTCGCGGCGCCGGAGGCAGGGCGTCTATTAGAAGCGCGTAGTTCAGACGCCATTGTTAGAGGCGTTAACGCACTGTGGCCTGATTTGCCTGACCGGGGCGCGACACGTCACTATGCCGAGCAGTTTTCCTGGGCTGAAACAACCCAAAGACAGATAGATATCTTCTCCTCCATATTAGGAAACTCTTAAGATGGGCGCGCTACTTTTTGCATCGCCCGGTCCGGGACTTTATAGGCGCGTAGCTCAGTGGTAGAGCGTCACCACTACATGGTGAAAGTCGACGGTTCGATTCCGCTCCGCGCCTACCAACCTTCCCCTTTAAGAAGTGGCGGGTAGCGGGCATGGATATCCTCTTCATTGCGCCAGCATTTCAGCCCTATTGTGCCGTCGCTGCCACCCGGCCAGCAGCTTGCGCGCGGTATCTCATCTCTCAAGGCCACAGTGTGCGCATTTTAGCCGCGCGCAATACCCGCTATAGACCGATGACGGACCCCGGCATCGATCCAAGCCTCATTACTTATGTCGATATGTGGCACCCGCAGGACGTGGCGGCAAAGCTGATGCGGCCATTTAAAAGACGCCGAAAGTCTGACGTGCAAACCTCTGGCCGCAGTGTGGGCGGCAGCCCGGCGCCAATTCCCAAAGTCTCGCCGCTCAAAGCTGCATTTTATGATGCCTTTGATTATACGTTTAACTATCCCGACAGCTATATGGGCTGGATTAAAAACGCCAAACGAGCCGGCGCCGGCCTCATCAATGACCGCCGGCCGGATGTGATTTTCTCAAGCGGGCCGCCGCACAGCGCGAACGTGGTGGCCGCCGCGCTTACTGAGCAATTTGATGTGCCCTGGGTCGCAGAATATAGGGACCTGTGGATGGACCACCCCTACCATGTTCCCGGCGCTATTCGGCGCTTTTTCGAAGAGCGGTTGGAGATGCGGACCGTCTCTAAGGCGAATGCGCTGGTCGCTGTCAGTGAGGATGCCTGCGCAAATATGCGCGCGCGTTTCCACAAAGAGTGCACGCTGTCCTACAATGGCTTCGATCCTGCCTTGTTTGATAAAACAGCCACGCCCCAGCCGCTGGACCCGAAGAAACTGACAATCGTTTACGCTGGCTCGTTTTATGTCAGAACACGCACGCCAGAGCCGCTCTTTGCCGCGCTGAAGGCGCTGAATGCCTCGCCAGATGAGATCGAGGTGCGTTGTTATTCAAGCACGGCAGGTATTGTGCGTTCACTTGCGGAAAGCTACGGCCTGGAGGCGTTTGTCAAGGTCTTCCCGTCCATTCCAAACGAAGAGGTTCTGGCCATCCAGCGCCAAGCGGATGTACTGCTCCTGATGCGCTGGGACGATCCGCGTGAAGAGGGGGTGATCCCCGGCAAGGTGTTTGAGTATATAGGGGCGGATCGGCCAATCCTTTCCATCGGACGGACGACCGGTGAGGTCGCCGCGCTATTGGAAGGGCGGGCCGATACACAGCTCGTATCTGATACAAACGAGATTTGCCGCGTATTACGGACCTGGCTTGAGCAGCGCAAAAGTGGCCGCCTGCCCGATGTTGGTTGGGACAAGCGCGACATCTTCACGCGCGCGCGGCAATTTGAAAAAGTAGAGCGCGCGCTTTTAAGTGTTGTCTGAGGCGAAGCGAATAGCTTCGGGTCTATTTTGATCAGCCAGATGTTGGCGCAAGGCTTTGACATTTTGAGATTGGCTCTTTGGCAAGACCGTCACCACATCGCCAGAAGAAATGATCACTTGTCCATCCAACCCCGTCATTGTGATCGCAGGACCATCGCAAAAGGCTAAGCAATCGCGGCAATCAAGCAATGTGACATCGCCAATGGTTGCATTTCCGCTTGCGTCTTTCGGCAAGACCTCCCAAAGGCCTTCAAATGATCCAACGTCCGACCAGCCTATGTCGCAAGGAACGACGGCGCCGGTGCTGATCTTCTCCATGATGGCATAGTCAAACGAGATCGCTGGCGCTTTTTGAAATGCCTTGCGCTCTGGCATGATGGAATTGCCGCGCGTATCGCTTGCTTTCAGCGCTGCTTCGCATGCCGCCAGGCAGTCGGGTGCGTGCGCTTTAAAGGCGCGTGCTGCTGCGCTGGCCTTAAATAAAAACATGCCCGCGTTCCAAACAAAGTTTCCGGCGGCGATATATTGCTTCGCTGTTCTCTCATCTGGTTTCTCAACAAAGCGACTGAGTGCATTGACATTGTTAAGTTCAGGTAGATCGTTGCCCATCTCAATATAGCCAAAACCGGTTTCTGGCTTGTGGGGCGAGATGCCAAATGTGATGAGCCGTTGATCGTCTGCCGCTGCTGAGGCTTGTTTGACTGCCTTCACAAAGGCTGCTTCATCTTCAATGACATGATCGGATGGAAGGACGATGAGGGCGGCGCCGGGATCCTGTTCCAGCGCAAATGCGACGGCGAGGGCAATGGCGGGCGCGGTGTTGCGTGCTTCGGGTTCGAGCACGATGTCAGCCGTCATGCTGATTTGACTTAGCTGTTCCTTTATGAGGGCTTCATGATGGACATTCCCAAGGACAATGGGCTGCGCGAAATCGTCGCCGGAAACACGTTTCAAAGTCTGCTGCATTAGCGTTTGGCCAGCGCCGAGCAAGTCTAGCATCTGTTTGGGTTTACTCTGGCGCGAAAGCGGCCATAGACGTGTGCCGGCGCCGCCTGACAACACAACGGGAATGAGTTTCATGCGATTGGCCCTACTACTATTCTGAGACTAATTAGGCTTCGGCAGAAGTTCTAAAGTCTCTTTTCGTGTCTCAATCTCGGCTAAGACGTCGCTGCGTTCTGCTGTAGACAAGCTTCCCCATTTCGCAATCTCGGGCAGGCTACGATAGCAGCCGTAACAGAGCTTTGTTTCCGGATCGATAACGCATACTTGAATGCACGGGCTATTGCTCACGGACGGATATCTCTCTGCGATGCTCTTGACGGCGCGGTACCGCGCGGTTTGAATGGAAGTGGCGTCACCCTTTTAAAATTGCAAGGGAATACCAGTCATCGTCAGTGGAAATGAGCGCTTGGAGCTCGTAACCGGCGGACTTGGCTAGTTTTTCAACGCTTGATGGTGTGAACTTTCGCGAGATTTCCACGAGAAAGCGTTGTCCTTTTTCTAAAGAGATCGAGTGGCCAGCGACCGACGTTACATGCGCGCGCTCAACGATCCACCACATTTCAATAGCCTGAGTTTCTTCATTGAACACGGCATCATATCGGATGGCATTTTTATCAATTTTTCCAGCCATTTCGCGGTTTATTCTATCAATCAAATTGAGCGAAAAATTAGCGCTGGCCCCAGCACTATCTAAATACGCGTCAACCAAGACCTCTGTTGGTTTCACGCGGTCCACCGCCAACACGAAGACGCTGCTTGACCCCAGTGCCCGGCGCGCGCCTGAAAGAAGTGTGGATGCTTTGTCGGGCGGCATGTTGCCAATCGTGGAGCCTGGAAAAAATCCTATATTCTGGCTCACCGCGTGGCCAAGCGGAGCACTTGGAATGTCAATGCTTTGGAAGAAATCGGCACAAATGGCGCTAAAAATCCTGTCAGGAAAATCACCTGCAAGCAGCCGTGCATTCTCCATCAAATGTGATTTTGAGATGTCTATTGGAACATGGGCACGGATTTGCGGGCATGATTTGAGAAGCTGCGCAATTTTTCGGCGGTTGCCTGATCCATATTCGACAATCTGGCTATTGGCCGGCGCAGTATTAGCCAAATAGCGCGCCAGTTGCGGTAAAATCTCTTCTTCTTTCTGCGTCAAATAATATTCCGGCGTGGCGCATATGGTTTCAAATAGGGCTGCGCCGCGTGTGTCGTATAAAAGCCGTGCTGGCGGGGTAAGGCTGTTGCCCGTTAGCCATTCCACGATCGCGGTTTCGTTGTCGCTTAGTGCAGGTTCATAGTCGAAAACTTGTAAATTTGCCGGTTGATTATCTTCATCTAATTCAGGCGTAAGCGTATGGTGGCTATGCAGCGACATTCAAAAACTCATTGGTTTGGAAAGGGTGGAGAAAGGCAGTGTGTAAACCTTCTGAGGGCGCGCGCCAACTGCATTAGCATCAATTCAAACATTGTCTCACAATTGGCTCTTGTAATTGACCGCCTCAGATATCTTCATGGTTCCTTAGTATAATTCGTTGATTTTGCGTGTTTAAATGAAACAAGTTCGCACCTTTTTCAAAGGTCCATTGAGGCCCTAGCTAAAGCGGGAATGCGACAAGATGGTGAAATCAAACGGGCGATATGTCAGAGACCCAAGTGGCACAAGGAGATAGCGTTCGCGAGGCCTCCGGGGAGCGCTACGCTGCAGCCGCGGAGTTTTATCGTAGTCTTTTTGATGTACGGCTGGCGCGTAGCGATGAAGACGTTCACACATCCCAGGCGCTACGGTACCGCGTTTATTGTGAAGAGACAGGCTATCTACCCAAGGACGACAATCCCGCTGGGCTAGAGCATGACAGCTTTGATGCTCAAAGCGAGGCGGTGCTGCTGATCCACAAAGCGACAGGCGCGTGCGTTGGCACGGTCCGGGTCATCATTCCGGATGACAGTGCGCCGGGCCGGCTATTCCCAGCCATGGATTGTTCTGAGGCCATGCTGTCACTTGTAGATAAGGATATGCCGCTGGCGACGACTGGCGAACTATCACGTTTTACCATTGCGCCTGAGTTTCGCCGCCGGGCAGGAGACACCTTATATCAGCAGGTTTACGATTTTGGGATTGAGGCTGGCGACATGCGCCGGATTATTCCGTATATGGCACTCGGTCTTTTTGCCGGAATTATGGAAATTGTGACGCTCCACACTCTAAGCCACTTATGCGCGATAATTGATCCCGCATTGCTGCGCATGTTAAAACGGCTGCATTTGCATTTTCCGCCGGTGGGCGGCGTGGTGGAGTATCACGGCATGCGCCAGCCAGTATTTGTTTCTACTAGAGCGCTTTATGATGGTATGACCGCGTTACCGGATGCTTATCTGCGTATCGTCAATCGTGATGGCCAGCTGCAGCTTCCTTAATCCAACTGGCAGCGTGTCATGACAAAGCCTGATCCCTTGTTTGACTACAACACCGCTTTTTCCCGCAACATCGGCTGGCTCACAGCCTATGAACAGCAACGTATTCGCGGCGCTAAGATTGCTGTCGCTGGCGCTGGCGGGGTCGGCGGTATCCATTTGCAAACACTCGCCCGGCTCGGCTTTGCGCGCTTTCATGTGGCTGATTTAGATACGTTTGAACTTGCAAACTTTAATCGGCAGGCTGGCGCACGATTGGATACGCTGGGTCTGCCAAAGGCTGAGGTGGCCAAAGAGCTGGTCACGTCTATCAATCCTGAGGCCGATATTTCGGTTTTTCCAAACGGCGTAACTGAAGACAATTTGGAGGACTTTCTAGACGGCGTTGATGTCTATATCGATGGACTCGATTTCTTCGTCCTCGATCTGCGCGCAAAACTGTTCAAACTGGCCCGCGAAAAAGGCATCACTGCCATAACGGCCGCCCCCATCGGTATGGGTGCTGGCTATCTCATATTTACGCCTGATAGCATGTCGTTTGATCGTTTCTTTGCTCTTGGCGACAACGCAGATACGTTTGAGGGAGCAGCTGGCTTTCTCTTGGGTCTAACGCCTGCGATGTTGCAACGACCATATTTGGCTGACCCTTCTCAGGTCGACCTCGTTGGCCAGCGCGGGCCAAGCACGGCGATTGCTTGCCAGCTGTGTGCAGGCGTGGCGGCGGCTGAGGCCGTGAAAGTGGTTTTAAGGCGCGGCCCCATCAAGCCAGCGCCATATTATCATCATTTCGATGCTTATCGCGGGCGGTTTGTAACGCGTAAACTACTGGGCGGCGCCAAAAACCCCCTTCACCGATTGAAGCGAGGGTTCGTCACTGGCTTGACGAAGCGCTTTTCAAAATCTGCCCGCCCACCGGACGTTGACGCCGCTCCCAGCGATACGATCGTTGAACGTATTTTAGAGGCTGCCCGCTGGGCGCCCAGCGCGGATAATACCCAGCCTTGGACGTTTGAAGTACAAAGTGACAGCGCGTTCTCAATCCATGTGAGCTGGGATGAAGAGCATATCTACGAGTATCGCCGCGGTGAACCGACGCGCTTTGCCTGCGGGATGCTGCTGGAAAATCTCAAGATGCGGGCCGCGCGATATGGCTATAGGCTTGATTGGTCCCTTGACGAGATAAGCGCAGGGCAGGCGAGCGTTCATTGTACCCTGGCTCAAGATGACGCCCCTGAGCTCAGCGCGCTGGAGACGATGATCGAAGCGCGTTCTACAAACAGAGGGCTGCTATCGCTCAAAGCTCTTGATGGGGATGTGCGCTTGCGGTTGGAGCGGGCGGTAGGACCAGACTACCAAGTGCATTGGCACACAGGACTGTCGCACCGCTGGACCCACGCGCTGCTCAATGCGCGCGCCGCCGCCGTTCGCTTGCGCACGCCAGAGACAATTCCAGTCCATCAACAGATTGTGCGCTTTGATACACCTTTTCCTCGCTGGGGCCTGCCTTCGCGCGGTTTAGGGCTTAGTGCACTCGCACACACCATTATGAGATTTGCATTTCGATCAAAGAAGCGCTCTGAGTGGCTGCTTGGGAGGTTAGGCGGTGCTTTTTATGCCGCGCTGGAGATGGATGTCCTTCCGGGCCTGGCATGCGGCGCTCACTTTTCTTTAGAAAAGCGCGGCGAAACACGAGAGGCGGATCGCGGCGGGGATCTTACCCAAGACCTGTTGCATGGTGCGGCCATTCAGCGATTTTGGCTGGCCTGTACTGCGGAAGGTTTGGCCTTCCAGCCGGCCTGCGCGCCGCTATGTTTCTATCATTATGGCCAGGCCGGTATTTCGTTCAGTGAAAGAAAGGGGTTGCAGCGCGCGGCGAAACGGTTCTCAAAGCGTTTTTCCCGTATTTATGGCGAGAATGCTGAAGCAATTTTGTTTAGAGGACGGGTAGGCTTTGCGCCGCGTAAAGGGGGAGAGCCACGGTCACTGAGGCAGCCATTGGCCGACTTAGTCCATCAGACACCGCAAAGTTCTACCGACGAAGAGACACAATCAGCGCCTATCTTAGCGAAAACCGCCTAGTTGCTGGGCGGTCTAAATTTCTAATTTTTGTGATTTAATAACCATTTTGAGGTCAAAACAGTGTGCGCTTGTCTCAATTTAGGACGCCAGTGCGGGAGAGCAGCCTAGCTGCAGGTTTAGGGGCGAATGGTCAAAGTTTTTGGACAACCGGTGCCACGAGCATTGCAAGCTCTCATGCTGATCGAGCTTGTCTTAATGGTCCTCGCCATTGAGCTGGGTGCTGCTGCGCGTCTCGCTGTCGCTGGTCTTCAGCCGTGGAGCATGCTTCCTAATGTTGGTGCAACAGCGCTGTTTGCGGGCGTTTGCCTCACTTCGATGGTTGCATTTGGTCTCTATGAAAGTACCTGCTGCCGCGATTTACGCCAGTCGGCGGTGCGATTGTTGGTGGCCTTGCTTGCGGCAATCGCTTTCATGGCCGTTATTTTCTATTTTGTACCGGACCTGCAGATTTGGCGCTCCATATCTTTGTATGCCATTTCTCTAGCATATGTTCTGCTGCTGTCTGCTCGAGCAATTTTCATTAAGGTGGCGGATTTAGACCGCTTTAAACGTCCCATTCTCGTCATTGGAACGGGCGAACGCGCTTTGCAACTTGGGACGCTCGCACAATCAGCCGCTGGACCATCATATAGAATTGCGAAATTCGTGCGCATGTCCGATCAGGAGCCAGCTGTTGACGATTTCGTTGATAAAAAAGACTGGCCGGACCTGCTTTCCATTGCAGAGACGTTTGGCGCGCAAGAAGTGGTCCTTGCGATGCGCGAACGCCGCGGCGGCTTACCAATTCAAGATTTGCTGAAATGCCGCATGGCAGGCATGCGCGTGCTTGATCTGCCAACGTTTCTTGAGCAAGAAACAGGCCGGTTTGACTTGGATGTGATGCAGCCAAGTTGGCTTGTGTTCTCAGATGGCTTTGAAATGTCACGCGGGCTTAATCGCTTTTTAAAGCGCGCTTTTGATATTCTAGCGAGCTTCATTTTGATCACATTTAGCATCTGGATTTTGGTGCCCACGGCCATCATCATTAAACTGACCAGCCCCGGCCCGATTTTTTACCGGCAAGAGCGCGTTGGTGAGAATGGCAAGACCTTTAGGCTCTTTAAATTCCGCAGTATGCGTAACGACGCAGAAAAAGATGGGGTGCCCCAATGGGCGAAGGAAGCCGATCCGCGCGTAACGGGCATAGGTAAAGTGATCCGTGCGACGCGCATTGATGAAATTCCCCAAATTCTCAATGTCCTGCGCGGTGAAATGAGCTTTGTAGGACCGCGTCCCGAACGGCCCTTTTTTGTTGATCAGCTTAGTGAAGATATTCCTTATTTCGACGAGCGGCATATTGTAAAACCTGGGATCACGGGCTGGGCGCAGATCAATTACCCCTATGGCGCGTCGCTCGATGATTCCCGAAAAAAACTTGAATACGATCTTTACTACGTAAAAAACTTTTCTGTGCTTTTAGATCTCGCCATCCTTGTTCAGACGGTTAAGGTTGTTGTCTGGCAAAACGGGGTCCGCTAGCCGCGCGTCATGTTTGGTTTTCCAATTGCACAGCTCTCTTATGCAGCCACCGGGCTTAGCTTTGGCTTGCTGGTGCTGTATTTGATCGTGCGTTGGCGCGTTGTATCGCCCAATCCGTTGTTGCTGCTCGCTTGTATTCTAACGAGCGCCTGGGGCATCTTGATTTCTTGGGAAGCGACCAGCTCTATTTTAGGGAATTTGCTGTCTGCCAGCGAAACCTTGCGAGCCGCAGCCTGGATATTGTTTCTATCGAGCTTGCTGTTCCAATTTTGGCGCCAGAATAACAGTCTAAGCTATACCTTCGTGCTTTCGATGACGATGGCGCTGGTGTTTACCCTGCAAATCTTCATCGATGTCGGCGTTTTGCGTATCTTTGATATTCAAATCCAAGGCGCAGCGCTGCAGACACTGCTTGTTCAGGCCTACATCTTCGGCCGATTGGTCGTGGCAATCGCGGGTCTGGCGTTGATTGAGAACCTGTATCGTTCCACGGAAAAGCTGGAGAAATGGAAGCTTAGGCCACTCGGCCTCGGTCTTGGCGGCTTCTTTGCCTATGACATTGTGCTTTATGCTGAAGGCTTGCTGTTCACATCGCTAGACCCCGACCTGTTCGCAGCGCGCGGGTTTATCACCGCTATGATCGCGCCGCTGATCTACGTCTCGGCCAAGCGCATCAACCGGTGGACTTTTGATGTTATTCTAACGCGCCGCGCCGTGTTTCATAGCTTGTCGTTGCTGATCACGGGCTGTTATTTGATCTTCATGGCTGGGGCCGGCTGGGCGCTCGCGCGTTTTGGCGGCAATTGGGGCGCAGTGCTGCAAATCGCATTTTTATGTGCGGCGGCTGGGTTTCTTGCATACTTGTTCGTGTCTGATGGCGCGCGGGCAAAAGCGCGTGTCTCGCTTGCGAAATATTTTCGCCGTTACAAATATGATTACCGCGAGGTGTGGATCAAATTCATTCGCCGTATCGATTCCAAAGAGCTTGATGCTAGCTTAGAAAGCCGCGTGATCGATGGTGTTTGCGAAATTGTCGATAGCCAAGGTGGACGCCTCTATTTGCGCGATAGTGATGGCCAGCTTAGCCTTGCCGATGCCTCTAATTTTCGCAGTGAGCTGCTGCCAAGTGTCTTGGACATCTCGTCCATGGAAGACCTTCTTGTACAGCAAGGCTGGATTATTGATCTCAACGATTTGCGCAATGGCAACGGGCAATATGGCAGTGTTGTGCTTCCCCAATGGGCGCAAAAAGAAGTCCAAGCATGGCTGATTATTCCCCTTATTCGCGATCACTTCATCGGCTGTATCATCACCAGGCAATCGCGGGCATCGCGGCAGCTTGATTGGGAAGATCATGACCTTCTCAAGACGATTGGGATGCAAGCCGCCAGCTATTTGGCTGAGCAGCGCTCCCAAGCCGCGCTGTCAGAGGCGGAGCAGTTTGACGCTTTTAACCGCCGCTTTGCGTTCATCATGCACGATCTTAAAAATCTAGTGAGCCAGCTGAGCTTGTTATCGCGCAATGTGGAGCGCCATGGCTCTGACCCCGAGTTTCAAAAAGATATGGCGGAGACGCTGCAGTCGTCTGTTGCGAAAATAAACATGCTGCTCGCCCGGCTTCATCAAGCGCCAGATAGTGAGCAAAGTCTTCAGGCCGTGAATATCGGTGCGATTTTGAGAGGCGTGGTACAGGCCAAGAAACCTGCGCATGGCGCACTGAGCTTAACGTCGCCTGATACGTTGATGGCAACAGCGGACCCCCATAGGCTGGAGCAAGTCATTACGCATTTGGTTCAAAATGCCATTGATGCATCGCGCGGCGATGACCAAATAGATTTAAGCAGTCGTGAGAGTGATGGGACGGTTATTATTGAAATCGCTGACAGCGGTGAAGGCATGAGCGCTGATTTTTTGCAAAAGCAGTTGTTTAAGCCTTTTGCGTCTACAAAGGCCGCAGGCTTCGGTATAGGCGCCTATGAGGCCCGCGAGCTCACCCGCCAGATGCAAGGCAGTCTGTCCGTGACGAGCGAGCTTGGAAAAGGCACACAATTTGTATTAAAGTTCCCGAAATCCGGCGGTGGTTTAAACCAGGGCGCGGAAACGGCCCCGTCCGATAGGAGTACCCATCTCAGCCATGGCTGATAAATCAAAGCTACCCAAATTATTGGTTGTTGAAGACGACAAGGGCCTGCAGAAGCAGCTTAAGTGGGGCTATGATGACTATGACGTTGTCATTGCCGAAGACCGGGCCAGCGCGATTGCTGCGGTTCGCCTTCACGAGCCGCTTGTTGTGACGCTTGATCTTGGTTTGCCGCCTGATCCGGATGGAACGACAGAAGGGTTCGCAATTCTTCAAGAAATCTTGCTGCTGGCGCCCAAGACTAAGGTTATTGTGGCTTCCGGACATGGGGAGCGCTCTTCGGCCCTGAGGGCGGTGGCCTCTGGCGCCTATGATTTTTACCAAAAGCCGGTTGATATTGATGAACTTGGTCTTGTTGTTCGCAGGGCCTTTCAGCTGCGCGAAATTGAGATTGAAAATGAACGTTTAAGTGCAGCGCGCGGGGAAAGCTCCCTGGGTGGGTTGATTACTGGCTGTGATAAGATGCAGCGCGTTTGTACGATGATCGAGCGTGTCGCGCCAACGGATGCGTCCGTCATGCTACTGGGCGCCAGCGGTACTGGTAAAGAGCTGCTGGCGCGGGGCCTGCACGAGAATTCTCAGCGGCAAGGTAAGTCATTTGTGGCGATCAACTGCGCTGCTATCCCAGAAAACCTCTTAGAATCAGAACTGTTTGGTCACGAAAAAGGTGCCTTTACAGGAGCCGTCAAACAGACAATTGGTAAAATAGAACAAGCGCAAAAAGGAACGCTGTTTCTTGATGAAGTTGGCGATATTCCATTTCCTCTCCAAGTGAAGCTGCTGCGTTTTTTACAAGAGCGTGTTATCGAGCGGATCGGCGGGCGGAAAGAAATACCCGTTGATGTGCGTATTGTGTGCGCAACGCACCAGAACCTTGATCGCCTGATTGCCGATGGGACGTTTCGCGAAGACCTGTATTACCGGCTTGCTGAAATCACGATCAATATTCCTACCTTGGCTGACCGTGAAGGCGATGTCGTGTTACTGGCGCACGCTTTTCTGCAGCGCTTTGCTGAAGAGCAAAAGCGTAACGTGACTGGCTTTACGCCAGATGCGCTTGAAGCGATGGTGGCGCATGGCTGGCCAGGCAATGTGCGTGAGCTGGAGAACCGCTTAAAACGCGCTGTCATTATGGCCGAAGGAAAGCGTATATCGTCCCTCGATTTAGACCTGATTGATAAGCAAATTGCCGGCGAAGACCTGAACTTAAAGCAGGTTCGGGAAAAGGCCGACCGCGCAGCGATAAACCGCGCGCTTTCTGTTTCCAACAACAATATTTCTCAAGCCGCAAAGCAACTTGGGATTAGCCGCCCAACACTGTATGATCTACTGAAGCTTTACGACATCAAACCCAGCGAAGCAGCTGAACGCGCAGCTGGGTAACGCAAAGCCTGGCATATTATGTCACAGCCCTTTGATTTGGGCGTATTATTGCCAAAATTTTCACATTTATACAGTAGTGTTGCGAGTATACATGTCTGGGGACACAACTCCCATTGCCGAGCAAGATGAAGCTAAAGGAATAATCGTCATGCGTCATATTTCCGTAGGTCTCAAACCGACTTTGACAGCAATGGCTGTGGTCATTGGTATGTTGGCCGCGCCCACAGTAGGCTATGCGGCGGATGTTGAGCAGTCGAAGACATTTGTTGAATCAGCGCGCGCTCAATATGAGAAGGGCGATATGCGGGCGACGCAAATTGAGCTGAAAAACGCGCTCAAGGCGGACCCGAATAATGTCGATGCGCGCTTGTTCTTGGCGGAAATATATTTGGATGGCAACAATGGCTTGGCAGCGCAGCCGGAAATTGAAGCTGCGCGCGCAGCTGGTGCCAGCGTGAATGAAACGCGGCTGGAAATGGGCAAGGCTTATCTCTACCAGCGCCAATGGGACCGTGCGCTCAGCGAGCTGCGCATTTCTGATATTCCAGACGATAAAAAACGCGCCGCTTACCGTGAGCGCGTAAGGGCCATGATGGGCCAGAAAGAATATGAAACTGCCCAAGAAGAAGTCGATACAGCGTTAAACCTCTATCCCGAGGCGCCAGAGCTATTGGTTGAGAAGGCACGCACCTTTGTGCGTTTGCGCAAGCCCGAAGACGCCATGAAAACCGTCGATGAAGCGCTGAGCTATGATCCCAGTAATGTCGATTCGCTTCTGGTCAAAGGAGATTTGACCCGGTCGATGGTGGGCCTTGAAGAGTCGCTCGCCTTCTTTAGCCAAGCCGCCGAGCTGGCCCCTGAAAACATCAATGCGCGCTTGGAGCGTGCAGCAACACTCGTGGACTTGCGCCGCGAGGGCGAAGCTGGCGATGATATCGCAGCCGTCTATAGCAAAGTGCCTGAGCATCCCCTCGCGCACTATCTCTCTGCGGTCACCCTTGCGCGCAAGAAAGACTATGAAGGCGCGCAGGAGCTCATGAACCGGACGCGCGGGACGCTGGTGTCTTATTTGCCAGCGCAGCAATTTGAAGGTGTGCTCGCCTATGAGCTAGGCAACTATTCTGTAGCCATCGAAAAGATGGAAGGCGTTGTTGATCGGCTGCCCAATTCTATTGTTGCTCGCCGGGTTCTGGGCGCAACCTACCTTCGCCAAAAAAATGCTAAAGCGGCGTTGGAAATGTTAGAGCCGCTCTTTGAGAATGGCCAGGACGACGCAGCCCTTCTGACACTTATTGGCACTGCCAAAGCGCAGACCGGTGAGTTTGATGAAGCCATGACTTTCTTTGAGAATGCAGTCGCGGCGGCGCCGGACAAAACAGACCTTCGCACACAGCTCGCCATGAGCCGTATTGCACTCGGCGATTCGGGCCGTGCCACCGAAGAGTTGGAAAGCGTTTTAGACATTGAGCCAGACTCTTTGAACGCCATGGTCATGCTCTCGTTGATCGATTTGCGCGAAGGACGCTATAAGGAGTCTTTAGAGACGTCTCGTAAACTCGTGAAGACCTATCCTGAACTGTCGCTTGGCTACAATCTCGTCGGTGCTGGGGAGCTTGGCCTCAACAATCTCGACGAAGCGCGAAACTACTTTGAGCTTTCGCTGTCTAAAGACCCAGAATACCACGAAGCGCGCCGCAACTTAGCGCAGCTTTACCGGGTGGAAGGCAAGTTTGCTGAAGCACGCCGCCAATATTTGCGTATTTTAGAGCAAGATCGCCAATCGGCAAAAACAATGCTTCAACTCGCAGCCCTCGCGCGCACAGAAGGCAATGTTGAAGAAAGCATCGAGTGGCTCAGTAAGGCTGTTGAAGCGAAGCCAACGGCCCTGCCGCCGCGGTTAGAACTGGTGAGCGCTTATCTCATTTTGGGCGATAACGACCGGGCTTTGAATGAAGCTTTGGCTGCTGACCGTGATTTCCAAGAAAACCCTGTGACCGTTCAACTGCTAGCGAAAACATATGCGGTGAATGGCGATTTCGATCGCGCGCTGACGACTTTTGATCGCTGGATCGATTTGGAGCCTGAGAACATTAATGCACGCCGCTTAAAAGGACGGACCTATTGGCGTTCTGGTGATGTGGACCGGGCGCGCGATGAGTTTGCAGACGCATTGCGCGTCCGCGGCGATCATAGAGCTGTTTTGCTTGACTTGATTAATCTTGAAGCTGCTGAGAATCGATTTGAGCGGGCTCTCAGCTACGCCAGCGACTTGCGCACAAAATACCCTTCGATCAACGTTGCCGATGTGGCAACGGGCGATCTTTACATGGGGGCGAAAAACTATCGTAAGGCGGCAGAGGCCTATGAGGCTGCGTGGAATATTCAGCCGACGAAGAAAATTGCTGTGAACTTGAACTCTGCTTATATGCAGATGGACCAATCCAAAAAGGCGATTGATATTCTCGAGCAGTGGCTGCAGCGCAACCCATCCGATCTTGAAACACGTATGGCGATCGCCAACACGCATATGTTGGTTGGTCAGTATGATAATGCCCTTGAAATCTATGATGATGTCCTCGCCATTGATGGAAACAACGCAGCGATCTTGAACAATGTTGCGTGGATTTATCAGCAGAAGGGCGATAGCCGCATGGTCGAGGTTGCCGAGCGCGCCTATGATCTAGACCGCGATTCTCCCATGATCGCAGATACGCTTGGCTGGATTTTGGTTAAAGAGAATGTGAACCTGCGTCATGGTCTCGACCTGCTTGAAAATGCTGCGCGCCGCCTGCCTGATAATAAAGAAATTCGCTACCATCTCGCCTATGGCTATTTTGCCAATGGGAGCACGGAAAAAGCGCGCCGGGAGCTGGAAGATATTTTGTCCGACGGTCAGTCCTTTGGAACAATCCAAGAAGCACGAAATCTTTTGCAACAGTTGAAACAGGGCGGTGGCCGCTAGGGCATTCTCTGGCAGTGACAGGTATTTAAAAACCGGCGGGTCTTCTCGCCGGTTTTTTTATGCGCTGTCTTCCATCATCAAGACGGGTTTAATCGTGCGTCCGTTTTCCGCATCTGCCCACGCTTGCGCAAAGTCTTTAAAGGCGTAGCGCTTGATCATTTTTTCAAGCGGAAGCGTGCCATCGAGGGAGCGTTTTCCCAATTCCGGGATAAACCTGACGGGGTCGCTGCCACCTTCCACTATGCCGATGACTTGGCGCCCGCCATCGAGCAAAGTTAGGGGGACGAAGGATATTGGCTTGTCTGGTGGCGGAACAGCAACCACCCCAAGCTTGCCGCGCGGTTTGAGCATATCAAGCGATTGCTGAAAGGTTTGCGCTGTCCCCGCGCAGTCGATCGCGCAGTGCGCTATCCTGCCTTGAAGGGTGCCGCTTCCAACAGCGCTTGGCGCGAAAACTTCTGCGGCGCCCATCTCCAAAGCAAGTGTGCGGCGCGCTTCAATCGGATCGATGCCGATGATGCGCTTGACCCCCACATAGGACGCAGCGCTTATTGCACTTAGGCCCACCGCGCCGAGCCCAAAGATAACCAGTGTCTCATCGGGCAGGGGCTTAATCTCATTGACCACCGCGCCATAGCCCGTTTGCACGCCGCAACCCAGCGGTGCTGCGAGGTGGAATGGTAGTTCATCGGGTATGGGAATGGCATTGCGGGCGGTAGCAAGCGCATGTGTGGCAAAACTGGACTGTTTAAAAAAGCCGCCAGCGATGCCTTGGCCATTGGGCCTCTGCATTGTTTCATCAAGTCCAAATTGCAGTGCAAGGGCGCTGTCGCAATAGGCGGGGTCATCATCTACGCACCTTGGGCAGTGGCCGCAGCTATCAAACGTTAGCGCGACGCGCTGGCCGATGCGGCCTTTATCGACACCCGGCCCAACAGCTTCAATGATGCCAGCCCCTTCATGACCTGGAACCATCGGTCCCTCGCTCAAGCTACCAGCAAAGAAATCTGTATGGCAGATGCCTACCGCTTTTATTTTAACAAGGACTTCGCCTTCGCGCGGCGTTCGAAGGGATAGGGCCTCTAGTTTCGGCGCGCTGCCAGCGCCGCGAGATGGGTCAGCGACAGCTGCTGTGATGGATAAGGTCATAGCGCGCCTTACCATGGTGGGGCGGCTTCAGCCAGTCTCCGATCCGCGCACTCTTTTTTCGCCCAGCCCTAAACGCCGCCGCCATCGCTTGATCCGGTGCCCACGTGTGAGGTTTTGATAGGCTTCAAATGCCTGCCCTGACACGCTGGATTTTGATGCGGCGCTGACCTCATACCCAAAGTGCGTGAGGGCATGCGCTGCGTGTTTTTCCACCACAAAGCGAGCAGGTTTACGCATGTGCGTTCGCCAACGCTGCGTTTTTGATGATTGGGGCGCGTTTCCAATATCGGGCCACAAGCCGCGGCGCTTGCCGGGTATTTTGTCATCCACGCGGTCAGTATAGCGCAGCATGGCAGCGTCGAAGTCCAGGTTGATATGCTTGCAAATGCGGGTGAGTGTTTCTTCAGGTGCATTCACCAGCGCTTCGAACGTGATCGTCAAGTGCCGATTATGTGCATGCTCTGCCGCAGCCGTTTCAGCTGAAAGTGTGGACGCGCTCCATTGTTCTGCGATTTCAAGATAATTGCCTTCGGTAAACGCATAATCTTGATGGGACAGCGCGACATCGCGGCCATCGCGCACAATATGAATAAAGCGCGCTTCAGGGAACCAGTTGGCAAGTTGAGCCACATGATCCATCGACGCGATATCCATGTTGGCCCAGCGCGGCTTGCCATCGACTGCCGCTTTAGCTGCATGAAAAGCTGGAATGATATCTTCGGGATGTCCCGGGCGCACCTCGCTGATAATTTGGTCTCGGTCTAAGGCGCTTTTCCAAAGCTCTATGCGTTCATGCGCCAACATGCGATCGACTAAGCTGTTAACATCACCTGCATCGCTTTGCGCAATGGTCCGATACCACAGGCCCGTCACAGAGAGCGGGACAGACAGCGCGGGGTGGCTGTCGAGCATCATCGTGAGCAATGTTGTGCCTGAGCGGGCGAAACCGTAGAGAAAGATCGGGGCCGTCATGCTGCCTCTAATTCAGCTTCGAGTTGGCAGCTATCGATCAGGAATTTCGTTGCCCAATTAGGATATTCAAAGCGGCAATAGGAGCCATCACACGGGTAGGAGCCTTTCACAGCGCCGCGTATCGTCTCGCTTCCTTCAAAATCGATCGTACGGCGCGCCCAAGCGTTGGCGCGTTTTCCAGCGTCTAGCCAATCCGCCTCGCCCGTATCTTCAAACAACATGAGCCAGCTGTGGGCGATTTGGACGGCCCCGGTGAGGCAGCTGGAGGGGATGGCTGGAGACCAGTCCGCCCGAAAAGCGCCAGGCAACCGGCCATCTTCTTCCAGTCGTCCGCGCAGGCCAGACGCGAGTAACGTAGCTGCCTTTAAAAACCGAACATGGCCTGTAAAGCGCCAAGCCTCCATGAAGCCGCGCAGCGCATAGCCAAGCGTATGGCTAATGGGCGCTGTTTTGTCGGATAGGCAGCAATAATCCATCCAGCCATTGGATTTTTGATGCGTTATAGCCCAGTCGACTTGCCGCGTTGCCGCCGTGATCCATTGACTGTTCTTTTCAATGCGGGCGGCTTCAAAGAGGCCCCAGCTCACATGGGTCTCATAGGTTTTGTCGTCAATTGCGGCAAAGGGAGACGGTTGGCTGCGCCAGCAACCATCATCATCTTGCGATGTGCTTAAAAAATTGGCGGCTTTACGCATGGGCTCTAAATATCTGTCTGGCCATAATTTTGCACCTGCGGCGAGGCCGAGCAGGATTTGTCCGGTGTTGAAGGTGACAGGCACTTTGGGCTCCTGCCCAATCATGCCACCTTGAAAGCCGCCATTGCCAAATTGGATACTGACCAGCCAATTGAGCATGCGCTTGGCTCTTGCGCCCAGTTCAGGGTCTGCCCTGATGTCGGCCTGTTCCAGCAGTGTGGGCACAATATAGCCTGTGGTTTCAGGATAGGAGGGAGCCCAGCCGCTCAAATAGCTCCAATGCCGGGCCACGCCGCCGTCCGCACTTTTTGATTGATCCTGCGCGCGTTTAAGCCAATCCAGCCCTGCGTCAATCGCTCTGGCTGGACCCGGGTCAGCTGCGCTTAGCGAGCCTGAATGGTCGGCGCGCGAGGCTTGTTTCGCGCTTGCCGGCAGTTTTTGAAAGTCGAGCCAATGCAAAGCAGGCGATAGCGCAGGCTTTAAGGCGGTTTTGATCGCTTGTTTGAATGCGGGCATTGCCAGATCTCGGCCATCAATAGAATGCACTTAGACTAGCGCTGTGGTGTTGCCAAGTCTCTAAGATTAACCGCCAAGCTGGGCCCAGCTCACTCTAGGGTCGCGGCGCTCAAAGTCTTCGATCTGTGGTAGCAGCTTGAGCGTCATATCAATGCTATCTAGCCCCTCAAGCAACATCTCGCGCTGCGTTTCCGCGATCTCAAAACCAAAGACCACATCATCCGGCCCAAGCACGGTTTTTTGGCTTAGGTCAATCGTCAGTTGATTGTCTTGGGGCGCGCTGACCACTTGTTCGGCAAGGGAGCGGACAACATCGTCTGTCAACTCAATGGGCAGAAGGCCGTTTTTGATGCAGTTATTGTAGAAGATCGCGCCAAAGCTCGGCGCGATAACAGCGCGAATACCATATTCATCCAGGGCCCAAACCGCGTGTTCGCGGCTTGACCCGCAGCCAAAATTCTCACCGGCCAGCAGGATCGTCGTGCCCGCAAAATCAGGGTGGTTCAGCACAAAATCGGGATTTGGGTCTCTGCCGCCTTGCGCTGTATAGCGCCAGCCTGCAAATAGCCCATCTGCTAAGCCCGCTTTTGAGACTGTTTTCATTTCCCGCGACGGAATGATTGCGTCTGTATCGATATTCACGCGTAAAATCGGTGCCGCGACGCCGCTATGCTTGGTAAAGGGGGTCATGCGGCTAGCTTCCTCACATCTGTAATTTTGCCCATGATCGCAGATGCCGCAACGGTTTCAGGGCTCGCCAGGTGGGAGCGCGTTTCAGGGCCTTGGCGGCTTTCAAAATTACGATTGGTCGATGTAATGACGCGCTGGCGATGGCCAAAGCTCTCGCCGCCGGCGTAAAAACACATGGAGCAACCTGATTCGCGCCAAGAAAAGCCAGCTTCGGTGAAGATTTTGTCCAAGCCTTCTGCTTCTGCCGCCGCTTTGACTTGGCTGGAGCCAGGAACGCAAACTGCGTTTACGCCCTCGGCCACCTTATGCCCTTCAATCAGGGCTGCAGCGCGGCGCAGGTCCGGCAGGCGAGAATTGGTGCAAGAGCCAATGAAAGCAGCGCCAATCGGCAGGCCTTCAACGCTCTGGCCGGGCTTTAAATCCATATAAGCGAGCGCGCGCTCCATCGATGTGCGGGTGGAGGCATCTAACGCCATGCTGGGGTCTGGGACGGGCGCATCGATTGCGCCACTATGGCCCGGACTTGTCCCCCAAGTCACTTGCGGCGCTAAGGCGGTCACGTCCAGGCTGATACGTTTGTCAAACTGCGCATCCGGTGCGGACTTAAGCGTTTTCCAATAGCGAACAGCATCATCAAACGCGCGTCCTTCGGGCGCGAATGGGCGTCCAGACACATATTCAGATACAGTGTCATCCGGCGCGACCAGCCCTGTGAACGCTGAAAACTCGACCGCCATGTTGCATAAGGTGAGCCGGCTTTCGACTGGTAATGCTCGCGCCGCTGGGCCTGCGAATTCTACCATAAAGCCGCTAGCGCCAGCCGCGGTGTGTTCTCCAATAAGGGCTAGGATAATGTCCTTCGCGGTGACGCCGGGCTGCAGCGCGCCGTCAAGCCAGACTTGCATCGTTTTCGGTCGCTGTATGCGCAGAGTTGAGGTCGCAAGCGCATGTTCACCATCCGTAGACCCAATGCCCCAAGCGAAAGCGCCCAACCCGCCAAGGGTGCAGGTGTGGCTGTCTGGGCAGACAAGCGTAAGGCCGGGTAGGGCTATGCCTTGTTCGGGGGAGACAACATGCACAATGCCCTGGCGCGGGTCGCCGATGTCAAAGAAATTAATGCCGGCTTTGTGCGCCATCTCCCGCGTGATCGTTATGAATGCGGTTCCGCCAGGCATGCGCGTTTCATCGCCGCGGCCTGGAAAGGTATCGACGATGTGGTCAATCGTGCAAAAAACGCTGCTTGGTTTACGGACCTTGCGGCCTGCTTCTTCAAGACTTTTTAGCGCAATCCCACCAGTACGTTCATGCAGAAAAACGCGGTCGATGTACAAAAGGCTGGAGCCGTCCGCCATCCGCTCAATTTCATGGTCGCGCCATAAGGTGTCAAAAATTGTTCCAGTCATGCGGTGTATATAGGGCCGGTTTCCCTGCGGGTCACCAGCAATTTGTCCGGACAAACCAGCAGGCGATCAGCGAGGATGGTATCAAGCTTGTCCCGACAAAATGCCTAGTGGCGCTTCAGGCGGTATCGTCCATATGCTGCGAACAAAGCGATGTACCAAAGAGAGAGGGCTAGCAGCCAATGGATACCAATCAAATCATGTTTAAAGATGGCCTTATGGACGGGCAGCGTATCCTGGTAACGGGGGGCGGCACGGGCCTTGGCAAAGAGATGACCGAAGGATTCTTAAAGCTTGGCGCGCATGTCTACATTTGCGGGCGCCGCGGCGCGGTTCTTGAAGAGACAGCAAAGGAGCTGATGGACAAGCATGGCGGTCAAGTCACGCCGAAAGTATGCGACATCCGCGTGGCTGACGCGATTACCGATATGGTCGACGAGATTTGGGCCGATGGCGGCGCCTTAACAGGCCTGGTCAACAATGCGGCTGGTAACTTCATCAGCCGCACGGAAGACCTGTCCATCAGGGGGTTTGATGCGATTGCGAACATCGTCTTTCGCGGTACGTTTTACATGACGCACGACATCGGCACGCGCTGGATTAAAGAAGGCAAGCCCGGCTCAGTCATATCTATTCTGACCACCTGGGTTTGGAACGGCAGTCCCTTCACGGTCCCCTCCGCCATGTCGAAGGGTGCAATCAACATCATGACCCAGTCCTTGGCGACGGAATGGGGCCGCTATGGTCTGCGTTTTAATGCGATCGCGCCGGGCGCATTTCCAACCAAAGGGATGATGGAGCGTTTGAGCCCAGGAAGGCCTATGGACGAGAACCCCGAAGTGACCCGCGGTATCCCGCTCGGGCGGGTCGGTAAAATGCATGAAATCTCCAACCTCGCCACGTTTTTAATGGGCCCGGGGGCAGACTATGTGAACGGTCAGACCATTGCGATTGACGGGGCCAGCTATCAAGCGACCGGCGGTAATTTTTATCAAATGACGCAAATGGGCGATGAACAATGGGATGCGATCCGCGCGATGATCAAAGGCACGAACGAGAAGGACAAAGCTAAGCGGACCGTTTAAAGGGGGTGTTACGCCGTTTTTCTGCGCGTTGGCGTTAAAGCAGCGTTGCATTAGGCCTTTGATGTCTGCCAATGTGGTGTTTCAACCTTGATCTATGGAGCTACCCCAGATGCCGCAGTATCCTGCCGTCAGCGTTTTTGACGTCGATAATACTCTGATTGTCGGTTCGCTGTGGCAGCACACCGTCAAACAAGTGTTGCTAGAGGCGCCAAGCCGCGTGCCGCGGTATATGGTTGAGCGCGGCATAACCGCTATTAGCCAGATGGTGTGGCGGCGAAATGATAACGTGCCTGAGCAGCCTAAGACGGCATTGCGCCTTGTGTCGCGTGTTGACCCAGAATCGCGCAATTACATCATTGACTATGTGGTCGACAGTCTCGTGCGCGAAGCCTTGCGCCCTGGCGCTGTTGATACGCTTATTCAGCGCCGAAAGGCCGGCGATCGCATCTTTTTTGTGTCCGATTGCTTTGATTTTTGCTTAGCAAAATTTGCAGCGCGGCTTGGTGGCGCCGATATTATTGCGACACGGACATTTGAAAATTCTGACGGGTCATTGGCTCTGAATTCAGGTGAGAAACCCTGCGTTGGCCTTGAAAAACTGGCTCGCCTTAAAGACCATTTCGACGGCGAGCGCCGCCCGCCTTTCATCCGCGCCTATGGGCATGATCAGGCCGATTACGCACTGCTCAGCTGGGCTGATGCCGGAACGGCCGTTAATCCCGATGCAAAGTCAATTGGCCAGGCACAAGCCATGGGCTTGAGCGTTGTCGATTGGAGCGTTGGCATAAATGACGCATCTGTGCACCGGCCAGCAGTCCCAGGCGCTCCAAAGCGCAGCACACCTCAGGAGACAGGCCAAAAGTCTTCCAACCAATGATGGTTTGGCGCTGTAATCATGGATAAGGTATTCATATCTGCCAACGAGCTGATGCGCGACAGCTTCAAGCTCGCCATTGATATTTTGAAAACAGGCTATCGGCCCTCCTATTTAGTCGGCGTTTGGCGCGGCGGAACACCGGTTGGCATCACCGTGCAGGAACTCTTTGAGTTTTATGGCTTTGAATCCAATCATTTTGCTATCCGTACGTCTTCGTACGGAGGCGGGACCACGCCGGACAAAAATGTGAAGGTGATGGGCCTTGAGTATCTTGTGGATACGATCAATGCCGAAGATCAGCTCCTGATTGTTGACGATGTCTTTGACTCAGGGCGGTCAGTCGAAGCCATCATCAAGGAGCTCAGGCGGAAGTGCCGGCGTAATACGCCGGACGATATCCGTGTCGCGACAGTTTATTATAAGCCTGAGAAGAACAAGACGGACCGGGTGCCTGACTATTATGTTCATCAGACGGACGCATGGCTGGTTTTTCCGCATGAATTACGCGGCTGCACGCTTGATGAGCTAAAGGCGCACAAAGAGCTGCCTGGTGAAGCTTTTGACCTGTGGATGCAGTTTAAAGACGGCCGCTAACATTTTAATTATAAGAGCGTAATTCCTGTTTTGCGATGGCATTGCGGTGCACTTCATCGGGCCCATCAGCAAACCTTAGCGTGCGCTGCATGGCATACATATGTGCAAGGCCAAAATCGTCTGAAACGCCGCCGCCGCCATGCGCTTGGATGGCCCAATCGATGACTTTGGTTGCAACATTCGGCGCAATGACTTTGATCATAGCGATCTCGCGCTTAGCGGCCTTGTTGCCGACTGTATCCATCATATAGGCAGCTTTGAGGGTAAGGAGCCGTGCTTGCTCAATCTCGCAGCGTGCCTGGCCAATGCGCTCGTGCCAAATACTCTGGTTTGAAATCGGGCCGCCGAAGGCCACGCGCGCTTTCAGGCGCTTACACATTTTCTCTAAAGCGACTTCAGCCGCGCCGATGGAGCGCATACAGTGGTGGATGCGTCCAGGGCCGAGCCGCCCTTGCGCAATCTCAAAGCCGCGACCTTCGCCTAAAAGCATGTTCTCTGCCGGTACACGCACATCGCTAAAGGCTACCTCCATGTGGCCATGGGGCGCATCATCATATCCAAAGACTGGCAAATGCCGCTTGATGTCGACACCAGGCGTATCCACGGGAATGAGGATCATGCTTTGCTGGAGGTGTCTAGCCGCCATAGGGTCTGTTTTGCCCATGAAGATCAAAATTTTGCAGCGTGGGTCGCCAAGGCCAGAACACCACCATTTGCGCCCGTTGACAACATAGCTGTCGCCATCGCGGGTGATGGAGCTTTCGATATTGGTTGCGTCTGACGAGGCAACGTCTGGCTCGGTCATGGCGAAAGCGGAGCGTATCTCGCCATTAAGCAGCGGTTTAAGCCAGCGCTCTTGCTGGGCCGGGGTGCCATATCTGGACAGGACTTCCATATTGCCGGTATCGGGCGCAGAACAATTAAACACTTCGCTCGACCACATGGCGCGGCCCATGATTTCGGCGAGCGGGGCATATTCCAAATTAGTAAGCCCTGGAGAAAAAGCGTCATAGTCTTTAGGCAAAAATAGGTTCCAAAGCCCGGCCTCACGCGCCTTTGGCTTCAGCTCTTCTATGATGCCAATTGGCTGCCAACGATCACCTGTCGCCAGTTGCTCGGCATAGGTTTTCTCATTGGGATAAATATGTGTGTCCATGAAGCGCTCAAGGCGGTCAATGAGATCGCGCATTGTCTCAGAATAGTCGAAGTCCATCTAAAAAGGCCTCTCCGGCAGGTCCGCTCTTGTCGTTCGTTTTGCCTGCTCTCATCATTACTTTTATGGCAATACGCTTGCTTCCACAACAAACGCTGTTGCGGTTGTTTTCCAATCACTTTTCCGTTGTGCATTGGCTCATTTTTGTTGCACCATTCGCGCGGTGGACAACGGGAGATTGCCAGCCATGAGCCAAATTGATCAGATCATTTCGCCGCGTGAGCGCGATTTGGGCAGTTTCTCTGTGCGGCGGGTATTACCATATATGAAGCGGCGCCTGGTTGGCCCGTTCGTGTTCTTTGACCATATGGGCCCAGCTGACTTTAAGCCCGGGGAGGGCATGGACGTGCGCCCCCATCCCCACATTGGTTTGGCAACAGTGACATACTTGTTTTCTGGCGAGATTTTTCACCGCGACAGTCTGGGCTATAAACAAGCAATCCAGCCGGGCGCCGTGAACTGGATGGTCGCCGGCAAAGGCATTGTGCATTCAGAGCGCACCCCTGACACGCTGCGCGAAACGGGGTTTCACATAGAAGGCATTCAAAGCTGGATAGCCTTGCCGATGGAGCATGAACAAGCTGAGCCGAGTTTTGTGCACCATCCAGAAAACACGTTGCCATTTAAACAGCTGGATGGCGTGAACTTGCGTCTTATTGCCGGTACGGCTTTCGGGATGGAAGCGCCCGTGAAAGTGTTTTCCCCAATGTTCTACGTGGATGTGAAAATTGAGGAAGGCCGCCACCTTGATCTTCCCGATTTTGCTGAGCGCGCAGTTTATGTGGTGTCAGGGCGCGCGCAAGTTTGCGGTGAGCAAATTGAGCCAGGTTCGATGGCTGTCTTAAAAGACAACAGCGGTGATGCAAGCATGACAGCACTGGAAGACAGCCACATCATGCTGCTCGGCGGTGAGAGCTTAGAAGGCGAACGCACGATTTTCTGGAATTTCGTCCATTCTGACCCTGCAATGATCGAAGCTGCGAAAGACGCCTGGCGCGAGGAGCGCTTTGCCGCAGTGCCGGGTGAGAGCGAACGTATCCCGCTGCCTGAGGGTTAGGTCATGGATTTGGCTCAAATTGAAGGCTACGCGAAGGACGGCAGCGCGCCGCACCAAATCTATCTCTCCCGCCTCTACATGATGGGCGCCGGAGTATCCCGCGATGTTAACCGGGCGATGGAATGGCTGAACACAGCGGTAAAACAAGGCGATGCCGCGGCTTTTACGGAACGAGCGGTCGTTCGCGCACAAGGTTACGCTGGTGCGATTGACCGCGCTGACGCCTGGCAGGATATGCTAGAGGCGGCCGAGCGAGGCGATGTGGGTGCAACGCGTCAACTGGGCGCCATTACGCACATGATTGGCGATACCGATAGCGCGCTTGGCCTCCTCCAAGCGGCAGCGAAGGCTGGCGATGCTCCATCAAAAATATTGCTTGCTGACCTCCTGCGCGAAGCCGGTGACCCAGACGCGGCCTACTGGTATCATGCCTGTAAAGGTAACGCTCTGGCAGACTGGCGCATCGAGACACATGGCTATAGTCAGCCACCGGCTTTGGCTGCACCTGAGCGCAATGTGCCAAGTGATATTCTTGATATGCTTGACGGATTTGATCCCTTTGACGCAGAGCCGATCGTGCCTCAAAGGCGCCATTCAAACCCGCAAATATTCGTAAAAGCCAAAGCCATTCCGTCAACGCTTTGCCAGTATGTAATGGCTGCTGGCTCAGCCTTGATCCGCGAGTCAGAAGTTGTGGACCCTGACACGGGAAAGTCAAAGATAGACCCCTATAGAACAGGCTTTTTAAGCCAGTTCGTGCCAGGCGTATGCGATTTTACAGTTGCGGTTTTCGATTATCGGATCGCCCTTCATAGCGACACCGCGCCCCAGCAAGGCGAGCCACTAACCATGATCGTGTATAAGCCCGGCCAGCAATACAAACCGCATTGGGATTTTCTCGTCGATACCATGGACGAGAGTTTTGGACGTCTTGGCCGTTCAGGGAACCGCGAGCGCACAGCTCTCGTCATTCTTGATGAAGGTTTTACGGGCGGTGCAACACGCTTTACCCGGCTCGATTTGGACATACGCCTCCAGCGGGGTGATATGCTGGTCTTCCAAAACATCGATGAGAACGGCAATCGCCATGACGATAGCATGCATGCTGGCTTGCCTGTCGAAGCGGGGATGAAGTGGCTTGCTAGCAAATGGATAAGAGAGCGTGCCTATGCGCACTAGAGCTAATTTAACGATCCAGCCGTGCGGCGTATCCATTCTTCTTCATCAATTACTTCAACGCCGAGCTCTTCTGCTTTTTTCAGCTTAGAGCCCGCGCCTGGTCCTGCGATCACAAGGCTGGTTTTTGATGAAACAGAGCCTGAGACCTTCGCGCCTAGCTTTTCCGCTTGCGATTTTGCTTCCGCGCGGCTGAGTTGCTCAAGGCTTCCTGTGAAGACCAGTGTCTGGCCTTCAAAGGTGCTGCCGGTCTGTTCATTCTTATAAGGTTCAATGGTCAGTTCGCTGCGCAAATCATCCACGACAGCGCGGTTTTGTGGTTCGTGGAAAAATGCAACGATCGCTTCAGCGACGACCGTCCCGATCCCGTCCACATCACTCAGAGCCTCCGCGCCGCCTTCGCTGCGCGCGATGTCTTCTATGGCGCCCAGTGTTTCAAAGGCCTTTGCCAGGTCACGGGCTGTTACTTCCCCCACATGGCGAATGCCGAGGCCAAAGAGAAAGCGGTCTAGAGCGATGGTGCGGCGCTCTTCGATGGCGCTGATTAAGTTATCGATCGATTGATCGCCCCAGCCTTCTTTACCGTCAAGCGCGCCGCGCTGGACTTTGATGCGGAAGATATCGGCTGGAGACTGCACCAAGCCATCTTCGTGAAAAGCGGCAATATGTTTTGAGCCAAGGCCTTCAATGTCAAACGCGCGCCGCGAGACAAAGTGTTTCAAGCGTTCTACCACTTGCGCATTGCAGATGAGCCCGCCGGTACAGCGCCGGACAACTTCTCCATCTTCGCGCACGGCTTCTGAACCACACACTGGGCAGTGAGTGGGATACTCAAACGGCTGTGCGCCTTTCGGCCTTTTTTCTAACAGTGGTTCAATCACCTGGGGAATGACATCGCCGGCGCGCTGGATACGCACATGGTCCCCAATGCGCACATCCTTTCGAGCGATTTCATCTTCATTGTGCAGCGTTGCATTCGAGACAACTACGCCGCCAACGGTCACTGGCTCAAGTTTTGCGACAGGCGTGAGCGCGCCTGTGCGGCCCACTTGAATATCAATGCCGAGCAGCACTGTGATTGCTTTTTCAGCCGGGAATTTATGCGCAATCGCCCAGCGCGGCGCTTTTGCAACGAAGCCGAGCCGGTCCTGTAGCGCCAGGTCGTCGACTTTGTAAACGACACCATCAATATCGTATTCCAGTTCCCCGCGCACGATTTCGATATGCTTATAAACACTGAGAAGGTCAGCGACGCTGTTGCAACGTTTTGAGAGTGGATTGGTTGGAAAGCCTAGATTTTCGAGCCACTCCAGAGCTTCGCTATGAGCGGCAAAGGGCAGGGCGCTCATGTCGCCCCATGCGTAGGCAAAGAACTTTAACGGCCGGCTTGCGGTAATGCTTGGGTCTAGCTGCCGCAGGGAGCCGGCGGCTGCATTGCGCGGGTTGGCAAACGCGCTTTTCTCTTCTGCTATTTGGCGCTCGTTCAGTGCGGTAAAATCGGCTTTGCTCATATAGATTTCGCCGCGGATTTCGCAGACTGCAGGAACATCGCCGACCAGCGTTTGCGGGATTTCTTCAATGGTGCGGATATTGGCCGTGACGTCCTCCCCTTCGCTGCCATCGCCGCGGGTTGCGGCTTGAACCAAGGCGCCGTCTTCATAACGTAGGGAGATGCTGAGCCCATCGATTTTAGGTTCCGCCATCAGCGCGATCTGCGTGTCTTCGTCGGCCTTAAGAAAGCGGCGGATACGTGCGAGAAATTCGGTCACGTCCTCTTCGTTAAAGGCATTGCCGAGCGACAGCATTCGCACGCGGTGCTGCACTTTAGCAAATTTTGAGGAGGCTTTCGCCCCAACCTGGCGCGATGGGCTGTCCTTACGAATAAGGTGCGGGAAGCGCGTTTCGATCGCTTCATTGCGGCGCACCAAAGCATCGAAAGCGGCATCGGAAATGGCTGGGTCATCTTCCCCATGGTAGCGTGCGTTGTGGAAGGTGATATCCATAGCCAGCTGCGCAAGCGCGCGCGCCGCTTCTTTTTCAGTCAGGTCTTTAACTGGCGTGTCGTCCATCTTTCATGCCCAGCGCTTTTTCAAACAAATAGACGCGGATTGCGCTGGAGAGGTTTAGGCCATCTTTGCGGGCAATGCGAGCGTCATCGAGCGTTGCAATAAGCTGCGCGACAGAGACATCGCTTTGTGCTGCATCCGCCTTAAGGGCGTCCCAGAATACCGCCTCTAAGGACAGAGAGGTGCGGTGACCACGAATGCTCACAGAGTGTTTTTGAATGCCGTAGGGGTCTGCCATTTGGCGCCGCGCCTTATGGGACTTTGCGCACGACGGCAAAATCAAAACGCTTCATAGCGCAGCACCTTTGCTAGGAGTGAAAGATGCCGGCAACCTTGCGGCCTTCGCTAGCAATTGTCCAGTGTCTGGGCGTTTGCCCCTAAGAGATCACTTAGGCCCGATCATATCCTGTGGTTTCACGACTTCATAAAATCGCTCTTGGGTCACCAGTCCCATCTCCAGCGCACTCTCAAGCAGAGTTGTGCCTTTTTTATGCGCATTTTTGGCAATAGCCGCGGCGTTATCGTAGCCCACTTCTGGCGCCAACGCAGTGACAAGCATCAAGCTCTCATTCATGAGCTTTTCAATGCGCTCGCGGTTCGGCTCAATGCCCACAACGCAGCGGTCTGTGAAGGATCGTGCGCCGTCTGCAATCAATTTCATGGATTGGAGAACGTTAAAGATGATGACGGGCTTGAAGACATTCAGCTCCATATGGCCATTCGAGCCAGCAACGGTGACCGTCACGTGGTTCCCCATCACTTGGCTGGCCACCATCGTCAGGCTCTCACACTGGGTCGGGTTAACCTTGCCTGGCATGATAGACGAGCCTGGCTCGTTTTCCGGCAGCTTGAGTTCGCCAAGGCCGCAGCGCGGACCAGAACCCAGCAGGCGAATGTCGTTGGCGATTTTCATCAAGGACGCGGCAATCACGTTCAGTGCGCCAGATAGCTCGATCATCGCATCATGCGCGGCTAGGCTTTCGAATTTGTTCTTTGCTGTCTTAAAGGGAATGCCGGTAATCGCGGCGATTTCACCTGCGACAGCAACATCGAAGCCTGGTTTTGAATTTAGGCCTGTGCCAACGGCTGTGCCGCCCTGTGCTAGCTCATAGACGCGCGGCAGTGCGGCTTTCACGCGGGCAATGCCAAGCTCAATTTGCCGTGCATAGCCAGAGAACTCTTGGCCCAGCGTCAACGGTGTTGCGTCCTGCATATGCGTCCGGCCGATTTTGATAATCCGCGACCAGTTGCCGGCCTTGCGTGCCAGCGCGCTGCGCAGATGTTGCAGCGCCGGTATCAGCGCGTTCACCGCTTCTTCGGCAGCAGCGACATGCATGGCAGTCGGAAACGTATCGTTGGATGACTGCGCGCGGTTACAATGATCATTGGGGTGAACCGGCTCTTTCGAGCCGAGCTTGCCGCCAAGAATTTCGATGGCGCGGTTAGAGATCACCTCATTGGCATTCATGTTGGACTGGGTGCCCGAGCCCGTCTGCCACACAACCAGCGGGAAGTTGTCATCGAGCTTTCCATCGATCACATCCTGAGCAGCTTTGACAATGGCACGGCCGCGCTTCTTATCTAAGTTGTCCAAATCCATATTGGCCTTAGCCGCTGCTTGCTTGACAATGCCAAGCGCCCGGATGACCGATGACGGCATCGTTTCGATGCCAATAGGGAAATTCTGGATAGAGCGCTGTGTTTGAGCGCCCCAATATTTGTTGGCCGGAACATCGATGGGGCCGAAGGTGTCGCTTTCGGTGCGAATTTTCCCCGCCGCAATGCTTAACGTCGCAAGTTCAGACGCCGCCTTTTTCGCTTTTGCCTTTTTTGGCTTGGCGGGTTTCTTATCTTTTGCGGATTTGGCGGCCATGATGACGCTCCCCTCTCAAAGTCCTGTGGAATGCCGCTGTTTAAACGGCAAAGGTTTCAGGACTTTTTACGGAAAGCATCCAAAGTAACAACCTTGTTGTCACCGGTATCAGCATTGTTGCGAATGCTTTCCACAGGAGATGAGCCAGCTTGCACGGCAACGGCTTCCTCTTCGATGGCTGTGTTGTTTTGATCTTCAGGGGTCTGATCGCCTTCAAATTGCAACGCAAAATGAACCGAGGGGTCAACAAACCCGACCAAAGCATCAAACGGGATGACCAATCGTTCCGGGCGTTGATTAAAGCTCAAACCGATTTCAAAGAAATCATCATGGACTTTCAAACCCCAAAAACGGTGCTGAATGACGATGGTCATTTCATCAGGGTATTTGGCAACCAAGTGTTTTGGTATCTGAACGCCCGGACGCATGGTGTAAAAAGTGACATAGAAATGATGGTCACCGCGAAGGCCATTTTCTGCCGCATCCGATAAAACATCGATTGCAACTTGCTTGAGCGCATCGCGAACGATGGCATCATATGGAATTGTAGAACCCCAGTCGCTGTGTGTCATGACAACTCTCAAGGCCGGAACATGCATACCAAAATAGGCGCACCTGGGCCATGTCTTAAGATACAGATTGACCGATCAATCTGCTTTTCAAGATATGATTGAAAATATACACAAACCGCATCAAAGATACATATAGCTATACCTATCGATATGATAGGTTTTGTTGATCGCAGGCTCTGCTTTTAAAGAGTAGGGGGTTTCTGTTGCCCGGCACCCCCCGAGCCGCGCTAATTACGTTTATAACGTCAGACTCTCGTCATCAGTTACGCTGCAACAGCGAATGCCTCGTTATCGTTGGCATTTGTAAAATTGACC
>JBCCAR010000069.1:0-3883 GCA_039814715.1 Pseudomonadota bacterium
CGCCTGGACCAAAGAGCGAAACAATAAACAGTGCATCGCAAACTGGCAGTTCACAAACAACGACGCACGGATAAAACTCACTAAACTATACCCATCAATCTGAGTGATTCACAGGACTAGAGCAACTGCGCAAAGCAGTCGCCGCCGCTCTCGCCAGCGCGGCCTAGACCGCAGCCAGACAGCCCCCCAGCTTAGGCAGTTTTGCTCTGCTTCGTCTTACGGCATTAGTCATGCCATTACTGTCATAAAGGAGAAGCGCTATGGGCCGCGTTCAAGATAAAGTTGTATTGCTCACCGGCGGAGCCATGGGCCTTGGAGAAGCAGCCGCGGCAATGCTCATGAAGGAAGGCGCGCAGGTCATCATTACGGACTATAATGAAGAGGCTGGCAATGCCACTGCCAAGCGCCTGGGCATTCCCTTTCTCCATCAAGACGTCACGGACGCGGCCCGCTGGCCCGAAATCATCACGGCAGTGGAGAAAAGCCATGGACGGCTGGACGTTTTGGTCAATAACGCTGCAATCACCGTCTATGGCTCGGTCATGGATTTAACCTACAAAGATTTCAAACGCTGCTATACTGTCGACGTCGATTCAATCTTTTTAGGCTGCCAAAACGCGATGGACTTGATGACCCGCTCTGGCGGCGGCTCCATGATCAATTTCTCCTCCGCTGCGGGGCTTCGCGCTGATGCAGACCTGGCTGCCTATAATAGCGCGAAGGCCTCCGCTGCCATGCTCACCAAGTCCATTGCGCTATGGTGCGCGCGCGAAAAAAACAACATCCGCGTGAATTCCGTCCATCCCGGCGTCATATTAACGCCCAATGTACAGTCAGTCGCAGATGCGTCGCCAGACCCCCAAGCTATGCTCGATATGTTCACCAACAACATGCCCATTGGCCGCATGGGCGTGCCAGATGATATTGCCAATCTCGTGGTGTATTTGGCCTCAGACGAAAGCAATCTAGCCACCGGCGCAGAATTTGTCGTGGATGGCGGGTTGAGCCTTTAGCGGACACGCGTAAGTGAGAGCCGTCATGTCATTCCTGTACCTGCCATAGGCCTGCATCTGCCATAGGGGAGGGACTGACAAAGTGCTTTATGTAGCCGCACAGCGCCCAAAAAGTGCCATTCAGCGCGCGTTCAGTTGCAATAGGCCACGTTTGCGCTTAGCTGATGCAGGCAAGAGTTGATTGTATGGCAAACGACACACATACGGCGAAGGCTTCCGCGACGCAGTTTCTGCGCGCAGCGGCGCTGATTATGTTTGCGATTGTGGCAGGCCTGTTCCTTGGGGCAGGCGTGTCTCAAATGGTGCGTGCGCAAGTGGACGCCGCGCCCATCAACGCGCCCGAAGCGCCAGCGGCAGCAGATGTTCGTGCGTGGCTGAAATCGACACGAAGCCTCAATGCAGATTTCACGCAGCAAGGCGCAGACGGGCAATTTGTACGCGGCACATTGAGCCTGCAGCAACCAGGCCGGCTGCGCTTTGAATATGAGCCGTCTGTGGAAATGTTGATCGTCGCGCGCGAAGGCACGATTTATTTCATTGATTATGAGGTCAATCAGCTCAGCCGCTATCCGATTAAGGAAACACCGCTCGCGCCGCTGCTTAACCCCGATGTGATCGATACCGTGCCGCTGCGCGTGACGGAGGTCGTCAATGCCAATGGCGATGCGAGAATTTATGTCACCTCCGAAGACCCAAAGCACAGGGAATATGGCACACTGACCATGGTGTTTGAGCGCACCGGCCCAAAAGGCGTTTCCCTGCGGTCCTGGAGCGTACTGGATGGTCAAGGCAATTTGACGCAGATTACGCTTAGCAATGTGCGCGAGAATGTGGAGATCGCCCAGGCTGCCTTTAAATTCCGCGACCCACGCCGCAAAAAAGGTCCGCGCCGACCCCAATAAGCGCGCACCTCACGCGCCTGTGATCGCACGCCAGTGTTTGTTTACCGTGTCCTTTCTTGAAGCCTTAACGCAAGGGCCCTATCTTTTGACTAAGGCGCCAGCATTCGCTCGACCATGTGGGTTTTGCCCCCTGTTTCCTACATGGCGCTGGCACCGAGACAGCATCCTTTATTGGATGTCTGACTGCGTGACGAGCGCTATACCGCGTCCGGCCGAACCAGCCCCCTCGGCCGGGCGCACTTTTCCTTCCGCGCTTGTCAACACGCTCTCACACTTGACAGTCTGACCTGCGCAGTCCAGCAACGTAGAAATGATCAAAAACCCCAGCAGCGATGAAGACATCAGCGATGAGCCTGAAGCCTTTGACGAGGAGGAAGACTTAGCGCTAGAGCTCGCAGCGGTGCGGCGGCTTTTGCAGCTGGTGGGGCGCATGCCGTGGTTTAGCCGCATGGGCCTGCCGCTCGAAGCCAGCGATGAAGACATGGCCCGCGCCTATCTCGACTATCTTGGCTTTCCAGAAATAGATATTGTCTTGGTTGACAGCTTTGAAGCAGCCGAAGATGCGGCGAGCACGCTCGACGTGAACGCCCCGGCCTGGGAAGCAGAAGAGCAGCTGCGCGCTGCTCTCACCCAAGAGGCTGCGCAAATGGTGCCCGAAGACGAGCTGGCGGAAATCCTGCAATATGTAAATTCCGCCGCCGCGGAAAGCGCGACAGAAGCCATCGAGCAAGTGCTGCCGCGCCTGGGGCCAATGCCGGAAGACCTGGCCACCTCCGCGATTGGCGCCTCCGTGAAAGCAGCGCATTTGGCGGCCTTGCTGCTGCTGGCGGACGATGACGCGGATCACCATGCCTTTGCTTACCAGTTCAAGCTGTTTGAGCTCGGCCGCTGGCCCGTTGCAATCACCGGCAATAGTTTCTTCCTGTTTTAAGAGAAAGACCGTCTCCCTATGGCGCTGCGCATAGCCACTTGGAACATCAATTCAGTGCGGGCCCGCATTGGAATTGTGGAAAAATTCGTCATCACATACCGGCCAGATGTGCTGTGCCTGCAAGAAACCAAAGTGATGGACGAGGCCTTCCCCAAGCAAGCCTTTAAGAAAATGGGGATGCACGGCATTGCCATTCACGGGCAGAAAAATCATCACGGTGTCGCAACGCTCGCCCGCACAGCCCTAAACGACACAGCCAAGCGCGACTGGTGCGAGAAGGGCGATGCCCGCCATATCATGGCGCCGCTAAAAACCGCCAATGGCGCCATCGACCTGCACAATTTCTATGTGCCGGCCGGCGGCGATGTGCCCGATCCGGATGCCAATCCCAAATTTGCCCACAAGTTACAATTCCTAGATGAAATGATCGATTGGTCCAAAGGCCTAAGCACACCGTCGATCATGGTCGGCGATCTCAATGTCGCGCCGCTAGAAAGCGATGTGTGGTCTCATAAGCAATTGCTGAAAGTCGTCAGCCATACACCGATAGAAGTCGAACGCATGGACGCCATGATGAAAGCCCATAACTGGGTCGACGCTATGCGCCACATCACGCCCGAGCCTGAGCGGCTGTACAGCTGGTGGAGCTACCGCGCAAAAGACTGGAAAGCCTCAGACCGCGGCCGCCGCCTAGACCATATCTGGATCAGCCCAGCTCTGCTGCCGCATCTTAAAGATGTGAAAGTCATCGAAGAAGCCCGCAGCTGGGAAAAGCCATCCGACCATGCCCCTGTGATCGCCGATTTTGCTTTTTAGGGGTAATATCAGCGCCATCTTTGCGAGCCGCACGCGGCCGCTTTGAGCCCCAAGGCGACATCCGCCTCCGTCGTCCTCCGGCTTGACCGGGGGACCCATTCATGATCATGGGGCTGCAATCTGTGGGTATGCCTCCTTCTCCCCTGTCCCCCCACTATACATGCATGGCCCAGGCCCAGCCCTATCGAGGCCTGGCCCTCCCTTTTGCCCCCACCACACAC
>JBCCAR010000029.1:0-41465 GCA_039814715.1 Pseudomonadota bacterium
CTCACGCTCATACAACGTCAACTCAACAACATATTTGATGTTCGCCAAAACCTGACCCCCTCCTTGAAAATGTCAGAAAGAGAGAATCAGATCACAAAACAAAGCGCAACACATCAGATAAAGTGATGCAGAGGACTAGGTTAAAAGGCTTGAGCAACACATCATGGATTAAGGCATCCAGATTGTGTGCGCGCTCTTTCTGCGCGGAATAGCCAGTCATCATCAAGATTGGCATATCCGGCCGCGCCGAACTTGCAGCCAATGCCAAGGCAATGCCGTCCATAACAGGCATCAAAATATCGGTGAGGAGCAAATCAAAGTTACCTGACTGAAGCACCTCCAGCGCGGCCCCGCCATCGGGCGCAGCGTCTACTGTATGGCCATGCGCTTCTAAGGCGCGCGATACAAAGTCTCGCACCGCTGGATCATCTTCCGCCACGAGAATGTGCGCCATTGCTCAGCGCGAGCTTTCAAAGGTGCTGCTTTCAGCTTTCCCAGGCGTACGCCCTTCGGCAAACACCAGCTCCATCTCTACAGCTTCTTGCGGCATATCCACAATTTCTGTGGCAAAAGCCGCGCGCTGGCCGGGATATAAGATATCCGCTTCAGCAGAGAACAACCAGCGATACAATTCTTTGTTATCGCGGTCCCGCAAGATGCCTTCCAGTGTGGGGATTTTCACTGGCGCATCAGCGATATTGATGATGGTGCCGGTGATCTCTTGTACGATCATACCATCGCGCAAATCTGCTGGCGGTGGTGGCGGGGTTTCGAGCTTGAGATAGCGGGCCACATTCTCAACAATGACTTTAGGTTCAATCGGCATGCCAATGGCGGCGTAGACCGGCTTGGTCCCCGGAATTTTTGCAGCAATTGTTTCGCGCGCTAAAATCAAGCCCCCAAACGCTGATAGGACGAGCGCGGCGAGGACAACCCAGCCAGCCACCATCAAAAGCGCAGAACGCTCTTTATAGACGGCGGGTACCTGAGACTTGCGCTGGCGTGCTGCACTGTTCCACGGCAGGTCCGGCATTTCCTCAGGCGCGGCGTCGCTTTGCCCGGCGTCACTTGGGTCGTCGGCGTAAAGACCATCCGTTTCGTCAACGTCGCTCTCGCCTTCTTTCGATTCGGCCTCTTCTTGGTCCAACATGTCTTCAGCTGCGCTAAAGGGGCCGGGCTGTTCAGCTTCTTCCGGCCGCTCTGCCGATCTGCGGAAAATCTGGCGCCGGTCTTCGCCGCTTTGCGCCATCGCTTGACCAACTACTTGCGCAGTTGCTTCGCCAGGTGTGCTCGGGCGCATGTCGGCATCGCCAGAGAGGCTATCGGCCTCTGGCGGCGCTTGAAACCAAATGAATTTACACCGCGCACAGCGCACCCGCCGGCCGCGCGGCTGGAGCAGCTGTGGGTCCACTAAAAAGCGGCTACTGCAATTCTCACAGGTCAGGATCAAGGTCCTGCGCTCCAATCAACTATCAAGGCTCGCGTTTTTGACTGTTTTTTTGCCGTGTTGCAAGCACCGCGCAGCGAAAGCACCAAGGAAGGGCCCCTCAAATGCCCGCCGATTGGCTCTTTATTTGCCAGCTTAAAGCGGTAAAGTGCGGCAGTTTCCACGCGCGATCAGAAAAAGAGGAAGAGCGTTGCCAAAAGCACAGGCCCAAGCGGTCACGCCAGCGCTGGAAGGCCCACACTCTGCGAATCGCGTGCGCTTTGAAAATGTGGGGATGCGCTATGGCCTTGGCAAAGAGGTCTTGCGCAACATTACCTTTGAGCTGGATCCCGGATCGTTCCATTTCCTTACTGGCCCGAGCGGGGCAGGGAAGACCTCTTTGCTCAAACTGCTCTATCTGGCACACCGTCCATCGCGCGGGGTGATTGAGATTTTTGGCCAAGACGCTGCGAATATGGGGCGAAAAAGGCTGCCAGCGCTGCGCCGGCGCATTGGCGTGGTGTTTCAAGACTTTCGCTTGCTCAATCATTTGAGCGCGCTTGAAAATGTTGCCTTGCCGCTGCGCCTGGCGGGCGGAAAGGACGCACAAATTCGCGATCATGTGCGCGAACTGCTGACCTGGGTTGGCCTAGCGGACAGGATGGATGCAACGCCGCCTACTCTATCAGGGGGCGAGCAGCAGCGTGTGGCGATTGCACGCGCTGTCATTGGCCGTCCTGATATGCTGATTGCCGATGAGCCAACGGGCAATGTGGATCCGCAAATGTCCCGCCGGTTGCTGCACTTATTTGCCGAACTCAATAAAATCGGCACCACTGTCGTCATCGCAACGCACGACACGGCGCTGCTAGAACGCGTGCCTGCCAATATCTTGCATCTGGAAGACGGCGAGATGGTAAGTGTTCCAGATCGTCCAGGGTGGCCTTAGACCCAATATGCTAAAGCCGCAATTTAACATTTTGCCGGAAGGCGCGCGTGCAGGCGGACTGCTGCCGGTCATCATCGCTGTGATGATCTATTTGTGCGCGCTCGCGCTGTTTGCAGCTTTATCGCTGCAGTTCGGCATCGCTGCCTGGAGCACGAATTTAGATCGCTCCTTCACCGTTCAAATCCCTGCTGATGCGCTCCCCAAAGAAGACTTGGCAGTCAGTGTGGCTAGCGCGCTCAAGGCGCTACCGGGCATTGCCAGTATTGAAGCGCTGAGCATGGAAGAGAACACAGCCCTGCTGGAAACCTGGCTGGGCAAGGGAAATGTGTCGGCTGATTTGCCCATTCCGGCGCTTGTTGACGTGAAAATTGAACCTGGTAGCGCAGTGACGGCTGCTGCGCTGCAAGAGGCTTTAAGCGGTTTTGCTGGGGCGCAGGTCGATGCAGCTGGCACCTGGCTGTCGCAATTGCGCGGGCCGGCGCTGGCGCTGATTGCGAACGCCTATTTCATTTTAGGCACTGTTCTTGTGGCTACCGTCGCCGTGGTTATCTTCGGCACGCGCGCGCAGCTGGCCGCGCATCAACCCACGATCCAGATCGTGCACCACATGGGCGCGGAAGACGCCGTGATCGCTAAGGAATTTCAATTTAGCTTTTTGCGCCTGGGCGTGCTTGGCGGCGCTATTGGGACAGTTTTGGCGATCGTAACCCTGCTGATCATCGGCACGACGCTGGGCGAGGGGGACGAAGGCCTGCTGAGCATTATGCGTGAGCGCTGGTGGGCTGCCTTTGTTCTGCTGCCGCTGCCGCTCTTGTCTGCCGCTTTGACCATGCTAACGGCCCGGCTCACGGTCTTTTACGCGCTGCGGTCTATCCCATGACATGGGGTGTACGCGTCGCAGTGCTGCTGCTTGCGCTGCTGAGCGGGGCTTTTGCAGTATTTCATGCACGCCAAAGCCAATATGAGGCGATGTCGCGTCAGGCGCTGGCCGCGCAAACCCCTATTGCCACCACGATCGTTTTAACAGGCGCACGCGGGCGCATCTCTCAAGGGCTCATGCTTCTTGCTAGTGGGCGCACACAGCAAGTGTTTATTTCCGGCGTCGGCGAAGGAGTGCGGCTAGAGGATATTCCAGACATTCAATCTCTGCCACCTGATAAGATGCGTTGCTGCGTCAGCCTTGGCTATGACGCGCTTGACACCATCGGCAATGCTCGCGAAATCGCGGCGTTTCTGCGCCAGCAAAATGCCCGCGAGGCCTTTATCGTCACCTCCCGCTATCACATGCCCCGCGCTTTAGCCGAACTGCGCGCGGCAATGCCGCAGCTGCGCCCCGTCGCCATTACCGTTCCAGGCGCCGATGGCCTGCGCCAGCAGCTGCGCGAGTTTGGCAAATATAGCGCCGCGCTCATCCGCCTTACATTGGAGCCATAGAGCGGCCCATGATGCACTTTATACGCTCCGCGCTGTTTCAACTGTTCTTCTACCTGCTCACCTTTTCGCTTTTCATCTTGTTCTTGCCGGGGCTCGTCCTGCCAAAACCGGTTATGCATGTCGGCTTTCGGCTGTGGGGCCGGGGCACGGCCTTGCTCTTGCGTGTGCTATTTGGCGTGCGCTGGCAAGCACTGAACGTGCCCAAGCACGAAGGCGCTTTCATTGCTGCTGGCAAACACCAAAGCGTATGGGAGACGCTGGTCCTTTGCCTTGTGCTGAAGAACCCAGCTTTTGTGCTCAAAAAAGAGCTCACGCGGCTCCCTCTCTTCGGCTGGTATATCCGCAAAATGGATATGATCCCCATTGATCGAAGCGCAGGCTCAAAAGCCCTCCGAACACTGCTGAAAACAGCAAAAAAGGCCAAAGCGGCAGGCCGGCCTATCGTGATCTTTCCCGAAGGCACGCGGGTTAAGCCGCATGAAACCTTGCCGTACCAGCCCGGCGTTGCAGCGCTCTATCGCCAATTAGACCTGCCGGTTTATCCCTTTGCGCTCAACAGCGGCCTCGTCTGGCCGCGCGATGATTTTTACCGCTATGGCGGCTTTATTACGGTCGCGTTCCAACAAGAAATTCCCCCTGGCCTGCCGAAGAAACAGATTTTGGCGGTATTAGAAAACGCCATTGAGCCGGCCACTCGGGCCCTGGTTGAAAAGCCACCGCGCGCAGCGGGATAACCCTGTGGAGAGCTGCTGGGAGTGGGCGTGAAAAAAGTGTGTAGAACAAAACAAGAAACTTTTTGATTGCGCCAAGGCAGATTTTTGCACAGCATGGATGCTCGTGAGTCGCGCCAGCAGCCCCACCACACTGGGCTTTGAGGGCAACAAGAGGGTTTTCGCATGGTCAGTATTGCGCCTATTTCCAAGCAAATTTGGGACATGAAGTATCGCTTCAAGTCTGCGGATGGCGCTGTTGTTGATAAGACCATTGAAGGCAGCTGGAAGCGCGTTGCCAAAGCGTTGGCCGCCTGCGAAACCCCGGTCTCTCGTCCCGCTTGGGAGGAAAGCTTTTTCCGCGCGCTGTCCGATTTTAAATATCTCCCAGCAGGGCGCATTTTAGCCGGCGCCGGCACGGGCCGCGACGTGACGCTGTTTAACTGCTTCGTCATGGGCCGCGTGCCTGATTCGCTCGAGGGTATTTTTGAAAATCTTAAAGAGGCCGCGCTGACCATGCAGCAGGGCGGCGGCATTGGCTATGATTTCTCTACCATCCGTCCCAAAGGCGCGTTGGTCAAAGGCGTCGGCGCGGATGCGTCCGGCCCGCTGTCGTTCATGGATGTGTGGGACAGTATGTGCCGCACCATCATGTCAGCTGGTTATCGCCGCGGGGCGATGATGGCGACTATGCGCTGCGATCACCCTGATATTGAAGACTTCATCAAAGCCAAGCGCGACCCTGGGCGTCTGCGCATGTTTAACCTCTCCGTACTCGTTACGGATGCGTTCATGCAGGCTGTGGAAGACGACAAGCCTTGGGACTTAGAATTTGATGGCGAAGTCTTTAAAACCCTGGCCGCGCGCGAGCTTTGGGACACCATCATGCGCTCGACATACGCCTATGCAGAGCCCGGCGTCATTTTCATTGACCGCATCAACAACCGCAACAATCTGGCGTACTGCGAAGACATCTACGCCACTAATCCCTGCGGTGAGCAGCCGTTGCCGCCATACGGTGCATGCTTGCTTGGTTCGGTGAATTTAGCGCGCTTTGTGATCGATGCGTTTGAGGACGGGGCCGCCCTCGATGAGGCAGCTCTGCGCGAGACGGTACACACTGCCGTGCGCATGATGGACAATGTGGTCGATGTGTCTCGCTTCCCGCTGGAGGCACAGCGCCGCGAAGCGCTGGCCAAGCGCCGCATTGGGCTGGGCGTGACGGGCCTTGCCGATGCACTGATCATGGTGGGCGAGCGCTATGGCGGCGCGCGCTCCTTAAAGACCATTGATCGCTGGCTTGGCCTGGTTCAGCGAGAAGCCTATTTGGCGTCGGTAGATATCGCCAAAGAGAAGGGCGCATTCCCGCTCTTTGATAGAGACGCCTATCTGGCTTCTCCCACGATACAATCGCTCGATGAGGATGTGCGTGCGGCCATTGCTGAACATGGGATTCGCAACGCGCTCGTGACCTCCGTAGCGCCCACGGGTACGATTTCGCTGTTTGCAGACAATGTGTCTTCGGGCCTCGAACCGGTGTTTTCCTTCACCTACAAGCGCAAAGTCCTGATGCCCGATAACACCCGCAAGGAAGAAACGGTGAGCGATTATGCTTACCGTTTATTCCGTGAGAAATTTGGCGAGGATGCACCCCTGCCTGATTATTTCGTGACGGCACAAACGCTCAGCCCCATTGACCATGTCAAAGTGCAAGCGGTGGTGCAGAAACACATTGATTCGTCCATTTCCAAGACAATCAACTGCCCTGAAGACATCAGCTTTGAAGATTTTAAAGATGTCTACGCCCAGGCTTATGCCACCGGCTGCAAAGGCTGCACCACTTATCGCCCCAATGATGTGACGGGCTCTGTTCTCTCCGTTGAAGAGGAACCTAAGGAAGAGCCGCAGCTCCCGCTCGCCGATAGCACCGCCGCAGATGCAAAGCCGAAAGACATCTATGAAGCGGGCGGCATTGTTTATATGACCCAGCCGCTCGACCGGCCTGAAGCAATCCCTGGCAAGACCTATAAAGTCCGCTGGCCCGCCTCAGATCATGCCATGTACATCACCATCAACGATGTCATTCAAGATGGCCGGCGCCGTCCTTTTGAAGTGTTCATCAACTCCAAAAGCATGGAGCATTATGCTTGGACGGTCGCGCTCACGCGGATGATCTCAGCCGTTTTCCGGCGCGGCGGCGATGTCAGCTTTGTTGTTGAAGAGCTTAAGGCGGTGTTTGATCCGCGCGGCGGTTACTGGGTCCAAGGCCGCTATGTGCCGTCGTTGCTTGCGAGCATCGGCGATGTGATTGAGCAGCACTTGATTGATATTGGCTTTATCGAAGGGCCTGATGGTAGTTTTGTCGATGCTGCAAAAGAAAAAGTGCGCCAAGCAGTCGGCGCTGGCGAACAAGCGCCAGAACTAGCCGGCGCGAGCACCTGCCCCAAATGCAGCGCGCCCGCGCTTATCAAGCAAGAAGGCTGCGATACGTGCCTGAGCTGCGGTTATTCCAAATGCGGCTAGAGCGTCGTTGGTTTTGGTCTAAACAGCCGCCAGTTGGCGCAGCGGGCGGCCTTTGACCAAAGCTTGGGCGGCGCGCATGATGCCCTTGGTATCGATGCCGTTGACGCTATACAGGTCTTGGACCTGGCCGGTTTGGCCAAATTGTTCCACGCCGAGCGCGCGGCTACGGTGGCCGTGGACACTGCCAAGCCAAGCAAGGGTCGCCGGGTGACCGTCTAGCACGGTGACGAGGCCGCAATGGCGCGGGACATCGGCCAGCAAGCGCTCAATATGGCTAGCGGCGAACTCAAGGCCTTCCGCGCGGCGGCGCTGGGCTTCGTTCCAGCCTTTGTGCAGCCGGTCAGCGGATGTGATGGCTAAAACGCCAACATCGCGGCGGTCTTCGGCCATTAGGCCTGCCGCTTGAATAGCTTCGGGCGCAATAGCGCCGGTATAAGCGATGACGATTTGTGCGTTCGGTCCCGGTTTGCGGAGCCAATAGGCACCTTCAATCATGTCCGCGGCTGCGCCTTCCTCGATCTGCCTTGATGGTTGCTCTAATGGCCGTGTGCTGAGGCGCAGATAGATGGAGCCGCCTTTAGCGTCATCGAGAAGATCATTGCCATCCGGCTGGCCATCGCGCTGCATGTAATCAAAGCCAAAGCGCATGATCGTGGCCAGTTCATCGATAAAAGCAGGCTCGAAAGAGGCTAGCCCTGGCTGGGCCATACCAACCAAGGGCGTGCCAATGGACTGGTGCGCGCCGCCTTCCGGCGCTAAGGTCACCCCCGATGGCGTGGCCACCAGCATGAAGCGCGCATCTTGGTAGCAAGCATAGTTCAGCTGGTCAGCGCCGCGGTAAATGAAGGGATCATACACAGTACCAATCGGCAGCAGACGTTCGCCGTTGAGAGAATGCGACAGACCAAGCGCAGAGAGGATGAGGAACAAGTTGGATTCGGCAATGCCGAGCTCAATGTGCTGGCCTTCAGGCGAGAAATTCCAGGTATAGGTGGAGGGGATGCGTTCGGCCTTAAAGGTATCGGCCATGCTTTCGCGGGCAAACAGACCGCGCCGGTTCACCCATGGGCCGAGATTCGTCGACACCGTCACATCCGGCGCCGTGGTGACGATGCGCGAGGCCATATTGCTATCGCTGCGGGCGAGCTCATTGAGGAGCTGGCCAAAGCCCATTTGAGTGGATACCGGCTTTCCGCGACCATCCGGCCAATCCAGTGTCGCAGGAACATCCAGTTTCGGGGCTTCAAACCGGCGCCGACCCTTGGCAAAGAACGGCGCATTTCTAACAGCTGCTTCGAGCGTCTCAACGCTCTCACGCGCGCCTTCATAGAGGTCCCACTCATGGCCTTCGCGCACGCCCATTTGCCCGCGCCATTCATCCATTTGCGCCGGTGTCATCAGGCCAGCATGGTTGTCCTTATGGCCGGCAAGCGGCAAGCCCATGCCCTTAACCGTGTAGCAAACGAAGAGCGTTGGCGTATCATTTTGGCCTGCTTTTTCAAAGGCGTCTAAGAGCGACGGCATATCGTGCCCGCCCAAATTACACATCAGCGCTTCCAGCTCTTCATCGCTGCGCTTGTCTATCAGGGCTGTGACGGGCCCTTGATCGCCAATTTCATCGAGCAAGCGCTCGCGCCACTCTTTTCCGCCTTGGAAAGTGAGTGCGGAGTAAAGCTGGTTGGGGCAGGTCTCAATCCACTCACGCAGCTTTTCCCCGCCAGGTTCTGCAAAGGCGTCCTCTTGAAGCTTGCCATGGCGCAGCACCACCACATCCCAGCCGAAGGAGCGGAACATGTCTTCAAACTTCTGCCACAGGCCTTCGCGGATGACGGCATCAAGCGATTGGCGGTTATAATCAACTATCCACCAGGTGTTACGCAGCCCGTTTTTCCAGCCCTCCAGCAGCGCTTCATAGATGTTGCCTTCATCCATTTCCGCGTCGCCAATGAGGGAGATCATGCGCCCCTCTGGCCAGTCTTTCATCCAGCCATGAGCCTTCACATAATCTTGCACGAGCGAGGAAAAGAGTGTGTGTGCAACGCCAAGCCCCACAGAGCCAGTGGAGAAATCCACATCATCAATGTCTTTGGTGCGGCTAGGGTAGCTTTGCGCCCCGCCAAGCCCGCGAAAGTTTTCCAGCTTCTCGCGCGTTTGATTGCCCGCCAAATATTGGATCGCATGGAAAATGGGCGACGCATGGGGCTTAACGGCGACCCGGTCTTGCGGGCGCAGGGTGTTGAAATAGAGTGCTGTCATAATAGTCGCCATCGACGCCGACGACGCCTGGTGCCCGCCCACTTTCACTTCCCCGGCTTCCTCAGTCTTGGGCCGCACATGGTTTGCATGATGGATCGTCCAAGCGGCGAGCCATAAAATACGGCGCTCTAAATCGCGCAGAACATCAAGATCTGTGTGCGGCATAACGGAACCTGTTGGGCAGAGAATCAAAATCGTGACGCAAAATAGCGACATTGCCACAAAATTAATCGCTAAGTTTCGGTTTGAATCTATGATTTTTTACACGATAATCGCGGCAATAGATCAATTATAGCGGATAAATTGCGTGCTTGATAATATTGATAGAAGAATTCTCGATACTCTAAGGGCGGATGGACGCCTCAGTCTTCAAGATCTGGCGGCCCAAGTTGGCTTGAGCGCAAGCCCGTGTTCGCGCCGCCTTAAGGCGTTGGAAGACGCGGGCTATATCAAGGCCTATCACGCGCTGCTAGATGAGCATAAGGCCGGTTTTACAGTATCGGTTTTCGTCTCGGTGCAGCTCGACCGTCAGGTTGATGACGCGCTGGCCACCTTTGAAAGTGCTGTGCGTAGCTTTCCTGAAGTTGTCGATTGCTGGCTGATGACGGGGAACCGGGATTATTTGATGCGGGTCGCCACTGCGGATCTCGCTGATTTCGAGCGTTTTTTAACGCAAAAGCTCACCCGCGTCGCCGGCGTGGCGACCATCGAATCGTCTATTCCGCTGCGCCAGGTGAAGAACGATATTTGCCGGGCGCCTCAGCTGCTATAAAAGGTGGCTGCTATGCTGCGCGTTGCTTTTGTCTTTTTGATTGCCGCTCTTGTTGCGGCGCTAGCGGGTTTGTCTGGCATTGCCGCTTTTGCAGCGACGATGGCGAAAATCCTATTTTTGACGTTTCTCATTTTGTTTGTGATTGCGCTTGTCGTTCGCGCGGTGGAGCGCGGCGAATAACGGCCGTCTTGCGCTGGTTAAACCGGCCAAAGAAAGATGCAGCGCCTTTACCGAGTTTTTACGCCCTCACGTGCATACAGGTGTCCATCGCCTAGTCCCCGCGCAACCAACGACGGTCGGGCTAGGCACAACGGCGGCAAAAAACAGTGGAAAAATAAATGCTTAAGTGGTTCCAAAGCCTCTCTTTAACCAGCAAATTATGCGTGGCCCCTGTGCTCGCCGCTGTTTTACTCGGCATTAGCGTAATCATTACGCAGGCACTCATCGGTACAACGAAAGAGCGTCTTCACACGATGGTTGAGCGCGATTTTGCCGCTTCTGGACGTCTGAGCAAAGCAGAAAGTCAGTTCCGAACGCTCAATGCTCAAGTGTTTAAAACACTCACCAATGCCGCGGCAGATGCTAGCGGCGGAGAAATTGCGGCCCAGCAAGAAGCGCTGCAAAATACAGCTGTGGCGCTATCGGCGGAAATGACGGCCCTGGCCAGTGATTATCCTAGCCTCGTCTCTGCAGAGGCTGCCAAAACGCTTACCAGCGAATTACAGCAATATGTCGAAGCGTTTGACGTTGTGGCGGAAATGCTGGTGATTGATTTTGCGACCGCGGTTTCGTTCGTCGACCCTTTTCAAGAAAATTATGACCGCGTGCTCACCAAGTTTTCTGAACTCAGCGCAGGCGCGCAGCGCGCTGTTAATGCCGATGCTGCAAGCGTTCAAAAAGCGGTTGGCCAGACGGGCCTTGTGGCCATTGTGTCCGGTGTCATCGTGGCAATCATGGTACTGTCTATTGGACTGTTCATGGGCCGTAAGATTTCTCAATCAATTATTGGCATCGCCACCGCCACAACCGACCTTGCCAATGGCCGCCTCGACATCGATTTTGATGCCCTAGAGCGCGGTGATGAGCTTGGTAGCGTGGTCGATGCCCTGCGCCGTTTCCGCAGTGATATGGAAGAAAATGAGAAACTGCGTTCAGAGCGTGAGGCAGAAGAGCGCCGCCGCATCGAAGAAGAAGCGGTACGCCGCGAAGAAGAAGCAGAGCGCAAACAGCAAGATCTGACCCGCGAAAAAGCCCGCGAAGATGAAATGAAAGAACAACGCTCGCAATTGATGGGCGAATTGGCTGATCGTTTCAACAGCCAGTTCTCAAGCGTTATGGCCAATATGGATGGCGATACACATACTTTGGAAGAATCAGCGCGTGGCCTGAAAGAAATCGCCTCGCAAAACGGCGCGATGAGTGCAGATTTGTCCAATGTGGCAGATGACGTCTCAACCAATATTCAAACGGTCGCGACTGCGACAGAAGAGCTTTCTTCTTCCATCCGCGAGATTGCTCGTCAGGTTGACGAATCGTCTTCTTCCGTTCAATCCGCCGTCTCACTTGCTGGCGAAACCGCGGGAACCGTTCAGAATTTGGCAAAAGTTGCTGACAACATCGGCGAAGTGGTCACCTTGATTAATGAGATTGCCGCCCAAACCAACTTGCTTGCGCTGAATGCGACCATTGAAGCTGCCCGGGCCGGCGATGCTGGCAAAGGCTTTGCAGTTGTGGCGAGCGAAGTGAAAACGCTGGCAGGGCAAACCGCCAAGGCGACGGATCAGATTTCAGAGCAAATCGTCAATGTACAATCCGTCACTAGCACGGTCGTGGATGCCATCCAGCAAATTGAAGATATGATCACCACGATTAGCAACTCAACGACGGAAATCTCGGCTGGTGTGTCACAGCAGAGCCAAGCGACAGAGGAGATTTCCAGCACGGCTGCGCATGTGTCTCAGCGTCTTGATGGCCTCACGCGCAGCACGCAGGAGCTCTCTCAATCAGCACGGTCAAATGATGATGCCGCAGATCAGCTGGCAAGCGCCGTCGAATCCATGCAAGGCGGCGTGAGCACGCTCAATGCGGAGTCAGAGCGCTTTGTGAAAGAAATTCGCGCCGCTTAGGCTACTTTCTAGGTGCCGCAAAACGTTTGCTGCACGACTTCAAATTCTAGCGGGGGCTGCGCGTAAATCTCTGCTCCCTCCTGCGTCTCAAAGGGCCGTGATAGGACCGTCCCTAGCGCATGAAATGGGCCATCATCGCCTTCATCGACGCTGGCGCGGATGGCTTTTTCCACTTGGTGGTTGCGCGGGATATAGGCCGGGTTCACGGCCAGCATGTCTGCTTGCCGGTTTTCATCGTTCTCGGATGCCCAGCGTGCCGCAAGCGCCTTTAGGGCGTCGTCCTGCTGCATGGTCAGCGTGCCATCACTGAGCGCGCGGAACGTGTTGGTGAAATCTCGGTCGCTGCTTTGCATCCACTCTAAGATGCTGCCGATCAGAGCCGTATCACCATCGCCCTGCGCCTTAAGGCCTAGCTTTGCCCGGAAGCGCGCCAGATACGCGCCTTCGAAAGCCTGGGCAAAGCCGTCCACGCTCTCTTGCGCGATCTGCGTTGCTTTGTCTTCGTCATCGCTCAGTTGCGGGAGCAGGCAAGAGGCTAAGCACGCCAAGTTCCAGTGTGCCATGGGCGGCTGATTTTGGTAGGCATAGCGCCCTTGTCGGTCAATTGAGCTGTAGACGGTTGCTGGGTCGAAACTGTCCATCACAGCGCATGGGCCATAATCGATCGTCTCGCCCGAAATGGCCATATTATCGGTATTCATAACGCCGTGAATAAAGCCCAGGCTCATCCAATGCGCCACAAGGCTGGCTTGGCGTTCGACTGTCCGCGTAAGCAGGAACCGCGCGGCCTCAGCGCCTTCGAGGGCGTCGTCGTCAGGGTCTAAACGGTTGATACAAAACGCGATGAGAGCTGCGATTGCATCCTGGTTCTGCTGCGCTGCGAAATGCTGAAACGTGCCGACACGCACATGGCTGCGCGCCACGCGGGTAAAGATGCCCCCAGGAAGGGGTTTTTCGCGCATCACATAGTCGCCCGTGCGAACGGCTGCGAGCGCGCGGGTGGTTGGCACGCCCAGCGCATTCATCGCTTCGCTCATAATATATTCGCGGATCACTGGCCCCAGCGCAGAGCGCCCATCGCCGCCGCGCGAATAGGGCGTGCGGCCCGCGCCTTTGAGCTGAATGTCGTGAATGTCGCCATCCTTGGATGTCGCTTCGCCCAGCAAAACAGCGCGGCCATCGCCCAATTGACCAGACCAATGGCCAAACTGGTGCCCAGAATAGGCCATGGCGAGCGGCGTTGTGCCCTCTGCAACGCCGTTGCCTGATAAGATGGCGAGGCCATCAGCGCTGCGCAGATCGCTTGGGCTGAGCTGTAACATCTGCGCAAGCGCATCATTCACAGCGATAAAGCTGGGGTCTGTCACAGGCGTTGGCGTTTGCTGGCTAAAAAAACCATCGGGCAGCGCAGCATAGTGCGCGCTTAGCGGTAGGCGCATGGCGCTCTCCTTGATCACTCTTGCCATCACTCCTGCTTGTATGTGGGAGCACTACGCCTTTAGTCCAGTGTTGTGCGGTAACGCAGCATGCTGGCGAGGGAAAAAGCGGCGCACAGGGCCGTCAGCGCAAGGAGCTGAGGGTAGACGTCCATCATGCCCGCGTCCTTTAAAATAACCGCGCGGACCAGCCGAATAAAGTGTGTGGTCGGCAAAGTCTGGCCCACCCACTGCGCCCATGGCGGCATGCCAGCGAAGGGGAACATAAAGCCGGACAGCAAAATCGATGGCATGAGCGACATAAACGTCATTTGCATGGCTTGCAGCTGTGTTTCGGCAATGGTGGAAAAAAAGAAGCCAATCAATAGGTTGACGAGAACAAACAGCGCCGTTGCTAACGCGAACGGCAAATACGCCCAACTGATGGGCACACTAAAGAGGAGATATGCCAGCACCAGCATGAGCAGGGTTTGTATGACGCCCATGCCAATAAACGGCAGGGTTTTGCCCACCATCACTTCGGCAGGGCGCGCTGGGCTGGCCAGCAGGCTTTCTAAGGTGCCGCGTTCACGCTCGCGGGTTAAGGCGATGGCGGTCATCAGCGTCATCGTCATAGTGAGGATCACGCCCAGGAGGCCGGGCACAATGTTGAGCGCGGTGCGTCCAGCGGCATTATAACGGCGGTGTACCAATGGCTGCGCCCCATCGCCCCGCGTTGTTAAAACCAGGCTTGGCGCTCTGCCGCTGGGCGAAAAGCTGCGCGTTGCCTGGTCAACAATGGGCGCAAATGCCCCAGCCGCCGACCCTGTTGCCACTGGATCCGTCGCATCGGCATCCAGCAAGATCGCTGGGGCGTGTCCGGCGGCTAAATCACGCTCGAAATTATCCGGCACCGTTACAACGAAGAGCGCTTCCCCGCGCCGCAGGGCTTGGCTCGCCGCTGCCGGGCCAGCAACAATGGACACAATGTCGAAATAGTTGGACGCTTCCATCGCCGAGAGAATGGCGCGCGTGGCGGGGCCAGTATCGCGCAGCTCTACCGCTGTCGGGAGATGCCGCGGGTCTGTGTTGATGGCATAGCCGAATAGCAGCAGCTGCATGATTGGCATCATCGCCATCATGGCCATCGTTGTGCTGTCGCGGCGCATCTGCAGCCACTCCTTGCCAGCGATTGCGCTGATGCGCGCCAGTGCGGCCCTCATTGGAAATTATCCTGCGAGCCGGTCATGAGGTAGATGAAGGTTTCTTCGAGGCCGGTGTCGACCTCCTCCCAGTCTATACCGGGCTGTCGTTCTAGCTGCGAAACGGATTGGCTAAGCACTGTACGATCTCTGCCGCTCACGTGAATAGCGTCGCCAAAGCGGGCACGCTGTTCAACGCCTGGCAAACCCTCTAGGTCATCATAGAGCTTGGCAAGGCCGGTTCCTTTCGCGCGGAAGGTTGCCAGGCCCACCTTGCTTGCCAGTGCGCCCGATGGCGCATCGATCAGCTTGGTTCCATAAGCGATAAAGGCAATATTATCGCACTGGACGGCTTCATCCATGTAGTGGGTCGAGACCAAAGTCGTCACGCCGCGCCGCGACATGGCGCGTATCCGGTCCCAAAAATCGCGCCGCGCTTTTGGGTCAACGCCTGCGGTGGGTTCATCGAGCAATAGCAGCTCAGGATTGTTCAAGGTGCACGCGGCCAAGGCCAGTCGCTGCTTCCACCCGCCCGATAAGGCGCCAGCAAGCTGATCAGCCCGCGCGGTCAGATCATATTCTACAAGAACATCCGCAACAACGCTTTTTAGTGGCTTTCGGCCATGCAGGCGGGCAAAAAAAGTGAGGTTTTCACGGATCGTCAAGTCCCCATAAAGCGAGAACTTCTGCGTCATATAGCCAACACGCTTTTTAATGGCGGCGTGGTCCTGCATCACATCCAGGCCCAAGCAGAGCCCTTCGCCGCTATCGGCGGTTAACAGGCCGCAGAGCATGCGGATCGTGGTCGTCTTGCCCGAGCCATTCGGCCCTAAAAAGCCATAAATTGCCCCTTTGGGCACAGTGATGTCGAAGTCCTTGACGACCGTTTTATCGCCGAAACGTTTGCTCAAGCCTGTGACAGCGATTGCTGTTTCGCTGCCCAAAGTCATGGCAAAGCTGCCCAAACTGGCGTGCCGACGGGCGGAGGACCTGATAAAAACTGCGCTTCGAGGCGATAAACGAGGCGTGCACGTTCGCGGTCTGAGAAAATCATCGGGCTGGTGAATTCTGCGTCGCTGGCTAGCACGTCTACCCGCGCTTTTAAGCCTGTTTCACAGCCGTCACAGTCGATCGTCAGCTGTTGGCCAACCGTAACGTCAGTTCGTTTCGCTTCTGGAACGAATAGAATTGCCATGCGTCCATCGTCAGGCAAAAACCGCACAATGGGTGCCCCTGGTCCCGCCACTTCTCCCGGCCGGCGCAAGACGCGTTCTATTATGCCATCGCTTGGTGCGGTGAGCTGCATACGCGACAGCCGGCCACGCTGCCCATCTAGAGCAGCGCGGGCAGCGTTGACGTCTGCTTCCAGCGCTTTAATACGATCTTCGCGCTGAGGCAGGCGCGCTAAAGTCACCTCCTCGGTTCGCTCTGCAACGCTGGCCTGGGCTTCGCGCAGTCTGGACAGCGCGCTATCAAGGCGGCTTTTGGCGACGACGCCGCGGTCAAATAGGGGTTTGATGCGGTCATAGTCTTGGCGTGCGCTTGTCGCAGCAGCGCGCGCGCTTGTCAGGCGCTGCTGGGCGGCTTCTACCAGCTGCGCGCGCCCGCCGCGGGCACTATCGGCCAGCTGGGATTGCGCTGCCGCTAAACGCGCAGCCGCATGCTCAACATCTGCCTCCTGCACGGCGGTATCAAGGGCCGCGATAGGCGCGCCCGCGCTGACCCGCATACCGTCGCTGGCGAACACGGCGGCAATCTGGCCACTGTCTTGCGTCGTAAGCAAACGAAAGCGCCCCTCGGCATAGCCATGCAAGGCTTCTGGTTCGTTTCCGCACCCACTTATGAGCAGCAGTGTCGCTACAGTAAATATTACGCTCCGCATTACGCGCCTTCCTCTGTCTTCAGCCCGTCCAGCAAAACGGCCAGCAGCTCCTCTTCGAACACGTGGGGTGCCAAGGCCGCTTGGCCTTCCACGACAAAAACATGCCCCAGCATCATGTGCGCCATCACTGGCCCGAGCATGAGCCGCACGAGCGAGGCTGCCCGCACGCGGCGGAAAACGCCTTGGCGTACGCCTTCTTCAAGCACATCAGATAACGCGCGCTCCACCACATCGAGAACGCGGCGCCGATACAGAGCGGCGATGTTCGTGTCGCGGGTCGCTTCTGCCATGACCAGGCGCGGCACCAGTGTAACGGTGGGGTCACTTGCCACCGTGATAGCGTGCTTTACCAGAACCGAGACCGCGTCCACTGGGTCTTGCCTGGCTTGCTCCAGCATGTCCTGAGAGATCGCGGTGGTGAAGCGGTCTGCAAAGCGCGTCACGATTGCATCCAGCAGTGCGTTCTTCGAAGCGAAATACAAATACAGCGCGCCCTTCGACAGGCCAGCTTGGCGCGCGATATCATCCATGCGCGCGCCGTCATAGCCGCGCCGCGCGAACACTTTTGTCGCAGCGTCCAATATTTCATCCGGCCGCTTTTCCGGTTTGCGCTGCTGGCGTTCTGACATCGCTAATAACTAACTAACTGGTCAGTTAGTTACAAGATGTATAAATTTAAACTGTGTTTTCGTTGCCGTCTTTTGAAAGTGTATTCGGGGCAAAACACTAAGGATACCCTCACATTTACGCGCGTGGCACCGTTGTGTATTCGCTGTTAAAACAAGACGTATTTTAGGAAAAATAGGCCATGCCTTTTACGAAGAGTGAGATTGAGACGCTGCGCGCATTGATGGAATACGAAGCCGCGCGCACCGCCCCGCCAGAGAGTTTCCCAGCTTTGCCAGACTTGCCAGCGGGGCGCTATACAGACCCAGACTATTACGCATTAGAGCAAGAGCATGTGTGGCGAAAAAGCTGGCTCCTGGCAGCGCATATGGACGAGGTGCCAGAGCCTGGCTGCGCCATGCGCTGGGACATGGCAGGCGAGCCAGTCGTCATTGTGCATGGCCGCGACGGCGAGGTGCGCGCGTTTTACAACACGTGCGCTCACCGCGGCGCGCCGGTGCTGCTGGAGGATAGAGCCAAGGCTCCGCGGCTGGTGTGCCAATATCATGGCTGGACTTATGATGATCATGGCGCGCTTGTGGGCATGCGCGACCCCGCTGATTTTCCCCCTGATTTTGATCGGTCTTGCCGGGGCCTTAAGCGGGTTGGCTGCGCGCGTTATGGCAATACCATTTGGGTCAATTTCGATGACAGTGCCATAGGGCTAAGAGAGTGGCTTGGCCCCATTGCTAATGAATGGGAGGAGTTTCAATTCAGCAATTTGCGGCTTGCTGCGCGCCACAGTTTTGATCTGTCGTGCAATTGGAAAATCGCGCTGGAAGCCAATACTGAGGTCTACCACGTCAAATCCATTCACCCTGATACTGTCGCGCCCATCCTCGATGACCGCCGCAATGTGAATACGCTCTACCCCAATGGCCATGGCCGCATGATCGCGCCTGCGCCGGGCGGAAACACCATTCCTAGCGCCATAGCGCTTCGGGAAGGGCTGGCGGAGATTGAAACGGTGGGCGAAATTGCCCGCACCTGCACGCAAAGCTACGGCCTATTTCCCAATTTCGTGTGCCCGCTGGGGCCAAACACGGTCCCGCCTCTGCTGTTTTGGCCAACCGGGCTCGACACCTGCAAAATCGAAGTCTGGACCATGGCGCCCGATTGGGGCGACGGCCCCGCGCCCGACCTGTGGACGACGGGCAATGGAGACGCGCTCAATCAGGTGCTTTTGGAAGATACCGTGTTTGGCGCGCATATCCAAAAGGCAATGCAGTCGCGCGGCTTTACATCCGTCCCGCTAAGCTATCAAGAAGCGCGCATTTATTACGCCCATCAAACGATGGATCAGGTGATTGGCGCTGAAAACGTGCCTAAGCATCTGCATGTCCCGCCTGTTATCGGGCCTGATTGGGTCTATCCTAATGATCCGCGGGTGGCGCTGGCGATGGCTGCGACGTCCTAAAGCATCCGCAGGTTGGATAAAGCGGTTGATGCGGCACATACCCGCTTTGCATGGGCGTATACACCCAAGTCATAGAGTTTTCAGACATTTAAAAAAGGACCCACACCATGGACCGCAGAGATTTTCTTTCCGCTGGAAGCGGCATGGCGGCTGTTGCTGCCTTTGGCAGTGCCTCCGCCCACGCGATGTCAGCCTCCCCAAGCGCAGCGATGTCTTCCCCCAGTAAAGCCGGGTGGAGCTGGGATACCAGCATCAAAGGTGATCATCTGGACCTGACTGACCCGCAAGACCAAGCCACGGGCTATGCCAAGCTCATGGCCAATACTGATATGGAAGGTACCAAATTTGGCTGGGGCACGGGCATTGTGCAAGGGATTGTTCCAGGCGAGCAGATCCGCGATCTTGTCGGTTTCCAGCTGCTGTCGACGGCCAAGTTTATTCCATACCAAGGCCCTGAATTGCCTGAAGGCATGGTCGGCTATTCCAAAGTGCTGCGCGAAATTGGGCTCTACACAGACCTTGAAACCGGCGAAGTGTTGGAAGAGTGGGTGAACCCTTACTTCAATGAAAAACAAAAAGTGGTGCCGATCGCCAACGATCCCTTCAACCACCATATCACGCCCTTCAAGCCCAAAGGCCCTGAATATGGCGGTTTGCGCCCCTTAACGGCTGAAGATGCGCCGCTGGACATGAACTTCTCGCGCAAGGGCGATATGTTGCACCTGTTCAGCCACATCAACTTGCATTATCCCTCCGCGCTGCAGCCTGAGAAATGGGCGCGCGAGAGCGGCCATGAGTTCAATCAGGTCACCGAGACCTTCTTGTTCCAAATCCCTTGGGCTGATATGCAAAACCCCGATAAAACCAGCGTCACCTATCACGGCACCTGGGCCCGCGCGACACCGTGGCTGCCATGGATGTTGATGGGTCCAACCCAGGGCCACGCGCAGTACAACATCTTCATGGGCGCAGAAGACGACATCAATCGTGTCGACCCTAAAGTCCTTGAATATGTAGAAGCGAAGTATCCAAAATACCTGGTTGCCCCAGATGTTTGGGAAGAGCCGAGCTGGTCGTCTTTGGAGTGGTATTCCAAAGAACAGACACCAGCGCCCGTCCCCGCAAGTGGAGCGCCGACGTATGAAGCAGCCCCCCTGCCAGCATGGTGGGCCGGCGCGAAAGCGAAAATGATGCAGGGCGAGGGCTAAGCCCTTCACCTGGAGCAATAAAATAAAAGGCGGTCGCTACGGCGGCCGCCTCATTTGTATAAAAGGCCCGCTGCCATAGCGCTTGGTCTATCTCGATGGAGGGGAGGGCACACCCATGAGTTATCATAGCAAGCAAGGCTACAGCCGCAAGGCGATCATCGCTGGCTACCTATTTGCAGCGCTGTATTTCATCCACAGCATTGTGAACACCATGCTGCCGCGTACAGATAAGCTTCTCCCGATGCGCGAGACCCTGCGCGTGTATCATTATACGATTGGGACCGCGCTCCTCATCACCGTCATCGTCATTTTAGTGCGGTGGTTTAAAGACAAGCCAATCACGCCTGGCGCGCTCAGCCCGGCGGCCCATCGCTGGGGCCGCACCTTAGCGCTCATTGCATATTTGCTCTTGCTGATAACGCCTCTCCTTGGGTTCGTGAACGCCTGGACACACGGTTTGCCAGTTCACTTTGGCCCCTTACCAGCGCTGCCAGCGCTCATGGAGATGGATCGCAACCTGTGGATTTTGTCGGGCTATTTCCATACCGCGCCAGGCTTCTCTGTCATCTTGATCAATTTGGCCGTCCTGCTCACAGCGGCGTATTGCCTATTTCGCTATGGCGTCGGGGTGGTGAAAGCCTTTCCGCCTGGCTTTGGTTTGCTCGCGTTATTTTGCTTTGGGAATACAGTCTATGCGCTCTCCACCTTTGCCGGCCCTGAGCCAGGCCCGCGCAGTGTGGGCATCTATGTCGCCATCGTGGCCACCATATGGGTTCTGGCGCGCTTCTTTGGCCGCAAGGCGAGTGTTAATGACGCTTCCGGCGGCGGCAGGGTACCAGCGTTTGCAGCGGTTTTAGCCCCGATTGCTGCCGTTGCTTTGGTTGGCTATGGGCTGTACGGGCCCTATGCGTTCTTCCGCGTAAACCCCTTTCATATGGAAGCGACAGTCGCTGCGCCTGAAGGGATTACCTATCACCAAGAGGTCGCTGGCCGGGTCGAGGTGACGCCGGAAACTGACTTTGAGCGCCAGGTGGCTGATGAGCATTTCAAGTGGTGCGGCTTCTGCCACACCTTTGAGAAGGGCAAGGAGCATCTGCTTGGGCCCAATCTCTATGGTATTTTCGGCAAAGAAATCGCGACTGTTCCCAATTTCCCTTACACTGACGCGATGGTCGGCACGCGCGCGCCGGGCCGCGTGTGGACGGATGAATTGCTGATGGAGTTTATTTCAGGTCCCGATGAATTCGCGCCTGGAACGACCATGGTTGTCTCTTCCGGTAATGTGACGGACCCTGAAAAACTCAAGGCCATGATCAACATCTTGAAAAGACGCACCATGGGCGATGCTGTCATCGTCGTGGATGAGCTAAGTCGCTGACCACTATGGATATTTTGATCGCAGGCGCAGGCATTGGCGGGCTAACAGCCGCTATTGCGCTGGCGCAGAAGGGCCACCGAGTTAAGGTCTTTGAACAAGCCCCGCAGCTGGGCGAAGTAGGCGCTGGGATCACGATTACCCCCAATTCAGACCGGGTTTTCAAGGCTCTAGGTCTTGAAGACGCGCTCGCTCCGCACATCGTAGTTCCCGCGCGCCAACTCACGCAGCATTGGCAGAGCGGCGAGGTGATCAAGGACGTGGAGCGCGGCGAAAGCACAGCCGCACGCTACGGCGCCGGCTACTATCATATCCACCGCGCTGATCTTCACCATGTGCTGGCTGAAGCGTTTCTGGCCCTCGTGCCAGGCGGTATTGTGCTCAATAGTCCTGCTCAATCGGCTGACGAGAACGGCTCGTTGACCCTTGCCGATAGAAGCGAGCATCACGCAGACCTGATCATTGGCGCTGATGGTCTGAAAAGCCAGGTACGTGAAAGCGCATTTGTGACCACTGCGCCGGAATTTACAGGCCAAGTGGCTTGGCGCGGTTTGGTTCCAACGCACGCTGTCGATCCAGAAGCGCGCATGGATGTGCCGGGTATTCACATCGGTCCAAAACAGCTGTTCATGCGCTATCCTGTCCGTGCTGGCACGCTCACCAACTATGCTGCTTTCGTAAATGTTGGCGGCTGGGCAGAGGAAGGGTGGACTATTCCCTCGAGCAAAGCAGAGCTGCTTGGCTATTTCGGGGATTGGGACAGCGCTGTGACTGCACTTATTGAAGCAACGCCGGATGATGAGCTCTTTAAATGGGCGCTCAATGTCCGCAACCCCCTCACCAGCTGGATTGCTGGCAAGGTAACGCTGGTGGGCGATGCAGCTCATGCCATGCTGCCGTTCATGGGCCAGGGCGCCGCCACAGCCATTGAAGATGGAATGGTGCTCGCCCGCGCGGTCACGCAGTACGGCGTTCAAGACGGCCTAGCGCGCTATGACAGTGCGCGCAGGCCCCGCACAGACGCCATTCAAGAGAACGCTCGGCTGCTAGGCTTGCAGCTCCAAGGCAAAAACCCAAGCAGCGTTTCTGCCGGCGGCGTTAAGAATGAAGAGGAACTTGGTCTCTTTGAATACGATGCTGTGACGATGGATATTTGACCGCAGAGCGATAAGCCCTATATCCACTGCACAACCAGTGCAGGACACGCTCGAAGCGCCCGCACAAAAAAGCAGTGGGGAGCATATCATATGGGTTTAGAGCGCGGCGTTCCAATTCGAGCGATTTCACGTGGGCTGGCGGTTTTGCAGGCCGTGAACCGCAATCCTCCGCTCTCCATGACGCAGATTTCCAGATCAGCGGACGTGCCGTATCCGACGGCCTGCCGGATTGTGCAAACGCTGCTGACTGAGGGTTTGATTGAACGTGAGCCCTCGCGCAAACGCTATCGCCCCACCGCTCTGGTGAAAACGTTAGCCTCTGGCTTTCATGATGAAAATCAATTGGTGAGCACCGCGCGGCCACACCTGATTGAACTGACAAAAGACGTGGTGTGGCCGGTCAGCATGTCAACGCGCGTTGGCGCGCGGATGATGGTGCGCGACAGCACGTTTGCGCTCACCTCGCTCACCTTAAACAATTATTTTGCTGGTTATACCCTGCCCTTGGCTGAATGTTCGAGCGGGAAAGCCTATATGGCGTTTTGCGATGAGGAAGAACGTGACGCTATTTTAGAAGGCTTGCGCGCGCTCGATGGGCCTGCGGAAAAAATGGGCGTTCTGATGCTGCAGGATTCCAGCGCGTTAGACAGTGTCCGCCAGGCTGGTTTCGCATCCCAGCCGCGCAACGTGTATACAGCTAACCCAGGCCGCACGTCGTCTATCGCAGTTCCTATTATGGTGAACGGGAAAATCCAGGGCACGGTCGCCCTGGTGTTCTTTGCGTCCGCCTTGAGCGTTGATGAGGCTGCGAAAAAATTCCTAGCGCGCGTGCAAGAGGCAGCGGCCGCTATCGCCCAAGACCTTCGCGGTTCTGCAGCGCTTCCAGCGCCAAATTAACCAGCACCGCGTCGTCCCACTGCAAATTCACATCCCCCGTGCGGGCAATGACCAGCCCGGCGGAGGGAACGACATAGACCCGCTGGCCGCCATAGCCATCAAAAAACAGAACGTCCTCTGCCAGGTGCGGCGCACTTTGCTTCACTGTTAGCCCGCCTTCAGGGTTGTAGGGGCGCTCGGCTAAATAGGGCGTTGAAAGCCAGGTCTGCAGGCCGTAATTCGGGTTGGTCTGCGAGGGCGTTTTATAAGCCTCGATATAGCTTTCTGGCAGAACATTTTTCCCCATAAAGGTGCCCTTGTCCAAGATCATTTGCCCAATACGGGCCCAATCTCTTGCTGTTGCTTCTAAAAAGGCGAAAAAGCGGGGGTCACCCTCTTTGGTTTCTGACCATAGCAATGCATCACCGGCGCCAATCGGACACCAAATTTTCTCGGACAGATAGTCGTTATAGGCGCCTTTGCCAGCAGCCTGAATGGCGCGGTTAAGGGCTGCGCCAGCAATCTGCGAATCAATACCTTTGTACCAAAATTCTTCGAACGGCTTTTTGCGCGGCTGCATCGTCAAAGCCGTTTTTGTCACTTTGTCAGACAAGTTGAAGGTCATCGCTTCCCACGTATCATCAATGAAAGAGGGGTTACGCAGCCCGCTGGACATGGTCAAAAAGGCCCGCAGCGGGATATCGCCGCGCGGATCATCGCTCCATTCTTCAATGTATTGGCCAACCCGGTCATCTAAGGAGCCAATTACGCCATCTGCAAGTGCGGCGCCATAAACGAGCCCCAGAATAGATTTGTGCATGGACATGGAAAGCGTCTTCGTCGATGCATCGAGGCCGTCGCGGTACGCTTCTCCGACGACTTTACCGTCCACCATCACGATCAAGCCAGCACCGCCTTCTTCCAAGGAGAATGCGTTCATTTGCGCGAATACATCCGCAGGAATGGGCGTATTTTCCGCATAATACTCCAGCTTTGGGCCAGCGCAGCCTTGTACCACCTGCCGCGGTGTATACAGCTCTACATCCGTAATACCCGCCCCGCGCGTAACGACCATATTGCGCGCAAGGGTCCAGTTCATGGCCAAGGCAACACCGCCGATGCAGAGCAAGCCCACAATGGCCCATCCAAAGACTTTCAAAACCTTGCGCACGCCCGTCTCCTTCCGCAAAAGTCCTACTATATCATAACGGTGTTGACCCCACATGTGCATCCACTATTGGAGAGATCAACCACCGTGCGAAGGAAACAAACGCACTGGCGATATTTTTCGCTGTTTTAATGAGAGTATTGCGCCATGAAACATCTCTTGTGCCTTCTCGCCGCGTGCACCCTGGCTGCTTGCGCGGGCTATGGCAACACGCCGCCGGAACGCGTGCAGTACAGTGCGGCCACGGCGACCGTCACGTTGCCCTCTGATCGGCGCGGTTCAATCCCTGCGAGCGTCTATTATCCAAGCGGCGCAAAAGGGCCTGTGCCAGTTGTGCTGTTTTCAACAGGCGCTTTCTCTAGCCCTGAAAAATATGATGCCCTGCTGACCGCGTGGGCGCAGGCCGGCTACGCTGTGCTCGCGCCGCTGCATGTGGATTCAGAACGTTGGCAAGGGCCGCGACCTGCGAAGCAAACAGAAGGCCTCGCCTGGCGCCGCCTTGATTTTCTCGCTGTCGCAGGCGGGGAAGTCGCCATTGAACAAGCCATCGGCGTTGATTTGGACATGACCAAAGTCGCTGCGAGCGGCCATAGCTTTGGCGCACTGATAGCCCAGGTGCTTGGCGGCGCAAAGCCAGGGCCCATGGCGGGCAGTATAGGCTCGGTCACGCCCTTTGCCGTGTCAGCGATTGTCGCCGTGTCACCGCCCGGGCCTATCCCCCGCTACATTGAGCCGGCGGGCTGGGCGCAAATGACGGCCCCGCAATTGCTGACGACGGGCACCCTTGATATCGTGCCGCAAATGGCGCCGGAATGGACAGCCCATCTTGGCGGTCACCGCGCCCACACAGGCGATAGCTGGGGCCTGGTGCAGACCGGCGTGGATCATTATTTCGGTAATGTGATTGGCCGCACCGAATACCCCGGCCCGCCGCAGCAAGCGCAATTTGAGCAGATGGTTGAGATTTCAACTGACTTCCTCAATGAGTTTTTGCGCGGGGATGCGTCTGATACATCGCGCTTTCAATCGGCTCCCACGGGCATGTTCTACCCTGATTCAGGCACTGGCCTGATGCGGCGCTAACTTGGCCAAGGCGTCCATTCGCAAGGGCTATTTGGATGGCCCTTATGGCCAGATTCACTTCCGCGAGGGCGGAGCTGGTGGGCGTGCGCTCATAGTGTTGCATCAATCGCCACTCTCTGGCGTGATGTTTGAAGCAGCCATGCCGGAACTCATCGCGAACGGGTTCCACGTCATCGCGCCTGATACGCCGGGCTATGGGCAGTCAAGCGCGCCAGAAAATCCAATCGATATCGCGGGCTATGCAAAGTGTGTGCCCTCTGTTCTCGATCATTTCGGTTTCGAAACGGCCTGTCTCCTCGGTCACCACACTGGCGCCGTCATCGCGGCTGCATTTGCTGCTAAATCGCCGGAGCGTATCGAGCATTTGATCTTGAACGGCGTCCCTATTTTGTCGGAGGAAGAGCGGGCGTTTTTTGCCACCATGACCTTTGCGCCAATGGACATCAAAGAAGACGGCAGCCATCTTCTGGCCGCCTGGAACCAGCGGTTAAAAGCCTCGCCGGGCTGGACGCGGCTGGATGTGATGCACCGCTATACCGCCGAAATGCTAGCCTTGCCGGATCGATATTTTCGGGCGTTTGACGCGGTATTCGCACATGATCAAGAAGCCGATTTGGCCGCAATTGCGTGCCCCGCAACCATTCTCACCAATACTGGCGAAGACCTCTATGAGGCCTCGAAACGCGCGCATGCATTGCGGCCTGATTTTGGGTTTGAAAGCCTGGACGGCGGCACGCACGACATTGTCGACGAACAACCTGAGGCATGGGCAGGTATCGTCGCTGACATTTTGCAGCGATAGGCGGTTGCTTTAAATCGCTTCGCCGAGTGCATGGGCTGCTTGCATCATCCGGCCAATGTATTTGTCTGCTGCCTCCTGTGTCGTCATAGCGCCCTTCAGCGCGTCCCCGACAAAGATCGGAACGCTCAGTAACGACGTTTTCCCGTTTAGCGTTGTTTGCTTGCGTGCTCCTGCAGCCAAAACGCTCTTGGGCTTTGGCCAAAAGCTGATTTGAAGCGGCGGGAGAAATGCGCGCTGTCTTTAAAGCCCCAACGGTAGGCAATCTGCGTAATCATCGGCTTTGCTGAGCTCGTCTTTAGGAGGTCGCGGCGTGCGTTTTCGAGCCGTTGGCGCTGTATCCAATCGCGGATGCTATAGTTGGTCCCTTCAAAAAGTTTGCGGACATACCGTGTCGAGATACCATGCGCCTGCGCAATGGCGTTAACGGATAGATCACTGTCTTTTAAATGGGTTTCGATGTAGGCAAGAATTCGCTCTCGCATGACATAAGGCGCCTGGGTCAATTGCGCTGCGCCGCGCGTATCGGCCGCTTCAGAGATTGCTGCTAGGCACAAATCAAGCAATGCGCCTTCAAGCTGAACAATGTTGTTTTTGCTGAAATGACGCACTTCGCAAAAGCTGCGCTGCGCCATCGCGCTGACAATTGCGCCAAGGCCTTTGTCCCCCTTTACAGCGATAGACGTGACATCTCCTAGCCGGAAATAGCGGTTGACCACGTCTGTGCGCGGAACTTTAAGAACGAGCTGACCAAAGGGGCCATCAAAGGCTAGGTCGTAAGGCTGCGCTGTATCAAAAAGCGCAAAGTCTCCTTCGTTTAAGTCAGCCACCCGGCCGCATTGATGTGTTTTGCCGCGCCCTTTGATTTGAAAGTTGATGAGGCACCAATCTGCCTGTGAGCGCCGAACTTGCCCTTGCGAGCGTATGACAGTTTGAGGCGCTGCTATAACCTCCGCGAAACTCAAGGTTGATAACGGGCGGGTGCGCAACGTGGCTGAGAAAGGGTCGTCACTACGAGCCATGCAGTCTAGCTCAACAAATGTTTCGCGAACCAAATCAGACCAAAAGCCTTCTGCGTCAGATGTATCAACCTCGTCGGTTGAGCGTTCGATGATCGCTTGTTCCACGGTGCAGCCTGTGTTGTCTTGGGTTTGATTTATCATAGCAGACTAATCCGAACGCCCAGTCAGTCAATTCCGGTAGAGACAAAAGATTGCTCCACTGGTGCCAAGCAACCGGGCACCGCACACCGTATCCAAGCCTTTCTACGCGCAGCGTTCGAGAAAGGAACGATATGGCCCGCAATCTCCCCCCAAAAGTGAAGCCCAAGGGCATTGTTTATGATGCATATGTCGTGGATTTCGGCGCAACTCCAAGCGTTTTTACAAACGCCTATATTGGCATTGAAACCCCAAAAGGGGACAAGAGCCTTGCGGTTGCCAAGCGCCTGGAGCTGATCGCGCTCCTGGGCGGAGCGGCTGAGCCGGATGTCATCGAATGCGGCGCGGTTGAAGATGATACGCCGCCAGGCTCAGGCCGCCAGACCGAGATTTTCCATCTCTACTGGGCAGACAAACACCGCTTTGACGCCTGGCTGGCTAGCCCAGAGGTGGAGGCCTGGTTGCGCTCCGCAAGCGGCACTGACGCAGCGCTGTGGATGGAGGTGGCGCAGGTTCTCTCCGATCAGGTTGAGACGGCTGGGTCGCACCCGATGGAAACGGGCATGGGCAAACTGATAGGCGGACACCGAACCACGGATGTGCACGGCTATTGGGGCGGTATGTATGACCGCGTGCCCGCTTACAAGCAGCGCGATTTAAACAATCCCCTAGGGCCCACGCCGCAATTAGGGAACGCGGCTGGCCGCTTGGAAGACGATGGTATCGTGACCGTCGCAATGCCTGCAAATGTGTGTTTGACGAACGGCAATGCGCAATGGACGGGCGTGTCTGGTCATGAGCTGGACTTCTACTTCAAGGAGCTTCATCCCGCGCTCATTGAAGCCAATCGCTACCTGCGAGATGAGCCGGACGTGGCGAACACCTACGCCAGCCGCTTCATGCGTATGACCACCTTAGATGGCAAGCCGCAAGAACGTATATGCATGCTGGTTTACTTTGTAAGCCTAGATGACCTGCACGCGTGGACTGGGCGGCACAAAACGCATCAACACATCTTTGGCCTGTACCAGCGCGCCGCCAGAGAAATCGGCGGCACACCTGCTTACCAGCTTTGGCACGAAGTATCGGTGTTGCCCGAAGGACATCTTTGGGGCGTGTACGCAAACTGCAGCGAAGACACCGGATTTCTAAAATACGGCGCACTCCGCGCGGGCGACTTGGTCGCTGCAGAATAAAAAATCAACAAAATCAGGGCGGAAAAATAATGAAAAACATAAAGCTAGGTCTATCAGTCTCTATGGCTGCGCTATTGGCATCGGCTGGTGCTATGGCACAAGATTCTGTCTACGAAGAGTTCCTCGTTACGGCGCAGAAACGCTCTGAGAGCATTAATGATGTGCCCATCTCCATCCAAGCCTATGGGCAAGAAACGCTAGAGAATGCGGGTGTGCGCGACATTACCCAGCTGCAGCTTTTGGCCAGCGGCCTTAGCTTTGCAAAGTCCAGCGCCAACACGCCGATTTTAACGATTAGAGGCGTCGGATTTAACACACCAAATTTGTCGTCGACATCTCCCGTTGGTGTCTATTGGGATGAAGTCGCCTACGCGTACCCCTATATGGCCGGCGGGCCAGTCTTCGATATTGAGCGTGTTGAAGTGCTGAAAGGCCCGCAAGGCACACTCTATGGCCGCAACAACACCGGTGGGCTGATTAACTTCATCGCCGCAAAGCCAACGGACGATTTTGAAGCAGGTGTGCGCGGTGAGTTCGGCAATTTTGAAACCTACAATTTCGAAGCCTTTGTCAGCGGCGCCATAACCGACACGCTGCGTATGCGTGTATCGGGTCGCTGGGAAAATTCAGACAACGGGTGGCAGAATGCGATTACCCGCGATGACCGCCTTGGCCAGAAAGACAGATTAGGCCTGCGCGCTATTATTGACTTTGAGCCAACCGACCGGCTGTCCTTTCAAGTCATAGGCAACCATTGGCGCGATAAGTCCGATACAGTGGCAGGTCAGGCAGTGCTCTTCAATCCAGATAATCCTGGCTTTGAAAACCCTGGGCTCCAGGCCCTTGTGCGCACGGACTGGGACAACGACATTGCTGGATGGGACCCAGACGATGGCTCCAAACCGCCCTTTGAGACCGACGCTGAGTTTTATTCGATTTCTGGCCGGATCACATATGATATCAACGATAGCTTGAGTGTGGTCTCGCTCACAGGATTTAACTCCGTTGACCGGCGCGATAACAACGATGTCGACGGTACGGCAATTGAGGTTTTCACGCAGCTATCTGATGGCGGCATTGATAGCTTCTCCCAGGAGCTGCGCCTGCAAGGGGAAAGCGGGGATCTCTCTTATATCGTTGGCGGCTACTTCTCCCGCGACGAGATCAATGACAATCAAATCGGCTTCATCGATCAAGCCTCGGCCATCCAGTTCCTGCGCTTCCTGGCGCAAAACTTAGTTGACCCTATGAACATGTTATTTTCACCCGAGGAGTATGCGGGCGGCTTTCGGAGCTACCGCAATATTTCAGAGCAGACCAACCGCTCCATGTCTTTGTTTGGCAATGTGGACTGGGACTTGGCAGACACTTTCACCCTGTCTGCAGGCCTGCGCTATACAGACGACAAGCTGCAGCACAACACATGTTCAGCTGATTTTGAAGGCAACACAAGACCAATCTGGACGACGGCCGTATTCGCGGCGGTGAACCTGGGGACTGGCAATGTGCCCAACTATGGCGTGGATGTGGATCAATGCATGGTTTTCGCCAACAATTTTACCGATCGAGCAGCTTTTGAACGCCCTGATTTATCGGAGGACAACGTCGCTGGCCGGCTGAGTCTCACCTATGAACCCAGCGAGGACCTTCTGGTTTATGCAAGCATCAGCCGCGGTTTTAAATCCGGCGCAATCCCGGTGCTCACGGCCAACGTGGAAAGCCAGTTTGATCCAGCGCGGCAAGAGCGCGTCATGGCGTATGAGATTGGAACAAAAGCGAGCTTGGCCGACCGGGCAATACAGCTCAATATGGCAGCCTTTTATTATGACTACACAGACAAACAGCTTTTTGCTGAAGTGCTAGATCCGGTCTTCACCACGCTTCCAAAGCTTGTGAACATTCCCGGTAGCCGCGTCTTCGGGCTTGAGACGGACATTAGCTGGCGGGCCACCCCAGAGCTGACTTTTCGCAGCGCGGTCACCTATACCAATGCTGAAGTTACGAACTATCAAGGCTTTAACCGCTTCGGCCAGCCGCAGGATTTTGAAGGTGCACGCTTCGCCTTTACGCCCAAATGGACGGTCAATGGCTCGGTTGACTACGATCGCGATCTAACCTCTGATCTTGGCATCAAAGTATTCCTGGCGGCCAATTATCAATCAGCAACGTCAGGCTCGCTCCTCAATGAACCCGGGTTTGAAGTCGAAAGCTATGCTGTCGTCAATGGATCGATCAATCTCTACAGCCTCAACGAAAGCTGGCAGATTGGCCTATTCGCCAACAATCTCTTCGACACCTATTATTGGACCTCTACGGACACAATCGCCGACACTGTTTTCCGTATCCCTGGGCCGCCGCGCACCTTTGGTGCCACTGTAAGCTGGCGGTTTTAAGGGACGCGCTGTCGCCAGCAAAAAAAGCCCGCCCGGTCAATGACGCGGGCGGGCTTTGTATGTCCGGTTTTCCGCTTCGCTATTAGCGGCTTTCTGTGGCCGCTGGCTTCACGAACTTCAGTGTCATGCGGTCTGATTCGCCGATTTTCATGTATTTCCTATCATTTTTCTTAGTCGTGAGCGTTGGCGGCAACGTCCACACGCCGCGTTCCCAATCGGCTGGGTCTTTTTTGTTGGCGTTGATCTCGCTCTTGGCTTCCAGCTTGAAGCCAGCGCTTTCGACGAGTTTGATGACATAGTCTTCGCGCACATAGCCGCGCATGTTCAGGTTGGGGAAGTTGTCATCATCGGCCTTTGCCCGGTGCTGCACGATGCCAAGCACGCCGCCTGGCTTCAAAGACGCATAGAGTTCAGCCAGCATGCCTTTTGGGTCACCATAATAGATCATCCCGTGCATGCCGCGGAAAATCAGCGCGGCATCGACAGAATTCGGCGCTGCAAACGGCACATCCTGGCCAGCAAAGCGTGCGACCGCGGTTTTGCCAAATTTGCCGCTATCATCGATATAGCTGTCGCGCCACTTCATGGTCTGCTCATAGCGCCGCGACCCTGGCTCTGGCGCGCCTGTCAGGGCGATATACGTCCCTTTTTCAGCGACTAGCGGGGCTAAAATTTCGGTATACCAGCCGCCGCCGGGGCCAACTTCGACCAGTGTCATATCTGGCTCAATGCCAAAAAAAGTGAGGGTCTCAGCAGGGTGGCGGTATTGATCGCGCGCGATGTTTTTTTCGCTGCGATAGGCATTGTCTGTCACCGCCTTGTCTATCATCGCTTTTGCGCCAGACATCTGCGCGTCGCTTTTTTCGCCTTCTTCATGGTGGCCTGCGGTAGCCGTCATGGCGAAGGTCAGGCTCAGTGCGCTGACAGCAGGAAGGAGGAGAGCTTTGATCATAGTCTTGGTCCTGGTTTGGGGGCGTTGGTATTGGTGAAGAAGCTAGCAAGCCCGCAGGCGAGGTCAAGCGTCATAAAAAGACAAATGCGTTAAAGCGCCTTAAGGTTTGAGGTCAGCGGGCACCCATGCGCCGATGGTGGCGGTGAAGGGCTCAATGGCCGTGTGTTCAAACAGGCCTGCTTCACGATAAGGGTCTTTGTCCAGCGCTTCAGCGGCTGCTTCGCGGCTCTCAGCTTCTAAAATAAGCAGTGAGCCAGAGGGTGTGTTGTCTGGCCCCGATAGGATTGGCCCGCCGAATTTTAGCGCGTCGCCCAGCGTGTTGACAAAGTGCAAATGCGCCTCGCGCGTTCGTTTGCGCAGCTCCAAATGATTGGGCTTATCCACGCAAATCGCCATAAAAAGCATTACGCCATCTCCACCTTGAAAGGACGGTTTAACAGGTTTTCTATCGCTTCATCCACGCTTAGACCGCTATTCACCACTCTGTCCACTGCATTTACGATTGGCATGGAGATGCCCTTCTCGCGCGCCCAGCCAGCAACGACGGCTGCGCTGAGCGCGCCTTCGGCGACAGTTTTGCGGCTGGCCATTACCTCTGCAGCGCTTTGCCCTTCCCCTAAAGCAACGCCTAAGGACATGTTGCGTGATTGCCGCGAAGAGCAGGTCAAAATGAGGTCGCCAAGGCCGCACAGCCCCATCAATGTTTCCATCTGCGCGCCATGGGCTTCCCCAAAGCGCAGCATTTCCGCCATGCCGCGCGTGATGATGGCCGCCCGTGCATTTTCGCCCAAATTGCGTCCATCGACGATGCCGCAAGCGATGGCGAGGATATTTTTGATGGCCCCCCCGACTTCTGCGCCAACAAGGTCATCGCTTGCATAGGGCCGAAAGTGCGGCTGGCCGATGCGCTCGCACCAGCTTTCGGCGGTCTCCATGTCGTTGCAGGCCAGGGTCACTGCGCCAGGCAGACCTTTCGCGACTTCATGGGCAAAGGTAGGCCCTGATATAACGCCGGGCAGGGCCTGTGGGAGTTCTGCGGCAATCACATCCGTCATGAAGGCGGCTGTGCCATGCTCCACGCCTTTTGAGCAGAGAAAGAGCTGGGTGCCCGCCTTCAAATGCGGCGCCATGGTTTTCGCGATTGCGCGTGTATGTTGGGCGGGCGCAACCATTAAGACGGTCTGCGCGCCCTCCAGGCAGGCTGCGATATTTTGCGATGCCGTCAACGTGCTTGGCAGGGAGACGCTGGGCAGAAAAGCGGTGTTCTCATGCGTCTCGTTGATGGCATGCACTACCTCATCCTCGCGTGCCCACAGCGTTGTTTGCCAGCCGCCGCGCGCAAGCATAGCCGCCAGCGCTGTGCCCCATGCGCCGCCACCAATCACTGCTGCTTTGTCTGTGCTCAAGTCAGAGTTCCTTTGTTGATCACGCCTTTACGCCAGCGCCGGGTGCTGGCTCGGCGTCTGGATCTAAGGGCCAGCGTGCGCGGGCTTTAAAGTCAAACTTATCGCCTGCGCGCCCCAATGCATAGTGTTCCAGCCCCGCCCAAGCAATCATGGCGGCGTTATCGGTGCACAGCCACCCCGGCGGCGCTGCGAAATGCAGGCTCTGCTGAACGCACAAGGTTTCAAGGGCTGCGCGAATGCTCTGGTTAGAGGCGACACCGCCGGCAACGACCAAGGTTTGAATATCGCCCGCTTTCATAATGGCTTTTTCCAGCCGGTCGATCAGGCTATCGCTCACGGCGGCTTGAAAGCTGGCGCATAGATCAGCAGCGTCTTGCCGGCTGAGCACGCCTGTATCGTCGGCTAGGGATTGGGCTTTTAAGAGAGCGGCTGTTTTCAAACCGGAAAATGAGAAGTTCATCTCCCCCTTGCGGCGCAGCGGCCTGGGCAAATCAAAGCGCGCGCGGTTGCCGTTCAGTGCGCATGCCTCAACGGCTGGCCCGCCTGGAAAGCCCAAATCAAGCAGCTTGGCCAGCTTGTCAAAGGCTTCCCCAGCAGCATCGTCAATCGTCGTTGCAAGGCGCTGGTAGTGGCCAACGCCCTCAACGCGCAGAATTTGGCAATGCCCGCCCGATATCAGCAGCAGCAGATAAGGAAAGGGGCAATCTTGCGTCAGCCGGGGCGACAGGGCATGGCCTTCTAAATGGTTGATCGCATAATACGGTTTGCCCGTGGTGTGCGCGATGGTTTTGCCCGTTAAAAGCCCCACCATCACCCCGCCGATCAGGCCAGGCCCTGCCGTGGCCGCGATGCCAGTGAGGTCTTCGCCCGTCATGTTTGCTTGTTTCAGTGCTTCTTCCACCAGGGCTGAGAGCGTGTCCACATGCGCGCGCGCGGCAATTTCAGGTACCACGCCGCGATAGATGGCATGCAGATCGACCTGCCCCGCAACAAGATTAACGTGCACGCGCTTATCCGCGCCGACAATGGCCACGGCGGTTTCATCACAGCTGGTTTCGATGCCTAGAAATACCGCTGTCATAACATCCTATCGTCTCTGTATCCTGCTGGAGCCGTATTAGGCTTGCCCCGCCCGCCATTGGCGCGCTAAGGGATCCGGCCATGACAGATGAAGCCTCTACCAATCCGCCCAAGTCAGCGCAACCACCGCTCGTGATTGCCACCCGCGCAAGCCCGCTCGCCATGGCCCAGGCGTATGAAACGCGCGATAGGCTTGTGAGCCAGGCTGGCTATGCGCTTGATGATTTGGTGATTGAGCCCATCGTGTCGCGCGGCGATAAAATCCTGGATAAGCCCCTGATGGCCATTGGCGGCAAGGGCTTGTTTACAGAAGAGATCGAGCAAGGCCTTCTGGATGGCCGCTATGATCTGGCGGTCCATTCTCTCAAAGACTTGCCGACCAAACTGCCGGAGGGTTTGATTGTCGCGGCTTATCCTGAGCGCGAAGACCCGCGCGATGTCTTGATCAGCAATGGCGGTGGGGACGTCTTAAGCCTGCCGCAAGGCGCGCGCGTTGGCACAGCCTCCATTCGCCGGGCCGCCCAGCTGCGCCGCATCCGGCCAGACCTAAACATCGTCTCGGTGCGCGGCAATGTCCAAACCCGGCTAGCAAAACTTGGCGCGGGCGAGGTCGACGCGCTGATGCTTGCTGCAGCGGGCCTGCAGCGGCTGAACCTGGATGTGCCAGGTGTGTGCCCCATTCCCATGGATCAAATGTTGCCAGCGCCAGGCCAGGCGTGCCTCGCTATTGAATGTAGTGCGAGCAATGCGCCGCTGATTGAAACGCTCTCTGCCCTTTCCTGCGCCAAAGCGACCGCGGCAGTCACAGCAGAGCGGGCCTTTTTAGATGCCATTGATGGTGATTGCCGTACGCCGGTGGCCGCGCACGCGCACTTTATGCCAAGCGGCGCGCTGCATCTACAGGCCCAAGTGCTCCACCCTGTGGGCACCCAGGTCTTCACCGCGGAAGGTGAAAGCACGGCTGACGACCCGCTCGCTCTTGGCGCCCGTCTCGCAGATGATTTGCGCGTGCAAGCAGGCGATGATTTCCTGGCTGAGATAAAGGCGCTGACCAAAGTCTCATGAGCACCGTTTTACTCTCCCGGCCAGCCAATCGCGCGGACCGGTTGATTGAAACGCTTCAAGGCTATGGCCACCGCGTCATCAATGCGCCGGTAACGGCTATTGAGGCGGTGCCTGCGCCAACGCTGCCTTCGCTGCGTATGATAAGCGGTACCATTTTTTCCAGTGCAGCAGCGGTACCTTATGTGCCGCAGGCGCTGAAGCAGGCCGCCCAGGCCCGCCCAGCGCTTGCCGTTGGCCCTGTGACCGCCGAGGCTCTGGAGCGCGATGGTTGGCAAAGCGTGACACACTTTGGCGGCGAGATGCCTGCGTTGTTGGCGTTCTTGGCTGAGCAACCAAAGGACGCACCGTGGCTCTATCCTTGCGGCGCCCAACTGGCCCATGCGCCTGAAGATATGGCGGAGCGGTCTGGTGCTACCATTGCTGCGATTACTGTTTATGAAGCGCGCACCCTTGGCCCATGGCCCCCGTCTTTATTGGATCGGTTGCGAGCGGCGCAGATTGATATCACGCTTTTCTTATCTGTGCGGACCGCGCGGCTGTTTTGTGACCAGGTTGCACAGGCAGGGCTTTGGCCCATGGGGATGCCAGGGGCTGCGGGCTGTATTAGCGGCGCCGTGGCAGAGGCGCTTGACCCGCTGCGCTATAAAGAGATCATTGTTTCACAGGAAAAAACCACCTCATCCCTTGTCGCGGCCTTGGGGCTGTCATAATGCTAGGTCAAAGGCATACATAAATGGTGCGGTTTTTCCGGATCGCGAAAAAGATTAAAAAAGGGGCATAGGGCTGTGGCCAGCGATAAGTCACCCGCAGAAAATGAAACGCCAAAGGATCAGCCGAAGGCTGCGCCGCAAGATGCCGTTGAGCGGGCGTATGAAGCGGAAGAAAAAGACAAAGCTGCAGGCCCCGCGAAAGCAAAGCCAGCGAACAAGACCGTTCCGCCTGTCAAGCAAGCAACGAAGAAAGCGCCAGCCGCGAAACCAGCCGCTGAAAAAACGCCTGAGAAGAAAGAGGCACCGAAAAAAGCGCCTCCGAAAAACGAGCCTGCAAAAGCCGCTGACGTGACAGCAGCAGCGCCGCAAGACGCCAAACGCTCCGGCGGCGGTAAATTTGCTTGGCTTTTGGTGTTTCTCCTTTTGTTTTTCATCGGCGGCGTTGCAGCCACGCCATATTTGCTCCCCCAAGTTAGGCCATTTCTGCCCGAGCAACTGAGCCCTTATTTCGCAGCGCTTGATGCTGGGCCTGGGCCGGCTGCTGACTTGTCGGAGGTCACTGCGCGGCTCAACCAGCTTGACGCGGGTCTTAAAGATGTCCGCCAAGTTGCCGCTGATGCGCGCGCTGTCGCGGCGCAAGTTCCTGAGCAAGGCAGCGTTGATACCGCAGGCAGTGACGCGGCGATTGCCGATATGAGCACGCGCCTGGACGGCCTGGCAGCGCAGCTAGAGCAAGTGGCAAGCGCGCAGGCGCAGCAAGCCGATAGCTATGCGCGCCTGCAAGATAACCTGGCAGCGCTTCCGGCAGATGGTGAGGGCGGCATTTCCCCTGCTGCGCTAGCAGCTGTGCGCGGCCAGCTCGATGACCTTGCCAGCACGCAGACCAGCGCGGCCAGCGCCATCACCCTTCTGGAAGAGAAAATGTCTGCCCTTTTGGACACGATGAATGCGCCCAGTGAGGATGTGGCAAGCGCAGCGGCCCTCGGCGATGTCGCTGACGCCCTGCGCGCGCGCCTTGCTGGATTGGAAGAGCGCATCAATGTTGTCTCAGACGCAGCAAGCAGCGCCGCTGACCCTGAAGCTCTGGCGGGCGTCCAGCAAACCGTGACCAGTGAGATTGATCGCTTTCAAGCGCGGCTCAATGCGCTGGAAAATGTGCGCCAGCAGGCCACTGCGGCGATGGTTGCCGGACTAGAGACGGCCCGTTTGACCCAGGCGATATCCAACGGGCGTTCTTATAATGCAGAGCTCAAAGCGCTGCAGCAGCTCAAAGCCCAGGCCGGGCCCGCGCTGCCAGATATCGCTGATTTGCTGGATGAGATCACGCCTTATGCTGCAACCGGCATTCCGTCGGGCGCAGCCCTTGCCGCGCAGCTAGAAGACCGAGCCCGCGAAATTCTGACCGCCATTGATACACCCCAGGACGCCACTTGGTGGGACCGGCTACTGGCCAGGCTCCGCAATTTAATCACCGTTCGGCAGGTCGGCGCGGCCGCTGGCGGCACGGCGCCAAGCGATGTTCTCGCACGGGCAGAAACGTCAGCGCGCGCAGGCGACTGGCAAGCCGTTGTAGAAGAGATTTCCGCCTTGCCTAACAACGCGCAGGCGAGCCTTGGCCCCTGGTGGGGCCATGCCCAGGCGCGTTCTAAAGCGCAGCAAGTGCTCGCTGACTTAAATGCCCGCCTCGGTGTTGGCGCACTGGATGCAGGCCAATGATAAGGGCGCTCATAGCCCTTGTCGTCCTGGCGGGGCTCGCTTGGATCGCTATGGCCGCGGCCGACCAGCCGGGGTCGGTGACGATTAACTGGATGGGGTACCGGATTCAGGCCAGCGTTATTGTCTTAGCGCTTGGTCTTGGCGTCGCCGCGTTTGTGATCTGGGCCCTTGCTAGGGTTTGGAGCTGGCTCAAGGGCGGCACACCTCTTTCACCCGAGCGACGGGCTCTGCGCGGCTCTAAAAAGGGCGTTGGGGAAGTGGATGCCGCATTGAGCGCGCTCGCAGCCGGCGATGCGCGAAAGGCGCTCCAGCTCGGCCAAGCGGCGATTAAGCATCTTGATGGGGCTGGCATTGCCTATATTGTGTCTGCTCAGGCCGCGACAGCGCTTGGGAAATCTGAGCTGGCGGAAGACTATTTCGAAGCGCTGTCTAAAACCGAGCAAGGCAAGTTCTTAGGTCTGCGCGGCCGTGTAAGCGAAGCGCGGCGCTTGGGTCATGTCTCCAAAGCGTTGGAATTAAGCGAAGAAGCTCTTAAAGCGGCGCCGCGCAGTGACTGGGCGATTGCCACAGCCTTTGAGCTGGAAGCCAAGCTCGGTAAGTGGGTAGACGCGGAAGCGACACTGCGCAAAGCAACGGCAAAATCTATTTTCGATGCAGAGACCAGTGCCCGGCACATGGGCGCCATCCGCTACGGCGAAGCGCTAACGGCCCGCGATGAAGACCGCCCAGCTGATGCAGCGCGCCTGGCCAAAGCTGCGCTCGCCATTCGACCTGATTTTGTGCCTGCAGCAATTCTGGCGGCGCAGCTTTATAAAGCGACCGGCAAAACGCGCAGGGCCAGCGCACTGCTTCAGAAGATATGGAAACGCAGGCCCCATCCAGCGCTAGCAGAGAGCTATGCCGCGCTCGATCCTATGGAAACTGCGGCAACCCGGCTTGAGCGATTTAAAAAGCTCGTTCAGCCTGTACCGGACCATCCTGAAAGCCGGTTGCGTCTTGCAGAAGCCGCTCTTGGGGCCGGCGAATTTGCCTTAGCCGAAGACACTCTCGCGCCCTTACTGGAAGGCTTAGCGCCCGCCCGCGCCGGGGTTATCATGGGTCAAGTCGCGGCCAATCAGGGCGCCGACGCCGCGGCCCGCGGAAAATGGGCTGAGCTTGCCCAGCGCGGCACCCCCACTCCAAGCTACACCTGCAGCGTTTGCCGCACGCAGCGCCAACACTGGTCGCCCCATTGCCCCACCTGCGATAGCTTTAACACCTTCGATTGGGACGTCGCAGCCGATCGCCCAGCGCTGCCTGCGCAGGACCCAGCCCTGCACCTTGTCGGCACGGCGCCTGCTGCTTTGGCAGCGCCGGACGATATTACCCCACCAAGTGCACCCCAAAGCACCTCCAGTGCGGCGCCAGAAACCATCGATGCCGTGCCATCAACACGCAGCGACGATGGGCCGGACCGAGGCGAAACTCAAGCTGAGACCAAGCAACCCTCAGCGCCGTAGAGCACGCCTAGGCCAGGCCTGGCCAGATTTCGATTGAACTCTGGCTCAGCTTTGTTAAAGACAGCCCGCGCCAGACGCCCGTTTTAGGCGCCAATGGCCTAAGCTGCTGTAGCTCAGCTGGTAGAGCACATCATTCGTAATGATGGGGTCGGGGGTTCGAGTCCCTTCAGCAGCACCACCTCTTCTTTACAAAGGCCGCAGGGTATGGCGCCAGCGCGTGTGCTGAGCGCGTCTATTCATGTAGGCGAGCCGGGCTGGCAGCACGGCGCTCAAAGATAAGGCACAGATTGTTTGCTGGCATGGGCTGGGTGGCCTGGTGAACCAGCTGGTGCTGGCGCATGGTGTCGACCACCTCTCCCAAATCACGCAGGCCCCAGCGCGGATCGCGCGCTTTGAGTGACGCGTCAAAATCGGCATTGCTGGGGGCGGTGTGATACGCGCCGATGCGGAAGGGTCCATATAAAAGGAGCAAGCCGCCCTTGGTCAGCACGCGCTGAGCGCCCGCGATCAGCCCGGTCATTGCCTCAGGCGGGGCGATATGGATCATGTTCGCGCAGTAGATCGCATCAAATGACCCGCCTTCAGTTGCCCTCGCAGGCCAGTTACCGTCCATCATATCCAGGTGCAAAGGCGGCGCGGCGATGCCTGGTACGCCGCGTGTCCAGTGGGCGATTGTCTCCAGCGCCTGCGGCAGCGCGTCGCTGCATTGCCAGTACCAATCGCTTTCCTGGGCAAAGTGAGCGGCGTGTTCTCCCGTTCCTGATGCGATTTCCAGCACGCGCTGGCCAGGCGCGATATATTGCCTGAGCACCTTTAGGATGGGCGCACGGTTGCGCAAAGCGGCAGGTGAAGAGCGCAGGCCCTCTTCATAAAGGGGCGGAGGGGGAGGGGTTTGCGTCATCGCTGCTGCGCTAGCCGCGCCTGCGCCGCATCACCCAGCGAATGGCGGCAATCGGCACGAGGATCATTGCCCCCATGAGAATGTAGCCACCGCCCCAGGCGACGAAATCCTTGCCCATTTGCAGGCCGGATTCCGCAGTGTCGGCAATCCATACACCTAAGGTGGAGGGGGTTGCGCCCAGCCAATTGAGGACCAGACCCAGGATCAGGCAGCTGATGAGAAAGCTGATAATTCTACCCATGATGTGCGTCGCCTCATACCGTTGCGGGCCTGCAACGATGCAGGCTCTACTTGGGAAAACGCATCATTACTGCCAAACAAATGGCTTATTTTAAAGCATTTTTAACCATAACGTCACAGCCGCCCTTTGGCCTGAATGGGCTGGAAAACCGTTGGTTCGCCGTCATTTTTGGGACATTCGGCTGCGCCGATGAGACATTCATCGGGCAAAAAGTGTCGGGGAAGTTGACACTCACGTGAGTAAAGTTGGTCTGTTTCCTGATCAGTTTAACTCAAGCCGTTGAAAAACAGCGTGTTTATGGGGGGTTGCCAATTTTGGCACGGGTGTTGCATAGCTTTGGTCAAACCTTGTTTTTAGGAGTAACAGTATGTTTTTGAAATCAGCTCTTCTTGGCGGTGCGATGGCAGTTGCAGTCGCTGCGGGCGCCAGCGCAATGCCGACCGCAAATGTATCCGGCGTCATCGTTCCCGAAAACACTTTGGGTGCGGCGACTGGCAACATCTCAGTCAGCTTCAATGGCGGGTTTGATACCAATGCCCCCGACCTTTCGACTGTGACGATCTTCGGTGAAGCAACAACGATTGGCTTCAACGACGGTAACAATCAGATCTCAACCAGCACCTTCTTCACGGACGCTGGTGGCAGTGCGCTGAACCCACAATCTGTTGAGCTGACTTACGAACTGATCATTACCGGGCTGTC
>JBCCAR010000061.1:0-7520 GCA_039814715.1 Pseudomonadota bacterium
CCCGCCGCAGCGCAGCAAGAGGTCATTTCATGGGCGCTGCGTCGGCGCTGGCTTTTCCTCTCTGCCGTGCCGTCCGCGCTGCTACTCGCAGTCACCACACATATTACCACCGATGTGGTGGCCATCCCCCTGCTGTGGGTAATTCCCCTGGCGCTCTATCTGCTAACACTGGCGATCGTTTTCACCAAAAGGCCGACCATCTCGCACGCCTTGATGATGGAGTTACAACCCTTCTGCGTCATCGCAGCCCTCCTGACCATGAATGTCCTTGGCGGCATCCGTGTAACAATTCTTGGCGGCATCGCCATCGCAGCCTTTTTCACAACGACAATGGTGGCGCATAGACGCCTTGCTGATCTGCGGCCAAGCGCGGCCCATCTCACACAATTCTACATCTTTATGTCACTTGGCGGCGTGCTGGGCGGGGCATTTGTTGCGCTCATCGCGCCAGTGGTGTTCAATTCCATTATAGAATATCCAGCGGTATTGCTGCTTGGCCTGTTAACGCGCCCGCTTAAACCCGCTCGCACACGCCTTGATCTCTACGTCCCAGCCTTCATCGCGCTCGTGGTTCTAGGAACCGACTTCGTTTTTGATATCTATGGTTTCGCAGAGCCTTATACACTCGCCATTCTCGTATTGTTCGTTCTTGGCACAGTGTCCGCGGGCACCGCTAGCGTTCGGCTGGTTTTATTAGCGGTCGCCGCTATTTTGTTCAGCGTCGTCAGCGTGCAGCAGGCTGATATGCCGCAAAATGTGCATCAAGTCCGCTCGTTCTTCGGCGTTCACAAAGTGCGCGAAAGCGCTGACGGCCTCCAGCGCCAGTTGCTGCACGGAACAACCGTGCACGGCATGCAATCTCTCATCGATGGAGAAGAAACGAAGCCTCTCTTATACTACGATGCAGATGCCGGCGGTGGGCGTGTGATCACGGCATTGTCCCAGGCGGGCCGGCTCAGCCGTGTGGGCGCAATAGGCCTTGGAGCTGGAGCGCTGTCTTGCTATGCGCAGCCCGGTCAAGATTGGACATTCTTTGAAATCGATAGCCATGTGATCTCCATGTCCACTGGAGACGGTCTTTTCACCTTGATGAGCCGCTGCGCGCCTGGCGCGACAATTGTGGAAGGCGATGGCCGCCTAACACTGGCAAAGCAGGAGAACGACACCTTTGATCTTCTGGTGCTAGATGCCTTTAGCTCCGATGCGATTCCGCTTCATTTGCTGACCCGCGAAGCCCTAGCGCTCTATAGGCAAAAACTGAGCGCCGATGGCGTCCTATTGCTGCATATCTCAAACCGCTTTTTAGACCCGGAACCCGCAATTGCAACGCTGGCGAAGGATGCGGGATTGGCAGTGAAAGTGTTCGACTTCATACCCACCGATCCAAGCGATAAAACAAAGACAGGATCAACTTGGGTCGCCATGTCCGCAGATATGGCCTTTTTGGAAAACCTCGTCCCGCTCGCGGCCACCGACAACGCCGTGAATGCATGGCGTGGGCCGCGGTTTCAGCCAGACTTCCCTGTCTGGACGGACACCTATTCAAACGTGCTTGCTATCCTGCGCTAGCAGCCTCTTACCAGTTCCAACGCATTCTCCTTTGCTTGATGCGCCCGCCCGTGTTAGCTGCCCGGCAGGCAGGGCGTCCGCTGTAAAGAAAGCGCTCTGCTGCAAAGAGAAAGGCAGGAAGGCAATGGCGCAAACGCAGCAAAAACCGCTCGATTTAGAGGCTCTGGCCGTGACGCCAGGAATGGTGCGTGATGCGGCCAAGGCCATTGAAGGCGCCGTGCGATTAACGCCGTGCGAGCGCAGCATCACTTTAAGCGCTGTGACAGGCAGCAATATTGTTTTAAAATTTGAGAACCTGCAATTTACCGCCGCCTTTAAAGAGCGCGGCGCGCTCAATTGTCTTCTCAAACTATCAGAAGAAGAAAGACAGCGCGGAGTTATCGCCATGTCCGCGGGCAACCACGCCCAAGGCGTAGCCTACCATGCCAGCCGCCTCGGCATTCCGGCGAAGATTGTCATGCCAGAAGGCACACCGCTGGTGAAAGTTGAAAACACAGCGGTGCTTGGCGCGGACGTGATTGTCCATGGCGAAATTTTAGAAGAAGCAACGCAGCACGCCAAACAGCTGGCGAAGGAAGAAAACCGCGTTTTCGTGCATCCCTTTGATGACCCTGACGTGATCGCCGGACAAGGCACCATCGCGCTGGAGATGCTATCGGCCTTTCCAGAGCTAGATGTGTTGGTCATTCCCATCGGCGGCGGCGGGCTGATTAGCGGTATGGCCGTTGCTGCAAAAAACATCAATCCGGGCATTGAGATTGTCGGTGTGCAGGCGGAGCTTTACCCTTCTATGTTCTCGGCTATGAATGGCCTGGACCTTCCTTGCGGCGGTGATAGCCTGGCAGAGGGTATTGCCGTCAAACACCCAGGCGAAATGACCAAAACGCTCGTCAGGGCTTTGGTGGACGACATTGTCACCGTCAGTGAAGATGATCTCGAACATGGCGTCTCCATGCTCTTAAACGTTGAGAAAACCGTTGCAGAAGGCGCGGGCGGCGCTGGCCTAGCAGCGGTTTTAGCCTATCCAGAGCGCTTTAAAGACCGCAATGTCGGTCTAGTGATATGCGGCGGCAATATTGACCCGCGCTTGCTATCAGCCATTTTGGTGCGAGACCTTATCCGCGAAGGCAGGCTTGCGCGGCTGCGTGTGCGCATGCGCGACATTCCTGGCCAACTTGTAAAAATCGCGAAAACCATTTCAGACCATGACGGCAATATCGTCGACGTGAACCACCACCGGCTGCACACGAACCTGCCCGCCAAAGGCACGTTTTGCGACCTCGATGTGGAAACACGCGATGAAGCGGGCCTAAGCATGATTATCGACGACCTGCAAGGCCAAGGCTTTGAAGTGAAAAAGCTGGGCGTCGAAATTTAGCGCGGCGTTAACGCTGCGGCGCATACACTGCCAGCTGGTAAAGAAGTAGGTGGTGCGCCGCGTCATGTCGAATGAACGCCCGATTGTTATCAAAAAGGTGAAGAAAGTGTCCGGCGGCGGACACCATGGCGGCGCGTGGAAAGTGGCTTATGCCGACTTTACCACCGCTATGATGGCGTTTTTCATGCTGCTGTGGCTTCTCAACGTGTCTGATGAGGTCACGTTGCAAGGCCTGGCGGATTATTTCACGCCGACCAACGCGTCCATGTCGAACTCCTCTGGGGCAGGCGGCATTCTGGCTGGCACGCAGATGGAAAGCTCGGGCGCATCAAATTCAGGCTCTGCGACCATTTCGTTTGAATCCCCACCAAAAGTGCAAAATACAACGCAGGACAACGAGGCGGAATCAGGCGATTCCTACCGCCAAGGCATCGCTGAAGAGAAAGCCAGCTATGACTGGGAAGCCAAAATTGTCACCCGTGAAGACAAGATGTTTGGCGAAGTGCAGCAAGCGCTGAAAACCGCTATTCAGGACTCCGAGACGCTCAAGCGTCATCAAGACCAAATCATCGTCGAACAAACGCCGGAAGGTCTGCGCATTCAGCTCATCGACAAAGACCGCCGCTCGATGTTTAAGCGCGGCTCTGCCGAACTTTATCCATTTGCACAGAAACTGCTGACCACTGTCGGCACCGTTATTCAAGGATTGCCAAACCGTATTGCTGTGTCTGGACATACAGATTCAACGCCCGCCGCCGCCGGAGATTATGGCAATTGGGAGCTCAGCGCAGACCGCGCCAATGCAGCCCGCCGCGTGATTCGCAGTTCAAAAGTGCGCGCAGACCGCTTTTCTGAGGTCACAGGGCGCGCTGATACCGAGCCATTGTTTCCTGATGAGCCACTGCGACCGGAAAATAAGCGAGTAACCTTATTATTGCTGAGAGAAGCACCGGTTGTAGCACCTGATTTCGGGCAGAACTGAGCCAAAAAACTGCATTTTCCCCGCGTAAATTGACGCGTTGCAAAAATTTTTTACCGTTAACGAAGAAATCCGCTTGGTTGATAGCCATTGCCATGGCTACAGTCGCGCTAATTGAGTTTAGATAAGAAGCGGTAAGCACGAGCGCGCGTGACCGACCAGTCCCTTCAATTTCCTCGGTTTTATGTAACCGCTCCAGCGCCCTGCCCCTATTTGCCGGGGCGGCAGGAGCGGAAGGTCTTTACAGAGTTGCGCGGGGATGAAGCTGGCCCTCTCAATGATGCCCTGAGCCGGGTGGGCTTTCGCCGCTCTCAATCTGTTGCCTATAGGCCGGCATGCGAAAGCTGCAGCGCCTGTATCTCAGTGCGCGTCATTGCAGAAGATTTCAGCTTGTCGCGTAACATGCGCCGGGTTAGCGAACGCAATGGTGATTTATTTGTCCAAATCACCGACCCAATCGCAACACGCGAACAGTATCGCTTATTAAAATCTTATCTTTCCAATCGTCACCCTAGCGGCGGTATGGCTGATATGGATTTTCAAGAATATGCGGACATGGTAGAGCATTCCCCTGTCAGCACACGACTGTTTGAATACCGTTTGCCCACGCCGGATGGGCAGCCGGGACAACTCATAGCGTGCTGCCTCAGCGATATTCTGACCGACGGCCTGAGCATGGTCTATAGTTTCTTCGATCCCGGCCAAACGCGGCGATCTCTGGGCACCTACATTATCTTGCACCATATTGCTGAAGCAAAAGCGCGCCATCAACGCTATGTCTATTTAGGCTACTGGATAGAAGGCTCATCAAAAATGGATTATAAAGCGCGTTTCCAACCGATGGAGCGCCTGGGCGCGAATGGGTGGTCGCGCTTTGTGCTGGATAAGAAATAATAAAACCTGCGCTTTTTGACCTTGGGGACACACCATGACGACGACCAAAGATAGGCGGCCATCACGCCGCCAGATGCTAGCCTATGGCGCTGCGGCGGCAACGATTGGCGCGTGTTCCGGCCAGAAGGCAGACGCCGACCAGGCCAGTGCCGCGCCGGTTAAAAAGCGCACACTGCGCATGGTCACCACATGGCCGAAAAGCTTACCAGGCCTTGGCACCGGCGCACAGCGCCTCGCCGAGCGCATTACGACGCTCTCCAATGGGAGCCTAGAAGTGCGGGTCTATGCGGCAGGTGATTTGGTCAAGGCATTTGATGCCTTTGACGCCGTATCGCGCGGAAAAGCGGATATGTACCATGGCGGGGAGTATTATTGGCAGGGTAAATCCAAAGCCTATAATTTTTACGCAGGCGTCCCCTTTGGTATGACGGCAGATGAAATGGCGGCCTGGATTAACTTCCAGGGCGGTCAGGAGCTGTGGGATGAGCTTTCCGCAAAGTTCAACATCAAGCCCTTCGCCGCTGGCAACACTGGCACGCAAATGGGCGGCTGGTTTAAGCGGGAAATCAACAGTTTAGACGACTTAAAGGGCCTGCGTATCCGCATGCCTGGTCTTGGCGGGGAAATCATGCGGCGGCTTGGGGCCGAACCAGTCACCAAATCTGCCAATGAATTGTATTTGGCGCTTAGCCAAGGGAACATCGACGCAACAGAGTGGATTGGCCCTTGGAATGATTTGACGTTGGGGCTGCATACGGCAGCAAAATACTATTATGGCCCCGGCTTTCATGAACCTGGCTCAACGCTGGCCCTGGGCGTTAATCTAGATGTCTTCAATAGCTTAAGCGACCATCAGCGCGCCGTAATTACCCAGTCCTGCCACGTCGAGCGGCATTTGATGCATGCAGAATATGATGCGAAAAACGCCGAAGCGCTCGACGTTCTGAAAACACAGTATGACATTACACCGCGCACTTTCCCAGCCGATGTCATGGCCGCCGCCCAGCGCGAAGCAGCCATTGTGTTGGATGAAGTCGCTAAAAGTGATGAGCTGACGGGCCGGGTGGTCGCGAGCTTCAAAGCTGCACTGAAAAAAGCGCGCCGTTGGGAAGCTGTCGCCCATGGTGCCTTCACCCAGGCGCGAAACGACGCCTTGGGCTAGGCTGGCTCTCTTTTTTCTGCTAGCACCGCGCGAGTTTTCACCCCGCGGAGCACATATGGACCGGCTGGTCAAAGCCATCGATACTCTCAATAGCGCGGTCGGCAGAGTTTTGTGCTGGGCCGCGCTTGCGCTCGCGCTATGGCAATTTGGCTTAATCTTGGCGCAAGCAGTGTTCCGCGCGAGCTCAATCTTCGCGCAGGAAGCGCTGATTTATGCAAATGCCCTCCTCTTCTTGGGCGCTGGCGGCTACACCTTGATGAAAGACGGACATGTCCGCGTTGACCTGTTCTATCACCGGATGGGTCGGCGAGCGCAAGCACGCGTCAATCTTTTGGGCACCGCGCTTTTCCTTTGGCCACTATGCGGCCTCATCTTTTACGCAGGCACGCCTTATGTGCTCGATAGCTGGGCACTGCGTGAGGGCTCGATTGAAACCAGCGGCATCCAAGCCGTCTTTCTCCTAAAGTCCCTGATTTTGGTCTTTGCCACTCTGGTTTCGTTACAAGGACTGAGCCTGGCTTTGCGGTCGATACAAACTTTGCAAGGCAAAGCAGATGATTGATAGCGGCGGCATGCTCGCTCTGGTCATGTTTGCCTGCCTTTGCGCAGCGATTATGGCGGGCTATCCTGTTGCCTTCACCCTAGCAGGCGTCGCTCTCTTGTTCGCCGGTATAGCCGCCATCCTAACAAACGCTGGCCTTATCGATGTCTTTATAGACCCGTCATTCGTCACATTGCTGCCCGAACGCATGTTCGGGCTCATCAAAAATGATGTCCTGCTCGCAGTGCCCATGTTCATTCTTATGGGAGTATTGTTAGAGCGCTCGCGCGTGGCGGAAGACCTGCTGGAAAGCATGGGCAAGCTGTTTGGCAAAACCCGCGGCGGTCTTGGACTAAGCGTGATATTGGTCGGCGCGCTCTTGGCCGCATCAACCGGTATCGTGGGCGCCACAGTGGTGACCATGGGGCTACTGTCCCTGCCGACCATGCTCGCGCGCGGCTATGATGCACGCCTGGCCACCGGCACAATCGCCGCCTCAGGCACTTTAGGGCAGATTATCCCGCCCTCCATTGTGCTTGTGCTGCTGGGTGATGTGATGGGCAATGCCTATCAGGAAGCTCAGCAAGCCCAGGGGCTTTTCGCCTTTGCCCCCTTATCGGTCGGGCATCTTTTTGCTGGCGCGCTTTTGCCAGGTCTGGGTCTGGTCGTCCTTTACATGCTCTATGCGGCCGTGACCGCTTGGCTCAAGCCCGACAGTGCACCAGCGCTGGTGGAGGATGGCCCACGCGAGGATGGCTTGATGTTTAAAGCGCTCAAAGCGATGGTCCCGCCAGTGGTGCTCATCTTAGCGGTGCTTGGCTCTATCCTAACGGGCCTTGCAACCCCAACGGAAGCGGCAGCTATTGGCGCGGTGGGGGCGCTGTTGCTCGGCGGCCTTCGCTGTTGCAACGGTCCGAGCAAAGGCCTCATCATCGCCGCACTGTTCAGCCTGGCTATCTTAATTATTCTCGCCCTGTCTGGCACGGTCTTTGAAGCG
>JBCCAR010000051.1:0-13106 GCA_039814715.1 Pseudomonadota bacterium
CGCAGGCCGCTGAATAATTGGGTGATCATTGGCTTTTATGTGTGGGCAGTTTGAGCCCATTCCAGTCATTAACCTTACTGTCGTCCTCCGGCTTGACCGGGGGACCCATCCATGATCATGGGGCAGCAATCTGTGGATATAAATCCTGCTAGCGGGGGTTACGCGCTTCGATCAGACTGATCTTCCAGTAGCGATTGTACTTCTTCAGCCGTTTCTCTCGCGCTATTGCAGCGCTTAGGTCATCAAATTGCTCGAAATAAACATGCATGCCAACGCCGTAGCACTTGGTAAAGCCAGCAACAGCTTTTGATCGGTGCTCATACACACGCCTCACAAGGTCGCTGGTGACGCCTATGTAAAGCGTGCCATGTGGCTGGCTTGCAAGGATGTAGACAAAACCCATGAAGGCCAGCCTAGCGGATGAATGGGTCCCCAGGTCAAGCTGGAGGACGACGAAACAGGTTCAACGGCAGCCCCATCCCAAAAGCAAACCAACTATTGGCCACTAGCTGCTTTGGCCGAAAACCCTTTGTCTGCTTTTGGCGCCTGTTGCAGGCGGCGGATGTCGGCCATGTCTTTGGGCGGGGCTTTCCATAGCGGGGCGTCAGCTTCGATATAAGTGCGGAACTGCGCTGGGACGTCTTCATAAGCTTCGACGCGCCAGGAGACCATGTGCATGATGGCTGGCCCAGCACCGGACCAGGCTGGCGCATCACCGTAGCGCGCCCAGCTGAGCTGATGGCGCTCGCCCTTCGCGCCGTCTGGCTGGATGAAGAAGTCATAGTTTTCCCAGGCCTGGTAGCGTGCGGGTGTGCCCGGAATGGGAAAGTCGAGGAACAGCGGGGCTGTGTAAGCCAATGTGCCGTCAATGTCTTTAACCGACATACCGCGGCTGGGGCCAATGGTGCGCACGCCTTTTCCAGCGCCTTGAACGACAGTGGTTTCCATGTCATCGCCGACCAATTCATAGGTGATGAACTGATAGGGGTAGGCGATTGGATCGACATCTTTGCCCTTATAGGTCTTTAAAACGGCGCCGGTATCAGGCTCTCGAAAGATGTAGGTTTTGCGCGAATATTGCTGCACTTTGGTTTGGCTGATCCGTTCTGAGCGGGCTGTGTCATAGCCCTCCATGAGGAACAAGATGTCGCCGGAAGGATAAGCGCGGACCGTGCCTGTGCTATACCAATAGACAGGATCGCCGGTTCCGGCGCGCGCGTCCACAAACGCGTCAAATGTGTCTTGCGAAAAATCTCCTGCTAGGGCGGGGCTCGCCATCAGGGTGAGCAATACTGCGTAGAGCCGTTTCATCGGACAATCTCCTGCGTGGGCGGGGCAAACCAACTTTTGTCGATCGGGGCATCAACGATCGTGGTTTCCCAGTAAATCTCATTGGCTTTCACACCATCATAAAACAGCCGCACGCGCCGCGCTTGGCGCCATTTGGGGTTGTTCAGCATGACAAAATCACTGTAGCGGCGTTCATGATAGCCGCGCGGGGTGTTAAAGCCCACATAGCGGATGGCAAAGTCGCGTTTGTCCATGGCAAACAGTGTTTTGGCGCCGTCTGGGCTGGTGATGTCCACGAAATAGCACGCATTTCCATCGACGAGGTCGTCGGGCCTTCGGGTTAGGGTGAAGCCATCTTCAAGCGCTTCACGAATGATGCCGAAGCCGAAGTTGTTCGCCCAGGTTTTTTCTGCCTGCTTTGCTGGCACGATGCCCTTGTGGGTCCAGGTTGTGGTACCATCAAAGGCGATCTGAAACTTCGTTTTAGCCTCTGCTTTGGAGTCAATACGCACCCAGCCATCAGGGCCGTGGGCAACGGTACGCGCGCCGGAAAAGACGCGCCACATGCGGTAATCATCAGCCACATAGCTGCCGTCCTCAGTCCCTTTCGGCCAGAAGGTGCCATAGCCTGACAGCGTTAGCGTTTTCGCGTCAGTCCAGCTAGCGCCGCCCGCGGCTTCGATGGTTTTTTCCATGATCGTAAGGGCGGTGAGGACGCCATCCCTCCGCTGGTTTGGTAACGCTGCGATGGCGAGGCCTGCGCTGGCGACCATAGCAATGACAACGGCGATATACTTCACGCGCAGACCTTTCTAACCAAGCGGTTACGAACAGATCCATTGTGAGCGTCTTATAGGACACGTCAAGGGACGGCCGGCCGCGCCTGCTCTATGGCTTCAATACCTTGCAGAACGGCGTCCCAAGCCGGGCGGCACGTGCCGTCGCTCCAGCGGCAGACCCCGCTGGTAGCGAGCCATTCATCCAGCCGGTCCCCCACCACCGTGTTGACGGCCCTTGTGGGCGCACTAAAGCTGGTGGCCAGCTGCGGCGACCAATCCAGCAGCTGCCATATGGTCGTCGCGCGCAATTGCGGGTCTGTGGCAAAGGCCTCTAAAACGAAAGTAAAGTAATCGGCCTGGATCTGCGGCGAGCCGCCAAGGCCATTGGCAGGACGTGGAGGCGCACCAGCGCCATCATCGCCAAAGCCGGTGGGACAGCCGAGCTCTTGGACGAAGATGTCTTTGCCATCGGCAAACAGCTTCATGCGGTCAAAATAGTCTTGCCAATCTGCTTCATCCGCCGTCACCAGGATGTCTTGCGTCAAGCAATAGTGATTGAACGACGCAATCTCCATAGCGTCTAAAATGCCTTCTGCCAGCGCTGGCTGATCAACCGGCGCGCCGACTGTGAGCGTAACAGTTGTTGCGATGTCTGGGTCAATGCGGTTGACGACCTGCCCGGCGCGCTCAAAGAACGTCACCATATCGTTAATCTCGCCAAGCCCATCGTTGGTATAGGCATCGACTTCATTGCCCAGTGCGATGCCCCAGACCTGCGCTGAGCCTAAAATGGGCACCAAGAACTCCAGCACGTCTTCAAGCGCGTCAAGCACTTCTGGCGACGAGAGAGTGAGCCCTTCTGCGAGCAGACCATCTGGCCCAAGCAGATAGTCGGGGAACACAGCTTCAGCGATATCAATGGTTTCAAAGGTGACGAAGATGTAGTCGCCGTCGTTCATCGCGCTCTGGAGAGCATCTTCCACGTCCGCGCGTTCATAGACCCCGCGCGATGGTTCGATACTGCGCCAATCGAACTGTACGCGCGCAATGGTCGATCCAGCGGCGCGCGCCTCGGCAAGGAGTGCGGCGACGCGGGCGGGCTGGTCATAGCTGGTGACAGTGAGTTCATCAAACCCCACCAAAATACCCACATGCGGGCCGTCAGGCAGCCGGGGCGTTGCAGTTTGCGGCGCCTGCGGCGGCATGGGTGGCTGGGGTTGTTGCGGCGGCGGTGTTTGCGGCGCTGGGCTTTCAGAGCCGCAGGCGCCTAAACCAAGGCAGAGTACAAACACGAAAGACAAGGGCCAGTGCATGCCGCGTAACCTATTGTGCGGACCTATGGCTGGCAAGGGCGCAGCATGATTGATCTGCGCGTGTTTTTGCCTATGTATTGAACATTCAGAGTTTTCGCAGGACGGTCCGCCATGCCGAATGTAATTGCTGTTCTTTCTCCCGCCAAGCGGCTCGACGCCGAAACCCCGGCACCGGTCGATACGCATAGTCAGCCAGCCTTTTTAGATCAGGCGAAGGCCCTGGTGAAAGAAGCCCGGCGTTTGCGGCCTGAAGACCTGTCGCAGATGATGCATATCTCAGAGGATTTGGCCAAGCTCAACCACCAGCGCTTTAAAGACTTCACGGGTAGCTTTGATCTCTCCAACGCCAAGCAAGCTATCCATATGTTTAAAGGCGATGTTTATGTCGGCCTGGATGCTGATAGCCTCAGCGCGGATGGTCTGGCTTATGCGCAGGAGCATATCCGCATTTTATCTGGCCTTTACGGCCTGCTGCGCCCGCTTGACCTCATGCAGCCTTACCGGCTTGAAATGGGAACCGGCTTTGCAACGAAAAAGGCGAAAAACCTCTATGGCTTTTGGGGCGATACGCTCACGGATGCGCTCAAAGATGCACTGGACGGCGGCACATTGGTCAATCTCGCGTCCAATGAGTATTTCAGCGCCGTGGATGGCAAAGCCGTTGACCGGCTGATCACGCCGCAATTTAAAGAATACCGAGACGGCAAAGCCCGCATCATCAGCTTCTTTGCAAAGAAAGCACGCGGCCAGATGGCCCGTTTCATGATCGATCACCAAGTCGATGATGCGCAAGGCCTGAAAGACTTTAAGGTCGATGGCTATGGTTTTGATGCGGCCCTGTCGAACGGCTCAACCTGGGTGTTCAGCCGGGCCGATACGCGCGAAGCAAAAGCGGCATAAGATCGTCCGCGCACGTCATCGCGAGCGAAGCGCAGCGACCCAACGGCTGATAGGTTGGAACACTCTGGATTGCTTCACATGCGTTCGCAAAGACTGGCCGCAGGCTACCCTTTTAAAAATCGCTCGTAATGCCGTTCTTTTCCCAGTCGCCATAGCGCGTTGGCTCAGGCCCGGCTTGGCCGCCAACTTCTTTGGGTAAGTCCGCACCTGCTTTGTCTTTGCGCTTTTGTTTTTCTTCAGTCGTTTCTTTTCGGCTTTTGCTCATATGGGTCTCCTTTTTGAGGGCTGGTAGAATTAATCGGGCGCGCTGATCAGGCGTTAACAGGCCGCAATAGTCTGCCGTGCCGAACCAGCTGTAGCGGTTGCGGGCCACCAGGTCATAGGCCCAATCGCGGATGAAGCGTGGCACCAACCAGAAGAGGCGCAGCACGTGCCACGGCCCGCCCAGTAATGCACACAGCCTTAAATAGCCCGTTGATTTTGTCGCGGCCTTGCCATCAATGATCACAAGATATGTCCCATCGAGATCAATGCCGTAGTGCTCGCCAAGCGCGCGCCCTACGCCTTCTTGCATCGTGGTGAACATGACCTGTTTATCGTCATCATAGCGCATCAGCCAGCGCACGCCAGTGGAACACAGGACGCAAATTCCATCAAAAACAAACAGCGCTTTGGCATCGTCAAAGGCTGGAACGTTGGCGTCGTCACGGAAGCTATAGGCGGCTTGCGGCAGGTCAGGCATAGATCGGGCCTTCTTTTAAGGCGGTGATGTCATAGTCTTCTAGCGCTTTGAGATAGGCCTTAAGGTCGATCAGGTCGAGGCAGGCGCGTGCACCAGTTGCAGGGACATCTCCGGCAGCAAAGCGCTTGGCGAGGATGATCGCTGGCACGCAGGGGATGTAGGGGCCGTGGGCAGAGCGGGCGATGATGAAAAAGCGGTGCTCAATATCTGCGCCGCCATCGTCCTTACCGCCCATGAACACGTGAAAGCCGCTTTTGTCATTGCCCAGCGGATCAAACAGCCGGGCGATGGCGAGCAGTGGCTTTGCCAAACCGTCAAGGCTGGGAAAGAGTTTCGCACGCACCAGCCAGCTGAAGGCCCAGGTGCCCAGGTGCAGGAGCTTCTGCTGGTTGTCCGCTGCAAAGCGCAGCGTTTTGAGCGCTGGGTAGCGCTGCGGAAAAAGCGCTAAATCTGGCACATCGCAATCACCAAAATAGCGGCTGCCAAGCTCTGGGTATGTTACGGCATGAAAACCTTGCCAGCCATAGACGGTCTTAATCTTGCCCTCTTCCAGCGCGTCAAAGGGTTTGCCCACATACGTTAAAATAGCCGCAGTGGTGGCAACGCCGCGATTGGTTTGCTGGGCAGCGCTAATGCCGTAATGCACGCTTTCTAGAGCGGAAAAGTGATGCAGATGATCGTCTAAGACTGCGGCGGTGAGGCAGGGGACGGAGCTTGCACCGGTGATCACGCTCACCCCAGCTTTCTTCGCTTCACTGTCCAGCGCATCAATGCCGGCCACAAAACCGCGTGCATCTGCTAGGTCCAAATAGTGGCATTCGGCGGCCATGGCTGCGCGTGCGACGCGGTAGTCTTGGCTTTGGAACGGCCCGACCGTATGGATCACCAGATCAGGCTGGATGGCGGCAAACTGCGCCTCTATATCATCAAAAATATCAAACTTGATGCCGCGGGCGCCCAGCGGAGCGGCGAAGGTTTTCGCTTTCTTCTCCCGGCGGCCAGCGATGATCAACTCTATCGCTGGGTCATGCGCGAGCGCGCGCGAGATATTGCTGCCAAAGGTTCCGTATCCGCCCAGAACGAGAATACGTTTTTTGTGATCTGTCATGTGCCTAGATGTCTTGCCTACCTTAGCTGCAGATAGCGCTTCGTTCGCCGCTCGCCAGTGACATTTCGTCTCCTTAAGGCTTGAAGCTTGCCCGGCTTCTGCCCAAATCTAACGCTATAAGGATAAACATGAAGGCACAGCCATGAACTATGTGAAAACCGCGATGTTGCTTGCCGCGATGGGCGCATTGTTTTGCGGCATCGGCTATTTAATCGGCGGGACCGGCGGCATGCTGCTAGCCTTTGTCGTGGCCTTGGGCATGAATGCGATTGCGTATTGGAACGCGGATAAAATGGTGCTGCGCATGCATGGCGCGCGCGAAGTTAGCCGCGCCCAGTCGCCAGAATTCTACGACATGGTGGCCAATTTGGCGGCGCGCGCGCAAATGCCGATGCCGAAGGTCTACATCATTGATACGCCCCAGCCCAATGCGTTTGCCACTGGCCGCAACCCTGAAAACGCAGCAGTTGCCGCGACGACTGGGCTGTTAAAAATGCTCAATCATGACGAGATTGCCGGCGTGATGGCGCATGAGCTCGGCCATGTGAAAAACCGCGATACTTTGATCATGACGATGACCGCAGTGATTGCGGGCGCCATTTCCATGCTGGCAAATTTTGGCATGTTCTTTGGCAACAACAGGGATAATCCGCTGGGCATCATTGGGGTACTTGCCATGGTGATCATTGCGCCTTTTGCGGCCATGATCGTCCAAATGGCGATTAGCCGCACGCGCGAATATGCGGCCGACCGGGCGGGCGCAGATATCTCTGGCGACCCCGGCGCGCTGGCCTCTGCGCTGGCGAAAATTGAGCAATATGCCAAAGGCGTCACCATGCCAACGGCAGAGCAGAACCCAGCAAGTGGTCAGATGTTCATCATCAATCCTCTGTCGGGCGCGCGCGCTGACAGCCTGTTCTCAACCCATCCGGCCACCAAAAACCGCATTGAAGCATTGCAAGACTATGCCGGCACCATGGGCAGGCCAGCACCGCCTAAGCCCCAGCGCTCGCAGCGTTTTTCGTCGGGCCGGGTTTATAAGTCTGACCAGCGCCGCCGCACCGGCAGCGTGCCCAACCACCCTGGCCGGAGCGGCAAAAAACGCTCTGGGCCTTGGTCTTAAAGGCGTGCCGCAGGGGGCTGGTTCGGCCAAGACAGGGCAGCGCAAAATTGAAGGCTTGCAGGCGCGCCAGGCAGCGCTTTGGGCCTTGTCTGCGTGCTTTGAACGCGGCCAGCCGCTCGATGACGCTTTCGCCCAGCACCGCGCGCGCCTCAGCGGGCCAGATGCCGGCCTGGCCTGGGCCATCTGCCAGCAAGTCGCGCGCGAGCGGCTGCGTTTTCGCCGCCTAAAGCGGGCCTTTGTAAAACGTTCTTTGCCGAAAAAAGCGGCGGATGCCAATCTCATTCTCGATATCGCGCTGGTGCAGCTGATCGTGATGAATGTGGCGCCTCACGCCGCGATCTCCATCGCAGTGGAGCAGGCGAAGGCGCACAAGGTGCCCGCGGTGAAAGCTGTTGCGGGCCTGATCAACGGCGTGCTGCGCAATGTGATGCGCCGTAAAGATGAAGGCCGGCTCACCCTTCCGCCGCCTGTGACGGCGCTGCCGGATTGGCTGAACGCGCGCTGGACAGTGCGTTATGGCGCTGGCGGGGCGTCGCAGCTGGCGCAGGCGTACCTCAGCGAGCCTGGCCTTCATGTAATGGCCCGCGATGAGGCGGCGCTAGTAGCGCTTCAAGCCGCACCGGGTTTTCAAAGTGCTGGGCCGTCAGCGCTTTTCCCCGCAGGCACCTCGCCGACCGCGCTGCCTGGATTTGAAGACGGCGCCTATTGGGTGCAAGACCGCGCGGCAGCCCTACCAGCACGCATTCTTGCGCCTAAGGCCGGCGCGCTGTGCTATGATTTATGTGCTGCCCCCGGCGGGAAAACGCTGCAACTGGCCGCCATGGGGGCCCAAGTTCACAGCATAGACGTCGCCCCAGAGCGGCTTGAGCGTTTGGCGCAAAACCTGGAACGCACAGGTTTGAGCGCAGATATTGAAGCCGCCGATTTAAAGGCGTGGGTGCCGCCAGTTGCAGCGGATTATGTACTCCTTGACGCGCCTTGCACCGCACTCGGTACGTTTCAGCGCCATCCCGACGTCGTGCACCATCGCCGCGAGAAGGACCTTCCCGCTGTCACGGCCTTGCAGGCCCAGCTGCTTGACAAGGCCTGGGCTGCGCTCGCGCCGGGCGGCACGTTGGTCTATGCAGTGTGCTCGCTCGAACCTGAAGAAGGGCGCGCGCAAATCGATGGTTTTTTGGAGCGCCAGACAGATGCTACCATGGTTGCGCTAGAGCCCGAAGACTATGGGTTGTCGGCGCTTTGCGCGGATGGCAGCGGTGCGTTGGTGACCTTGCCGCATCTTTTTGCAGAAAAAGGCGGGGCAGATGGCTTTTTCATCGCCAAACTGAAACGAAAAGCCTAGCGCGTTTGCCACAAAAATGCCTCAGCGAAAGTGACGGCTGCGGTTGCTGAAAACCACAAGCAGATGTAGGATGCGGCGCTATGACCCACAATATAAAGATTGCACCTTCCATTTTGTCGGCGGATTTTGCTGCTCTTGGAGACGAAGTGCGCGCGATTGACGCCGCTGGCGCTGATTTTATCCATGTAGACGTGATGGATGGCCATTTTGTGCCCAATCTCACCATTGGCCCGGCGGTGGTCAAAGCGCTGCGTCCCCATAGCGATAAAGTGTTTGACGTTCATTTGATGATTAGCCCGGCTGACCCTTATTTAGAGGCCTTTGCCGAGGCGGGCGCAGACATCATTACGGTGCACCCAGAAGCTGGGCCGCACCTGCACCGCTCTCTCCAAACCATCAAGGCGCTGGGCAAAAAGGCTGGGGTCTCGCTCAACCCTGCAACGCCGATTGATGTGGTTGAACATGTGATGGATATGGTGGATTTGATTTTGGTGATGAGCGTGAACCCTGGCTTTGGCGGGCAGTCGTTTATCCCCACGGCGCTCGATAAAATTCGCGCGCTGCGCACACTGATCACCCAAAGCGGACGCGATATTTTCTTAGAAGTGGACGGCGGCGTTGATGCCAAAACGGCCGGCGCTGTGATTGAGGCTGGCGCAGACGTACTGGTCGCGGGGACGGCGACCTTCCGCGGCGGCAAAACAGCCTATGCCAGCAACATCGCCGCCTTGCGCGCGGGTAGGCAGGACGTGGCTGCATGAGTGCCGTCTCTCAGACGTTCCCAGATAAAGCGCCTCAAAAGATACAGAGGCAGCCTAGTCCGCTGGACACTGAGGCGCCCGCTAAGGCAGGGGATGCCGATCCTCTAAGCCAAATCGATCGCTTGCTGAACATCAGTACTGATCTTCACATCATCCGCTCTAACACCCGATCGCCTGGTCTGCCCGCGCTGGAGCCTGTCTGGCGCGTGCTGCGCCAGCTGGGCTATGCGAGCCTGCTCTATGGCTTAAGGCTGAAAGGGCAGTTCCCTGCGCGCCTCATTGCCAGCCCAAGCGATATATGGCCAGGAGACCCAGAGGTGGGGGCTCTCATTGCCCAAGGCATTTTCCGCCATGAAGGAATGGAGACCAGCGGCGATATTCCTGATTTTACCGACCCAGATTTGCCGCTTGCGCTCAAGCGCTGGCTGCATAGTTTTGTTTGGCTGCGCGATCTGGCGAGCCTCAATGATCCGCGCCGCACGCGCGCGATTGCTGAACCGGCGCTGAAAGAATGGCTCAGCCACTATAGCCGGTGGGACAAAGTCGCCTGGGCGCCCGATGTCACCGGCCAGCGTCTCATCAGCTTGATCAATCACGCGCCCCTCGTGCTGGCCAGCCAGGATTTGGTTTATCGCTCGCAAGTGCTTAATGCCATGGCCCAGCAAGGGCGGCATTTGGCGCGTACCTTAGGAATGGCCCAGCCGGGGCTGCCACGCATTATAGCCAGTACCGGGCTTGCCTTTTCTAGCTTGCTGCTTCCAGGCGGCGATACGCGCGTCAAGCCTGCACTCAAAACGCTAGAAACGGAGCTCAGCGCTATGCTGCTGAGTGACGGCATGGCCGAAAGCCGTAACCCCGAAGACTGCATGACTGTGCTGCGCGCCTTGATCACGCTGCGCGATAGCTACCGTGCGGCCCGTAAAACGCCCCCCACTTTTTTGCATGTCTTCATTGATAAAGTCGCCTCCGCGCTCAAAGGCGTACGTTTGCCAGGCGCCGGCGTTGCTGCCTTTAATGGTGCTTGTCATGGTCAGGGATTGGCCTTTGATACGCTGGTTGATATGGCCGAAAGCGATGCCGCGTCGCTGCTCAATGGGCGTGCGGGTGGCTATCAACGCATCGAAGCAGGTAGCAGCGTTGCCATTTTAGATGCGGGGCTGCCAGCGCGCGGGGCGCTGAGCTATCGTGCGCACGCTGGATTGCTCGCGCTCAGTTTTGCATCTGGCAACCAGCCTATTTTTATAAACTGCGGATCAGGCGCAACGCCGTGCGCGGCTGATTTGCCAGAGGGCGCACTGCGCGCCACGGCGGCACATTCTGCCATTGTTATCAACGACACAAATGCCGCCCAAATTAAAGCCAGCGGCGTCATCGGTAAGGCGCCCAAAACCCTAGACTTTGGGCGCGATGTGCGCGCGGGCGGCGAAGCTGTCTTGGCCTCAAGTGCGTGTTATGGCCGCCGTTATGGTTTGGCGTTAAGCCGCGGCTTATGGCTGCGCGGCGATGGCGCGATGCTGCTTGGCCGCGATGAGATGACAGCGATCAGCGGCAAAGCCCCGGGCGAGCGCAAAGAGCTGCATGCCGATATCCGTTTTCACATTCACCCCAATGTCACCGTGACGCTGACCGGCGGCGGCGCTGGCGCTTTATTAACCTTGCCCGATAAAAGCTGGTGGACCATGCGTTGTCAGGGCGCTTTGCTAACCTTGGAGCCGAGTGTCTATGTGGCTGCAGGCGAGACGCGCCCCTTGCCAACGCAGCAGCTTGTCCTGTCTGCTGCGGTCGTTGATGTCCAAACGCAGGTCTACTGGTCTTTAACCCGCGGCTAGCGGGCCTCTTTGACGCCTAAGGTGCTTGCAGGCTGATAGAGCCTGCGCTAAGGCGGGCGCACATATTTATTCCAGGACAAGACCGCCCTATGACAGACCGTTTGCAGCCCCGCCGTGCGCTGATTTCCGTTTCCGATAAATCCGGTCTGGAGACGCTTGCGCAGGCTCTCAAACCGCTGGATATCGAGGTTTTGAGCACGGGCGGGACAGCGAAAACACTGGCGGGTTTTGGCCTTCAGGTCAAAGAAGTGGCTGATCACACAGGCTTTCCAGAAATGATGGATGGCCGGGTGAAAACGCTGCATCCTAAAATTCACGGCGGCCTCCTCGCCCTGCGCGGCAATGCGGACCATGAAGCGGCTATGGACGCCCACGACATCGGCGGTATCGATTTGCTCATCGTTAATCTCTACCCGTTTGAAGCCACGGTCGAGCGCGGCGCGGCGTGGGATGAAGTGATCGAGAACATTGATATTGGTGGCCCAGCGATGATCCGCTCGGCGGCGAAAAACCATGCGCATGTCGCCGTGGTGACGGACCCAGCCGACTATCAAAGCGTGATCGATGATTTAGCGCAGGGCGGCCTAACCTGCGAACTGCGGCGCACGCTGGCGGCCAAAGCCTTTGCCCGGACATCGGGCTATGACAGCGCCATTGCCGCCTATTTCAATGATGCGCTGGGCACGCAGCTGCCAGAGCGTCTCACAGTGGGCGGCCAGCGCGGCGACTTGCTGCGCTACGGCGAAAACCCGCACCAAGCCGCCGCGTTTTATGCGTCGCCTGGAGCCAGCGGCCCAAGCGTCGCTGGCGCCAGCCAAGTGCAAGGGAAGGCGCTGAGTTTTAACAATCTCAACGACACAGACGCCGCCTTTGCGCTGGTGAGTGACCTGGGCGCAGATTTGCCGGCCGATCAAGCTGCTGTTGCCATCATCAAGCACGCAAACCCATGCGGCGTGGCCATCGGCGCAAGCGTCGCTGAAGCCTACCAAAAGGCGTTTGAATGCGATCAAGTGAGCGCCTTTGGCGGCATTATTGCGGCCAGTCACGCCATTGACGGGCCTGCGGCTGAGGCGATCACATCCGTTTTCACCGAAGTCGTCATTGCGCCCGATGCTGACGGCGATGCGCGCACGATTTTTGCAAAGAAGAAGAACCTGCGGCTGCTGCTCACCAGCGGATTGGCAGACCCAGCGCAAGCAGGCCTGAATGTCCGCTCCCTTTCTGGCGGGCTGCTCGTTCAGGGCACGGACACTGGCCGCGTGGGTGAAAGCGACGTCAAAGTGGTGACTAAGCGCGCGCCAAGTCCATCAGAGATGGCAGACATGATCTTGGCCTTCCGCATCGCCAAACACGTCAAATCAAATGCAATCATCTATGTCAAAGATGGCGCAACGGTCGGCGTGGGCGCTGGCCAAATGAGCCGCGTGGATTCCAGCCGTATCGCTGCGCGCAAGGCGGTTGATGCAGCTGAGGCTTTAAAGCTTGATACGCCGCGCACGGCAGGCTCCGTTGTTGCCTCAGATGCCTTCTTTCCGTTTGCCGATGGGTTACTCGCCGCCGCTGAGGCGGGCGCTAGCGCGGTCATTCAGCCTGGCGGCTCCATGCGCGATGACGAGGTGATCGCCGCCGCTGATGAGGCCGGGCTTGCCATGGTGTTCACGGGAATGCGCCATTTTAGGCATTAGAGCGCGTTTCACTTACTCAGAGCCATTTGACCAGATTTAGGTTTTTCTCTGGTCAGGAGCATGCATCGCCATGATGCCATCGCATCATAAGACGCTTGCGACGCAGCCAGCGGGAAACCTAAGCTGGCCCTGCGGGTGACGCCCTGGAAGACGCGGGGTGCGTTGTACGCCTTGTCCGATGCACCGCATCGCACTGCAACCTACGCCTGCCCCGCGCCTTCCAGGGCGTCATCA
>JBCCAR010000053.1:0-11879 GCA_039814715.1 Pseudomonadota bacterium
CATTGCGCGAGAAAAACGGCTCAAGAAATATAAGCGTGACTGGAAGATAAGCCTTATTGCGAAGCATAACCCTCATTGGGAGGACTTATACCCCACCATTGCAGCTCCATGACCATCAATGGGTCCCCCGGTCAAGCCGGAGGACGACGGCTCCGCTAGAATGGCAGCAATGGGCTCTTTTCACCAATTGGCTCAGTCAAACAGTCCTAAATATCCGCATAAACCTGCGTTTCCTCCTTCGCACCCGGATGCGTTACAGCGCCATTGAGCGCGGAGCCAACGGTCTGCGCGTATTTCCATAAGGTGCCGGACGAATAGTCCGTTTTCTTCGGGCTCCAGGCTTTGCGGCGGGCCTCCATGGTAGCGTTATCGAGTTCGAGTTCGATGGTCCCAGCTTCGGCGTCAATGGTAATGATATCGCCATTCTCGATCAGGCCAATGGGGCCGCCGTCTGCTGCTTCAGGGCCGACATGGCCAACGCAGAAGCCCCGCGTGGCGCCGGAGAAGCGGCCGTCGGTTATGAGGGCGAGTTTCTCGCCCATGCCTTGGCCGTACAGGGCGGCGGTCGTGGAGAGCATTTCGCGCATGCCGGGGCCACCTTTGGGGCCTTCATAGCGGATGACGAGCACGTCGCCTTCGCTGTACTCGCGCTTCTCAACGGCAGCGAAGCAGTCTTCTTCGCACTCAAACACCCGGGCGGGGCCTGAGAACTGCAGCGTCTTCATGCCCGCGACTTTCACGATGGCCCCTTCGGGCGCGAGCGAGCCTTTAAGGCCCACGACGCCGCCTGTCGGCGTAATTGGCTTAGCGATGGAATAGATGACTTTCTGGTCTGGGTTCCAGGTGACTTCCTCGATGTTCTCGCCCATCGTTTTACCAGAGACGGAGAGACACTCGCCGTGGATGAAGCCGCCGTCCAGCAGTGTTTTCATCACCATCATGGTCCCGCCTGCTTCGTGCAGGTCTTTAGCAACATATTTGCCGCCGGGCTTGAGGTCTGTGATGTAGGGTGTGCGTTTGAACGTTTCGGCGACATCAAACAGGTCAAAATCCACCCCGGCTTCATGCGCCATGGCAGGCAGATGCAGCGCGGCATTGGTGGAACCGCCTGTCGCAGCCACAATAACTGCAGCATTTTCAAAAGCTTCGCGCGTACATATATCCCGCGGTCTTAAGTTTGCAGCGAGCACGTCCATGATCTTCGTCCCTGCCCCGATGGCGATTTCCTCGCGGCTTTTATAGGGGGCAGGCGCGCCGTTGGAGTTTGGCAGGGACAGGCCAATCGCTTCGCCCACACAGGCCATGGTGTTGGCGGTGAACTGGCCGCCGCAGGCCCCGTGGCCAGGGCATGCAACTTTTTCCAAGTCAATGAGCTGCTGAAGCGGGCAGCTGCCGGCGGAATACTGGCCAACAGCTTCAAACACATCAACGACTGTTACATCCTCGCCCTTGAACGTGCCAGGCAAGATAGAGCCGCCATACACGAAGATAGACGGGATATTAAGCCGCAGCATCGCCATCATCATGCCTGGCAGAGACTTATCGCAGCCCGCATAGCCAACCAGCGCGTCATAACAATGACCGCGCACGGAGAGTTCAATGGAGTCAGCAATCACTTCCCGGCTGACGAGGGACGCCTTCATGCCTTGATGGCCCATGGCGATGCCGTCGGTCACGGTGATAGTGTTGAAGCGGCGCGGGGTTCCGCCTGCTTCAAAAACGCCCTGACGCGCGATGTCCGCCTGCGCGTCCAGCGTGGTGTTGCAGGGCGCGCTTTCATTGCCAGCAGAGACCACACCCACAAAAGGCTGATTAATCTGCTCTTCCGTCAGCCCCATCGCATAGTAGTAAGACCGATGCGGCGCACGCTCCGGGCCCATCGACACATGGCGGCTTGGGAGTTTGGATTTATCAAATTTGGTCATGGCAGCGATCCGAACGTCTAAAAGAAGCCCTGTCTATAAGCGCCTGCTACGCGTCACTCAACCAGCTGATGACGTTAGCCGGTCTAAAAGGCGCACAATCCGCCTTGTCCACACATCCACTTGTTCGGGCCGCGAGAGCAAGTCATTGCGAATTTCGAGCATGAGATAGGGGTGCCCGTGCGCTTCTGCATGGGCGTCCATGGTCGCGTTATAGACATTGCCTGGATAGGGCTCATTGTCGCCCACACACAGGCCCAGGGAGTGAAAATACGCGATGGCGCGCTGGGCTATACGGCTATCTGTATTGTATAGTAGGCCGCACTCCCATGGGCGTTGATGACCATTCATGTGCGGCGTAAAGCTATGTAAACTCAAGAGAAACGGCGTATTGCGGGCTGCAACTTGGCGCGCGATCTGCGCGTGATAAGGCTTGTAAAACTGTGCAATGCGGCTGGCTATCACCGATTGGGCGAGCGCTTCATTGCCTGGAATAGGGATGCCATCTGAGCTGGCGGGCACAAGGCCGCCCTGATCAAGGCGCCGGTTCTTATCAATGACGAGCCGAGACACGTTCGATAGGATTGCTTCACAGCCAAGCCTGGCGCTCAGCGCGTGCGCCAAGGCGCGCGTGCCAATGTCATAGGCGATATGCGCTGCAAGCATATCTTCTGCCAAACCAAGCTGGTTTAAGCCTCGCGGAACCACGTTCGAGGCATGATCAGCAACAATGAGAAATGCGCCCTCACCTGGCCGTAAATGGTCATAAGGCAATGCCGCGCAGTCCATCATGCCAGCCCAGTCAAATAGGCTGGAGCATGCGCTTCGGCTATTTTTTGAAACTCTTGGGACGGCATGTCGGGTTTTAACAATTCATTCTGATCGGCGTTCAATATGGTTAAAGACATATTGCGGCGCGCGCGTTGCTGACGCCAAATGGGATGAATGAACATGTATAGGGTTTTGCTACTTGTCTGCGCAATCTCTGCTGCGGCCGCTTTCTTAGTGCCAGTCGCCTAAGCGCTGCAGAAATTTTAAGCAGCGCCTTCGGCTTTCGCCATCGCTTCCGCGACATAGGTGCCAATTTCCGCTGATGTCGGGTTCCGGCGCAGCGTTAAACCTCCATTGGTTTGAATTTTCTGGCCTGTGATAAAGCTTTCATCACTGGCGAGAAAGACGCATGCGTTGGCGATATCATCGGCCGTTCCGATACGTCCAAGTGGGTATTCTTTCCGGAAGGCGTCTGCCAGGCCCGGTGTGGCGACCGCGCCCGCTGCCATAGGTGTTGCTGTGAGCCCTGGAACGGTGGAATTCACTTTGATGCCGAACTCCCCAAACTCATTGGCAAAGCATTGCACCAGGCTATCGCCGGCGGCCTTGGTCGCAATATAAGCGGCATGATTATCAATCACGCATTCTGTGGTGGCTGAGGAGGTTTGAATGATGGAACCACCTTGGCCATGCTCCTTCATATGCCCAGCAAAAGCCTGCATGAAGAAGTAGACGCCCTTAAACTGCAGCGAAGAGATCATATCAAGCTGCTCTTCTGTTGTCTCAAGAAGAGGCGCTAAAAGACCGTTTCCAGTACAGTTTACAGCGATATGAAATGGCCCGCCAGCACTGGCAGCAGCAGCTTCCATATCCGCTTTTTTTGTAATGTCCCCGACAACGGCCGCGCCGCCAATCTCAGCGGCCAGCGCTTCAAGCACGTCCTGATGACGGCCAACAACCGTGACCTTTGCGCCTTCTTTGGCAAACGCACGGGCGACGATTTGGCCCATATTGTCCTTTGTTGCTGCACCGATCACAGCCGCGTTTTTTCCAGCAAGACGCATCACAGTTCTCCTTTGTCCTTTGATGTGCAGCAAACCACGCAAAGGAACGCAAAATCACCTGACCAAAGGAGCAGTCCTAGCCGAGCCGTGCCAAGGCCGCTTTGAGTTTCTCCGCATCTGCTTCATGGGCGGCCAGCTTGCCGCGGTTTTCCGCCACAACGGCTTCAGGTGCTTTGGCGAGAAATTTCTCATTGCTTAAACGCCCGGCAATAGAGCGCGCGTCTTTTTCCGCCTTTTCAATGGCTTTGTTGAGCCGCGCCTTTTCAGCAGCAATATCGATCACGCCTTCAAGCGGCAGGATGAACGTGGCCTCCCCCACAACAACCTGAATAGCAGCGCCGGCTGGCGCTTCAGCGCCCAGTACCGTGCTTTCAATGCGGGCCAACCGTTTAAGCGCAGCAGTTTGCCGCTCGATACGGGCCTGCGTTTGCGCAGATGCGCCAAGCACGGTCGCCGCCATCATAGCGCCAGGCGGCACATTTGCTTCGGCTTTTGCCGTACGGACAGCGGTGATGGCGCTGATGATCCAATTGATATCCGCAGACGCTTCTGAGGCGGCGGGCGATGACGCCTGCGGCCAGCGCGCCTGGATGATATCATAGTCGCCGCGCGCGCCCATCGCATGCCAGAGTTCTTCTGAAAGAAAGGGCATAAAAGGATGCAATAAAATGAAAATCTGGTCCAGCGCCCAACCAGAAACAGCCTGCGTTTCCGCTTTTTCGACTTCTGAGCCATCCTGGAAGACAGGCTTCATCAGCTCCACATACCAATCGCAGAATGTGTTCCAAGTGAAGCTGTAAATCGCATTCGCGGCGTCGGAAAAGCGGAATTGATCCAGGCCCGTCGTCACTTCGGCAGACGCCTTGCCAACCTCATCGATAATCCACTGATTGACCGGCAATGTTGCGTCCGGCGCCTCTATACCGTCCGACGCGCTGATGCCGTTCATCTGGCAAAAGCGCGACGCGTTCCACAGCTTGGTACCGAAGTTGCGATAACCTTCGACCCGCTTCTCGCTTAGCTTTATGTCGCGGCCTTGGGTTTCCATCGCGGCCAAGGTGAAACGCAGCGCGTCCGCGCCGTATTTTTCAATCAGCGTCAGCGGATCAACGACATTGCCTTTGGATTTAGACATCTTCGCGCCGTGTTCATCGCGCACCAGCGCATGGATATAGACCGTCCCAAACGGCACATCGTTCATGAAGTGAATGCCCTGCATCATCATCCGCGCGACCCAGAAGAAGATGATGTCAAAGCCGGTCACCAGAACGCTATTGGGATAATATTTCTCCAGCCCCAACGCGTCGCCATCATCGGGCCAGCCCATGGTGCCAAAGGGCCAGAGACCGGAGGAAAACCACGTGTCCAGCACGTCTTGGTCTCGTTGTAGGGTTATTTCTTTAAGCTGCGACCCTGTATTAGAAGCCGCAACACCTTTTTTCATGGCATTCCAGAAAGCACCTTGCTTAATTTCATGACCGGAGTATCGGGCGTAGTAGGACCCGGCTTGACGCAGAACTTCATCCCAGTCTTCGCCAACAAATACCTTATTATTAGAAAGGTCCCCCAAATCCGTTGCAAGGGCGCCATCTTCTCTGATTGCCGGCCCATACCAAGCTGGTATCTGATGGCCCCACCAAAGCTGCCGCGACACACACCAAGGTTGGATGTTGTCCATCCAGTTAAAATAGGTCTTCTCCCAGGTGGGAGGCACGAACTTGGTTTTGCCAGTTTTAACGGCCCCTATCGCGGGCTTGGCAAGCGTAGCGGCATCGACATACCACTGATCTGTCAGCCAAGGCTCTATGACTACATTGGAGCGGTCTCCATAGGGCATCATAACGGTCTTAGGTTCAATCTTCTCCAGGCAGCCTTCCGCGTCGATCATCTCAACAACCTTTTTGCGCGCGTCATAGCGATCCATGCCAATAAGCTCAGCAGGAACAAGGCCATCTTCAGACTGGCAGACAGCTGCGTTAGCATCGAGAATATTGATCTGCGGCAAGTCGTTGCGCTTGCCGACTTCAAAATCGTTGAAATCATGCGCAGGCGTGATCTTCACGGCCCCACTGCCTTGCTCTGGGTCGGCATGTTCATCCGCAACAATGGGGATCAGGCGTCCCGTAATGGGCAATTTGACCATTTTGCCGACTAGGGACGCGTAACGTTCGTCCTCTGGATGGACGGCGACTGCGGTATCTCCCAACATGGTCTCCGGCCGAGTGGTGGCCACCACAATATGGCCAGAGCCATCCTCCAAAGGATACCGAAAGTGCCAGAAATTGCCCTGGATTTCCTTCTGCTCCACTTCAAGATCAGAGATGGCGGTTTTAAATTTGGGATCCCAGTTTACCAGCCGCTTGTCGCGGTACAGGAGGCCTTGGTTATAAAGCTCCACAAACACTTTGATGACAGCCTTTGAAAAACCCTCATCCATGGTGAAGCGCTCACGGCTCCAATCACAGCTCGCCCCCAGGCGGCGCAGCTGGCGCGTAATCGTACCGCCTGATTCTTCCTTCCACGTCCAGACCTTCTCTAAAAATGCCTCACGGCCAAGGTCACGGCGATCAATGCCCTGCTCGCCAAGCTGGCGCTCCACCACCATCTGTGTGGCGATGCCGGCATGATCAGTCCCCGGCTGCCACAGCACGTCCTTGCCCAGCAGACGGTTATAGCGCGCCAGAATATCTTGCAGCGTATTATCAAGCGCATGGCCCATGTGCAGCGAGCCCGTGACATTGGGCGGGGGAATGACAATCACAAACGGGTCGGCGTCCGGGCGCTGGCCAGCTTTAAACGCGCCGCCCTCTTCCCAGTGTTTATACCATTTCTCTTCAATGGCAGCGGGATCGTAAGTTTTCTCAAGCATCACAGGGTCACTTCACAGTCGTTTGCGCTGTCATCGCAAAAGCGCGCGCAAATGGAAAGAGATGATCGGCAAGGCGAGTGACAATCGCTGAAAAGGCGTCAAACAGCGTCGATTTTTCTTACAATCAAGCCTGCAAATGCTTGATTATTCGCGCAATTACGCGCTTGGCATGATTCCTGCTTGTAGCCGTATATCTGTCACGCAGATAGGCGCGGGTGGAAATTGGGGGCATTTTCCACCCGCAGCCTTACCTCATAAATCGTCATTCTACGCCAGCAAGACTGCGCAGCTGCGTTGCAGTTTCACCGCGCACTTGGTCTTTGACCGTTGCAAACCCTGGGTGGGCGGCAAGAGACTGCGCTTTGGCTATTGCTTGGCCAAGCAATTCTTCTGGCGCAACGGCGGCGTCGAAGACATCAAGACGGGCAAGGTCTTCAGTCGAGAGGAGGTCTCCGCCAAGCGTAAGGCGCCGCAAGGTGGGCTCGGGTATCTCGCGCATAACGATGTTGATGGGCACCGGTGGATATTTGATGCCAACCGCGACCTGGTTGAGCCCAAGCTTGCCTGGCCCCAAGCCCAAAAATTTCCAATCACAGGCCAAAGCAATAATGAACCCTGCCCCAATGGCATGGCCTTGAACGGCAGCAACCGTGGGAATGGGCAAACTGTAGAGCTTTGCCATAATACTATCAATCCGGCCAAGAGCGACGGCTTTTTCGTCTGCGGAAAAGGCCGCTAGCGCTTTGGTATCGATGCCAGCGCAAAAGCTCTTTTCAAGGCCCGCGATGACAAGCCCGCGCACAGGCGGCGCTTTAGTCAGATCATCCATGAGCGCATCCATTTGCGCCAACATCTCAGGGCCAAGCGCGTTTACTGGCGCCCGCGTCATCCGCAGGACCGTTGTCTCGCCTTGATGCTGGATTTCTAAATCAGACATACCCATCCCCAATGATTGCTCAGCGCCTAGTCAGCCAGGTGTCTGCCATGCACATCAGGAAATGGAAAGGGTCAAGCCAGCCGAAGGGCTGAAAGACTATTTATCGCGGCCAGCAATCCGCTCAATTTCGCGGTTGACCAGCGTCTCCACCAAGCTTGGCAGGTTTTGGTCCAGCCATTGCTGCAGCATGGGCTTGAGCATTTCGCGCACCAAGCCCTCTAGGGTGTTTTCTGCGCCAGCATAATTGCGCACAACCAGGCCAGACAAGGCTGCTAAGTGCTGAGATGTTGCAGCTTCCGTTGTATGCGACACGATAGGGTCAACACCGCCAGGCGCCGGCACCACATTGGTCAGCTCCAATACGTCATCCGCCTCATCAAAAGCAGTCTGCTCTCCCTGGACGGGCTGGGGCGCCTGCGCAGTCCCAGAGTCCATAGTTGCTTCAGGCTCGGGAGCCGCTTCGATAGGGACGTCTTGAACGGCCTCCGGCTGCGTATCGGCGCCCTCTGGCTCCGGGCTTTGCTCCGCAGCGGCTTCTTCTAATGCTGCCTCTTCAGGAGCAGCATCAGGCTCTGCGCTTTGCAGCGTCTCAGCTTCCGGCTCGGGTTCTGGTTCAGGGGCGGGCCCGGGCTCAGATGCAGCGGCTTCAGCAACTACCTCCTTTGGACCTTCGGGCTCCTCGCCTGTCGCTTCATCCTCCGCATCCTCAGATATAATGCGGCGAATGGACGCCAGAATCTCTTCCATCGAAGGTTCTTGCTGTGCGCTTTGTTCAGCCATGAGCTGCCTTGGTCTCCGCCTCGCTTTGCGTTCAGTCTCCTTGTTTATCCCAAACAAGGTTAATAAATGTTAAGCAGGGTGCTGGGCCACAGCGCAAGACCTAATATAGGGCCGAGGTCGTTTATTCGCCGCCGAAACCAAACAACTTCCATTTAACTTGGTCGAGGTTTTTCGAAGGATCATAAAGCGCAACTGCTAGCTTCTGACGTTCGGCTGTAAGCTCCCCGATGGACGAAAGCAGGCTGTATGCTGCAATCATGCGTGTACTTTCTGCCTGAATTAAGTTCACTTGCGCGTTCAAGGTTTCTTGCTCCGCATCCAGCACATCTAGCGTCGTGCGTGAGCCAACTGCGGCTTCCTGGCGTACGCCTTCGAGGGCAATTTCGTTTGCCTTCACGGATTCTTGGTTGGCTTTAATCTGTGCTACGCTGGCTTGGTATTCCTGCCACGCTGTGGATACAGCCTCGATTACCTGACGTTCCGCCGCACGGATCTCCAGCAGTCTTTGACTTTGCAGCTGTTTCGCTTGCCGCACAGCTGAATACTCAGCGCCTGACTGGTAAAGCGGAATCGTAACCTCAGCGCCAATCGACTTTACAACCGATGTGGACTGCGCCGTTACATCCGGACCGAGCAACTGAACGCCCGACGCGCGCGCCACGCTGGCGAAGCCATTCAAGGTCGGCATGAGACCGCCTTTGGCTTCAGACACCGCTTTACGGGCAGATTGCTCTGAAAACCGCGCGGCTAGGACGGCTGGCGCTTCCATCATGCCAGTATCAACGGCCTCATCAAGCGTCATTGGAAGCTGCGGCACATCAGGCTCGGTCAAGCCTGCGGGCAGCTCCCCAACAACGCGGCGATAAAGCTCTTGGCTAGCGGTTAGCGCCGCCGACGCTGCAGCACGGCGGGAAATAGCATCCGCAAGCCGTGCTTGTGATTGCGCGACGTCAGTGCGCGTGATTTCCCCAACGCGAAAGCGGTCCTGACTTGCCTCCAACTGGCGGCGAAGGACGGCGATCTGCTTATCATTGAGTTGAAGAACCGCCTGATCGCGAAGCACGCTCATATACGCCGTCACTGTTTGCAGGAGTGTATCTTGTTCCACGGCCACTAAGTTCGCACGCTGCGCCAAGACATCAGCCTTCGCCCGGCTGACCGAGTTCTTAGTCCGAAATCCGCGGAAAATCGGCTGGTCGACACGCGCGCCTATGTTCTTATTCGTTGCATCAAAACCAATCGCTTGGTTCCCAGGAACAACCACGCCGCCCTGGGTTACGGGCCCCACGTCAACATCTGTCTGGGTGCGGTCGATGCTTCCTGTACCGGCCACATTGGGCAAGTAATTTGCATTGGCTTGCATGACCGTTTCATCGACGCCGCGCAACACAGCTCTTTGCGCTTCTAGCGTCGGATTACCTTGATAAGCCATGGCCATGGCATCGCGGAGTGTTTCAGCCTGCGCGGAAGCCGTGAAAGCCACCCAAAGCGCTGCCACAGCTTGAACAGGCGTCGCTCTGCTCCATAAGCGGTAATTCATTATGTACAGTCCTTTGAAATTAGGTCGGCTGCATCGCATTGACGTTTGCTCGGCGTTTTATGCACAACAAATGACTAATTCGTAACGCCAACTTAAAAAGAAAACGTATGTGGCAGGTCAAAGCCCGGCAGCAAAAATGACTGCGCATCCATAAAATCCGACATGCCGAATACGCCAGCAGTTTTTTGGCCGAGAACCGCGCGACCAACCCCGTTTTTAATCTGCACAGTAATCAAGCGGCCGCCTTCCGCGAGTTGATCAATCAAAGCATGTGGAATGCGTTCTACGGCGCCGCCGATGAAAATCACATCAAACGGCGCTTCTTTCGCGTAGCCGTCCAGTAGCCCCCCTTCAAGCACTGCCGCATTGCCTAATTGCATGGCTGCCGCGTTGTCATTGGCTTTTTCAACCAAGCTGGCATCATTTTCTATGCCAACAACAGCGCTTGCAAGCTGCGCTAAAACACACGTCGAATACCCTGTCAAACAGCCGATATCCAATACCGCATCGCTGTGTTTGATTTGCGCCGCCTGCACAAGCCGCGCAAAAACAATCGGCTCCATGAGCCAGCGGCCAGGAACAATTTCAAGATCTTCATCCACATAAGCAACGTCGCGCTTCGCGCGCGGCACAAATTGCTCGCGCGGCATTGCTTTCATTGCTGCGATTAATTCGCCATCGCCCACTTTATTCGGCCTAAGCTGGCCATTAATCATAGCCTCGCGGGCCTGCGCAAATTCCATAGCGGCTTTCGTCCTTCGATTGACAGCTCTGACTATCTAACGCTCGCAAAAAGTGATTTGGCGGCGCAGCGACACGCACGATGTTATTTCACACTTCACGCCGCGTTGTCAGTGTTTTTTCGCGAAGCAGCACAGCCAATGCAGGTAACCATAGTCTCTACTTGCCATTGCCTTCCCTAAGCACTAAACGAGCGACACTAGACAACCTGGACACGGCGCGGTGGCGGAGAGGCTACGCAGCGGATTGCAAATCCGTGTACACCGGTTCGATTCCGGTCCGCGCCTCCAGGGTGTGAAACAAAATCGTGATCAAACGCTCTTGGCACACACGTGCGAAGTTGTTATGACGCGAACAGCGTTCGTTCGGGCGCTGTAGAAAGTGGCTGATCCTCGGTAGCTCAGCGGTAGAGCAAGCGGCTGTTAACCGCTTGGCCGGCGGTTCGAATCCGTCCCGGGGAGCCATTTTCATCTTTCCCAACACTTCCTAATCGTTTTCTCGATTAGTCTGACACGTGTTTGTAATGTCCTCCCCTCTTGTTTTGCGAGCTACAGAGATACACATCTGTGTCATTGCATACTGACGCATGAAAGGAAGCACCATGGCATTGCACGCAACAAAACACGACTTATCAGAAAACGTAAGGCAGTCGGCAGCTGAACTGCTGCAAAAGGTATTGGTCAACGCCATTGATCTTGGACTGCAAACCAAACAAGCGCACTGGACTGTTAAGGGCCCGAATTTCATCGGCTTGCATGAGCTGTTTGATAAACTCAATGATGACGTTCAAGAGTATGTGGACATGGTCGCAGAGCGCATCGCGATTTTAGGCGGCACACCGCAAGGCACAAGCCAAATTGTCAGCAGCTCGACGGCACTCACATCCTATCCATTGGACATCACCAATGGCTCTGACCATGTGGAAGCGCTGTCATCAGCTTATGCAGCCTTTGCAAAAATGGTGCGCGGCGCCATTGAAGAAGCAGATGACTTTGATGATGTCGATACGGAAGACTTGCTGACGGAGGTTTCTCGCGGCATCGACAAAGCGCTGTGGTTTATTGAGGCGCACGCTCAGGCGAGCTCGTAGGCTAAGGATTACACCAGCGGCTCAGCATGTGGATGCTTGAGCTGCTGGTTTCTTGGCCAGGGAAAGGCCGCTAGTGGATTGGCTCAGACAAATGGTACCCATAGGACGCTTTTCCAAGTTCATCCGGTCAGGCGCGCGGCGTGCGGTGATGCGGTGCATCACAAG
>JBCCAR010000045.1:0-25308 GCA_039814715.1 Pseudomonadota bacterium
ACCAGATCACTCGTGACGCCAATATAAAGTGTGCCGCGCGGCTGGCTTGCAAGGATATAAACAAAACCCATGCGGTTAACCCAGAGTAACCATGGGTCCCCCGGTCAAGCCGGAGGACGACGAAGGTGGCCCAATGTTCGCTATGTCCCAAAAGTACCTTAACGCGCTGTTATGTTGACCGCTTGAAACCCCACAAAAAAACCCGGGCTCTCACCCGGGTTTCTGTAATCTGTCAGGAACAGCTCTGGGACTATTCGCGGCTGCCCATGAAGCGCAGCAGCATCAGGAACAGGTTGATGAAGTCCAGATATAGGTTGAGCGCGCCCATAATGATTTTCTTTGAGCGTGTTTCTGCCCCGTCGCCCGCATAATACATGTTGCGGATTTTCTGGGTGTCGTAGGCGGTGAGGCCTGCGAAGACCAAGACGCCTGCAGCGGAGATCACCAGCTCAAGCGTGGATGAGCCTAGGAAGATGTTGACCACAGAGGCGATGATGATGCCGATCAGGCCCATGAACAAGAAGGTGCCCCAGCCGGACAGGTTTTTCTTCGTCGTGTAGCCATAAAGGCTCAGCGAGCCAAAAGCGGCGGCTGTGATGAAGAACGTTTTGGCGATGGAGGTGCCTGTATAGACCAAGAAGATCGACGAGAGCGAGAGGCCCATGACGCCGGCAAAGGCCCAGAATAGGATTTGCAGCGTGCTGGCCGACATTTTGTTGAGGCCAAAGCTCATGGCCATCACAAAGCCAAGCGGGGCCAGCATGATGACCCAGCTGAGCGGCCCGCTGTAGAGCGTGGACGCGGCTTCAGGGTTGCTCATGACCCAATTGCTGGTGAGCATGGCGACAATGCCCGTAAGCAACACGCCGGATGTCATATAGTTATACACGCCAATCATATATTTGCGCAGGCCCGCGTCGATGCCGGCTTTGGCATCGGTTTGGGTGCGCGTATAATTGCGTTCCATTTGATAGCGATCTGCCATCTCAAGTCCTCATTGTTAATCCATGAAACCGCATCATGCGGCCAATACTGTAAATATCAGGTAGAATTGGGTCAGTTTCAAGACTTTCCAGTGTTTGGCTGGCGCAATGCCGCATCAGGCGGTTGCTAAAACCCGCCCGGCCTTCACGCCAAGTACCCGCCAAGTGAGCACGAGCCCAAAGCCGACCGTGACCAAAATCGCGCCGCTGATGGTTAGCCCCATGGTGCTCAGAGGCGTCACCCACGCCCCATCAAACACCGTGGTAATCACGAACCAAGCCGCCAAAGTGCCCAGCGCGAGGGCGATAATGCCAGTGACGAGGCCCAAAAGTGCATATTCGATCAAATACGCAGCAAGCACATTCGCGCGCGTTGCTCCCAAGACTTTCAGGACCACGCTGTCATAGACCCGCGCGCGCCGCCCAGCGGCCATGGCGCCTGCGAGCACGAGCACGCCGGCAAAGATGGTCACGATGGCCGTCACGCGCACAGCGCTGCTGATTTGCGTGAGCACCTCGCTGACAGAGGTCAAAACCTCTTTCATGCGAATCACTGAGACGCCGGCGAAATCCTGCGTCACCGCATCAAACACCGTCTGCTCCACTGGTCCTTGGGCTTTGACTGTGGCCATATGGGTGTGCGGCGCGTTCTCCAGCGTGCCGGGGGCAAAGACGATCACGAAGTTAAACCCGAAGGTGCTCCAATCGAGAGCGCGTAGATTGGCGATTTTTGCGGTAATCTCATTGCCAAGAACGCCGATGGTGATGGTGTCGCCGACCTTTGCGCCAATGCCCTTGGCAGCGTCTTCTTCAAGCGAGATCAGCGGTGGGCCCGCATAATCCTCCGGCCACCAATCGCCAGCGACCACGCGGTTGCCTTGCGGTACGTCAACCGAATAGGTTAGCCCGCGGTCGCCCCGCAGCACCCAGGCTTCGTTGGGGTCCGCGTCGATTTCATCTGACGGTACGCCGTTCACCGCCATAACCGGTCCGCGCAGAGAGGGGACCGAGCGAAATTCCTGTGTGCCATTGACGCCAAGAACGGTTGTTCGGAATGCGTCCAACTCAAAAGGCTGAATATCGACAAAGAAAAACGCTGGCGCTTCATTAGGAATGCGCTGGCGCACTTCAGCGGACATATTGTGCTCAATAGCGGCCAGCGCTGCAAACAGCGTGAGCCCGAGGCCGAGGGAAAGCACAACCGCCGCCGTCGCAGCACCAGGGCGGTGCAAGTTGGCTACCGCAATGCGCGCGAGCGGGCTTTTCAGGCGCGGCAATCGCTTTGCGGCCCAAGCAATGACAACCGCGGCCCCGCGCAGCAGCGCAAATGCGCCAATGGCAGCGGCAACAAATCCAGCGGCAAGTGATTTATTTTCCGCAAGACCTATGGCCAGCGCAACAATGCCAGCAATGGCGACAACCGTGACGATGATGAAGCGCCGGGCTGGCCAGGCTTTGTCCGGCGAGACTAGCTGGCGGAACAAGCGTGCAGCGGGGATATCGCGCGCTTTGGCGAGTGGCCATAAAGCGAAGACAGCAGTGATGAGCGCGCCATAGGTCGCGGCGATGAGGAGCTGCAGCGGATAGACTTTAAACGCGGGCGCGACCGGCAAAGTGTCTTTCAGCGCTTCGCTTACGAACAACGGCGCCAGTGTCCCTATAACCAACCCAATCACAACGGCCGCTACGGCAATGATGGCAATCTGCGCGAGATAAATCCGAAAGACCGTTCCGCCATCCGCGCCCAGCACTTTGAAGGTAGCGATGGTCTCGGTGCGCGATTCCAAATATCCGCGCACAGCGTTGCCTACGCCGACGCCGCCAACGGTCAAAGCTGTAAGGCCGACAAGGGTTAAAAACATGCCCATTTGGTCAATGAACCGGCGAATACCTGGCGCGCCATTCGAGCGGTCCCGGATGCGCCAGCCTGCATCTGGGAAGCGGGTATTGAGGTTTTCGAGCCAGGCTTCCACGTTTTCTGTTTGGGCCAAGCGCAAGCGATAATGATGGCGTATCAAGCTGCCAAGGCGCACCAAGCCTGTGTCTTCCATGGATTGGTATGGCACCATGAGTGTGGGCCCAAGCTGAAAGCCTTCGTTGGATTTGTCTGGCTCGACGTCGATTGTGGCGCGGATTTGATACTGGGTGTCGCCAACGGCAAGCACATCGCCGACCTGAACATCCAGCTGGTTCATCAAGGTCGGCTCAATCACCGCGCCCCAGGTATCCCCGCGCTTCTCAAAGAGCTCTTTGCGCGGCGCATCGTCGCTTAGCTCCAGCACGCCATAAAGCGGGTAGGCATCTTCCACCGCTTTAAGCTCGACCAAGGTGCGCTTCTGGTTGCTTTGGGCCCGCGCCATGGCCCGCAGACGCATCACCCGCGCGATTTGAGCGCTGTTTTGCACCATGTAGTCAAATTCCAGGTCCGTCGCGGTGCGCTGGTTGAGGCGGATGTCCACATCCGCGCCCAAGATTTCTTGGCCCTTGGCGCTGAGCTGTTCCAAAATGCCAGCTGTCACGCCGCCCACAGCGGCAATGGCTGCGACGCCGAGCGCTAAGCAAGCAACAAATACGCGAAAGCCCGCCAGCCCGCCGCGCATTTCGCGCAGGGAAAAGCGGAGGATATCACTCCACGTTGCGCGGTACGCGGCGCTCATTATTGTGCCGCCATAGCGTCTGGGCCGGGCTCGACCTTCAAGCCATCGCGCATCTCGACAACGTGCTGGCAGCGCGCGGCTAGGCCCAAGTCATGGGTGATGAGTACCAGCGTCATGCTGCGCTCGGCATGGAGTTTAAACATGATATCAATGACTTGCGCGCCAGTGGTTGTGTCCAAATTCCCGGTTGGTTCATCAGCAAATAAAATCGCTGGCTGGGGCGCAATAGCCCGCGCGAGCGCCACGCGTTGCTGCTCCCCGCCAGATAGCTGGGCTGGATAATGCGTGAGCCTGTGGCCAAGGCCCACGGCTGTCAGCTCCGCTTCAGCAACGTCAAACGCATCTTTGCGGCCAGCAAGCTCCAGCGGAACAGCTACGTTTTCAAGCGCCGTCATGGTGGGGATGAGGCGAAAGGCTTGCAAAACGATGCCTACATGTGCGCGGCGGAACAGTGCTAAACTGTCTTCATCCAAGTCCGTAATATTTTCGCCTGCAACGCAGACGCGCCCGGATGTCGCCTTGTCCAGGCCTGTCATCACCGCCATCAGCGTTGATTTGCCAGAGCCAGACGGGCCGACAATCCCGACCGATTGGCCCGTCTCGATGGCCAGCGATATACCGCGCAGAATATGCACATCTCCTGCTTCGCTGGGCAAAGACAGGTGCACATTTTGAAGATCGATCGCTGTCATATCACTTCCTGTAGGACTTGCACGCCGGCATTGCCGAAACCATATCTAAGTCCATGAACAAACACTTCTCTTTGACGGCATATGGCGCGCATTGGGCTGGCTGCAACCGCCTCATGGCCATATTGGCCGCATCTGTTACTCTATTCGCCGCAAGTGCCTGGGCGGATGACTCAGTCCCTCCAAGCGCGCCGCTGATTGTTGCCTTTGGCGATAGCCTCACTGCTGGCTACGGCCTTGGCCCTGGGGAAGCCTTCCCCAACCAGCTGGAAGATATCCTGCGTGAGAATGGCTATAGCGGGGCAGTGGTTAAACATGCCGGCGTGTCTGGCGACACCTCTGCAGGTGGACGCTCTCGGCTCACATGGAATTTATCCGCCCTGCCGCGCAAACCAGACCTTTTGATCCTGGAACTTGGCGCAAATGACGCCCTGCGCGGTATCTTGCCAGAACGGACCCGCGCCAATATTGATGCCATGCTGAACACGCTTGCGCAGAAAGGTATTCCAGTCCTCCTGGCCGGTATGTTGGCGCCGCCCAATCTAGGCGATGAATACGGCGCAGAGTTCAACAGCCTCTATCCAGACCTTGCGCAGGCCTATGATGTGCCACTTTATCCCTTCTTTTTGGAAGGGGTTGCGGCCGATGCCTCGGTAAATCAGGCAGATGGCATCCACCCCACCAAAGAAGGCATTGCCATCATCGCGCGTAATATTTTGCCCCATGTGGTGGCTGCGCTGAATGGCGTGCCTCTAGCGCAGGCAGCGGCGCCACATCTTCAAAGTGGAACGCCATAAGCGCGCCGCCCTTGAAGGTGAGCCAGTGTTCCGGCGCTGCCCAGCCTGGCATCAGAGAATTCACTTCGGCCCAGAAATCATGCTGGTGATGCTTGTGCTTGAAATGGGCAACCTCGTGCGCGGCTAAATACTCTTGAACATCCCGCGGGGCCATGGCCAGCCGCCAGGAGAAATTCACATTGTTATGGCGATCGCAGGCGCCCCATTTGCGCATGGCATTGCTGAGCCAGATTTGACCCGGCTGCACGCCTAGCATCGCCGCTTTATCTTTCACGAGCGGAGTGATCAGTTTCAGAGTCTCGTCCCAAATATACTGACCAACCGCCCATTGCATGTCCGCGACAGGCGCTGATCGCACTTGCAGCGTATTGCCAATGCGCTGGGGTTTGGCTTCATAGTGAGGGCTCTGCACAACTGTTACCGGCTCGCCATGCAGCTGAATGAACGGCGATTGCTTTGGCCGGTTCTTGCGCGCCGCGAACGCCTCAAACCACGGAACGCGTATATCAAAAGCGGCTAGGCTTTCCTGCAAGCTTGCCGTTTTGGGCATGCGCAGAGTGACGCGTTTGTCTTTGTGGCGCCATTGCAGCAACGGCCACGGCTTTGTGCCATTGCGGCGAAGGGTAAAGCAGTAAAAGCTGCGTGTTCCCGCTGGTGGCTGGACAATGGCGAGATCGCGGCTGCTCATGCGCGCTCTGCCCAATCGTAGATGTGATGGCCGAGGGGACCAGCGTCTCGCTCCGCCACAACGCGGCCTTGAACAGAGTGCCCGCCTGCGTGCATTGCCTTATGGTTGCCGGTTTTTAAGTGGTGCCACTCCGGCAGGTCTTCGCCGTTGGCCACGCGCACATAGGCGCAGCTGGTGGGCAGCCAATCATAGGCTTTCACGCTTGGGGCATCTAAAATTGCGCAATCGGGGACAAATGCTTTGCGGTCGGGGTAGTTCTTGCAGCGGATGGTCGCCAGGTCGAGCAGGCGGCAGGCCACATTGGTTTCAAGCAGATTGCCGTCTTCATCAATCATCCGGTGCAGGCAGCATTTTCCGCAGCCATCACACAGGCTTTCCCATTCCCTTGTGGACAATTCTTCCAGCGTTTTGCTTTGCCAGAAGGGTTTTTGGGTCACGACCAGGCCTTCAACATGTCTGCAATATCGCGCGCGCTATACCTTGCGGATAGAAATTTCACAGTCCCGCCGGGCTGCACCCAGTAGATGATATCCGTATGGGAATAGGTGTACCCATCGGGTTGATCTGGATCCGTAATCTGGTTCACAAACACGGGGTAAGCTTCCAGCGCTTTGTCCATGGCCGTGTCATCGCCCGTCAGCGCGATCAGATTGAGGTCGATCGCTGCGCGCTCACCGGGTTCAAATTCGCTCGTAATGCCCTCGGATAGATTTGTCTCATAGGCTGAAAGCACCTCAGCCGTGTCGCGGGCAACATCAAAGCTGGCAAACAGTGTTTTTAGCGGTACGGTGCCGCCATCAAGCTGATACAGCGCGTCTGCAGTGACCATTTTGCGAACGCCGATCGGGCAGACGTCTGGGCAATAGGTGAAACCGAAATATAGCAATTGATGCTGGTCTTTAAAGTCTTTGGTATTCACTGGCGCGCCGTCTGTGCCGGTGAGGCCAATATAGGGGTTCGCAACGCTAAATGTTTGCGCAGTTTCGACCTCAGGCGATTGCGGCGCTTCGCCCTGGCCGCCCAGTAAGAAATACCCGCCTACAAGGGCTACCGCTGCCCACAGGATAATTTGTACGAGACGGAAATTCATGGCGCATTCACCTGAGTTTGAGTAGAGCTTAGCACTAAGGCGCGCTAAGTATGTCTATACAGTAACGCGCGCCCCAGCGCCTGTCGATGTGGCAAGGCGGCAAAAATTGTGAAGAATTCAGGGACTGGGCTGACTATGATCAACCAACTTCGTTTTGTATTTGCAGCGTGTATTGCGGCCAGTTTGGCCATACCCGCTGCGCAGGCACAGTTCTCAGATCGATTTGAGTTTCTGCGCGCCATTGAAAAGCTGGACGTGCTTGAGGTGCGCCAGCGGCTGGATAATGGCGTCTATATTAATACCCATAATTCAGACGGTATCTCTGCCCTAATGTTGGCCAGTCAAAATGGCGGGCCGCCATGGACAAATATGCTGCTTCAGCGGGATGCAAACCCAGATATTCGCAACAAAAGCGATGGCCGCACGGTGCTGATGTTTTATGCTGAGCGCGGAGACAAAATAGGCGTTGAGCTGCTGCTCTCGAAAAATGCCGATGTGGATGAGCAAGATAACCTTGGCCAAACAGCGCTGATGAAGGCTGTGCGGGCTCGGAAACTGCGGATTGTTCAAAAGATGCTCGAATCCAATCCTGATCTTTACATAACCGATGCAACAGGCAGAGATGTGTTCGACATTGCCAGCGAAACCCGAGGCACCAGCGCGATTGTGCGCGAGCTTAATAAAGCTGCAAGCTAGGTCAGCGCGCGCGCTTGTTCAAAAACACAACGCGCCAATCCCCGCCTTTGCCTGGGCCTGGATAATAATCCAGCCGGGTGGTGGAGAGGTTTTCCACCATGATGCCAAGCGCGCGGTCGGGCTCCAGGCCAAGTGCGTGCGCAATGGCGGCGCGAATGACCCCGCCGTGGGAAATGGCCACAATAGTTTGCTCCCGGTAGGTATAACTATGCTCTTGGATTGCCGCGGCTGCCCGGGCCATCAAGTCTAAAAAACTCTCGCCATTGTTAGGCCGAGTGGCCGCATCAACCATCCAAAAATTATGCTGGGAGCCTAGATGGCGCGATAGCAGCGCGAGGTCGCTGCCGCGGCCAAACCAGTCGCCAAAATGCTGTTCAGCCAGGCGTTCATCTTCCAGGCGCTCGCGCGGCGTATTGCCAGCAGCGGCAATGCTATCGGCAGTCTGCCGGGCCCGGTGTAAATCGCTGGTCAGCCACAATGCTTTTTTTGGTAGGCTCGCAGCCAGCGCTTCAAACGCAGCCGTGTCGCTTACATCGGCAGGTTCATCGGGCGTATCATATAGCTCGCCGGTTGCGCCGACGACGGGAGCATGGCGCACCCAGTACCAGCGCGTTGGCGCTAAGCGCTTGTTTTGCCGCGTCATACTGGCTCCAATGTGTTGACTTTGCGTGCGCGCGTCCCACGCTTGTGTACAGGTATTTGCGGCCATATCAGCCTGCTCCCGGAATGAAAAGAGGCCTAGCGGAAACGCACGATGTTAAAAGACTTCCTATTTGCTAAAAAACCATCAAGCGAAGATGGCTTGCTGGACTTGGCCGCTGGTCAGGCACCATTGCGCGCGCGTCAATTTACAGCCGGCGTTCGAGCAGGCACCCTGCTGAACCTGCGCTGGCTAGCCATTTTAGGCCAAATAGCTGCAATCGCCATGGTGCATAGCTATTTGCGCTTTGACCTGCCGCTGATGGCGCTCGTCGCCGGCGTGTGTGCCTCGGTGGTGTTCAATTTGGCTTTATTTGCCTTGCTGGGGACGCAGGTGCGCCTCAACAGCCGCCAAGCAGGCCTCCAGCTGGTATTTGATCTGCTTCAGTTGTCTTTTTTGCTCTATTTCACAGGTGGGCTGCAAAATCCATTTGCCGTAATGATTTTATTGCCGCTGACCATCAGCGCGACCATGCTTTCGCGCCGCGCGACGATGTTCATGCTGGCGCTTGCCACCGCTTGCCTGTTGTTTTTAACGCGCGCGCACCTGCCGCTACCATGGGCAGCTGATCAGCCCATTGCCTTGCCGCCCACCTATATTTTGGGCTTATGGGCGGGCATTACGATCGCGATGATTTTTATTGCGGTTTATACGTACCGCGTTTCCGCCGACGCACGGTCGCGCGCGGAAGCGGTGGTCGCGCTCCAATCGGCGTTAGCGCGTGAGCAGCGGCTGTCTGCAGTTGGGTCGCTCGCTGCTGCTGCGGCGCACGAGCTTGGTACACCGCTCGGCACCATTTCACTCGTCGCGCGCGATTTGAAGGACCAACAGTCACGCTTTCCTGAGCTTTCTGAGGATATCGCTTTGCTCGAAAGTGAGAGCAATCGGTGCCGCGCAATTCTGACGGATATCAGTAAGCGCTCGCATGATGATGCTGAGCACTTTCAGCGCTTGCCAATTGTCGCCGTCGTTGAAGAAATTGCCCAAGACTATACCGGCCGCGGCGTGGCGCTGGAGGTGACCGGTCAACCGCTCGTTGACGGGGAAGGCCACCAGTCACCCATCGTGCCGCGGGCACCTGAACTGCGACATGGGGTCGCAAATATCATCAGCAATGCAGTCCGTTTCGCCGATGCGCGCGTATCGGTAGATGTAAGTTGGGATGCTGACACCATTCACGTCACTGTGCAGGATGACGGCCCCGGCTTTGATGAAGATGTTTTGCCTCTCCTTGGCGTGCCCTATATCGGCAGCGCGCCAGGCCGTGATGGAGAGGTCGGTATGGGACTAGGCCTTTTTATTGCCAAAACTCTTTTGGCGCGAACTGGTGGACGTCTCGACTTTGATACGGATGAAGGCGGCGGCGCTGTGGTCGAGGTGACCTGGGAGCGCAGCGCAATAGAAGAGGAAGGTGACACATGGGGCAACCCGCACTAGCGCAAGACGCAGACATGAACATTGGACCCGACAATTCCTTGCTTGTGATCGATGATGATCGCCCGTTTCGCGATCGCCTGTCACTCGTTTTGGAGCGCCGCGGCTTTGCGCCAAGTACTGGCGATGGCTATCAAGATGGTCTCAATAAAGCGCGCCAAAACCCGCCCGCTTATGCGATTGTTGACATGCGTCTGGGGGATGGGAACGGGCTTGATTTGGTCAGCGAACTGCGCGCCATTCGCGCGGACATGCGCGTCGTCATCCTGACGGGTTATGGCAATATCGCAAGCGCCGTTGCAGCGGTCAAAACCGGCGCAGTTGATTATTTGGCCAAGCCAGCTGATCCGGATGATGTTGTGAAAGCGCTGACCATGGAAGGTGTAAAAGCTGATCCGCCAGAAGCGCCGATGTCAGCAGACCGCGTGCGCTGGGAGCATATTCAGCGCGTGTATGAACTGTGTGACCGCAATGTGTCTGAAACAGCGCGGCGGCTCAACATGCACCGCCGGACATTACAGCGCATTTTAGCAAAACGCTCGCCCGTCTAACGGCGCTTAAGAGCGTTAGATTTGAGCGTTTGCCGCCTTCGGCTGCGCTTCAGCAAGCATCATGTTCACAAACTCACCTTGAAAGAGGCTAAAGCCCAACTTTCGGCCATTTTCTAAATCAGCAGCGGTGTCGCAGCCGCTGCATATCAGCCTGTTGACACCAGCTTTACGGGCGCTGTCGTGAAAATGGTCTAGCCAGACGTCTTCGGGAAACTCGCCCTCTGGAGGGGCGGTAACTTTGATGAAGTCGGCCAAACGGTGGCTGTGGTCCATGGCGGCAAAACCGTATGGTGACATGCCCGATAAACACACGCGGTAGCCCGCATCATACACCCGGTCACGCATGCGCAGGAAGTCACGCATGTGCAGCAGTGCATCGTGCAAGCGGATATCGATAATCAACGGAACATCGGAGTGGCGCCGGTGATTGCGATCAAAGCTAATAAAGTGGCCAGATAGGACCGTCTTTACATTGCAGGGAAAGCTATTTGCTAGCGCATTGCCTGTGCGCGGCAGCTGAAGTTTCTTAATGAGCTGCGCCTCCACAACACATCGCAGCCGCTCAAACAGATTTGCATCTGCCTGCATGTCGCGCGAGGGAAGGACGGCAGCTTGCAAACTCACATAGTCGATCGCTTTTTCAGAAAAAATGACTTGTGGTGGCATGTCACCGATGACGGCTGCGACTGGCAAATCCATAAGCAAATTGGTAGGATCAAGAATGCGGAAGTTACTTTCCAAACGGTCTAGATCTGCTGGGCTCAGGGATTTGACTTCCTCATCATCAAAGATCAGCCGGCGCGGCGCGCTGGATTTTTGCGCCGCTGCTGGGCTGTCAGCTTCAACTGAGCGCTCAAGCAAAGAGCGGACATTGCCAGAGTTTCCGCTTGATTGCGGCGGCGTCAGTGGCACGGCAATCGCGTCTGCGCTTGCTTTGAGATTGTCGCAGCGCGTTAAAAAGAGCTCAAATTCTTCAGATAGGTCAAACTCGTCTGATAAGACGCTTGGGTCCTGCTTTATGTTTTCGTCTTGGTCGAAGAACCCATTCACTTTGGTTTGAAGGGCGTGAACGTCCGGCCATGGTACGTTGCTGCTAATGAAGACGATGTCGTTGTTCGTTAGGCGAAACAGTTTGGCGCGGTCCGCCTTGATCAAGGCGTGGAAAAAGGAAGCCGCATTTCGATTGGCGAAGCTGCCGCTATTTTCCGGACTGAGCATGGATAGCTTGAAATGCAGCGCAAAACGACCGCCGCGGTGCCGCGAGAGGGCGTTCGTGAATTCCAGCAGCTGCGCTTCAGGCGAAGCGTTATCCGGAGATGAAGAAGCAGGCACGACCGAGAGTTCCTATCGTAAGGTCAACACCGCATTCTCACCGTGAATGCCTAAAAACTGCTTAAAATTGAAGGCTTACCGCCCAGGCCTTAGGGCACCGGGCGATCCATGCATCCACCAGCCGTGTTCATTAATAGAATAAACAGGGCGGTAGTGCGCGATAGCATCATCCGGCAAAACAGCGCTGACTTGATTGTCGAGCACATAGGTGCGTCCACCTTGCTCTACCACCAGCACGGCGTGGGCTAGGTCGAGATTTAAATCTTCGAGTACGACAATGCGCATGGCCTTTGTAGGGATACCAAGACGTTTCAGGGTTGCATATTTTGCTATCGCATAGTCTTCGCAGTCACCATTGCGATCAAAAAACTCAAGCAAATGCGCCCAAAAGTCAGAGACACCCCAATTGATTGGGTCTTGCACATAGCGCGCGCGGTTTAGGTGCGCGTTTACGTCTTTCAGCTGCTGCAAACCCTTTGCTTCTTGCGCTTGCATGTACTCGATAAAGCTTTCCCACTCGTCTTGTGGGCACAAAAAGCGCGGGTTAGGTTTGCATTGGTTGCCGCGCTTGGGGCTGGTCGGCGTGCCAATATCGCCGCTCAATGAGCGCTGGATCATGCCCGTCCATTTGGGGAAATAGGTCAGGTCTTGATACGCAGTCTCGCCAGAGCCGAACACAGAGGCGGCGGCGCTGCCAAGCAGGCTCCAAAAAACCAATGCTGAAACTAAGAAAATCCGCATGACTGTACTATTGCCATGGGGGTTTTAAGGAAGGTTTAAGCCTTTGCGTTAACCATATGCACCAAGTGAATCGGCTCTAGGCAGAACAGAAAGTTACGTCCGCGTGGCAAACGCCTCCCCATCTTCGTTGCCTAATGCAAGGCCGCAAACACCAACGCTATTTCAGCTGCCTGCGGCCGCTGCCCAGGCGCGTTCGAAGTATTTAGCGCAAGGTTTTTTGCTGTTTGTCGGTCTTGTCTTCCTGGTTGGTACCTTTCTCATCATACGCTGGTCATCCTTCGCGCTCGAACAGCAAGCCCGTTTTTGGGACAGCCAGCTTAGCCAAGGCGCCTATAACGCTGCAGCCCATACCCATACGCAGCTGACTGCCCGGCAAAACGCGTGGCGGCGTTTGGCACAGTCCGATGCGATTAAGCTTTATACGATGCAGGCTATCAATGGCGATGGCGATATCGCGCAGGCATCGCGCGAGTATTTAGACAATGCGCTCAGTTTGACCCTTGAACGCGAAGGCTTTGCCTTGACGCAGGCTGCGTCCTCGGTTCGGGTCAATCGACCTCGCTCAGGCGGCGTGCGCGCTGGCGCTGCGCTTGTCTCTTCAAGCGGGGCGCTGTTGATGTCCTTTGGGGGCGCTGGGCCTATTCCCGTGTCAGCGCGTCCTGCTACGCCTTCAGATGATCCTGCGCGCCTTTACGGCCCTTATCTTTCAGATGACGATACCAGTGGTTGGCTCAGCCTTGTTGTCGATATTGAGGCAGTTCAATCATCGCGCGTCATAGCTCAGCTGCATGTCACCTACCCTCTGGAAATGATCGATATGCTGCCAAAAAGCAGCGCACAAGTCGCAGTTCCAGGTGTGGATACTGCGCTGGTGCAGCCACAAGCGGATTTGCTGCTGAAAGTGGAAGGCCTCACGCCGGTTTTGCGCCGTGCGCCTGCCTTTAATGGCGACGAGCGCTATTTATGGGCTGCAGCGCGCGGTCAAGGTAGTGCGCGCGCCAGCGCAGCCGATGGCACTGACATGCTTGTTGCTGCTCAGCGCGTGGGCGAGACACAGTGGATTGCCGTTCAATCAATCCCCAAAGCCGAGGCGATGGCAGATGTGCGCCGGCAAACTTGGATTTGGCTACTGGGCAGCATCATCGCGCTCGGACTTGCCTGCGCGCTCATCTTGTTGGCTTGGCGCCGCGGCGTTGCCCAGCGCGCAACGACTATTGCTGCGGCCCGTGATAGTGCAGGCCAAGCGCTAGCAGATGCAAATGCGGTGCTGACCAGCATTGCCGACAGCCAGCCGAGCGCGGTATTGTTGATTAGCGCAGACGATACTATTGCCTTTGCGAACCAAGCCGCAGCCCAGCTTATGGGTCGGCGCAGTCATGCCGAGCTTCTTGGCTTAACATTGGGGCAGAGCTTTCCGTCAGGCAGCGGCCAGCCTATGCTGCGCGCCGTCCAAAGCGCTCGCGCCGTCGGGCGCGACATTACCGCTGCAACCGAGATTGGTGTCACCGGGGATCTGCGCCATGGCCGCATCACCGCCGTGCCATTGGACGGATACGACGACGGCGCCTCGGTCATGCTTGCGTTTGACGATGTGACAGAATTGGTCACCATGCGCGCCCGCCGTGAAGCTGCGCTGCGCCATCTGGTTGGCGTGCTTACAGGCTTGATCGATGCGCGTGATCCCTATAGTGCAAGCCATTCTCGCTCGGTTGCGCGGCTAAGCCGCCATATCGCCCGGGCGCTGAACTATGGCAGTGATTTACAGCGCGACGTTGAGATGGCCGCGCTTCTTTCAAATGCTGGGAAAATTCTGGTTCCGAGGGACCTCTTAACCAAGCCAGAAGCGCTGAGCCCGGACGAGCTGGCGCGTGTGCGCTCTGCCATTCAAAAAACGGGTGATTTGCTTTCCAGTGTCGAATTTGACGGCCATGTGCGCACTATCCTTCAAACCTTGGAAGACCATCAAACCGGGGATGATACAAGCCGCCAGGCAGCCAGCATTATTGTTGCAGCCAATGCCCTTGTTGGCATGATATCGCCGCGCGCCCACCGGGAGGCCTTGGCACTAGAAGATGCTTTGGCAGCTCTCCAAGATGTAACGGCGGACAAACATGTTCTAGCAGCGATAGACCATGCGGTTCACAACCAGTCCGCGCTTCAAAAAGCGCTTAGCCGCTAAACTGCGGATCAAGTAGTGTTTGGAGGCGTAGAGCAGCTTTGCGCGCAAAGCGAAGGCTTTCCGCTTTGCGCCGCGCCGCAGCTATGGGGCTTGCGGCAGCCTCTCTGCGTATAATCGCATCATACTTATCGGCCACCATCACGCCCGTTAGGTCCGGCATCACGTGTTCTTCGTCTAATAGACTTTCTGGAAAGCTCTGCGGGACAGCGAAATAAAACGCATCGCAATAGTCTAGATACTGGGTCCATTTTCCATCGCCGCGAAAGTCGCTGACCGAGACTTTGATTTCAACAATGGTGATGCGGCCTTTGTCATCTACAGCTGCCACATCTGCGCGCCGACCGTTTCCAAGTGAGAATTCTAAAAGCGGCGCTTGGCCGCGGGCAATTAAATGCCTGCACACACCGCGCGAGACCTCTGCCGTTAAGGCGCGGTCGCCAGTTAAGAGCGGGACTGGTTCACATGTCATCACCAGAACAATACGCGAACTTTTCAGTCCGTCAACTAGGCTTGTGCCGCCGCCAGGGTTTGGGAGCCACTATTCAGAGAGCATATGCTCAACAAGCTGGTTAAGGCGGTTGATCAATTCTGAACCTATTTGTCCGCCGTCTCCAACCATCCGCTTGGCGAGAACAAGCTGGAAAGATTTCAAATGAGCGTCAAGCAGTGGCCTGTCCATCGGTTCGTTTTTCAGGCGCCGCAGATAGCAACAAATTGTTGTGCCAGCTTCGGTCATGAGCGGGAAGCCGAAGCTCGTGCCCATGCCTTTGATATTATGGCATATTTCGTAGACTTTTTGCTGTAGTTCGGGGTCCGGCTCTGTACCAACACTCGCAATTAAGCCCGCTAGTTCGCTGACGGCGTCATTGGTCCAGTCTAAATAATAGGCGACCAGCTCTTCATCGCTATCGCCACCTTGTGCTGCACACACGTCTGTTTGCATTTTCTACGCCCACACTACATTGTTATTTTTGGAACGATGCCAAAAAAGCTTTGTAAAACTGTGAAGGTGGATGCCTAAAAAAGTGTTTATGTGCCGTATTATTAAAAGCTATCGTCGCGGTAAAAAATATGGCGACCGTGCTGGACGCGGGCCTCGAGGATTTCACCCCAATATGGCATTACATAATCAGCATGGTAATGTGTGGCGGTTGCCGTCAGATCATCCCAATAACCTTGCAGAGCGACATGGCTGATCGCTTTCGCTTCTGTCCACGCCAAGCGATTGTAAGGCGTATCGGAGAGTCCATCACAGGCGAAGGAGAACTGGCACTTGTTCCGGCGGTGTTCGCCTTGAAACACAACGCCGCAAATGGTCGTTGGGTAACGCTCATCCAGGACCCGGTTCAAAACCACTTGGGCAACTGCGAGCTGGCCTTCTACGGGTTCTGAGCGCGCTTCAAAATACACAGCTTGGGCCAGGCACATCTCTTCAGGATGCAACTCCTGGCTAATCTCGGGCTGAACATCACTGATCAGCGCATGCAGGTCGCCATGCAGTTGCGGCAATCCTGTTGGCGCCACCGTTAAGATAGGCTGCACGGCGGTCTCACTGCGCGTCAATTCGGTCATGGTGGACAAGGCTGTTGGTGCGGACAAGAGACACAGAACAGCGACTGCGCCGCATACGCTTGCCAAACCCTTCATTGCTCTCTTTTTCGGCACGTCGAACTCCCAACCGTCACCAGCCATACTTCAATGCATTCGGATTTTGATGTTAAAACGCGACACATTAAAGTCGAATTTTAAGAAAAATTAACTCAAATGCCCCGTTTTTGTCCGCTTGTTGTCACAATGCAACGTGTCCACCGGCCAAACATGGTCAATAAGTGGTTAATATCAAGGCTGATGATGTATTAGTGCGGTGCAGCTTTTATTTCAGGGCCGTAATTACGGGCGAATCTGATCGGAAGCTCTCGCCAAGGCAACAGCGCTGTGATAGCTACCGCCATGGAAATGCTATTTGGATATAGGGATTAAGAATGACCCCCAGCGAAACTGCTCAGGTGCAGACCTATCTGCGCACGAAGTTTGATAATAATCGGCTGCAGCTGCGGCCCCATAAGAAGGGTGAGGACTCTGCTGAGGTCTATTTAGGCGATGAATTCCTAGGCGTGATCTACCGTGATGAAGATGACGGCGAAGTCTCTTATGACTTCAATATGGCCATTTTAGAAATGGACCTGCCGAAGCTTTAGGCGCGCCACTCATAATTGGACCACTGGTTCGTCCAGCGGCGGCCAATCGCGCGCCGCTTCAACGCCCAGTACCCATATATCTCGGTCTATTTTAGTGGCGCGTTCAAGATACTCAGTTTCTTCTATTGCCGCCATCGCCTCGCCGCTGCCTAGCGCGGCCCATTGAATAGCGCCGCTAAAGTCGCGCCGCTGGCCGAGCAAGATGCTGGTGCCATTACAGCGATCCACGCAGATAATAATTGTTCCGCCATGATCATCGCCGCGCCGGCGCAACACGGCTGGGTAGCCTTGTTGGTTCCACAAGGCCAAACGAGCTTTCACCCATAGCTGCGTTGGTAGGCGCGGCTCCATGGTCAGCGGCCCTTAGCTTTGGTTGCTCGCATAGCCTGGCAAGGAGGATAGCGCGATGCGGCTGCGCATAAAGGTTCCTGAGGCAAAACCAAGCTCGTTGCCATCTGCATCCGTTAAAACCCCTTCGGCGAGATAAACCCGGCGCTTGCCATGGACCCAGCGGCCATGGGCAATCATGACACCTTCATCAAAGGGCCGCGTCATATTGAGGTTGAACGCGCTGGTCAGCATGAAGACATCGTCCACCACGGAATTAGCCGCATAAAAGCAAGCATCATCAAGGGCTTTGAAATAGGGCGTGCCGTGCTGCGCGCCGGCCGCATGCCAGCTCTCTCGCGTCACCGTCATTTCAACGCGTGTCTCGCCCTCGCTGATCGTCATTTTGGCATCAAACAAGTCATTGATTGGCGCACTGTTGTACATGGCTTCTAGCCGCTGAAAGTGTGTTTCGCTCAATGCTCGTCCTCCTGCCCCGCTATTCCAACCGCGCCTTTATTTCAGGGCTGCACGCGAATGGCAAATCTGCCATGCTTGCGCGCTCTGGTCACAAAGCCCGTCAAAAGGAACCGCAATGCCTCACGCCGCCCCTTCAGCGTCCCTGTGCGGCGTTATTTTAGCTGGCGGGCGGGGCGCGCGCATGGGCGGCGATAAGCACTTAGCGCTGCTGGAGGGAAAGCCGCTCCTACGCCATGTGATGGAGCGTATGTCGCCCCAAGTGGCGCACCTGGCGATTGCGGGAGACCATTCCTCCTTGCAGCAATATGGCGTGCCCGTCCTGCCGGATGCCGTTGGCTTAAAGGGGCCGGTCGCTGGCCTTCATAGCGCGCTCTTGTTTGCTTTAGAGCGCAACGCCGGGCTCATCACTGTTCCTTGCGATACGCCATTTTTGCCGCGCAGACTTGCCGCTATGTTTGATGGGACGCGAATTGCAATACCGCGCATTGATGGGCAAGCCTTGTGGGTGGTAAGCTATTGGCCCCTTTCCCAGCTTCAGGTAGGTCTTCGCTATTTGAACGCGCTCGCCAAGGACGCCGCGCCGACCCTAAGGCAGGTTTATATCGCCCTAGACGCTGCGCAAATGCCTGTTCCTGCACAACAGAAAGAGTGCTTTATCGGCATCAATACGCCCGAGGCACTGTCGAAGGCTGCAGCGCAGCTCAAGCGGCCTGAGCGTGCACACAGGAAACCAATGGGGATGAAAGAGTGAGATATTTTGGTTTTGCTGCAACGGTTTTAGCGCTGCTGACAAGCTGCAACGACGAAAAGCAGGCTGGCCGGTCTTACCGTGATGCTGCCCAGCGCATGGTTGCCGCCCGTGCTTATTTGGAGGATATAGCGCAGCAAAAGGAGGCACGGAGTACGGCGAGTGGTTTATTATACACAATTGAAACCCAGGTGGACACCAACACCGCGAGCCCTGGGCCTCATGACGCCGTCCTCATTCACTACCGGGCACGGCTCACAGATGGCTATGAGATTGATTCCAGTTATGAACGTAACGCGCCTGCGCGCTTTGCCATGGGGACGCTGCTTGCAGGGCTGCGTGAGGGCATGGCTTTAATGCGGCCCGGGGACCGTTTCACATTTTATTTGCCGCCGCAATTGGCTTACGGCGCGCGGGGGCGGGACCCGATCATTCCAGCAAATGCAGCGATGATTTACGAAGTTGAGCTGCTGGAAGTCGAGGCCAGCGCCTCCTAGCGGGTTAGGTAAACAAACATAAGGCGCCGTAGCATGTATCAAAGACGAAGCGTGCGATGGCAAAACCAATTAAATCCAACACCACTAGGGCGGCCATGAGCGGCAACACTGCAAGGCGCACGATGAGCCATACACCGCTTTTTGTCAGTTTGGGCCCGGGCGCATCAAGGCCGAATACAGTCCGCTGTGTGTCTTTTTGCTTCACCTTGGGCATCTTTCATGGCTGTGTGGCGCGATGACGTATCATGCCGTGGTAACGCCGCTTGCGCAAATGCAGCCCCGCCACTGGGATGGCTGGCTCACGGCGCAAGCAGAGCCACTCTTTCAGCATAGCTATAGCTATGGCGAGGTGATGGGCACTGAATTTGCCAGTCCGCTATGTGTGCAAGTGTATCGAAAAGACACAGTGGCGGCGCAAGCCATATGCTTTTCTTACCGTGCCGGACCAATCGCTTGGCATATTGTACCTACAGGTTTGTGTCTGGGCAGCGGGTGCGAGGTGCAACAGGCTTACCGCGCTCTTCTTGCGGCGCTTTCAGATCAGCGCTTGTCTTTATGCGTCATCAGCGCGCCTGCGGGCGCTTTACCAAGCAACCCAGTAATGACCGGCGGGACGGACGCCATTTGGAATTTGCCGCAAACGGATACGCAGCTGGAACAGGCAATGCAGCAAAAGTGGCGAAACCGGCTCTACAAGGCCCGCACTGAGGACATGACCGTAGACGTTGGGGGCGCCGACAGCAGCGCTATGGCGTGGCTAGAACGTGAAGAAATGGCGCAGCGCCAGGTGAAAAAATACCGCATGCTGCCAGCAAATACACCGCGCCGTTTAGCCAAGGCTAGCGGCGCAATAGCGGCAATATGTGTCGCTGTTCGATGCTCTGGGCAATATGTCGCAGCGGCGAGCTTCATCTGCTTTGGTAGCGAGGCCGTTTATTTTTCCGGTGTTACGACGGCGCTTGGCCGGCCTAAATCTGCGCAGCATTTGGTACTCGCACACGCAGCTGAATTTTTGGTAAGACGCGGATATAAAAGGATTAATCTAGGTCTTATAAACACGCATGCAGCGCCTGGCCTTGCGCGCTTTAAGCTCGGCACTGGCGCGCAAGCTTCCCCGCGTATGAGCACATACACATCCATAGGGCGAACGAAATAAACTGATCGTTGTGCGCTGCAACATCACAACAAACTTGCAAAGGTTCTAAAACTCACTAAATTTGCTTAGGTCGTTTTAGAGCGATTATATTGTTAACTTTAAATGGTTGGTCTAGCAGTTGTTCTGTGCGTTGACACCAAGTGAGGTAAAGCAGGCGTATTGGTGTTGTATCGCAACACATGCGGCTTTGACGCTTGACCGGGTTTCACCGCTTAAAAGCTCGCTAACACACTATCAAATTGGCCGAGGACTCCATGCTGTCTAAACCACTCCTAACCGTTCGCGATGCAGCCCAGTTGCTGAAGCTCAAAGAGGGCACCATTCGCAATATTATCAATGATAAGAAACTCCGCGCTGTGAAGTTCGGAAAAGAATGGCGGATTCGCCACGAAGATTTGGAAGCGTTTTTGGACGAAAACGCTAACACTGAACCGCAGTATAGGTCAGCTGCTGAGTAGCGCTTCGTTTGTGAGGTATTTCCGTTTTAGCAGCGAATGACGCCTTGAAAGTCCGTGGCATCATCTTCGGCCTTGTTACCTTCTAGCATCTGTCCTTGAAATCGGCACCTCATGAGTGCGGATATGATGGCCTGTTCCAGCTCTGCACCTGTTGGGCCTGCATTTTGCGTTTGATGGCGTTGCAATGCTTGTGTCATGGCTGTTTGGATGTCAAAGCGCGTCAATCTCACTTGGTGGGCCTGCGCGGGTTTCGATGGGCTGGGGATGAAGACTGCACCCAGCAGTGCGCTCGTTATTAAGGCGCAGGCATTCGTCAAAATACGTTTCATTGAGGGCTCCTAAAGCTGCCGCATGTGGTTGACTGCGAATGCTTGGTTGTTCTTGGCAAAAAACTATGCTGCAAAAGAGCTAGCACAGCAAACAGCTAGGTGGGCCGCATGACATCGATTTTCATTGGAACAGGGCAGCAAAAACAGTCCCTTGTTTTAAAGCGGGCGAACCGCCATGGCTTGATCGCTGGGGCGACGGGTACGGGCAAAACGGTCACCTTGCAGATTATGGCGGAAGGCTTCTCTGACCAGGGTGTGCCTGTCTTTATGGCGGACGTGAAAGGGGACCTGTCTGGCATGTCTCAGCCTGGCAGCAAGGGCCATAAACTGCACGAAAAGCTCCTCTCCCGCGCTGAGAAGATCGGGTTTGAGGATTATGCTTACCGCTCCTATCCAACGGTATTTTGGGATTTATACGGCGATCAAGGGCATCCGATCCGCACGACTGTGCTTGAGATGGGCCCGCTGCTTTTATCGCGGTTGCTTGAACTGAACGATACCCAAGAAGGCGTGCTCAATATTGCCTTCCGCGTCGCTGACGATGCGGGCTTGTTGCTGCTCGATTTTAAAGATCTGCGCGCCATCCTCAATCACGTCGCAGAAAACCGCAAAGAGATCTCCAAGACACTTGGTAATGTTTCGCCTGCATCCATTGGCGCCATTCAGCGGCGCTTGTTGGTGCTGGAAAACCAAGGCGGCGATCAGTTCTTTGGCGAACCGGCGCTCGATATCCGTGATTTCATGGCATTTGATCAAAATGGCCGCGGCCGCGTAAACATTCTCGCCGCAGACAAGCTCATGCAGTCGCCGCGCCTCTATGCGACCTTTTTGCTTTGGCTGCTGGCGGAGCTGTTTGAAGAGCTGCCTGAAGTGGGCGATCCTGACAAACCCAAGCTGGTCTTCTTCTTTGATGAAGCTCATTTGCTGTTTGATGAAGCCCCAAAGGCGTTGTTGGACAAGGTTGAACAGGTTGTTCGGCTTATTCGCTCTAAGGGTGTGGGCGTCTTCTTCGTCACGCAAAATCCGCTTGATATTCCAGACGATGTTGCTGGCCAGCTTGGCAGCCGGGTGCAACACGCGCTCAGGGCCTTTACCCCGCGCGATCAAAAAGCGGTAAGGGCAGCGGCCAGTACGTTCCGCCAAAATCCAAAGCTCGACACGCAAACAGTTATTACAGAGCTTGGCGTTGGCGAAGCGCTCGTCTCAACGCTCGACGCCAAAGGCGCGCCTTCGATTGTTGATCGGTGCTTGATCCGCCCGCCCTCATCACGCCTTGGGCCAGCAACAAAAGCTGAGCGCAAGCTTGTCATGGGGGCAAGCGCCGTCGGGCGGCATTATGACCAGGATGTTGACCGCGAATCCGCTTATGAAATCCTCGCCGCGCGCGCTGAAAAAGCTGCTGATGTGGCTGAGCAGGAAGAGAAAAAAGCGCCGAAGAAAAAGCGCAGCTCCAACCGGCAAAGCGTCGGCGAAGCAGCGGTCAAAAGCGTTGTACGATCGATCTCCAGCGGGCTTGGCCGGGCGATTGTGCGCGGCTTGCTAGGCGCTTTGAAACGGTGAACACTGTGAAGAGGAATTGGGTCAAACATGATAGCCATTTCGAGATTTGTTTGCATCACGCTCTTTTGGGCCTCCACCGCCATGGCGGATGATGCCAATCCGGCGGAGGTCGATCCATTTTTGTGGCTTGAAGAGGTCGAAGGCGCGCGGGCCCTGGGCTATGTCGAAGGGCTCAACGCTGCCTCTTTGCCGCGCCTTGAAAGCCAGCCGGGTTTTGAAGACGCGCAGGTGAAGATCCTAGATGAACTCAATGCGCCCGATCGGATAGCGTACGGCGTGTTCCGCGGGGGCATGGTCTATAATTTCTGGCAGGATGAGACTAATGTGCGCGGCCTGATCCGCCGCTCGCCAGAAGACGGCTATTTGAGCGGCAATCCTGTGTGGGAGAGCGTTTTAGACATTGATGCGCTGGCTGAGGCCGAAGGAGAAAACTGGGTCTATAAGGGCCTCACATGTTTAGGCCCGCAAGAGCGGCTGTGTATGATTTCGCTTTCGCCAGGCGGCACGGACGCCGTGCGCCTGCGTGAATTTGATTTGGAGGAAAAGGCCTTTGTCGATGGCGGATTTGATGTACCGGTTGCAAAGACTTGGTTCGATTGGGTGGACGCGCAGCATCTGCTTATAGGAACTGATTTTGGCGAAGGCAGCGTTACCGAGTCCGGCTATCCGCGCAGCCAAAGACTTTGGAAGCGCGGCACTCATCTCGCTGATGCGCCCGAAGTCTTCGCGACAGAGCCGGTGCATATGGGCCTCAGCGTTGCATCAAAACACACAAGCACAGGCAGCCGCACATACTTATCTAATATTCTCACCTTTTGGACCTCGCAAACCCGGGTCTTTGAGCCGGGCAAGCCGCCAAGCCTGCTCCCACTCCCAGAAGACGCAAATATTGTACACTATGGCGTAGAGCATATTTTTGCGTTGATGCGCAGCCAATGGGGACCTTTTCCCGCCGGGTCTTTGGTCGCTCTGAATGTGCCGGATGCGCTTGCAGGTGGGACTGGCACCCCGGAGCTCGTGTTTGCGCCCAGTGCTGCGCAAGCCATAGAGCAGGTGAGCGTAACATCTGATGCGGTCTATGTGGTTGTCTTGGAGGATGTGAGCGGCCAGCTCCTGCGCCTCACTCGCGGCAAAGAAGGACGCTGGGATAGCAAGCCGGCCGCGCTGCCAACGGCAGGGACTATCGCCATCATAGATGCGGACGAGGCCAGAGATAGGCTGTTCGTCCAGTTTGAGAGCTTCACTCAGCCTGAAACCCTATTTCTTATTGACGGCGGTATGGTCACGCAAGTGGACGCCATTCCGGAACGCTTTGATGCAAGCAAAATTGTCACCGAGCAGCGCTTTGCCGCCTCCGCAGATGGCACCAAGGTCCCCTATTATGTCGTCCGGCCTAAAAAACTGCCCAAACGCAAACCGGCGCCTGTGTGGCTTTATGGCTATGGCGGGTTTGAAATTGCCGTTACCCCGTTTTACCTGAGTGCCAAATATCAGCTCTGGCTAGAACAGGGCGGCGTTTTCGTGATCGGCAACATTCGCGGCGGCGGCGAATATGGCCCCGCCTGGCACCAAGCCGCTCTCTTAGAAAATCGCCACAAAGCCTATGAAGATTTTGCCGCGATAGCAGACGATTTGGTTAAAAAGGGCCTTACGGATGCTGCCCATGTTGGCGTTGCTGGCGGCTCTAATGGCGGCTTGTTAACTGGCGTGATGCTCACGCGGTATCCAGAAAAAATAAACGCCGCCATTATCGGTGTGCCGCTGAGCGATATGCTGCGTTACGACAAGCTGCTTGCTGGCGCGAGCTGGGTCGGCGAATATGGTGATCCGGATGAGCCAGACATGCGCGCCTATCTTGAAGGCTATTCTCCCTATCACAACATTTATGCCGAGAAAGACCTGCCCGAAGCGTTCATTTTCACCTCTACCAAAGACGACAGGGTCCACCCCGGCCATGCCCGCAAGCTTGCTGCGCGGCTGGCGCAGGCCGGGCAACCGTTTATGTATTATGAAAACACAGAAGGCGGACATTCAGGCGCGGCGAACCGCAAGCAATCCGCCTATCGCGGGGCCCTGGAACTGGCCTATATGAAGCGGCGGTTGATGCTGGAATAAGGCAAAGCGTGCCGCGTGACTTTGAGGTAAAGCTGCTTAATTGGCCCGCTGGTTTGGCAAACGGTAGTCGCCTTCAGGCATCTGTTCTAAGATCGCCCCAATATCAGGGTGGTTCACCGGCTTCCCGCTCTCATCGGGCAGCAGGTTTTGCTGGCTTACATAGGCGATATAGCTCGATTCCTCATTTTCCGCGAATAAGTGGTAATAGGGCTGCTCTTTAACCGGCCGAATGCTTTCTGGAATGGATTGATACCATTCTTCCGAATTGCTGAATTCTGGGTCCACGTCGAAGATAACGCCGCGGAACTCAAAGAATTTGTGCCGGACGACCTGTCCAATACGGAACTTCGCGTCACGGGTAAATTCCGGAACTTCTGTCTGGGTCTGGTGTGTGCTCATCCATCTAATATGTGCCATTCGTTCCACGGTTTCAATGTTCGCTGGTATAACATTGCGCACGTAGGGCTAAGCCTCGCGCTAAACCTTGCAGTCTTTCAACGCCTCCTTTAAGGAACCAGCGGCGTTAAAGCCGCGGAGAGATGCCGGAGTGGTCGAACGGGGCGGTCTCGAAAACCGTTGTGCGCGCAAGCGTACCCAGGGTTCGAATCCCTGTCTCTCCGCCATTTTTATCGGGCTACCGCGCGGCCGGGCTACTTGAGCCCTTGGCTTGGAGTTCGAAGTTCCTCTCTCGCTCTCCTAGAGTTAAAACATGTTAAAGCTTGGGTTGACGCTCCTCAGACTTGTCCAATACCGTCCGCGCGTCTCCCCTCACAGTTTGATAACGGCATCATGCATGCTTGACACGGCGCACGACTTTAAGTTGATCTATGTCAATCACGGTTAACGCTCCATGTGTCAATGTGGCGTGTACATCCATGAGGGGGCGCATGATGGAACCACAAT
>JBCCAR010000063.1:0-6923 GCA_039814715.1 Pseudomonadota bacterium
CCGAGGAAAGCATTGCGCTGTGAGGTAAAAATCAGCCCCAGAGATGTCCACAGTCCGAGTACGGGCCCTGCGGGTGACGCCCTGGAAGACGCGGGGTGCGTTGTACGCCTTGTCCGATGCACCGCATCGCACTGCAACCTACGCCTGCCCCGCGCCTTCCAGGGCGTCATCAAATGGCTCTGATTAAGTGAAACGTGCTCTCGCCCTATTCCAGCTCTACCACTTCGATAGACTTCCCATCGGCCGTAAGCGCAAGCTCTCCGCGCAGCATGGCCTGGGCTTCGCGCCCGAAAATCTCGCCGCGCCATCCCTGCATGACCAGCAGGTCCGCGCCAGCGCCATTGGCGATCCGGTCCATATCTTCTGCGCTTGCAATGAGCTTTGGCGCCACGCCCATATCTTGCGCACGTGCTTTTAGCAGCAATTTGAGCAGGTCAGAGACAGGATGAGAGCGCAGAACAGAACGGTCTTTTTTGAGCGGTATCTCTTGCGCTGGCAGCGGCTCGGCATCGGCCAGCAGGTCAATGACAGTTTGCCCATAGGCGCCATTGGCAAACCCAGCGCTCACGCCGCGCGTCTTTGCAAGATCGCCCGTTGTTTTTGGTTTTTGCGCTGCAATTTGCAAAATGGCGTCGTCGCTGATTAACCGGCCGCGCGGAATATCAATCTTCTGGACTGTCTTCTCCCGCCACGCGGCAAGCGCCTTAATCACCCCAAGAAATTTAGGATCGCGCGAGCGGTGCTTCAGGCGTTTCCATGCCGCATCTGGGTCAACCGCGTAGGTTTTCTCCGCGGTGAGCACGTCCATTTCTTCATCGAGCCAGCTGGCCCGTCCATTGCCTTCAAGCGCGCTGCTCATGGCGGTATAGATATCGCACAGATAGGTGACATCGCCTAAAGCGTAGGCCAGCTGCTTATCGCTTAAGGGGCGGCGCGCCCAATCGGTAAAGCGCGAGGATTTGTCCAAACGGGTGTCGCAGTAGTGCTCCACCAGCGCTTGATAGCCTGCCGAATCAGGAAAGCCGAGCACCATGGCCGCGACCTGTGTATCAAAGACCGGCGATGGTACACAGCCAGTCGCGTGGTAAAAAATCTCAAAATCCTGCCGCGCGGCATGAACGACTTTCAGTACCGGCTCGTTATTCATCAAATGCCAAAAAGGCGCCAGATCCAGCCCATCAGCCAGCGGGTCAATAATGTGCGCTTCCTCAGAGCTAGCCACTTGAATAAGGCACAGCTGAGAGAAATAGGTTTTCTCGCGCATGAACTCGGTGTCGATGGTGATGAAGGGCGCTTGCGCCAAGCGCGCGCACAGCGTCTCTAGCGTCTCGGTTCCAACAATGGGGGTGATGCACTCTGATTTTTCTGCCATAGCAGCGTGTCATACGGCGCTCCAAGGCTTGCGGCAAGTGTTGGGGCGAGAAAGAGGGTTGCTATGTCTGATACGGCCTACATCATAATGGCGCTTATCGCAGGGTCGCTGCTTGCAACGCAGGGACTTATCAATGGGAAGCTGGCCGGTGCATTTGGCACGCCCACAATCGCCGCCCTGGTCTCTTTCGGCGTTGGGACAGCCGCGCTCATCGGGCTCAACATCTTGTTGATTGCGACCCGCCAGGCCCCGACGCCCCAGGCTGCTATGGCGGCGGGCCTGCCGTGGTGGGTGTGGACGGGCGGGCTACTGGGCGCTGGGGTCGTCTCGCTTGCCGCTGCGGCGGTGCCCCGGCTAGGTGCAGCGACTTATATCTCTGCGATCATTTGCGCGCAGCTGATCAGCGCGGCCGTGCTCGATCATATTGGTGCTTTCGGCTATGCTGCGCGGCCCATTTCGCTCATCAAGCTAGGCGGCATGGCCTGCATGGCCGCGGGCGTCTATCTCATTCGCCGCGGCTGAGCGCGTTAGCCTTGACAAAACGGCGTTAAAATGCGCTTTGCCGCTCTCAAATCCACACGCGCACATGCCGCGAAACAACTGTTCGAGCTAAGCCAATGAGCCACCCGTATAGAAGCCACACCTGCAACGATTTACGCGCAGACAATGTAGGCGATGAAGTGCGCTTGGCTGGCTGGGTTCACCGCAAACGCGATCATGGAAATTTGCTGTTTGTGGACCTGCGCGATCATTTCGGGCTAACGCAGATCGTAACCGAAGTGGACAGCGAAGCCTTTAAGATTTTAGAGCGTGTGCGCACCGAAAGTGTTCTCTCCATTGCCGGCAAAGTGGTGGCGCGCTCGGATGAGACGCGCAACGACAATTTGGCGACTGGCGCGGTTGAGGTGCGGGTCCAAAGCGTTGACATTCTTGGCGCGGCAGAAGAGCTGCCCATGCCTGTCTTTGGCGATGTGGATTATCCAGAAGATATTCGCCTGCGCTACCGTTTCCTCGATTTGCGCCGCGAGAAGATGCATCAGAATATCATTTTGCGCAGTCAGATTATCTCCTCCATCCGCCGCCGGATGATCGAGAGCAATTTTATGGAGTTTCAAACGCCCATTTTGACAGCATCGTCGCCAGAAGGGGCGCGCGATTTTCTGGTTCCAGCACGGCTCCACCCCGGCAAGTTCTATGCTCTGCCGCAAGCGCCGCAGATGTTTAAGCAGCTCATCATGGTCTCTGGCTTTGATCGCTATTTCCAAATCGCGCCGTGTTTCCGCGACGAAGACGCGCGCGCGGACCGCTCTCCAGGCGAGTTTTATCAGCTTGATGTGGAGATGAGCTTTGCAACGCAGGAAGATGTTTTCACCGCCATTGAGCCCGTACTGGCAGGCGTGTTTAAAGAATTCGCTGGCGATCGGCATATGCCTGACGAGCCCTTTCCGCGCATTCCTTATAAAGAGGCGATGATGCTTTATGGGTCTGATAAACCAGACCTGCGCAACCCCATCAAAATCTCAGACGTTACAGACATTTTCCGCGGCAGCGGCTTTGGAATTTTCGCCAAAATGATTGAGGACGGCGCAGCCGTGCGCGCTATTCCGGCGCCTGATGCTGGTCTGCGCGCGCGCAGCTTCTTTGACAAGACGAATGATTGGGCGCGCTCAGAAGGCTTTGCCGGGCTCGGCTATATCAACTTCAAAGAGGGTAAGGCTGGCGGGCCAATTGCCAAGAATATTGGTGAGGAAAAAACCCAGCAGCTGATCGATCGGCTCGGCCTCGGGCCCAATTGCGGCGTATTCTTTGCCTGCGATAAAGCCGCAGGCGCCGCCAAGCTGGCCGGCTCTGCACGGACGAAAGTGGGCGAAGATTTAGACATTATTGAAAAAGACGTCTTCCGCTTTTGCTGGATCGTCGATTTTCCCATGTTTGAATGGGATGAAGAGCGCAAGAAGGTGGACTTTAGCCACAACCCGTTTTCGATGCCGCAAGGCGAGCTGGAAGCGCTCGAAACCAAAGACCCACTCGACATCTTGGCTTATCAGTATGACATCGTCTGCAACGGCGTTGAGCTTTCCTCCGGCGCGGTCCGGAACCACCGGCCGGAAATTATGTACAAGGCCTTTGAAATCGCGGGCTACAGCCAAGACGACGTAGAAGCGGCCTTCCCAGGCATGCTCAATGCCTTCAAATACGGCGCTCCGCCCCATGGCGGCATCGCGCCCGGCATTGACCGCATTGTCATGCTGCTCTGCGATGAGCCTAACATCCGCGAGGTCATCTTGTTTCCCATGAACCAAAAAGCAGAAGACCTGATGATGAACGCGCCGTCCGACGTGCCGCAAAAAGCACAACGCGAGCTTCACATTCGCACGGTCATGCCTGATCCTAAGAGCTAAGCCTTAGGTCCCAATTTCCCAGTGCAACTCCAACAAGGCGCTGAATCGCTTCGTTTTGCTCGCGATGAAAGACTAGGCCCGCTTCGTCACCGACCTTTAACCCTGCCCCCTGGCCACGAAGAGCGCTTTAAAGCCCGTCCTCGCGCTTCGACAGCCATTTTTTATGGGCTTTTTTAAGCGCGGAAATGGCCCCGGGATCAGATAAAATTAAATCAAAGCCGCCATCATAGGGCGCAAAGACATTGCCCGTTGTCGGCGATACCCAAATCGAGCGGGCTGACAGGTCTTCGGCAATTCCAAGCACAGCTGCGTCAAAGCTGCCACCCAGATCTTGCGCAGCGCCCGTAAAGACAACGATGCGCGCTGCATCAGGTTCGCCGTCTTCGAGACAAGTAAAGCGCTGATCGAGGGGAATGCCGTGGTAGCGCCAGCTAGCGTCAACACTAAAAGGTAGATCTGGATCAGGCTCGTACACATAGGCGTAGACGTAGTAAGGTCCTGCATCGCCGAGGACTGCATGTGCAAGTGTGTTGGCCCGCTCGGCGACAATGGATCGTTCTTTGTCGTTTTCTGGATAGCGCTTGCCCCCGGGAAGACCATGAAAACGGACCCAGCGCGGCGCCAGCTTAATGCGCAAATCCCACCCGACTGGCGCCATCTGCTCAAAGTTGGATTTCCAATATTGATCGATCTTGCCCATGGTTTCTCTCTCATTTTGCCCACAACGCCTTTAACGCTGGAGGTATGACGTTGCCGCTGTCATATGCAAGGCTCGATTGTGCGTTGCGGGTTGGCTCTTTTCTTTAAGCTTAAAGCTTTTATAGTGCGGCGCTGAATAAAAGTATTGGAGGTGAGCTATGTCCGTCCATCAAGAAACGCGCGGATCTATTTTAGTTCTGACTGTTGATAATCCGCCTGTAAACCCGCTGAGCCAAGTGGAACGCCAAGGGCTAATGGATGGCATAGACAAAGCAGCAAGCAATGGCGCGATTAGCGCCATCGTGATTGCAGGCGCCAATCAAAAATTCATCGCGGGCGCCGATATAAAAGAATTCGGGAAGACCCCAGAGCCGCCGCATCTGCCCGATGTCATTCACGCTATTGAAGCGTCGACAAAACCCGTGGTAGCAGCCATTGGCGGGCCCTGCCTTGGCGGCGGGCTGGAAGTGGCGCTCGGATGCCATTACCGCCTCGCTCAAGCCGATGCACAGCTCGGCCTGCCAGAAGTGACCTTAGGGTTGGTGCCTGGTGCGGGCGGCACGCAGCGCCTGCCTCGCCTGATTGGCGCAGCTGCAGCAGCAGATATGATCACCAACGCAAAGCCGGTGCGTGCAAAGGCAGCGCTTGATCTTGGCTTGATAGATATCTTAGTGGATGGCGATGTGCTCAGCGCTGCGATAGCTCACGCACAGGAGATTGCTGAGGCACCACTGGAGAGCAAGCGGATAAGCGCGATGGAAAACCCATCCGCCGAGGGACTGGACGCCCTTGAAAAACCAGTCGCCCGCAAAGCGCGCGGCGCCAAAGCACCTTTAGAAGCGCTTGGCCTGGTGAAAACCGCCTGCACCACGTCCTTTGTCGATGGCCTTGCACAAGAGCGCGCAACCTTCCTTGCGCTGCGCGGCACGGACCAAGCCAAAGCGCTGCGCCACATCTTTTTTGCTGAAACAGCGGCTAAAAAAGCGCCCGATGATCTCAAAGGTGTCCAGCCCCGCCCGGTGTCGCGCATCGGCGTCATTGGCGCTGGCACCATGGGCACTGGCATCGCGATCTCACTGGCAGATGGCAGCTATGAGGTGACCTTGCTGGAGATTGCGCCAGAAGCGCTTGAGCGCGGTCTTGGCCGCATCACTAAAAACTATTCCAGCAATGTCTCAAAAGGCCGAATGAGCGAGGCTAAAGCGGAAGAAGCAGCGGCGCGCATCACTGGCACGACCACCTATCTCGATCTGGGAGACTGCGACCTCATCATCGAAGCAGCGTTTGAGTCGCTGCAAGTGAAGAAAGAGATTTTCGCTCAGCTCGATAACGTGGCAAAGCCCGGCGCAGTTCTGGCCACAAACACGAGCTACCTCGATATCAACGAGATCGCCGCAAGCACATCGCGCCCGCAAGACATTTTAGGCATGCACTATTTCAGCCCGGCAAACATCATGAAGCTGCTGGAAATCGTGCGCGCGGAAGCGACCGCAGGCGATGCGTTGGTGACCGCCCTGTCGGTTGCCAAGAAGACGCGCAAACAGCCGGTCATCGCCGGGGTGTGCCACGGCTTTATCGGCAACCGTATGCTGCGCGGCTACCAGCGCGAATCAGGCCTGTTGCTCATGGAAGGCGCAAGCCCAGAGCAAGTGGACGCAGCCATCACCGGCTTTGGCTTTGCCATGGGGCCGTTTAGCGTCTCCGACCTGGCGGGCATCGACATTGGCTATAAATCACGCCAGGACATGGACCCGTCCAGCTATGAACCCCACGCCGTCATCGTGTCTGACCGGCTGGCGCAGGCAGAGATGTTTGGTCAAAAAAGCGGCAAGGGCTTTTATATTTATGATCCCGACACCCGCTCGAAAACACCAAACCCAGAAGCTGCGCGCTTGATTGACGAGGCGCGCGCAGAGCTCGGCTTCACGCCGCGCGAGATTTCTGCTGACGAGATCGTCGAGCGCTGCTTGCTTGGTCTGTTCTCTGAAGGCGCGGCCTTACTAGAAGAAGGCATCGCCCAGCGCGCGAGCGACATCGATGTGGTATACGTCAACGGCTATGGTTTTCCGCGCCACCAAGGCGGGCCAATGTTTTGGGCGCAAAACAAAGGGCTTGGCTGGGCGGATGAAACAATCGCGCGTTATGCGACCGGAGCATATGGCAAATGGTGGCCACGTCCGCGCAGTATTGCCGCTGGCGCCGCTGGCACAGGCCCGCTGGCGCTCTAGAGCACGTTTCACTTACTCAGAGCCATTTGACCAGATTTAGGTTTTTCTCTGGTCAGGAGCATGCATCGCCATGATGCCATTGCATCATAAGATGCTTGCGACGCAGCCAGCGGGAAACCTAAGCTGGCCCTGCGGGTGACGCCCTGGAAGACGCGGGGTGCGTTGTACGCCTTGTCCGATGCACCGCATCGCACTGCAACCTACGCCTGCCCCGCGCCTTCC
>JBCCAR010000004.1:0-121137 GCA_039814715.1 Pseudomonadota bacterium
ACAAGGCGTACAACGCACCCCGCGTCTTCCAGGGCGTCACCCGCAGGGCCAGCTTAGGTTTCCCGCTGGCTGCGTCGCAAGCATCTTATGATGCGATGGCATCATGGCGATGCATGCTCCTGACCAGCGAAAAACCTAAATCTGGTCAAATGGCTCTGATTAAGTGAAACGTGCTCTAACATGCCAAAAATCCTAGCCGACGCGCCCGTGGCAGTGATCGCAATCGTTCAGTACATCAATAGGTTCCGTAATCCGCGTCGGAGGCACTCAGCCTTGAGATGGAAAAGCTCACTGGCATTCGAAAGACAGGTCGCTTAGGTGAGTAATCCGAGCGGCACAAACCCGCTGCAGGTCCAGACTTAAAGCAGTTGACTCCAACGCTAAAGCGCCTTCAAAGCCGACAAACTCACTTTGCCTGTGGGCGTTTTAGGCAAATCCTTTAAAAAGGTAATCTGCCGGGGATATTTGTAAGGCGCAATGGAAGCCTTGACATGGTTTTGAATATGCCTAACCAAAGCGGCTTCATCCACTGGTTCTTTCTTGGGAACAACGAAGGCTTTTACCACTTGCCCGCGCGCTTCATCGGGTGCGCCAATGACAGCGCATTGCGCGATTTGGGGATGGGTGAGCAAAGCTTGTTCCACTTCAGGTGCGGCGATGTTGTAACCAGATGACACTATCATTGAGTCGCTGCGGGCTTGGTACCAATAATAGCCATCCTCATCACGGGCGAAGCGATCACCGGTAACGTTCCAACCACCTTCTACGTATTTGGCCTGACGATCGTCGTTGAGATAGCGGCAGCCAATCGGGCCCTTAATGGCCAGACGGCCTTCACCGGCACCCACGATGATTTCACCGTCATCGTTAAGGAGAGCCGCACTAAAGCCGGGGACGGGTTTACCCGTAGAGCCAGGACGAATATCCTCCCCGCGCGAGGCTATGAAGATATGGATCATCTCCGTTGCACCAATGCCATTGATCATCTTGATGCCAGTCGCGCTTTCCCAATCCTCAAACGTCTTTTTTGGCAAATGCTCCCCCGCCGATACGGCCTCGCGCATTGAGGAGAGGTCTTCCTTGCTGCAAGACGACAGAAGCGCGCGGTAAGCCGTGGGTGATGTCAGCACGATGGTTGCGTGTTCGGCCTTGATCGCATCGGCCAAATCTCCAGGCGTTGAGGCCAGGGGAAAGACGGTCGTGGCCCGGGCATGGAACGGAAAAGCCAGCAAGGCTCCAAGCCCAAAAGTAAAAGCGAGCGGCGGCGTACCGATGAAAATGTCATCCCGGGCAGGCTGCAGGATATGGCGGCTGAATGTATCGCACATGGCCATCACGTCGCGGTGAAAGTGCATGCATGCTTTAGGCTCGCCGGTCGTACCCGACGTGAAAGCGAGCAAGCAGACATCATTCTGCGCCGTGTGTACGGTGTCAAAGTCGTCTGGTTGCCTGCTCGCAAGCAAGTCGAGCGCGCCGCCGGTTCCAAAACTCAGTGTCTCAAAGGGGCGGCCCAATTTTTCAGCTATGCCCTCAGCTTCTTCCATCAGCATCGCATCACAAAGGCCTAAATGGATGCTGCCTTTGCTCGCCACTTGCGCCAGTTCTTTCGCGCGCAGCAGAGGCATCGTCGTTACCGCGACCAGGCCCGCCTTCATCACTGCAAACCAAGCCGCAGCCAGGCGAGCGGAGTTGCCCCCTCGCAGCAGAACGCGATTGCCAGGCACCAGGCCGCACTCGCGCGTCAGCACATGTGCATATTGGTTTGCTAGCGCGTTGATCTGGACGTAGGTATAGCGTCCACTCGCGTCGATGATCGCTGTTTTCTCGCCAAAGCCTTCAGCAATTGCATCTTCCAGCAGCGAGGTTGCGCAGTTCAGCTGCGCTGGGTAGCGCAGCTCGGGCAAATCGAAGATCAGCTCCGGCCAAGCCTCCTGTGGCGGTAGGTTGTCTGCGCAGAAGGTGTCCACATGGGCGGATTTAGGCGTCCCCATTGCCGAGGCTTACTGTGCCTGCTCGGCGGGGACGTGCACGACAAGACCATCCATGGAAGCGCCTAACGGAACCTGGCAGGACAGACGCGAACTGTCTTTGCGCGCGTGGGCCATCTCCAGCATTTCTGCTTCCAGCTCGTCTTGCTCTGGCAGTTTATCCGCCCAAGGTGCCTCCACATAGCAATGGCAGCTGGCACACGCACAGGCGCCGCCGCAGCGCGCTTCAATCTGCTCAATGCCGCTCTTCACAGCCACTTCCATCAAGGACATGCCAGGCTTTAGCTCGGCTTTGGTTTCGCTGCCATCAGGCAGCACGAAGGTTATCTCGGCCATCATTCAATGCACCTCCATTGTGCTAAAGTGGCGCGTGATGGCGGCAAAATCATCGGCGTGTTCAATCATCGCCCAATGCCCACAATGTGGGACGATATGGCCCCAGCTGTTTTCAATCAACTCAAGGAATTTGTACGCATTTTCAATGGGTACGACGAGGTCCTCTTTGCCGTTCACCACTAGGGTCGGTACTTTGCATTTCACAATATAGCCTTCCTCATAGGCGAGGCCCCCAGCCTCTTTTATCCAGCCCATGGTCGCAGCATAAGCGCGCTTGGTATCCGGGTCATTCGCCAACTCGTAGCGGCGTTTGATCATATCTGGGTCTTTCACATATTTTGGCCCGGTAAGCGCATCCACCAACAGCTCCATACCTTCGAGTGTGAAGTCATAATTCACAATTGGAAGCATAGCAGGCGTGATGGCCGCGTTCAGGCCAGCGCTTCCCATCAGGATTTGACGCTCAACCATGTCTGGCGCTTCAATGCTCACACCCAGCGCAGTACACCCGCCCATGGAGTTACCAACAAGCATTGGCCTTTTGATTTCAAGGGCTTTTAGAAAGCCGATCATATGCTGCGTGCGTGCAGCTTGAGAATATATGAAATCGCCACCAGGTTTGTCGGTCCTGCCAAAGCCGAGCATATCGACAGCGATGACGTGATAATCATCTTCCAAACGCGGGATCACGCCATCCCAGTTGCCGATTGAGTCAGCGCCAGCACCGCCGCCATGGATGAGCACGATGGTTTGATCCCCATTTCCGGCTTCCAGATAGTGCGTTTTGATGCCATCGACGTCGATAAAGTTGTCAGAAGTATATGCCATAGATGGGCCCCCTCGCCCTTCCCGTTTTTTCGTGTGTTTTGATTGGTTAGCGGGTGAAGGCCATGCCGCCCATGCCTGTGAGCCAATGCGGCATCGCTTCATAATATATGACCTCTGGGTCGAGTGCGTCAGCTGTCGCCGCCGCCATCAGCCAGTTGCATGTTTCTAAGCCGCCATTGCCTAGCTTGCCGAGTATCTCTTCGGTTGACATAGCCGCAATGGTCTCTAGCTCCCGCGCTTTAAACAGCTCCAGGATTGCTTTGTCGGCTTCGGCATCCACCTCACCATGACGTTCAATGTTAATCCAATGGCTCAGTCCGCCCGTGCCGACCACAACAACGCGCATGTCATCAGGCAGGTCGTGTGTGATGCAGTCCTTTAGCGCCGTTCCAAAGCCAAAGCAGCGCTGCGCCGTTGGCGGCGGATCCATATTAATATTCACTAAGATAGGGACCAGCGGAATATCAGCTTCGCCGCCATTGATATACATCATCGGCACCATGATGCCGTGATCCGGGTTGAGTTCTTCCATCATCGCAGGATCGAAGCCGGACGCATAGGCGCGCTTGCACAGGCTATGGCCCGCAGCGCGGTGCCCTTTGATCGGATTGCGCGGGATGTCCATATCGCCCAGCGGCGTATAGCTATCGGCAATGCCCACGGTGAACGGCGGCTGTAGTTTTAGGTTAATATTAAACAGGTGATCTGAACTGATGAGATACACCACATCTGGCTCTAAGGCGCGAATGCGGGCCCCGATATCATCGAGCCCTTTGACGATGCGCTGTGCCGCTTCATCCCCTTCAGGCGAGCCCATCAAAATGTGAGATGTGGCGAAAGCGCCAACGACCTTACCCATGAGCTGAGCCTCCTGACGGCAGATACGCTTTAACAGAAATATGGTCCGCCGCTGCGGGATCGCTGGCCAGGAACAAATGCATCATCAAAATGGGATGCACCCCCACACTTGCCAGAGCGTCCTGTTTGCAAGTGTCGACAGCATCACGCTGGCGTTGCGACAGCTCGTAGCGGTCATAAAGCGCAGCCCGGTCTTCCTGAAACAGCGCCATCATATCTGGCTTGGCGAACAAGTCCTGCACCATTCGGTTTACCCGGTAAGTATCTTGAGCAGCCATGGCGGTTAGAGGTCCGCCTTGGATTGGATGCCGCGATTGTGCTTGCTGGCCATGCGCCGCCATTCGATGATGGCCTTGTCTGGTTCGAACAAGATTTCATCAGTCCAGCCACGCTCATCTTCATAGAACGGCTGCTGGGAGACTCGCGCTAGAATGTCATCGTCATTAAATCCATTAAGCGCCATTTTCTTCCAAGTGAGGTCCACATCCTTTTTGAACGCTTTGCCCTCGTCCTCAGTTTCACAAAGCTTCCCGAGAGTTTGGAAGTAGATGTGGTTATCTGCATCAATGGGTACATACCATTCATACTGGGTCATACCGGGCGTTGGCCAGGGATCTACTCGAAGGACACCGGGCAACCAAATAGAGATATCGTGGGCTACATGTTTGGTGCCCATGTGTCCCTGAATGGCGCTTTCACCCTCGATCTTCCCATCGAAGACGGGCACAGAGTGCGCGCCAAGCAAATCATAGACGCCTTTGGGCTTGTTATCTTCAATCTCCGAGCGCGTGAGCTGCTCAGGGTCACCTGGTGAAAAACCAAGCGGCAAGACAATGTCATTGCCTTTGACTAACACAGAGTCCTTATGAATAAACACATGGGAGGCATCAAAGCCATTTTCCGCGCCGATGCGCCAGTTGGAAGCAATGTTGCGATACTGGCCATGGATCACGCGCTTCTCATCCAAGAAACCTGGCGGCACATCTTCACTCAACGGCGGCGCGTCGACATCTCCGACAAAGACGAAGACGATGTCTTTCGCTTCTTCAACTGGATAGACCTTAAGGGAATGGCGTCCAATCTGGACGCTGTCGGGGTTGGTCAAGATATCAACAAGCAAGCCCGTATCCCAGCGATAGGTCCAGCCATGATACCAGCATGAGATGGTGTTCTTTGAATGGCACTCGACTTTGTCAGACAGCGTTACGCCGCGGTGCAGGCATCGATCTTTTATCGCGTAGAGCTTGCCATCAATCCGGTTGATCAGGATTTTTTCGCCAAGCAGCTTAACCGGCTTTGGCTCACCTTCTTTAATCTCGTCACCGAAGACCACCGGGTACCAGTGGTTCCTAAAGCCCATCTTGGCATCCACATAGGGCGCCCAACCCTTCACTTTATTGAGCACGTCATCTGATACAAACCCTGACTGTCCCATGTCGCAGATCCCTCCTTTGCGATTGCTATTCACGCTCAGCATCACTTAAATTATTGCTGGACAATTTTTCAACTACAAAATTGTAAACAATAATATTTGCATTGGTCAAGAAAAGTTTTATACTAGGTGCAATGACAGCAACGACACATGTTCTTCGCCAATCCAAAATGAACGCGGACGCCATGGTGCAAGCCATCAAGACCGCCGTTCTCAATGGTGAGTTTGTGCCGGGCCAGCGCCTGGTCGAAATGGATTTAATGGCACAGTTTGATGCTGGACGCGGCGCAGTGCGCGAGGCGCTAAAGCGCCTGGCGGAGACGGGACTGGTAGTCATTGAGCCAAATAGAGGTGCACGGGTGCGCCGCTCCAGCCGCCGCGAGCTCATTGACACCTTCGATATACGCGCCGCCCTGGAAGGGCTATGCGCACGGCGGGCGGCTGAAAACGTAGCAGCCTTGGGATTGCAGGAAAGGGTTGAAGCAGCGCTTCAGCAAGAGCAGATACAGCCTCTGGATTCCCATGCTGCAATCAAGATGAACAATAACGAAAGTGTTCACGCCTTCATTGTTGCGTTATCGGGAAATCAGCTGATGCCATCAACGTTGGCCAACCTAATGATGCCGGAGCTACGCGCAGTATTCTTTCAGGGCCATAGCGAAAACGTCTGGAAGCAGTCCCGCCAAGATCATATCAACCTTCTTAATGCTATCCTAGCTGGAGAAGGTGATGAAGCCGAAGCCATCATGCGCACGCATGTGGGGCGCACTGCGCAGTTGATTGACAGTCTGCCGCCGCACTTTCTGATAGACTGAGCATAAGGCACGCTTGCTCAGACGTGCACGACACCAATCGAGGTGTCTATAGGCTGCAATGTTTTGGTGTTTATCAAATGCTAGCCAGGGAAAGCGCCGTATTGTCCGCAGCCGCGAAGATATGAGCGTGAATGGAGCACTCGATACGAGAAAACACACCGGTCATTCTGTTTTCGTTTAAGAGCGCTGCACCTTGATCCCTCGCGCCACTTCAGCTTATCAAAGGACAAGGTATTTAGGTAAGGAACGCAGGTGGCCAAGGCGGACGAGACAGATAAACCTATAACACAGCTGAATACCTTGGTGCGTAGCAAGGCACCCCAGCGCACCGTTTCGTCGGTTTTGGCGACTGCGATCCGGCAGAAGATTATGTCGGGCGCGCTAGCCCCTGGGGCGCGCATCATTGAGTCTGAACTTGCTAAAACCTATGGCACGAGCCGAAGCACGGTGAGAGAAGCGCTGCGCGAACTTATCGCAGAAGATCTGGTAGACGTTGCAAAGCACAAAAGTCCCACGGTGAAGTATCTTGACCGGGCCAAGGTCTATGAAATCTTATCTGTGAGAGCCGTTTTGGAAGGCTACGCCGCTGGTCTTGCAGCCTCCAATGATCAGCGCAGCGCCCAGCACAAAGACTGGTTGGAAGAACAACTGGCATTCTGGCAGGCGCCCAACCACTTCCAAGACTATGACGCTTTTGTTGAAGCAAACGACACACTGCACGCCGGCATTCGCCGTATGTCCTCGAACGCCACACTGCAAAAGCAGATTTCGATGTTGACGATCCCAGGATACCAGAAAACGATCGCGCCCGTCCCAAACGTATCCGATATTAGAGTCTCAGCAAAGCAGCACTGCGAGCTTCTCACAGCCATTCTCAATGGGGACCCAAGGCGCGCAGAGACTTTAATGCGCAAGCACGTGGAGACGTCGCGCAACCGTGTGGACACAACTTTCAGCGACGATAAAGTTGACCATCGGGCACAGGCCCTTTCTTCCATAGACATCTAAACTCACGCTAGGCCCCAGAACCGCATTTTCCCTTCAAACCTGCCTTATCCAGTAAAATTGCTGGACAATTTTTGTCTATCATTATATCGAAGAGCTCCAAGCGGAAAGTCGGAGTCTTCCATGGGGTTTTTCAATGGACATGAGGATAGCGCTGGCTATCACCCGCCCGTTCTACATGAATGGTTAAAGCCAAAGATTTCAGGGAACATCATCAACGGTCTTGGTGAAACCAGCGACAGGCCTGCAACACCGATCTATCACCGGGTTGATAAAAAGCGAGCGTGGTTTTGGGTCAACATCACGTTCCTGATCAAACAGATGTGGGACGTTGGCCCACGGGGACAAATACAGTTTTTGCGCCGCGACCTTCGCAATAAAAAACAAGAATTGATTAACAAGGACACGGTGTCACAGACCCAGACAAGCGGCTCGCCTGAGGAATGGACCGCGCGCCTCAAAGCAGCTGCGCTTGCACACCCTATGTGTGATGACGTGGGCATCACTAGGTTGCATAAAAACCTTTATTTCGATGAGGACCTTGAGACAGAAACACATCTTGCCAAATGGGCGGTCGTCATCACGCGGCGGATGGAATACAGCGAACTCGCCGCGAACCTTAAACAAGAACAATGGTGGAAAATCCCGTTCTGGAAACGCAAATGGGTGCAAACCATTCGCGAAGTGATGAAAGTCTATGCAGAGTCTTTTGATGCAGCCATAGAGGTCGCCGCCTTCATCCGCAGCAATGGCCACACCGCAGAAGCCATCGGGGGCGCCCCAGGAAGCAAAATCAATATATTGAGAACCGCAATTGAAGCCGGTTTAGGCGAGCTGGGAAAACACGGTTCGATTATCCACAAAAGATATGGCTCGTCTGTCCGCTTCGCCGTCGTTTTGACCGACATGCCTTTGGTTTCAGACACATCCGCCGATTTCGGGGCAGACGACTTCTGTGCCAGCTGCCAACTGTGCACAAATAGCTGCCCGCCCGGCGCGATAAGCGACACCAAACAAATGGTCCGGGGGAACCTTAAATGGTATGTCGATTTTGATAAATGTGTGCCTTATTTCAATGACACACACGCCTGCGGAATCTGTCTATCAGCCTGCCCTTGGAGCAGACCAGGGGTTGCAGACAAGCTGGTCGTCAAAATGGCCAGAAAGCGGGCCGCTAAGGTGTAAAACGCCAATAAGGCGCTGCGTTTTCAGTAGAAGCGGCGCAAATCCGCTGTTCGGCGTTAAAAGTAGATGCTGCGACACATCATTCCCAAAGCAGACATAAGCGATTGATATCGTGCCTTCAGACAGTGCTTTGCAACCGATTGAATAGCTGGGCTAACTGCTTGCTATAGAAAGGCCAATTGTATCGCCATTTTCCGCGTCTCCATCCGCGATGATTTCTGCATAAACGCCCATATCCATATGGCCAAAATGTTGTTTGATCAGCTTGGGTATATCGAGGTCACGCTGAGCGGTTGACGGATTAACCTGCGTTGCCGCGCAGCGCCTGGTCCGCATCACGACCTTGGCCTTGGCATGACCAATATGAATATCCTTCTCCATCCAATCAAATTCAGACCAAGCAGGCAGACCGCTGAAATAGATGTTGCCGCGAAAGCGAAGAGGATCGACCGCTTGCCCAATGGCCTCCTCCAACGCGCGCACTGAATTTAGGTTGATCAGCGAGACCGCGCGCATCTTTTCCGGCGAGACGACGCTTATATCCGTAAACTTGTGCCCGGCAGCGCTCACCAAGCGCGGCGCGAGTGTCTCATCACCCAAGTAATCGGAAAAAAATTCCTCAATATCAGAGGTTTCGCCATCGATATTTACATCAAGTACGATATTACCATTTCTTTCGACAATGAGCCGGTTACCCTCCAGCCGCGTGTTAAGAGATGCCAGCGCCTCATCGCGCATGAGCATTAGGAACTTGGTTTTTGGTTCGGCCGCCGGCGCATCGGGATCGAAATGACCAGGTTTGCGGGCGATGGCGAATACCCTGTCTCCAGGCAATCCCTCGCCTGCGGCCAAAGGCATGGAACCGAGTGTCTCAGGCGAAAGGCCTTTGACTGGGTAGCGGTAGAGGTGCGTAATCATGCAATGTCCTTCAGTGCGGCTTCGGCCCACGCCGCCGTTGCCAAAAGCGCGCTATCATGGCCAGCGGGGCCATCCAGCTCTACACCAAATGGCAGGCCTAACGCCAGCTGCCCTGCTGGAATTGATATACCGGGCAGCGCGCCCAGTGCGCCAGGGCTTGTATGCCGAACGAGAGCTGGAAACAGCGGATGGGCCTCTCCATTAATATCGAGCATATCCCCGCAGCCCAGCAAGGGAGGAGGCACTGGAACTGTGGGAAAGACAATGGCATCGGCCTTTGTAGACATAAACATCTGGCTATAGGCCCGCCTGAGACGCTGCACTGCTTTCATAGCATCCTTATAGGCCTGTTGAAGGACGGGGCTTGCAAATATCTGGCGAAACACATCAGCAACATCTCGGCTTGTAATTTCCGCCGCCAGCGCCTCAGGTGAGACGCCCTCGCGCTCTAAGAGATCACGCCAAAGCGCATTGGCTTCAAACATGGCCAGCGGGAAAGCCGCAGCGGCGTCAAAAGCGAAGATCTCAGTCAAATTTACGTCAACAATATCGCATCCGCACTGTGCCAGACTTGCCGTCACATGTGAGAAGGCGGTCGCAACGCTTTGATCCATGGCCTCAAGCGTGGCCGCGCTTGGGACAGCAAGGCGCGGACCGTCCCCCTGCGCCCAACGGACTTGATCGGGCGGTGAAGCCACGCCCGATAGCAAGCGATCCATGATCATTATGTCATCCACGCAAGTGCCGAACGTTGCGGCGCTATCAAGTGTCCAGGTGAGCGGGAGGATGCCTTCAGCGCTATAACGTGCCGTGCTTGGGCGGAAACCAACGCAGCCACAAAAGGAGGCTGGTATGCGGCCAGAGCCACCGGTGTCCGTCCCCAGGCCAATAGGCGCAATCGCCCGCGCGACCGCCGCAGCGGTGCCCCCACTAGAGCCGCCAGCGCTGTAACGCGGGTCATGGGGGTTTCGCACAGCGCCAAAGGCCGCGTTCTCGCTGGTGGCGCCAAAAGCGAACTCGTGCAAATTCGCTTTCCCAAGCAGAACCGCGCCAGCCTCTTTGAGGGTTTGAACTAAAGGCGGGTCTTCAGTGGGCATGGGCAAATTGAGTGCGGTACTGCCGCCCGTAAAGGGCATCGCCGCGGCTGCAATATTGTCTTTCACTACGAAAGGCACACCCTCAAGCGGGCGCGGCGGCGCCCCATGCGACAAGCGTGTATCAATTGCATCAGCTGCCTTTAAAGCGCCGTTGTCGTCAAGCGTGATGAAAATCCTGTCATCAGCAAAGTCTTGTGCGCGTGCGAGTGCTTTTTGCGTCCAAAGGCGCGCGCTCATGCTGCCCTGCGCTACAGTCTCGCGGATTTCCGGGGCGGTGTAGAGCTGCTTGTTGTTCATCGCCTGGCCGGTCAGTCGACTGCACGAACGACGCCGGTAGACAGGCGCCCAACGATAGCAGCCGCCTCATCCATCATGTCCGCTACAATGTCCGCGGCAGGCTGCACTTTGCGTACTTGTCCAACGCCCTGGCCCGCTAGAAAGGGCACTTCTTCCCAATCGGCGCGTGTTTCGGGCGTAGGCAGGATCACGTTGAATTTTCGCATTGTCTCCGGAGCGCCGAGAAAAATAGTGTCGCCGATCACGTCAAGGTCGGACCGATCCATGGGAACATCTTCTAGCCGGTCTGAATAGGCATCCACGACGCGGTTTCGCAGTAGACGCATGGGGTTGAAATGCGGCATTTCTGGGCCGAAAATCCTTGAGAAACGGGTATCCTCACCACTTGCTTCAATGACCCGGCGCACATGCTCGGGGTGAACATAGGCCTCTTCAGCGGCAAGCAAACGTGTACCAACCCAGACCCCGTCTGCCCCCAGCGCTAAAGAGGCTGCAATGCCGCGGCCATCGCTGATACCCCCCGACGCAAGCACCATGGCGCCATCGAGAGCATCGACCATCTCAGGCACCAACGCCATCGTCGGCAAAGACTGGTAGTTATGGCCACCTGCCTCATAGCCCTGCGCGATGATGACTTCTACGCCGTTGCCCAGCGCGCGGCGGGCATCTTCAATCCTGCCAACTTGCTCCCAAACGCTGATGCCAGCGTCCAGCAGGAGCTTCATGTGCTCAGAGCTTGGGTGGCCCCAGTGGAACGAGACAATCGGCGGCTTTTCCTCTGCAACCATGCGGATCTGTTCGTCATTATCGAAGCAGGTGATGAAGTTGACGTTGAAAGGCTTAGCTGTGAGCGACCTTATCTTTTGAAGGCGCTCGCGCAGCGCCTCAGCTGGAATAAAACCTACCCCAAGCGCCCCAATGCCGCCCGCATTAGAAACGGCCGCCACAAACTCAGGCTTTTCCCCAGCAAAGGCCATACCAGCCGCTGTGAAAGGGTGCACGCAGCCAAAACGCCTTGTAAATCGGTTAGAGAGCGTCACGTCTCTTCGCTCCACTAAAACCGGACGGCGAGTTTTGCCAGCCACTCGACAGGGCGGCTAAAGTTGCCATAAGCAAGCCCGCCCCCTTCCTGCAAAAACCCGCTGACCAGGAACCGCTCATTGAGCAGGTTGGTGCCGCCGACACTGATTTCATAACGCTCCTTGGGCTCAATATATGTCAGCGTCGTATTGAGCATGTGAACCGAAGGGCGCTCTAGGATCGGTGTATTCTCGGTGTTGTTTTGAACAGATGATGTGAAGGTATAGTCCGCCACCATCCTAAAAGCGCCGCCATTAGAAAGGCCCACCTCATAGATCGGGCTCAAATTGACTTTCCAGCGCGGTGTTTTTGGCAGCCGGTTCCCCGCATTCACGCCAGGCGCAATGAACGTATAGTCGTCATGAATATAGCTCATGGAGCCCGTTAGGCGCAGGCTGTCGGTGACAATTGCGTCCCAGTCGAGCTCAAAGCCATAAATCTCAGCGTCGCCCGCATTGCGCACTGTGGGGGAAATGCCTTGAACCTGGTTCAGCTGAATGCCCGAATAGTCAGTGAAGAAGGCGGCCGCATTCAGCCGAAGACGATTGTCGAACAATTGCGATTTGACACCAATCTCATAACTGTCGGCTGTTTCTTCGTTAAAGGTTGGCGCTTCAGGAAGCGGCGCGCTCAAGCGGGTCGTCCAGCCTCCAGATTTATAGCCTTTTGAATAGGACGCGTAGACCAGCATGTCATCGCTCGCCTGAAACTCGATCCCGGCACGCGGCGCAAAATCTGAAAAATCAAGTTCCTGGACGCTGGGCGGATAGAAACGCAGCGGGTCGTTGGGGTCGGGGAAACCGATCGCTTGGCGCAGCCCCTCATTGACCTCATCCAACTGCGCGCCCGCAACCAGCTTATAAAGGAACCCATTCGCATCACGCTGGAAGCCCTCAAACTCCTTATTTTCTTCTGTATAGCGCGCCCCAAAGGTCAGGCTGATGCGGTCTGTGAGCTGGTAATTGAGGTGCGTGAAGATGGCCCAGGTTGACGTATCAAACACATTGTTACCATCAATTTGGAGCAGCCCTGTGCCGATCGGCACAAAGTCGTTTAAATTGCCTTCCTCCTGGAAATAATAGGCACCCACAACATAGTCCAGCCGGTCTGACAGGGCTTTGCCAGTGAGCTGCAGCTCCTGGCTAAACTGCTGCTGGTTCATCACAAAGGCCGCATGATTGGCAATTGTTGGCGATCCATCTGCATCTGTGGCCGCGCGCCAGGCAAGCTCGCGGTAGGCGGTTATTGATTTGATGGTACCAAACCCAACATCCCAATCAACTGTTCCAGACAGGCCCCACTGTTCCAGCTTTGAAAAGCTGGGGCCGGTTGCAAAGCTTTGGTCAATGTCATCTGAGACAAACCGATCATCAAACGGCAGACGATCGTTATTGGGGTTGTCGTCGATATTCACTTCCGCCAGGCTTTCGCCTGTTCCGCCCAAGGGGCCGCAAAGAGCAGCAATATTGCCACCCATAGCCGTTGGCAGCAGCTCATTGGGCGTGCTGATGCACAGATTATAGGCCGTACCAAACAACTCAGCGGGGTTCCCTTCCAAAGCGAACGTATCAAGCAGCACATTGGCTAAGCCTGCCTGGTCCACATTCTGATAATCGCCAGCGAACGTAACATCCACCGTATCGCTTGCTCGCCAAAGCACTTTTGTGCGGATGGACCACTGGTTTTCATCCCCCTCACGCGACGGTGTTTCGAGACCAGCATTTGGGAAAGCAGCGAAATTCTCCGGTGCAAAATTCTCACTTCCTGGAAAAGGAATACGCTCAAGGTAGCCGTCCCGGCTGGTGCGCGAAAACGAGATGCTGGAGAGTAATTTATCTTCAAGTATTGGGATGTCAGCGGTGCCGCGCACGTCGAAGCGCTCAAAGCGTCCGGTGATGAGTTCTGACCTGAAGGAAAACTCCTCCCCAGGCTGGCGCGTCACGATAGAAATGGCGCCGCCGATGGAATTACGCCCGAACAGCGTGCCTTGCGGGCCTTTGAGAATTTCAATGCGGTCCACATCCAGCAGGTCGGCATTAGCGCCAACGGTGCGCGCCAGGTAGACGCCGTCCACGTAAACGCCTACGCCAGGGTCTAAGTTAAACGCAAAATCATCCTGGCCGATACCGCGAATAAAGGCTGTTAAAACGCCAGAACTGCCAGAGAAGGGCGAGCCCGCGTCCAGGTTAACACCGGGCGTCAAGTTACCAACGCCTTGGACAGTATTGATGTTGCGAATAGACAGCGCTTCGCCACTGAACGCGGAGATGGCAATGGGAACATCTTGAAGGTTTTCCGTCCGCTTCTGCGCGGTGACAACAATCTCTTCCAAGGCAATCGCCTCGCTTTGTGCCCATGACGGCCTCATTGGCGCAAACAGCGCTGCGGCACATACTGCGCAGGCCAGGTGTGTCTTAAGATGATGCATGTTTTGCGTCCCTGATTGGTGCCGTGAAGCACTGGTTTTTGGTGCGAGGCCGCTGACCGTCTTTGCCCTCCAAGTTGCGGCAGTTTGACGTTTTGCGGCTAAGCGTTATGGTCTAAAGATGGCAGCAAGAGGCATTGAGCGTCTTTTGCCTAAGGGACATTCGCTTTGTATCTCAGTGACGAGGCACTATGGCAGCGACGCATCATAACGACTTCTCACTGGCAGACCCAGGGCTGGGCCAGGACGCGCTAGGCAGCTGGCAGCAGGTGGCATCCGAAGTCTTCGTGCCTTTGCGGCTTGAGCAGACCAGCGACCGTTTTCATTGGGCTGTTGACGCCTATTCCTTTGGAGCCTTAGCGGTTTCAGATATTCGCCTGGCGCAGCATAAAGTTGAACGAAGCGCCGCAGATATCGGCGCTGGAAATTCTGACTACTTTCTGCTGAGCCTTCAAGTGGATGGGTTGGCCCGGTTCCACAGCCAAAACGGCGTGAGCTGGATAGGGCCCGGAGACTGTGTGCTCTATGATGCGAGCATGCCCTATGGTTTTGAATTTGAAACGTCAATGCGCCAGCATGTGCTGCGTTTGCCGCGCGATCTTATTGAAGCCTGTTTGCCCAATGCGCGCCGGTTAGCTGGGAGGCGCCTGAGCAGCGTAACGGGCCTCAATAGCGTTTTCGCACATAGTTTTTCCTCCGCCATGCGCACCGCAAACACCCTAGCCTACGAAGAAAGAGACCAACTGGCACAGGCTTTGCTCATAATCCTAGGCCAAATGCTGGTGAATGAAGGAGCTGACCGCGCGGAACCTTTAACGCAGCGCAGCAAAACGCAAATGAGCCACGTCGAAGCCTATATTGAAGCAAATCTAGCAAATGAGCGGTTGTCTGTTGCGACTCTTTGCGATGCTTTCTCGCTGACGCCAAAAGCCTTACACCGTCTCTTCCAGCGGCATGGGGATGAAACGCCGATGCGCCTGGTTCAACGAAAGCGCTTAGAACGCGCAGCAGCGGATCTGCAAGACCCTGGCCTGAAAGACGTCTCCATTACCCAGTTAGCGATGCGCTACGGCTTTTGCGACGGCGCACATTTCTCCCACCGCTTCAAGCGCAGATTCGGCATTTCTCCGATCGCCTTGCGCGCTCGAAACCAGCGGGCGCTTTTATAGCCCTGCAGGGTTTTGGGGTTACCGCCCAAAGTTTCGATATGTTGTCGCTCTTGAGACACTGTCCTTCGTATCAATAAAGCCTAACAAAAGCAGATAGAAAAACTGGAGAAAGATCCCCTGGTTTTGGCTGAAAAACGCCGATTCAAGCCCCAAAAAAAATGCACCCCCTGGAGGTAGTGTTCGAACTCGGCCTCCAATTCTTTGCAAACCCCTGGAATGTTTGGAAAAATGGCGAACTGGTGCACAACCAAACAGTGCTGAATATGACGTTTGAGTAGAAATTAATGCACCAACCCGGACAAGGGTTTCGAACCCTAAAAACCTCTATGGTGTTCAAAGTGTTAGAGCTGCTTTTTAGGGCCTGACAAAGCAATGGCGGAGTCGGAGGGATTCGAACCCTCGAGGGCTTGCACCCAACACGCTTTCCAGGCGTGCGCCTTAAACCACTCGGCCACGACTCCCCAACGGCGGGCGCACTATACCCATCACTGCTTAACATGCAACAAAGGATGCATTTAGCGGATAGCGCGGCATCTTTCGCTGATTTACTTTAGGCTTAAAGCATTTGACACATAGGCCAAAATGACCTGACACTGAGCGCTGACGCACGCACGAGAGGATAACCGATGAACATGATGACCCCAAACGCCTCGCTGGTTTTTGGCGATGATGGCACCGCTACGCCGTATCAAGTCTATACCGATCAGGAGATATATGAGCGCGAGCAAGAGCGCATTTATCGCGGGAAGACCTGGTCCTTTCTGGCGCTCGAAGCTGAGCTCCCCAAAGAGCATGATTTCAAATCAACCTTTATTGGCGATACGCCTGTGGTTGTGACGCGCACACCCGGCGGTTATCATGCCTGGGTTAATCGCTGCATTCATAAGGGCGCCGCTGTGTGCCGCGAGCACCGGGGCAATGCCCGCAAGTTTCAATGCGTGTATCACCAGTGGCTCTATGCTCCCAATGGGGATTTAAAGGGCGTTCCTTTTCAAAAAGGGGCCGGCCAAACCAAAGGGATGCCTGAGGACTTCGACAAAAAAGAGCATTCTCTGCCAAAGCTGCGCGTGGAGACATACAAAGGCTTGATTTTTGCTACGTTTGACCATGGCATGGAGAGCTTGGAAGAGTATTTGGGCCCGCAAATGCGCCCTTATATTGACCGCATCATGTGCAAGCCCACGACCTATCTAGGCTGCTTGCGCCAATATGCAAAATCGAACTGGAAGCTGTATTTTGAGAACGTGAAGGATGGCTATCACGCTTCCTTGCTACATTTGTTTCACAACACCTTCAACATTTTGCGCGTTTCCATGAGCGTGCGCTCGATCACCGATGAACGCCAGGGCATGCACTCCGTCATCATGACGGTGAAAGACAATGATGATGACGACGGCAGCGATTACAAGAAAAACAATGTCGCCAGCTTTGATGAAAATGTGCGCCTCAAAGATCCGGAAATCCTGCGCATGCGCCAGGAGTATGATGAACTGTCCACCAATCACATCCAGGGCATTTTCCCATCACTGGTTTTGCAGCAAATCCACAACACCCTGGTCTGCCGCCAAATCCTGCCAAAAGGGCCAGGCGAGTTTGAGCTGATTTTCCACTTCTTTGGCTATGAGGATGATGATGAGGAGCTACGCGAAATGCGGCTCACCCAGGCCAATTTAGTTGGCCCGGCAGGGTACGTTTCGATGGAAGATACAGAAGCCACTGAGCTCGTTCAGACTGCAATTGAGCCAGATGCAAAAGAGAAATCCATGCTGCTCATGGGCCAGAATGATCCGCTGCACGGCCAGTCACTGACCTCAGAACATATTCTTCGATCCTTCTGGAAGGGCTATCAGAAGATCATGGAGCTATAGGCGATGTTTGACACAGACCTGTCCGCCAAGCAGCGCGCGCGCCTGGCACTAGAAGACTTCTTTGCCGATTATGTCGCCTGCTTAGATGAAGACCGGCTGGAAGAATGGCCGGGCTTTTTTACTGAAGATGCGACCTATTCGCTCTTCCCCCGAGAGAATTATGATAGCGGCTTTCCTATTGCGCTGTTCAGCTGCACAAACAATCGCCAGCTGCAAGACCGTATCACCAGCCACCGCAAAGCCAATATCTTCCCGTTCCACTGGAATAGGCACATTATTTCAAGCCTGCGCATTACGGCGCTGGAGAATGACAAGGTGGAGACCACAAGCAACTACGCGATTTTCCAAACGCGGCAAGATGGGGAGAGCAAGCTTTTTCAGGTTGGCCAGGCCCGCGATGAGATTGTGGCGACCAGCGATGGCCTGAAGTTCAAATCCCGCACGATTATATATGATACATCGCGTGTGCAGACCCTGTTTGTAACGCCGATTTAGACGACTTGATCGTCTTGCAAAAAACTGCGTTATTAGCGGCATGCGCGCCCTCTTATCGTGGTTCCTTTTGTCCATCACCGCAGCCCTTACCGGCGCGCAGATCATGGTGGCCTTAGAAGCGCAGTTCCTACCGCTCCTCACCTTAGGCCAAAGCGCCGCGCTCGCCTGGCTACCAGACCCTGCGACAGCTGCAGCAGCCGTCAATGCTGTGACCGAGGCATCAGGCTTTGCCGCCCGGACACTATCCCTCCCTGCGCTGCCAATCTTCGCGGGTTTTTGGGCGCTCAGCCTTATGAGCAGAGTCTCGAAATGACACAGTGTTTAATGGTCTGCATTTGGGGACATTGCGGGCATTCGCTCAGCAAAACTCCGTCATCTCTGTGCTTGTCACAGAGACCCATTCCAGAGCGCCAGCCATATGACTTTATGTCGAAAAATCAGGAGTGGGTTCCTGTGACGAGCACAGGAATGACGTGAAGGGGGCAAAGTCCGCAGTGGGCTCAAACCACCACAATTACGGCCGCAAGATCACCTTCCCGCCGGTCATATTGCCCGCATAGGTCTTCACGGCCTCTTGCACATCATCGAGCTTAAATTCACCTTGTACAGCGGTATTGATGGCGCCCTCTTTGAAGAGTTGGCCAACTTTTTTTGCCGCCTTGCCGAGCTGGATCAGGTTTTTTGTGCCCATCCATGACCCTAAGAAAAAGCCGGTAATGGACTTGCCTTCAAAGATCAGGGCCTTGCGGTCGATGCCGCCAATGGGTGCGTCGTCAAGCCCGCCATAGGTATAAACTGTGCCGCCGGGCGGCAGCGCGTTGAACAATATGCCCGTCATGGGGCCGCTGACGGCGTCAAAGGCAATAGTGATGCCGAGAGACTGAATGGCCTCGGCCAAATTGTTTTCAAAGCGGTCATCGCTGGAATTGATGATGTGCTTTGCGCCAAAGCCTTTGATGATGTCCGCCTGCTGTTGGCGGCGCACGATGTTAAGGACAGTGATGCCTTCGCGCGCGGCAATCACGTTTAAAATGCGGCCAGCTTGGCTGGCGGCGGCGTTTTGAACAATGCCGCGATGACCGTTTTTCTTCGCTTGATCGACAAAGCCGTAAGCCGTGAATGGGTTCACAAGAAAGCAGGCAGCGTTGCCAACGGATAGATCATCATCCACGGGGAGGCAGCTATTGGCCGCGGTAATGATATGCGTGGACCAGGTGCCGCCATTGTCATCTTGGCTGCCAACGGCGACGCGTTTGCCCTTGACCATATTGCCCATAAAACCACCGCCCGAGGCAATGACGCGGCCAACACCTTCCCAGCCTGGAACAGCAGGCAGTGTTTTGCGTACACCGTATAGCCCGCGCATGAACATCAGATCAGAGGGGTTGCAAGGCGCTGCCTCCATCTCCACCAGGACTTGGCCTTTTTTCAGTGGCGGCAGGGCGCGCTCTTCCACCCTAAGGCCTGCGACCATCGTATCGAAGTCTTCATTATAGTCATCGAACACCACGGCGCGGCGCGTGCTCGGGATCGGTGCAGCCATGAACTTGCTCCTGCGCAAAGGGTCTATGCCCTTCCACCTAAGTCATTTCTTGTAAGGTGCCATCCTAGCGCTATTGAGAATGCGCGCCCGCGCTAGCGCGGCGCCATACGGATCGCGCCATCAAGCCGGATTGTCTCCCCATTGAGCATAGGGTTATCGACAATGTGCTTTGCCATCATGGCGTATTCACTTGGGTCTCCCAACCGGCTTGGGAACGGCACGGAGGCAGACAGGGACTCAATCGCTTCATCTGGCAGGGATTCAAACAGCGGCGTTAAAAACAGGCCCGGCGCAATCGTACACACGCGGATGCCGTCGCGCGCCAAATCGCGGGCGATCGGCAATGTCATCCCAACAACGCCGCCTTTAGACGCAGAATAAGCAGCTTGGCCAATTTGGCCATCATACGCGGCCACTGACGCGGTGTTGATGATCACGCCGCGTTCTTCTTTGTTGACCGGGTCGGCCATCGCCATGCGCGCGGCGGTTTTGGAGATGCAATTGAACGTGCCGACTAGGTTCACCATGAGCACCTTTTGAAACGTATCGAGCGGATGGGGTTCGCCTTTTTTATGCGTTTTATTGGCCGGGCCAATGCCTGCACAATTAACCAACACGCGGGCCGTGCCATGGCCGTCTTCTGCAGCATCAAGGCCAGCGATGACGCTCGCTTCGTCAGCGACGTTTACTTTCACATACAGACCGCCGATATCCGCGGCCACTTTTGGTCCACGCTCGTCGTTCAAATCAAAGATGGTGACGTTGCCGCCGCCAGCTGCCATCGCCCGCGCTGTGGCTTCCCCTAGCCCGCTGGCGCCGCCCGTCACAATCACACCCAGTCCTGAAACATCCATGAGAACATCCTTCCAATATTGCTTTGCAGCCGGTTTAATACGCTGCTGACGCTGCGGCTAGTACGCAAAAGCGCTAGCGTGAAACAAGGAGGCTCTCGCGTCCATGAATGAAGCCCAAATAGACGCCTTATTTGAAAGCTACTCCGCCGCCTGGGCGGCTAACGATGGCGCAGCGATTGCCAGCCATTGGGATGGCGCAGACCCAGCCCTTTTCTACAAGGCCGAAGAAATAGCGCATGTTTTCGAAAGCTGGGAGGAGATCACAGCCTATTGGGCCCATAATGAAGCGTTTCACGACAAAGTCCGCCTCACATTCTCAAAGCCGCAAATCCGGCCCCTACCGGCTGGCTATGCGATTGTTGTGGTCGCCATGCGGTGGGATATCGCCTTTGCGACCGGTAAAAAGACGTTCGAAGATCAAGAGTTTCAGCATGGCGGCAAAGCGATGGGCGGGGAGAACCATGTCGTCACGCTGATGAAGGACACCCCAGAAGGCTTAAAGCTATGCGGTTGGAGCGAAACGCCTGATGCCCCCATTACCTATATGGGCCGCATGTATGAGTGGGCGGCAAGCGCTGATTTTAAGCGCCGATAATCCTTGCACTGACGCGGTAATTCCTTATAACCGCGGCTTCTACAGCGGGCTGGCCAGTTCGGGCTGCCATGTCGGCTGACTTAAGCACACCTGTTAAAGGACACAGCAAAATGCCCAAGATGAAGACCAAAAGCGGCGCTAAAAAGCGTTTCCGCTTTACCGCCTCCGGCAAAATCAAACGCGGCCAAACCGGCAAGCGCCACGGGATGATCAAGCGGACCAATAGCCAAATCCGTAAACTACGCGGGACCACCGTGATGTCTGAAGCAGACGCCAAAGTGGTCAAGCAATATATGCCGTATTCGCGTTAGTTCGGAGGATTTGAAAAATGGCACGTCCAAGCCGTGGTGTTACCACGAAAGCAAAACACAAGAAGGTTCTTGACCAGGCAAAAGGCTATTATGGCCGCCGTAAGAACACGATCCGCGTCGCTCGCCAAGCCGTTGATAAAGCCAATCAATATGCGTACCGCGACCGCAAGACGCGCAAGCGCAATTTCCGCTCGCTTTGGATCCAGCGCATTAATGCTGGCACGCGTGAGCATGGCATGACTTATGGCAACTTTATGCACGGCCTGAAACTGGCGGAAATCGAGATCGACCGTAAAGTCCTGTCCGACCTCGCGATCCGCGAGCCTGAAGTGTTTAAAAGCCTGGTGGACCAGGCCCAAGCTGCGCTTGATAAAAAAGCTGCCTAGACAGCGGCTTAAAAAGCGCTAAGGAAGGGCCTTTCGGGGCCCTTTTTTATTGGCACACACCCGTCGTCGCGAGCGGAGCCCGGCTATCCAGCAGCGCGGTGGCGAAAATAATCTGGATTGCCGCGGCCTATTGGCCTCGCAATGACGAGAGCAGGACGTTTTATGACCGATGCAACGCAGCTGAAGACCGAGATAGAAGCGGATATTGCTGCCGCTAAAACACTGGACGCACTGGAAACAACCCGGGTTGGCGCGATTGGCAAAAAGGGCTCAGTCAGCGCTTTGATGAAAACGCTCGGCAAAATGACCCCAGAAGAGCGGCAAATCGAAGGGCCCAAGCTCAATGCTCTGAAACGCGATCTGACGGACGCCATTGCGGCACGCAAAACTGTGTTAGAAGATGCCGCCCTAAATGAACGCTTGGCAGCCGAAACAGTTGATACAACCCTGCCCGTTGACCCGCCGCAGCACGGTACAATCCACCCGGTGAGCCAGGTGATGGATGAACTGTCCGAGATATTCGCAGATCTTGGCTTTGATGTAGCCGAGGGGCCCGAAATCGAGGATGAGTTCCACAACTTCGATGCGCTCAACATTCCCGCGCACCATCCTGCCCGGGCCATGCACGACACCTTCTATTTTCCCGAAAAAGAAGACGGCAGCCGGATGCTCCTGCGTACGCACACGTCGCCGGTTCAAATCCGCACCATGCTGAGCCAGGAGCCGCCGATCCGCATTATCGCGCCGGGCAAAACCTACCGCTCCGATAGCGATGCGACCCACACCCCCATGTTCCACCAAGTGGAAGGCCTGGTTATTGAAGAAGGCATCCATATGGGCCATCTCAAAGGGACGCTGGAAGCTTTTTTGAAAGCTTTCTTTGAGCTTGATAGCATTGAGATGCGCTTTCGCACCTCCTTCTTCCCCTTCACAGAGCCTTCCGCTGAAGTGGACATCCGCTGCAGCTTTGAAGGCGGTATGTTGAAGCTGGGCGAAGGCGATGATTGGCTAGAAATTGGCGGCTGCGGGATGGTCCATCCGCGCGTCATGACCGCATGCAATCTTGACCCTGATCGCTACCAAGGCTTTGCCTTTGGCTGCGGCATCGACCGGCTGGCAATGCTTAAATATGGCATGACGGACCTGCGTCCCTTCTTTGACGCAGACCAGAGCTGGCTCAAGCATTATGGCTTCTCGCCCTTTGGGGTGCCAACGCTGGCCGGAGGGCTTAGCCAATGAAATTCACCCTTGATTGGCTCAAGAGCCATTTGGACACTGACGCGTCGCTGGATGACATTTGCGATGCGCTGACGGACATCGGCCTGGAAGTGGAAAGCGTGGAAGACCCGGCAGCCAAATTTGCCGCCTTCACCATCGCCCATGTGAAAGACGCGGTAAAACATCCTGATGCAGATAAGCTGCGCGTTTGCACGGTCGAGACGGTCGACGGCGAGAAACAAATCGTCTGCGGCGCGCCCAATGTGCGCGCTGGCATGACCGCTGTCTACGCCCCCGTTGGCGCTTATGTGCCTGGCATTGACGTGACGCTCACCAAAGCGAAAATCCGCGGCGTTGAAAGCTTCGGCATGCTGGCGTCAGAGCGCGAACTTGAACTCTCGGACGAGCATGACGGGATTATGGATTTAGACGCAGGTCCTGCGGTTGGCACGCCGGTCGCAGAGGTTTTGGGCCTAACAGACCCAGTCATCGACATTGCCATCACACCTGACCGCGCCGATTGCCTCGGCGTGCGCGGCATTGCGCGCGATTTGGCAGCCCGCGGCCTTGGCACCTTAAAGCCATATGACATTCCGAAAATCAAAGGCGAAGGCAGCGCGCAGCGGGCCATCATTCTAGATTTCCCGGCCGAAAAAGAAAACGCCTGCCCCTATTTCGCTGGCCACCTTGTGCGCGGCGTGAAAAACGGACCTTCGCCAGAGTGGATGCAAAAACGCCTCAATGCAATTGGCTCTAAACCCATCAGCGCGCTGGTCGACATGACAAACTATGTCTCCTTCGATTTGGGCCGGCCTCTACACGTGTTCGACGCGGCAAAGCTAACCGGCGATATCCGCGCTCGGCTGGCAAGGGATGGTGAAACGCTCAACGCGCTGAATGAAAAAACCTACACCCTAACGCCAGACATGACCGTCATTGCCGATGATAGCGGCGCGCTTGGCCTTGGCGGCGTGATGGGCGGCATGGAAAGCGCGGTGAGTGATGAAACCACAGATGTGTTCATTGAATCTGCCTGGTTTGACCCCATCCGAACGGGCCAAACGGGGCGCAGCTTAAGCATAGAATCTGATGCTCGCTATCGCTTTGAACGCGGCGTTGATCCCGCCTTTGTAGATGACGGTCTTGCGGTGGCCACGCAAATGGTGCTCGATTTATGCGGCGGAACACCTTCAGAAATCACCAGCGCTGGCACGCCGCCGCTGCGCGGACACTGCATTGATTTTGACCCAGCACAAGTGGAAAAACTCGCTGGCGTTACCGTTGAAGACCATGAAGCGCTCGAAATCCTCAGCGATCTTGGCTTTGGCTTCGTTGGCGAAAGCGCGCCATATAAAGTTTATGCGCCAGAATGGCGCGCAGACATCGATGGCAGTGCGGATTTGGTGGAAGAAGTCATCCGGATCAAAGGACTTGGGCACGTCCCGACGACACCATTACCGCGCCAAGAAGGCGTTGCAACGCCGACGCTTGTTCTGCGCCAAAAAGCGGAACGCACTCTGCGAAGACGTTTGGCCGCTAGTGGTTTAACGGAAGCGATAACCTACGCGTTCATTTCTGAAAATGATGCTGCGCCCTTTGCGGAGGGACGGCCCCTGCAAACACTAGCGAATGCCATCTCTTCTGACATGACAACCATGCGGCCCAGCTTGCTGCCTGGTCTCGTGCGCGCAGCGCAGCGCAATCTAGACCGGGGACAGGCAAGCGTGCGCTTGTTTGAGATTGGCCGCGCATTCCGCGGCGAAGGTCCCAAAGAGCAACCGCTTCAAGCCGCCGCCATCATCGCGGGCCATACCAGCGCGCGCAGCTGGCGCGGCGCGCAATCACCCGTTGACTCATTTGACGCAAAAGCCCTTGCGCTAGAGGCCTTAAGCGCTCTTGGCGCTCCAATTGAAAAACTTCAAACTTACGCCCGCATCACTGGCGATGACATGAGCCCGGCCTATCACCCTGGCCAGTCAGGGGAGCTGCGTTTGGGACCGAAAAACACATTGGCGCGATTTGGCGTCATCCACCCAAAGTGCGCCGCTCATTTCGGCATTACAGCGCCAACAGCTTTACTGGAGGTTTTCATAGAAAACGCGCCAGGCAAGAAGAAAAGCGGGACAACAAAAGCGGCCCTAAACGCACAATCCCTGCAGCCAGTGGAGCGTGACTTTGCATTTTTGGTCGATGAGGCCCAGCCAGCGCAAACACTCATGCGCGCGATTGCTGGAGCGGACAAAAAAGCCATCGCCAAAGTCCAGCTGTTTGACCGCTACCAAGGTAAAGGGCTTGAGCCAGGAACGGTCTCGCTTGGGGTTTGCGTCACGCTTCAACCAAACGCGGCCAGCTTCACTGACAAAGAGATTGAGGCCATCTCGGCAAAAATCATCGCCGCCGCAGAAAAATCAGTAGGCGCGCAGCTTCGCGCTTAACGCTTCCTTGACTTAGAGCTCTTATAGTTCCGCCGTTAAACAACACGCCTTAGAATAAGGACTGCATGCGGCCGTGGGCTATTCGCTGAAGCAAAAGTTTCATGCCTGGTGGGAAGGCTATGATCTGCCGCCCTTTGAAGAGGCAGCGGCCAGCGACAGCCACAGTAGCAGCGAAACCGAAGCTGCAGAAGGCGCTCTGTCGCCCAAAAACGATCCCAACACCATAAACCTCGACAAACTGCAGTTCCTGCAAACTCTGTGGGGTGACGGCTTTGTCCGGCCTGGGACGAAAGCGGCCGCGCTTACCAATTCCAAACCATTGCTCCTCACAGATTCGACGAATGTGATCGAATTCGGTGCGGGTCTGGGTGCATATGCACGCGCAGTCGCTGCCGCCAATATTTGCTATTTTGACGGGTTTGAAAGTGATCCGCTGCTGGTTGAAGCATCCCAAGGAATAAAGCAGTCAGCCGAAGAAGCAAAGTTTGCCTCCGTCAGCCTTTCAGAGCTTGGCAGGCTGCCCAATAGTAAGAACTACCACCGCGCGATTTTCAACCGGTACCTGCACCGCCTTGAAGACCCGATTGCTATGCTCGGCGAAATGAAAATGCAGCTGAAGGACGAGAACTGCGCTATCTTGCTCAACGAATACACCGCTGGGCCAGGCGGGCTCTTACCAGATAACACCCAGGCGATGATGGATGGCTTTTCAGCCCCGCGCGCCTTGATCAGCCGGGATGTCTATGTCACTGCACTTGAAGAACTCGGCTTTGAAATCCGCGTGAATGAGGATCAAAGCGGGGAGCATTTGCGCGATATCGCTGCGGCTTGGAGCCGGATGGATCAGCGGCTCCTCGATACCGAAAATCCACTTGATCTGAATGCGATATCCTCGCTCATCAGCCAAGAAACAGCGCGCTGGAGCGCCATGTCGACCGCGCTGCGCGAGGGCACGATGCAATACGCCCGCATCTTGGCCATTGTGAAATAAAACAAGCGCGCCCCTGCGGCAATATCCTGCTGGTACAGCCAACGGTGCGGTGATACATGCTGCGCCATGACACCGCTAGACAACATCCGCAACTTTGCCATCATCGCGCACATTGACCATGGCAAGTCCACCCTGGCTGACCGGTTGATCCAGACTTGCGGCGGGCTCACGCAGCGCGAGATGAAAGAGCAAGTGCTTGATAGCATGGATATTGAGCGCGAGCGCGGCATCACAATTAAAGCGCAGACGGTGCGGCTGGACTACAAAGGCAAGGACGGGCAGAATTACGTTCTCAACTTGATGGACACCCCGGGCCATGTTGACTTTGCCTATGAAGTCTCGCGCTCTCTGGCCGCCTGCGAAGGCTCTATCCTCGTCGTTGATGCCAGCCAAGGCGTTGAAGCCCAAACATTGGCCAATGTTTACCAAGCCATTGAAAACGATCACGACATGGTCGTCGTCTTAAACAAAGTCGATCTGCCCGCTGCTGAGCCAGAGCGGGTCAAACGGCAGATTGAGGATGTGATCGGGATTGATGCGTCCGGAGCCGTTGAAGTATCAGCGAAAACAGGTCTGAACGTCCCTGCGGTACTAGACGCGATTGTCGAAACGCTGCCAGCACCGAAGGGCAATCCAGACGCGCCGCTCAAAGCGATGCTGGTGGACAGCTGGTATGATCAATATCTCGGCGTGGTGGTGCTGATCCGCGTTGTCGATGGTAGCATTAAAAAAGGCATGCAAATTCGCATGATGAATGCGGGAACGGATCACTTGGTGGATCAGGTGGGCGTGTTTGAACCAAAAACCACAAAGGTGGACGCCCTGGGGCCCGGCGAGATGGGCTTTTTCACCGGCGCCATCAAAGAAGTGGCTGAAACCAATGTCGGCGATACGATTACAGAGACCAAGCGCCCTGCCAATCAACCGCTGGAAGGGTTTATTCCCTCTCAGTCGGTCGTTTTCTGCGGGCTCTTCCCGTCTGATGCAAATGACTTTGAGCGCCTGCGCGAATCGCTCGGTAAACTGCGCCTGAATGACGCGTCTTTTGAATATGAAATGGAGACCTCTGCCGCGCTTGGCTTTGGCTTCCGCTGCGGGTTCTTAGGCCTGCTCCATCTTGAAATCATACAAGAGCGCCTCAGCCGCGAATTTGATCTCGACCTCATCACCACCGCGCCATCGGTCGTCTATAAGATGCACATGACCGACAGCAGCATCACAGAGCTGCATAATCCTGCAGACATGCCCGATCCGGTCAAGATCGACTTCATTGAAGAGCCTTGGATTGAAGCCAATATCTTGGTGCCGGATGAGCATTTGGGTGCTGTTTTGAAGCTCTGCCAAGACCGACGCGGCATTCAAAAGAACCTCACCTATGTAGGCAGCCGGGCTATGGCGGTCTATGAGCTGCCGCTCAACGAAGTGGTGTTTGATTTCTACGACCGGCTGAAATCTGTCTCCAAAGGCTACGCCAGCTTTGACTATCAGATGTCAGACTATCGCCAAGGCGAGCTACAGAAGATGAACATCTTGGTCAATGCCGAGCCAGTCGATGCGCTATCTATGATCGTCCACCGCGACAAGGCAGAAAGTCGCGGGCGCGCTCTGTGCGAGCGCCTGAAGGACCTCATCCCCCGCCATCTCTTCAAAATCCCCATTCAAGCGGCACTGGGCGGCAAAGTCATTGCCCGCGAAACGATCCCAGCGATGCGCAAAGATGTGACGGCAAAATGCTATGGCGGCGATGTGAGCCGCAAGCGCAAACTGCTGGAGAAGCAAAAGGCCGGTAAAAAGCGCATGCGCCAATTCGGCAAAGTCGACATTCCGCATGAAGCCTTCATCCAGGCCCTGCGGATGGGGGATGACAATTAGCCAAGGTTACAACTGCGCGGCCGCGGTTCCTGCCAGGCGACCGAAAGTTGTCGCCGTTAGCAAGCCATTGCCAGCAATATAGCCATCTGCGCCTGGACCAGAGATACCGCGCGCCGCGCCGCCGCCAGCAAACAGATTGGGCAACGGCTCACCTCCGGGCTGCAGCACACGGCCATTCTCATCCACTTTCAAACCACCTTGGGTATGAAACAAGGCGCCAGTGACTTTGACGGCATAAAAAGGGCCTTTAAGCGCAGGTTTGCCCTCCCAATCGCGGCCAAACGCATCAGCGCCGCCAGCTTTGGCTGCGTTTACCGCCTCATTCGTTTCAAGCAGCGCGGCACTTGGCAAATTCGCACTCTGCGCCAACACGTCCAGCGTCTCTGCCTGCATCACGGCGCCAGCACTCACCGCCTGCTGAAAATCATCGAATGTGATCATCAGGTCATAGAGGCGCTGGTCTAAAACAGACCATGCGGCGTGCTCAGGCTGAGCAACGACCTTCACCGCTTGCTCAGAATAGCCCTTACTCTCATCAGAGAAGCGCTGACCTAAGCAGTTCACTTGGTATCCACCTTCCATAATCATAGGCCACAAGATTGGAATGGCATGGCCCGCGGCGAGGCCGCCATGGCCTTGATAGGCGCTCATGTCTTCTAGCGCAGCGCCGAGCTTTTCGCCCCAGACCATCGCTTCACCTTGATTGCCCGGGTGGCCGTGGAATGTCGCCCCTTCAAGCTCTGGGATGAGCTGTTTGACCATGGCTTCATTGCCTGCAAAGCCGCAGCAAGCCAGGATGAGCGCATCGCAGCCGACATCTTCACTGGTGCCGTCGGGGCGGGCATAGGCGACGCCGGTAATGCGATTGTTGCCATCTATATAGAGCCGGTGGACATGCGCATCGGTTAAGATATCTGCGCCGGCCTCGGCGCAGGCAGCTTCCAGCGCGGCCATCAATTCTGATCCAGTTCGGTTGGGCGTTCCATACATCCGCATGAAAGAATGGCCGGGGTAGGTAAAGCCATCGAGCAGGTCGATGGGGATGCCGTGCTGCGCCTTCAGCCAAGCTACCGTGCCTGCGGAATGGGCTGCCAAGTGGGATGCGATTGCCTTATCGGTCTGGCCCTTAGTCTTCTTCACGATGTCCGCTGCAAAGGCTTCAGGACTATCTTCAATACCGCGCGCAGCTTGCTCGGGCGTTCCTGCAGCAGGAATGAGCCCCGTCGACATGGATGTGGTGCCCCAAACCTTTGGATCACGCTCCAGCACCAACACATCCGCGCCGGCATCGCGTGCGGCCAGGGCAGCGGTTAGCCCGCATCCCCCAGCACCGACAACGAGAACCGGCAGCGAAAACTCAAACCCGCCATCCGGGCTCGGCAGAACATCAGGATCAAACGCCATGGATTAAACGTCGACTGACAAAAATGGCTCTGGGCGCCGATGGAGAACATATTTACCGCCCATGGAGCCAAAGTTAATGCGCACATCCTCGTCGCAATAGACCACATCAGAGTGCAGCTTGGGCGGCTTGATATCGAATTCGAGTGCGTCGTCTTCGCTCAAATCAAATGCCTGTCGCAGCTCCGTATCGCTCATCCCCTCGGCCCGCAGCACACCTTTGTAAAACTCAACGGAATACCGCTGCGGGCTGTCTTCAGGAATATCATAGCGGCCAAAAACAATAAGCTCAGCCTTCACAGACCCATCCATAGTCTCGATGAGATGGACGTTGTTATAATCTTTAGTCTCGTGGTGAATTTCTTGCAGCAGGTCGAGCACGCGCAGCGGCTTTTTCGGCATCTGGCCGAAGGTAAGAAAGTTAAACATATTGTCATGCGCTTTTGGCTTTCCGGCCGTGTGGCGCGGACCAAACTGCGCGAAATCTGTACCCCAAGGGTCCGCGACTTTGGCTTGATCATCCAGCGGACGCGGCAGCGGCGTGTGCGGGACTAGCGCATCGATGGCAGCCATAATCCGATCATAGGCGGCATCTTCATAGCTGCCATCTTCTTTTGTATCTGCGATTGCCGCGCTTAGTTCCGCCTTTAAGGCTGAGACGTCGGTCATGGGGAAAGCTCCTTACCGGGGTTTACCGCAGTATGTAAGCGTGGCACATCACGAGGCCAATACGCGCGAGCGACTTTGTTCATCAGTTGGCTACAGCGTCAACTCTTCCAGCAGGAACACAGATATGAAACTAGCCACCTTTAGCGAAAACCATCACGCCCGGTTCGGCGTTGTGGAGGGCCAGGAGGTTGTCGATGTCACTGCCGGGCGCTCTGGCCTACCGCAGGACCTAAAAGCACTCCTTGGAGCTGGCCCTGATGCACTAGAGGCCGTCAAAACCTTAGCGAAAACCGCGCCGCGCTTTGCCCTTGGCGACGTATATCTACACGCGCCCATTACCAGGCCTGGTAAAATTATGGCGCTGGGTAAGAACTACGCAGACCATGCCGCCGAGATGGGCGGCCCGCTACCAGACAAGATGATGTGGTTTACAAAAGCGCAAACGAGCATAAACGGTCCGTTTGATCCCATTCCGCTCCCCTCCATCGCGCAGTTCGTCGATTATGAAGTCGAACTGGTCGCCGTCATCGGGCAAAAAGCAAAGCACGTGCCGCAGGACAGCGCGCTTGAGATCATCTACGGCTATATGGTGGGCAATGATGTGTCCGTGCGCGATTGGCAGCGCCGCACAAGCCAATATGTGATCGGCAAATCTTTTGATGGCCATGCTCCTATTGGGCCTTGGATTACCACTGCCGACGAGATCAGCAATCCGCAAGATTTAAGCATTTGCTGCAGCGTTAACGGCGATGTTCGCCAACGCGCGAATACCAACCAGATGGTCTTTACTCTCGCAGATCAGATTGCCGAACTCAGCCAGGTGATGACGCTTGAGCCTGGAGATTTGATTTTTTCAGGAACGCCAAGCGGCGTCGGGGCAGGGATGAAACCGCTAACGTCCTTAAGCCCCGGAGATGTCGTGCGCTGCAGCATTGATGGCCTCGGCGCGCTCGAAGCGACCTGCCAAGCCGTTTAAGGGGGGCAAAAATGCAGGTGTCAAAGGCTTTAGCCGCACGCAAATCAATCCGCGCTTTTTTAGATAAGCCAGTGCCCCGCGACTTGATTGAAAGCATGATTGCCGGGGCCCACCGGTCGCCCTCCGGCGGAAACGTACAGCCTTGGCAGGTGCACGTTGTTACCGGCGCACGCAAAGACACACTGTCACAACTGGCTCTGCAGGTTTTAATGCGCAATCCAACGGGCGAGGCTGGTGATTATCCGATTTACCCCCCAAAGCTGGAGGAGCCCTATCGCAGCCGCCGCTTTGAGATCGGCGAAAGGCTATATGACACCCTCGGCATCGCGCGCGAAGACAAGCCCGGGCGCCAGCAGCAGATGGCCAAGAATTTTGCGTTCTTTGGCGCGCCAGCGGCGCTTTTCATGGTGATCGACCGCAAGATGGGCCACGGCCAATGGGCGCATATGGGCATGTTCATGCAGTCCTTTGCTTTACTCGCCGTTCAAGAGGGTCTGGGCACATGTATGCAAGAAGCCTGGGCAATGGTGCGTGAAAGCGTCCGCGTCAACCTTAAGGTTGATGAAAGCAAAGTCGTTTATTGCGCCATTGCCGTCGGTTACCCGGATTGGCAGGCGCATGTGAATTCACTTGAAAGCCCGCGCGCACCGCTGCAAGAGATCATGACCTGGCATGGCCAAGACCAACAATAGGAGCGTTATACACATGCGCTACCCCTTGCCTCTCCTCGCTGTTATCGCTCTTCTCGCATGCGAGGCTCCACCTGCGACGCAGACACCAACGGCTGAGCCAAAAACACTTACGATGATGCCGGAGAATACAGTCTCCATGACGCGCGTGAAGGAGATTATCGCAGAGCTGTCAGACGACCGCTATGAAGGGCGTGAACCAGCGACAACCGGCGGCGATAAATCTGAGGCCTATTTGGTCAGCCAAATGCAGGCCATGGGTATACAGCCAGGAAACAATGGGAGCTACCTGCAAGCCGTGCCAATGGTCTCTATCGCGCTTGATCCACCTCGGTCATCCGTCAAACTCTCCGGCGGCGGCGTTGGTCATACCCTCAAATACCTTGAGGAAATTGTCTACCATACACGGCGCGTGGAACCGGAAGTGTTGGTGGAAAATAGCGAACTCGTCTTCGTGGGATATGGCATCGTCGCGCCTGAGTATGATTGGGACGATTATGCGGATTTAGATGTTCGCGGCAAAACCGTCGTTATGCTTGTGAACGATCCCGGCTTTGTGACGCAAGACCCAGGGGTCTTTAAAGGCCGAACGATGACCTATTATGGTCGCTGGACGTATAAATACGAAGAAGCGAGCCGCCAAGGCGCAGCTGGTGCCCTCATCATTCACCAAAGCGCGCCTGCATCTTACGGATGGAGCGTCATAGAGACGGGTTGGAGCGGGCCTCAGCTCGACTTAAAGCGCGATGATGGCAATGCCAGCCGCGCGGCGATGGAAGGCTGGATAAGCGAGGACTTTGCCAAAGAGCTCTTTGCTGCAGCCGGCATGGATTTTCAAGCAACAACTATTGCCGCGGCAGCGCCCAATTTCAAAGCGCGCGATATGGGCGAGCTGCAGATTGACGCCATTTTAGAAAACAAGCTGGATTTCGTGACCGCCAATAATGTGATTGGCATGATTGAAGGGAGCGCCGCGCCTGGCGAGGCTGTGCTCTATATGGGCCACTTTGACCATCTTGGGATGAAAGACGTGCCGGAGGGCGAAGACGGAATTTATAATGGCGCGGTAGACAATGCCACTGGGACTGCAGCAATCTTAGCCATTGGAGAAGCCTTTGCCAGCGCGCCGACACCGCCAGAACGCTCCGTCATGATTGTTGCCGTTACGGCAGAAGAAAGTGGTTTGCTTGGGTCGGCTTATTTTGCTGAGCACCCGCCCGTGCCGCTCGACAAAATCGTCGGTGGGATCAACTTAGATGCTATGATTCCGATGGGGCAAGCGACCGACGTCATAGTAACAGGCCTCGGCGCCTCAGAACTAGAAGATGTTTTGGAAACCTATGCCGCCAAAGACGGCTTAACGCTATCACCGGAAAGCGCGCCCGAAGCAGGACTGTTCTACCGTTCAGACCATATCTCCCTGTCGAAAGTCGGTGTCCCGATGCTGTACTTGGAAGTGGGAAATGACCTTGTAGATGGCGGCAAAGACGCAGGGACCGCCGCAGCGCTAGCCTATTATAACGGCCCCTACCACCAAGTCGGCGATGAATACTCCCCCGATTGGGACTTTGCTGGCATGGAGCAGGTCATCTCGCTTGGCTACAAAACAGGCAATGCACTAGCGCGCTCTGACACATGGCCGAATTGGTATGAGGGCAATGAATTCAAAGAGCTGCGCGACGCCATGAGGGACGGCAAGAAATGAGCGATGAAATGCTCAAAATCAGCGCCATGGTACGCAGCGCCTTGATGGTGGAAGACCTGGCCCGCAGCACCGATTTTTATACCAAAGTGCTGGGCATCTCGCAGGTCTATTGGGAAGGCACATTGAAAGGCCAAAGCGTGGAACGCCTGCTAGGCGTGCCGGAAGGCAGTGTCTGTAAGGCTCGTATCTTAACGCCAACGCCTGAGAACATGGGCATGGTCGGTCTTTTCGAACTTTCCCAGCCAAAGCCGCAGCGGGTTCAAAAGCGCGACGATACAAGTCAAATCGGCGAAGCGTTTCTGGTGTTTTATGCGAGCGATCTCGATGAAGTGATGCACCGCTTAGATGCAGGCAATCACACGGTATTGTATCCGCCAATAGCGCTCGAGCATGAAGGCCAAGTCAAGCAGCGCGAAATGGGCTGCCTCGATCCAGATGGCTTTAAGATCAACTTGATCGAATGGGACCCTGCTGCGGATAAGCGTCCGGAATTGACCCTGGATCAGTTAAGTTAAACAGTACAAAGAAAGCGGCCTACCCTCTTTGAGTAGGCCGCTATTACGTTTTGGTCAGGGATTGTCTAAGACGGCGAAAGCTTAGCGGCTCTCAGTCGCAGCAGCTGGCAGCAACACCGTGTCAATGACGTGGATCACGCCGTTAGAGGCTGTAATGTCAGCGGAAATGACGGACGCATTGTTGATACTCACGCCATTGTCTCCAAGCACGACATCCAGGTTTTCACCCTGAACGCTTGCAACGGACATGTCGTTGGTGATGTCTGTCGACATAACGGCGCCGGGCAGCACATGGTAGGTCAGGATGGCCTGCAGCTTGGCTTTGTTTTCGGGCTTGAGAAGGTCTTCAAGCGTTCCTTCTGGCAGTGCAGCAAAGGCCTCGTCGGTAGGCGCGAACACGGTGAAAGGACCATCGCTTTTCAAAGTATCGACCAGATCAGCGGCCTGCACAGCCGCAACCAATGTGTTAAATCCTTCAGCAGCGACAGCTGTGTCCACAATATCCGTTAGGATGACTTCTGGGGCTGCGACCACGTCGGTGGCAACCTCTTGTGCGGCGTCAGCGGCATCTTCTACTGCAGCGGTGGTTTTTTCCATCGCTTTTTCAGCCTCGGCAGATTTCCCAGCTTGGGCATAACCGGCAAACAACAAGGCGGCACTCGACACACTCGATAGAACTATTTTTTGGAAAACAGACATGATCGCTCCTCAGCTTTGTCATGGTGGGGTCGGTGCCCAGGGGCAGGCGCCGATCTACCCATCTACGCGCTGATGACTGCTTTGGTTTCCCTCAACAAGCAGGCTGTGGCTGTGGTCACAAAATAATCACGCCTGCGCAACAAAGCTCTCCAAAATTGTCATAGCGTCGCTGACTAAGTCTCATGCTTATCGCCGCGCAGCCCGCGCTTATGGAAAGCGAGCGGCGACTCAAATCCACTAGGCCCAGCTCTCCATTGCTGTGGCCATTTTGACATCAAGCGGCGATAGCCCGCCTGCATCATGGGTGGTGAGGACGACCTCCACCTTATTGTACACGTTAAACCACTCAGGGTGATGATCCATCTGTTCCGCCAGCAAGGCGCAGCGAGACATAAACGCCCAAGCTGCTTTAAAATCATCGAACTTGAATGTCTTAATGATGGCATCCCTGCCATCAACATTTTCCCAGCCGGGCAGAGAAGCCAGTGCGGTTTGCCGATCAGTGGGCGTCAATTTGTCTGCCATCGTCTTATCTCCTGATGCTCTTTCAGCCAAACAGCCCGCTAGGCTGGCGTGTCATGCGTCAGCTTGGCTTTCTTTAAATCTTTAGGTTTGACGAAACGCTCAAGCGCCCCGCCAGCAGGCGCGACTTTGTTCCAATTGGCCGCAGTAAAATCAATCACTGTCAGGGCGGCGGTGGGATATTTGGATTCAATGCGCGCACGGTCTGTTTCCTTGCGCCCGCCGCGCGCAACGAGCGATAGCGCGAGGCCTTGAATGCCGGGGTTATGCGCGATCAACATCACTGTTTGCGCGATATCGTCGAGATTACGCAGCACGGCCAAAAGCTGCGTCGCTGACGCCATGTAAAGCCGGTCATCATAGAGCGGCGCCAGCGTCTCCCCATAGCCGGCTTCTAAGCGCTCAACGGTCTGGCGCGTCCGCTCTGCAGGCGACACCAACAGCACATCCCAGCTAAGCCCTTCTTTATGCAGATATGCGCCCATATGCTTGCCCGCTTTGTGGCCGCGCTTATTCAGCGGCCTATCAAAATCTCGGGCCACAGCGCTATCCCAACTCGATTTTGCATGACGCATCAAAAGTAAGCGGCGGGCCATGGTCTCATCTCCAACACTGGGCGCTTGAAATAAATGCAACACCAAAGCCTTCATAGCAGTCTCGACAGGGCTTGCAATCACTCCAGCCCGCTGCAATGCTGAAAGCATAACATGGGTCAGGGGGCAGCTTGATGACAGACGGCGTAGCGCTGGAAAATGATGCAGACACTGAGGCGGCGCCAGCGCAGCTGTCAGAGTATCCGCTTGAATTTTCTGGAACCGGCGGTGAGTTCTTCCGCATCTGGATCGTCAATATCGCTTTGAGCGTCATTACACTCGGCATATATTCTGCTTGGGCAACCGTGCGCACGCGGCGGTATTTTTACGGCAAGACAACCCTTGATGGCACGCCGTTTCAGTTCACCGCGCGCGCTATTCCGATTTTGATCGGCCGGATCATCGCTTTTGCCATCTTCGGGTTTTACTCCTACCTCAGCACGTTCAATCCAGGCTACGCCATTGGCTTTTTGATCTTTGTGATCCTGCCACTGACACCGTGGATGATCATGAAATCGCAAAAGTTTCGCGCCCGCTATAGTTCTTGGCGCAACATTCCCTTCCGCTTCACTGGCACCTATGGAGACGCGCTTGTCACCTATGTGCTGATCCCCGTCGGCATGGTTTTCACGCTCTATATCATCCTGCCGCTGTTTTGGAAGGAATCGGCTAAATACCAATTCAACAATCTCTATTATGGCAAACAGCAATTTGCCTTCGATAAAGACAGGAAAGGCTTTTGGTCGACATTTTGGTATGCTGTGCTCATCTTTTTTGGCTTCGTGCTGCTCATTACGGGACTGACGGTTTTACTATCCTCAGTTTTCAAAGGTACGCAGCTACCAGAAACGCTGGCAGGCCCAGGCGTCGTGATATTTGTCTTATTGATCTACCTTCCCTTTTTTCTCATCGCCTTCTTTGTGCAAAGCAGGCTGTTTAATGCCGTTCTGGGCGGTGTGTCCTTTGGGCCCGGGCAATTTGCTGCGAACATGCCAACCTGGGGCTGGATGTGGCTGCAAATCACCAACATCCTGATGCTCGTTTTCACCCTCGGCATTGCTTATCCGTGGGTGAAGGTCCGAACGCTGCGCTATAAAATTCGCCACCTTTCGGTTCTGGCAAATGCAGCATTGCTCTTTGAAGCCGCAGGCGATGAAGATGATGTGGGCGCTATGGGGGCGGAACTGGCCAGTGACTTCGATTTCGACATTTCCTTGTTTTAGGCCGCCATGGACTGGCTCAGCGCAACATATTATTCCGGCGGCAGCAGCGCCCCTGTCGCCGTTGGCATCCGCCCAGCTGGCGACCTCTTAGAGCTAAAAGGCCCAGACGGGGTAAAGCAGATTGCGCGTGATGATATCACCGTCGAGCCGCCGCTTGCAGGCATGCCGCAGCATTTGCGCTTGCCAGGGGGCGCCCAAATTGAGGTTGACGGCTCCGTTGATATCTCGCCTTGGTTTTCAACGCACAGCCGATTGGAGCGCTTTGTCAATTGGCTAGAGCGGCGCTGGCCGATTGCCATAGCCTCCCTTGCGATCACGGTCGTCACCGTCTGGGCGCTCTATACATTTGCGCTGCCTGCCGCAGCAACGCTCGCGGCCGATGCGATGCCCATGAGCTGGAAGCGCTCTGTTTCCGAACAATCGGTTAAAATGCTGCGGCAACTCGGTTTTTTCTCTAGCCGGATTGATGAAGCGCGCCAAGAGGCCATTCGCGAGCGCTTCGCACCGATGGTGGCGAAACTAGACAACCCAGAACAATATTCGTTGGAATTTCGCCGCGCGCCTGTGATTGGGCCCAACGCCTTTGCGCTGCCAGGCGGGCGCATGGTGGTGCTAGACGCCCTGGTTGAGTTAACGCAAGAAGACGATGAGATTGTTGCTATTCTCGCCCATGAGCTCGGCCACGCCTATCACCAACACCCCATGCGCATGGCGCTGCAATCGAGCGCCTTGGGCATTATCACAACCGTTGCAGTTGGCGATGCCTCTGGCCTAGCCAGCGTTCCGCTCATCGGGCTGCAAGCCAATTATAGCCGGGAGTTTGAGAGCGAAGCGGATGATTTTGCCATTGCAGCCTTGCGCGAGGCTGGCATCTCGCCCCAAGCGCTAGCCAATGCATTTACGAGGCTGCGCGATGAGCTCAACATCAAAGACGAAGAAACCAGCTTCTTATCCAGCCACCCAGCGCTGGAAGAGCGCATCTTAAAGGCAGCCAAAGCCGCTAAAGCGGGCGCTGCAGAAAAGTAACGTCCAGCCACTGGCGAAATTTAAAGCCTGCTTTGTGCAACGTTCCAGCACGCTCAAAGCCCAGTTTATCATGGAATGCAAGGCTATAGGCTGTATCAGGCGTATCCGTGACCACGGCAATCATTTGGGCGAACCCGCGGGCTTGCGAGGCTGTTATAAGCGTGTCCATCAGCGCTACGCCACGTCCTTTGCGCTGCGCTTTAGGGTGAATATAGACAGAATTTTCGACGCTGTATCGATAGGCTGCACGAGAACGAAAAGGGCCGCTATACGCGTACCCTTGGACGATGCCGTCATCATCGTGTGCCACAAGAAAGTCATAGCCTGCATCAACCAACGCGTGCCAGCGCCGCGTCATTTCAGCAGCATCAGGCGGGTCAATCTCAAAGGTGATGACACTTGTCTCCACCAGCGGCGCATAGATATCGGTGATAGCAGGCATGTCCTCTGCCCGGGCGGGCCCGATCATGCGGCGTTAGTCCAGCGATCTGTGGCGGACCGCCGTTCCGCGCTCAATGGCGGCGGCAACCAAGCGCTCTATACCGAAGCGGTGGCGGATTATCTCCAGCATGCGCAGCTCTTCTTGCGTCAACTGCCCATCGGCCACAGCCATATCGCAGCATAGCGCGTAGGCCGTTTCTAAATTGGTGTGCGGCAGGGCGCCTTGGGCGAGCTCAAGAACTGTATCAAGACCGCCTTCTTCCTGCAGCAGAGCCGCGCACTCCTGAGCAGCGGCAGGCATGTGAGAGATGTTATAGCCATCAAACACCGGCAAAAACTTGGCCATCATGCCCATGCGCTCAAGTTCGGTATCCGACAGATCACGGTCAACCGCCGCGATCACCACCAGCAGATAAACCAGCGCGCTATGAGGGGAAATGCTGCCGCTATTCATGACAAACGCCTCATTGAGAAAAACCTCAGCATAAAAACCCGGCCACCCAAAGGCAAGCGCACATAGCCCCGTCCGCGCCTATGCCATGGTGACGACGACTTTCCCTTTCGCTTTGCGCGCGGCCAAATGCGCGATGGCCTCAGGGGCTTTGTCTAAGGGGAAGTGTTCAGAAATGTGCGGCTTGATTTTGCCCTGGTCATAGAGCTCAAGGAGCTCAACTGTATTTTGCACATTCAGCTCTGGCTCTTTTTGCGTAAAGCCGCCCCAGAATACACCAACCAGATCAGCGCCTTTTAACAGCGCTAAATTGGTTGGCAATTTGGGAATGCCGGCTACAAACCCGATGACGAGAAACCGCCCTTTCCATGCCATCGCGCGGAACGCAGGCTCGCAATAATCGCCGCCAACGGGATCATATATCACATCAACGCCTTTGCCGCCGGTCGCTTCTTTCAGCGCTGTCTTCAGGTCTTCCTTTGCGTAGTTAATCACAAGGTCGGCGCCATAGTCTTTGGTCAGCGCTAGCTTTTCATCTGAGGAGGCACAGGCGATCACCTTTGCGCCCATGAGCTTGCCAAGCTCAACGGCCGTAATCCCCGTTCCGCCCGCTGCTCCGAGGACGCCCAGCGTCTCTCCAGGCTGCAGCTTTCCGCGCTGTTTGAGCGCGTGATAGGTCGTCCCATAAGTCATCAAAAAGCCAGCAGCTTCATCAAAAGGCATCGTGTCAGGGATCGGCACCGCCATCGCTGCTGGCGTGACCGCTTGCTCGGCAAAGCCGCCATGGGCCATGAGCAGCGAGAGGACGCGGTCGCCCACTTTGACATTGGTCACGCCCTCACCCACCTCAGAGATAACGCCCGCCACCTCGCCGCCCGGCGTAAAGGGTGGGTCTGGCCGGAACTGATACTTGCCTTGGATGATCAGCGCATCGGGATAATTCACGCCCGCCGCCTTCACATCAATCTTGACCATCCCCTTGCCAACCGGCGGGCTATCGATGTCTTTGACTTCCAGCATCTCCGGCCCACCATATTGGGTACAAACGACTGCTTTCATTGGGCTTTGCCTTCTGTTTCTGTATATTTGGCAGCACCTTAGCCAGGCAACTGAAGTTTGTCACCATGGCGACGACCATAGCATCGATTGTCCGTCGCCATTGACCGCATTGCTTGGAGGACGCTGAATTGGCACTGTCGAAACAATGTCGTTTTGATGGAGTTTTGAGGCCTTAGGCGACACTCGGCACGTACGTCATCGCACGACTTGATCGGGCGATCCATTTTGGATCATCAAGCACCCTACAGCGGACAAATGGGTCCCCGGTCACGCCGAAGGACGACAGATGTTTTGGTCTGTTTGAGCCCTTTGCTGTCGTTCAAATCCTCTATCGTCATTGGCCGACTTGATCGGGCAATCCATGGAAAACCCAAGCTGCATGCTTAGAAATAGATACCCCGATCAAGTCGGGGTATGACGGGTCTAATTAAGTAGCAAAGGCAACAAAGTCCCAAAACCAGCCTGCACCTAAGCTTCAGCCACTTAATCAGGCGCAAACCCCCGCAGCGCCTGCGCGAGCACCTTAAACTCTCCTTCACGCGGCGAGTCCTTGCGCCAGATGAGGCCGATTTTGCGGGCTGGGGCGTTGCCGGCCAGGGGTTTTGTTTGGATGTCTGTGCCTTCTAAAATGCCGCCATCGAGCGCTAAGCGCGGCAGGAGAGTGACGCCCAAATCATTGTCGACCATCTGCACAAGGGTATGCAGGCTGGTGCCGAGGATGGACTGATCCGGCTTGAGCGCCGCGGTTTGGCACGCTGCCAAAGCATGGTCTTTCAAGCAATGGCCCTCTTCAAGCAGCAGCAGCGTCTCGCGCTCCAGCGCCGCTGCTTCCACATCAACAGCTGGGAAATGGTCTGCCGCGCTTTGCGGAAAGGCCGCGTAAAACGGATCTTCAAAGAGCACGTCTTCATCGACTTCGCCGCACTGAAACGGCAGCGCAAGCAGCACCACATCAAGCTCCCCGCGCGCAAGGCCAGCACAGACAACATTGCTTAAATCTTCGCGCAGATACAGCTTAAGCTGGGGGAACTGTTTGCGCAGCTGCGGCAGGGCTTGCGGCAAGAAAAACGGCGCGATAGTTGGGATGACGCCCATCCGCAGCGGGCCAGACAGCGGGCTGCCTGCCGACTGAACTATATCCACCAGCGTGTTGGCTTCGCGGATAATATCTTGCGCCTTGGATACCACGCGCTCGCCTAGCGGCGTAAAGCGCACGGCGCGGCGCGTGCGCTCGACGAGCTGCGTGCCCAGCAGCGTTTCAAGTTCGCGAATACCGGCGGACAGTGTTGACTGTGTCACGTGGCAAATATCCGCCGCTTTCCCGAAATGGTTCGTCTCGTGCAGGGTTGCTAGATAGCGCAGCTGCTTGAGCGTTGGTGAAAATGCGTCTGACATACTCAAGCCTTATCGAAAAATCCGATCACGGCGGCACAATATTACCGCGGGAAGACGATGACAAGTCTTCCCGCTAAAGAATATAACGACTCAAATCGCTATCCACAGCAAGATCGGAGACCTTATCCTTCACATAGGTCTCCGTAATGGACACCTGCGCGCCGGCCATATCAGTCGCGTTAAAGCTGACATCATCAAGCAAGCGCTCCATGATGGTTTGCAGCCGCCGGGCGCCGATGTTCTCCACAGTGTCGTTCACGTGCGCGGAAATACGGGCGATTTCGGCGACACCATCCTCGGTAAAGTCGAGCGCGACCTCTTCGGTGTCCAATAGCGCTTTATATTGTTTCACCAGGGAGGCTTCTGGCTCTGTTAAAATGCGCTCAAAATCTTCCTGCGTAAGGCCGGCAAGCTCCACGCGGATGGGCAAACGGCCTTGGAGCTCGGGCAACAAATCAGACGGTTTTGCGACATGAAAAGCGCCGGAGGCCACAAACAAGATATGGTCGGTTTTGATAGTGCCATGCTTAGTCGCAACTGACGTGCCTTCAATCAGCGGCAGCAGGTCGCGCTGAACGCCTTCACGTGAGACCGATCCACCGCGCACATCTGAAACAGCTATCTTATCGATCTCATCGATGAAGACGATGCCGGATTGCTCAGTGCGCTCTGTTGCATCGCGAACGATGGTATCTTCATCCAGCAGCTTGTCAGATTCCTCTGCGATCAGCACCTCATAGGCATCGCCAACCTTCATTTTGCGCTTTTTGGTGCGGCCTGCCATGGCGCCGCCCATAATGTCGCTCAGGTTAATCATACCCATTTGCGCGCCAGGCATCCCCGGGATTTCAAACTGCGGCATGCCGCTGGCGGTATCAGCAACGTCTATTTCCACATCGCGGTCATTGAGTTTGCCGCCGCGCAACTGGTCGCGGAATTTCTCGCGCGTTGAGCTAGAAGCGTCTTTGCCGACAATGGCATCCAGCATCCGATCTTCAGCAGCCATATGCGCTTCGGCTTTGACATGTTCGCGCTGCTCTTCGCGTACCATCGTGATGGCGACTTCGACCAGGTCGCGAATGATTTGCTCCACATCGCGGCCCACATAGCCCACTTCGGTGAACTTTGTTGCTTCGACCTTCAAGAACGGCGCTTCAGCAAGTTTGGCCAGGCGGCGCGAAATCTCGGTCTTACCGCAGCCTGTCGGCCCAATCATCAAGATGTTTTTAGGCTGCACTTCCTGGCGTAAATCAGATTCCAGCTGCTGCCGGCGCCAGCGATTGCGCAGAGCAATGGCAACAGCGCGCTTGGCATCGCCCTGGCCGACAATATAGCGGTCCAGTTCCGCGACAATCTCGCGGGGGGTAAAATTTTTCATTTAGAGATCCAGCTTTTCAAGAATCACAGATTCATTTGTGTATACGCAGATATCAGCGGCCACTTGCATCGCTTTACGCGCGATGGCTTCAGCGTCCATATCGGTATCCATGAGTGCCCGGGCGGCTGAAAGAGCATAGTTACCGCCAGAGCCGATCCCAATGACGCCTCCAGGCGGCTCAAGAACGTCGCCATTGCCCGTCAAGACCAGAGACACATCCTTATCAACCACGGCCATCATGGCTTCTAGGCGTCGCAGATAGCGGTCCGTCCGCCAGTCTTTTGCCAATTCTACAGACGCCCGCATCAGCTGGCCAGGAAAGCGTTCGAGCTTATCTTCCAGCCGCTCAAGCAGCGTAAAGGCATCCGCCGTTGCGCCAGCAAACCCGGCGAGCACTTGGCCTTTGTGGATGGGCCGCACTTTGCGTGCATTGCCCTTTATGACTGTTTGGCCAAGGCTCACTTGCCCGTCGCCCGCAATAACAACCTTATCGCCCTTGCGTACGGACAGGATGGTCGTGCCATGCCAGCTTTCCATCGTCATATAGTGTGTCTTCCTAGAGTTTGGTCAGAAGGACCGATATGGGCATGGTTTGAAGCGATGCAAGCCAAAGTCCCTTGCGTTACTCATCAACGATCGCGGAAAGACCCAGCGCTATCATCAATATTTCTTTAGTTCGTTTAAGAGTATGAACTTGTCGGTGTCCACAGGAACAGGAACGCGCTTAATGTCTACTGACACCCCGCAACGCAAACGACGCGTCTTGTATCTGGTGCGTTCATTCCCGCAGATTTCACAGACGTACATAAAGACAGAGATCGAACACGTCGCTCGTGATAATGAGGTCATGATTTTAAGCCGCAAAGCGGCCAATAAATCCCCCACAAAGTCTCACCCATTTACAATTATCGACACGTTGGAAGACGCGATTGGCCATGCCAAGGCCTTCAAGCCTGACGTTATTCACGCACACTACGTCAATCAGATGGATTTTGTGGACGCATTGTCAGAAGCAATTGGTGTCCCTTACACCGTTCGTGCTCATTCTTTCGACGCGATGGCAGCCCGCGCGCCTGGCTTGCAGCAAATCGTGAAGCAAAAATTGTTTCCCAACACACCAAAATTAGATCACGAGGCGACCGTTCGCAAAGGCATCAAGCTTGCGCGCAAGGACAATTGCTTGGGCGTGCTGACCTTTCCGTTCACGCGCGAGATCTTGTTAGGTGCAGGCGCACCCGGCAGCAAGTTGATTGATTGCTGGCCAGTCGTGAATATCGAGATTTTTGAAAACCGGGATCAGAACGGCGATGGCGTGATGAATACAGGTGCCGTCATTCCTAAGAAGAAGATGGAAGACTTTTTAAAGCTTGCCACGCTGATGGATCATAAAATCCCATTTAATCTATATGCCGTGAGCTACGACATTGAGAAACTCCGGGCGAAAAGCAAGGCGATGGGCGATAGAGTGTCCTTTCACCGACAGCTAGACCCGGAAGACATGCCTGCCGAGTATAAAAAGCACAGTTGGTTGGTTTACACTGGAGACATTGACAACCCAACGGTCGGTTGGCCCATGGCTGTAGCCGAAGCGCAGGCGGCTGGTGTAGGCGTCGCAATGCCCCGCCTGCGGCCGGATGTGGCTGAATTTGTAGGACACGGTGCAGGCGTTCTCTATGATGATGTGTCTGAGCTCCCCGACATTCTGGCTAAAGCGCCACCTGAAGACATGCGTGAACGCGGGTTTCAGCAAGCAAAGAAGTCAGACATTCGCGGCCATCTCCACCTGCTGACAGACCTGTGGCCAAAAATTGCAGCCTGACCATCAGCGCATAAAAAAGCCGGACCTTCTTAAAGAACGCCCGGCTAATTTCTGCTTTAAGGGAGCGCTAGACCTTCGCGCCGCCCCAAAGCACGGAATAGGCCTCGCAATGGACGAGGACGCTGCCAAAATCAGCAAGGTTGATGCCCGCGGGGATTTCATACTCCTGGCCACCCTTGGTGGTTTTTAGCTCCCCGAGCTTGATGGCGCCTTTCACAGCGTTACGGCCAGTGGCTTGCTTGACACTATGAGGGGATAGAAAGACCTTCAGGTCTGGCCCTGAGCGCGCCTTGAAGTTGTCTGAAAAGACAACGAACTGTTTGTCGCCGCGCTGCACGATGCTGACATCGCCGCGGATCGATTTGGATTTTTTCACAAATTTCGCTGGTGCTTGCACAGCCTCGGCGTGGGCCGCGCTATCGTGCATTTTTTCTGCTTGGGCCATGGGGACCATGAAGCAGGACAGGGCAACGGAGACGGCGGTGGACATTGCGATTTCGCGAATGAGAGACATACATAAATTCCTTTTGCTGTTTTTTGCGTTGTATTCGTCGATGAACACAGGATTAGCAGAACCCGCCGCCAAAACGCCAAACACGACTTATCACAGAGAAGTGCACGTCCGGTGACGCAGTGATCACATCCCTGTGAAGCAGGGGTGACAGGCGCTGGCAGTGCGGTCATGCTGCCACTTTGGAATGCTGTATATCACACGCCATCTATTGAGAGGCCCCATGTATCCGCCTGAGAAGAACCGCAAGCCTGCCCTCTCACCACAAGCCATTGAAACTTGGCCGGCCGCAAGCTTGCCGCCGCAAGGAGAAGACAAAAAGGCGCGGCTCGCTAATGCGCTAAAAGAGCATGGGTGGATGGTGCCGGGGCAAACAGCAGGCGTGCACTGGGCCATCGGCTGCGTCGCCCTTGAGATCACGCAGCGCTGCAACTTAGACTGCACGCTCTGCTACCTGTCCGACCTATCAGAAGCGGTGAAAGACCTGCCGCTAGAAGAGGTCTTCAGGCGTATTGATTTGATCCACGCGCATTATGGCGACGGGACAAACGTACAAGTCACTGGCGGCGACCCGACCTTGCGTAATCCAAAAGAGCTTGAAGCAATCGTGGCGCGGATTGCAGCCAAGAACATGCGCCCTGCCCTCTTCACCAACGGTATTAAAGCCACCCGGTCACTGCTCATGCAGCTGCGTGGCGCAGGCCTAAAAGATGTCGCCTTCCATATTGATATGACCCAGCAACGCAAAGGCTATGAAAGCGAAAGCGCACTCAACACTCTGCGCGAAGCCTATATCACCCGTGCAGACGGCCTTGGCCTTCACATCCTCTTCAATACGACTGTGTTTGACGGGAATGTTGAAGACGTGCCCATGCTGGCGCGCTTTTTTGCCCAGCGCGCGCATCAAGTGCACTTGGCAAGTTTTCAAATGCAGGCTGACACGGGCCGCGGCGTCTTGCGCCAAAGGGGCAAGGCCATCACACAGGACCGCATCATTCAGGCTATTTCAGACGGTGCAAACCATAACCTAAGCTTTGATAGCCCAGTCGTTGGCCATAGCGAGTGCAATCGCTACGCTGGCCTCATTGCCAGCGGCGGTCTCACCGCGCCTATTTTTGATGATGATACCCTGTTCGCCGATCTTTTTGCAGCCGGAGCCAGTGTTCAATTTGATCGGTACAAACCACTCACCTCCATACTCGCCGGTACAAAACTCTTCGCTCAAAATATACCCCTGACCTGGCGCGCATTGCGCTATGCCATGCGTAAGGCTTGGGCTTTGAAACGTGGCCTTTTGCGCAGCGGCGGGCGGCTGCACAAGCTCACCTTTTATATCCACAATTTCATGGACGCGCAGCAGCTGGATAAAGAGCGCTGCGAGACTTGCATCTTCATGACGATGACCCGCGATGGCCCTATCTCCATGTGCGTGCACAATGCCAAACGCGATAGCTTTTTGAGCCAGGAGATTAAGACCGCAGCTGGTCGTTGGAGCCCGCGAGAGGAAGCGCGCTCCGCCCAGCCGATCAAGAGGTTGAAGGGCCGACGCCGAGCGGCTTTTTTACAAGATCAAAGCGCGCTGCTTCCACGCCATGGCAAGGCCAGCCAGCACCATGAAAGCTATGGTGATATAGCGAAAGCGCGTGTCCGACATTCCCGCTAAAATCCGCCGTGACAGACCGTTTGATAGCGACGCGCCGATACCAACAACCAGCCCGGCTATTGCATATTCTGGTGACAAGACGCCAAAGGCGAAATAGCTGATCAGCTTCGTCAATTGCATGGGCAGTGAAATCGCCGTCTTGGTGCCAACCATGCGCTCTTTTAAAATGCCGGCATTCAAAAACAGGACGTTCATGACCGGGCCAATCGCGCCCATGACGGCGCTGAGACCAGCGACACAGAAGTAAACCGGCGCAAAAAACCATGGCCTCACCTCCAACCGCGTATGTGACTGGCCGAAATACTCCTGTACCACGGTTGAAATCAAAAATAGGCCAAGAGCAAGCTGCAGCCAATCTACGGGCAGAACAGAGAAAAGAAAGCCGCCAAGTGCGGCGCCTGCGATAGCACCAGGCAGCGCCCAGCGTACGATGCGCCAATCAATATGCGCGCGGAATATAGCAAAGCGCCCCAGGCTGCCGACGACCATAGCAACTGTCACAACAGGCGCCACCGCCTGCGCGCCCATAACGAAAGAGATGACCGGCACCAGCGTCATAGCTCCGCCGCCGCCAGACAAGGTGGAGATGGTCCAGGTCACAAACCCAGCGACAAACAGCGCGGCATAGAGCATCGCGCCGCTCTAGAGCCTTAGAAGGCCCGGGTAAAGCCCAACTCGCCGCGGTGGCGGCTGTAGCGGTAGAGCTCAATGGAGGAGATATTGCGAGCGTAGATATAGCGGAAAACCGGCGCAAAGCCGAAAAGGGCCCAATCGCGCTTGGTCAACGCAAAAGCTGCGCGCGTAAACAGGTCCTTGCGGCGGCGGCCAAAAATACTGGGCACATCCCGGTAAAGAGCGGGGCGAATATCGGCTTGCAGCGAGAACGTGACACCCTTGGAAAATTCCCGGCCAATGCCGCCACGAAAGCCCAATGCTTGATATTCAAAGAATGTGTCGCGCGCGGTATTGAACGTGTAGGTGAGGCCAGCGTTTGCGAATACCGCGCTAGATAACGCGCGCGTCAAACGGGCGCCCAGCTGATAAGACTGACCATCTAACGCGTTAAACCGGTAGTCCGCATGGCGCACGCTAGCGAAATAAAGACCGGTCATCTTAGCGCTTAGGCGCTGGCGCAAACTCAGGCGTAAACCCCCGCCAGCATTAAAGCGTTGCTGGCCGAACCAGCGCGAGAAAACGCTTGGTTCTATGCGAATAACGCCAAAGGAGCGCAGTAGGTCCACGGATGGCGCGAATTCAATGCTGGCGTCATCAAAGGCCGAGCGGCGGTAGGCCACATAATTGCCCCTTACCAACGCATTGAGCTGGGTTTTATCGCGGAGCCTATGCGCAAAGCCAAGACTTCCGCCAAGCGCCAGGCCAAATTGCGATTGCGCGCGCGCTTCATCCGAGAGTTCAAAAGGCAGGCCAAAGAGCTCGACCGTGTCAGATGCAGGCGCTGCATTTGCATTGCTATCAGGCACAATGCTGACATTTAGAGACGCGCTCCACCCGCGGCGGGTTTGTATTTCGCGCAGAAAGGCTCTCACGTTATCGCTCACTGGGCCGGGCGGTGCCTGCGACAAGGCCAAGTCAAAATGATACCGCGCAGCGGTAAACTGCTGCGTTTCAAACAACAACCGACCAAGCTCAAGCCGAACGCGGGTCAAATCCGGGTAGTCGACCAGAATACCGCGCAGCAGAGCAATTGCCTCCTTAGGCAAAAACAGCTTTTCAGCAGCAAGTGCTAATAAAAATTGGCGTTCAATCGCATTGGCACCAGCTGGTTGAAGCTGCGAAAGGATGGACTGAGCTGCGCGCGGCTGGCCGCTATCGATGAGGGTTTTAGCCAAGGCGAGCAACTGCTGCGTCGACACATCTTGCGCTAAGACGGTGCCATCTTGCGCAGCTGAGCTACCGGCATTGCTAACAGATAACAGCAAAGCGGCAAACAGAGAGCGCAAACACCTCAGTTGCTGCTACCCACAAACACACCGACCGCTTGGCCAAACCCGGTCAAGCGAAATGTGCCGCCGATCTCGACCGCGTCCGGCCCGAAAAACGCGCCATCGAAAAAGCCGGTATTGGTCGCCGACACACGGTTTTGAAGCGTGCCTGAAAACTCATTTTGGCCGCTAGAGATGGTTCCAACTGCGTCGAAAATACCAAAGGGTCGGATATTCGTCGATGTGATGGACTCGCCAACCATGTCGAACGTTCCGTTAATACGGTCGTTGGGGAAATCGGCGGTAAAACTGACGGTGCCCCCCAACACACGCAGGCCGTCTCCAGGGTTCCAAAAGCCATCAACAATGCCGTTGTAGGTAATCGGGCCAGTGACTGGAATGTCGTTCGCGGCCGTGCGAATCCCATATGTGAAGAAGGCCGTTTCAAACCGGACGGATGAGCCCTGATCGCGAACATCTTGCCAAGCGCCATAGCCAACAAAGCTAAGCGGCGTTATGGGGTTATTGGGCGTTAAAAGGCCAAGCAACTGGTCGCCGCGCGCATATGCCGTAAACGTTTGATCCGACAATGCAGCATCAATATCGGATGGACGAAATGTCTCTGTCCGGGACAGCCCCCCTTGGTTAATGCGCACCGTGTAGCTATCGTTTGAGGCATTGTATTGCAGCTCAACTTGAGACCCGAAACCCGACTGGGCTGTGTTGAAACTCAGCGGTGCGCCTGTTCCAACCGCCAAATCACCAACGATTGTGCCAGAGGTCGTCTGAAACGTCTGGGAGACGGCCAGGTTATCGAGCGATTGATTCTGAGTAGGTTGACCAGGCAGTGGATTGCCGCCGAAGGAATTATCGCCAGAGCCACCGCAGCCCGCCAGCAGGACACAGGCCGCAGCCATTCCAGCAACAGGCTTCATTTTTAAACACACAGTCATAAAACAGTCTCACCAAACCGCCGCAGCGCTTTATTTAAACATGGAATTTAAACATAAAAACAAGGCTAATGTTGATAGAATAAATAGCATAAATGTGCCTGGGCGCGGCCCACTAAGCGTGTTTTTGATGGCCACGCACCCGGCCTACAACGCTCAAGATACCAACCAAAACCAAGCCTACGGCCAGCCCCACAACGGCATCTAAGAACGCAACCACAACCCAATTTAAGACGCCAGTAGCGACACCGACCGTATCAGCAGCGCCCTTCGCGGCGCCCTTGATCGCTTCTTCAGGCATGTGCCAACCAAGCTCGTGCACGCCATGGACTAAAATATTGCCGCCAACCCAAAGCATTGCAGCTGTGCCGATGATTGTGAGCCAATACAGTACATACGGCACCACATGAACCATGCCGCGGCCAAAGGCTCTGGTAGCTGCAAGGCGGCCTTTTTGGCTCATCAGCAGGCCCCAATCATCCGCCTTCACAATGACCGCAACAGCCCCGTACACCCCAATCGTGATGAGAATGCCAACCGCAGCTAAGATAAGCGCCTCTTCCCACCACACATTGGTTTCAATAGCTGCTAACGAGATCGCCATGATTTCAGCAGACAAAATGAAATCGGTCTTGATGGCGCCCTTTACCTTTTCTTTCTCCAGGTGAGCAGCGTCCACAATCTTCGCCGGCGTATCCTGCTCTTCTTCATCGCGGGAAGATAGCGCATGGACAATCTTTTCCGCTCCCTCAAAACACAGATAGCACCCGCCCATCATCAGCAGCGGCGTGAGCAGCCACGGCGCGAAGGCATTGAGCAGCAAACAAACTGGCAGCAAAATGACCAACTTATTGACCATCGAGCCCTTGCCGATGGAATAGACAATGGGGAGTTCACGCGCCGCTGGCAGGCCGACCACATATTTCGGCGTGACCGCAGCATCATCGATCACCACACCTGCGGCTTTTGAGCCAGCTTTCGCCGCCTGCGCGCCAATATCATCCAGTTGCGCAGCTGCTAGTTTGGCAATAGCCGCCACGTCATCCAGCAGCGCTAACAATCCACTCACAAGCGTCCTCGGTTTTGTCCTATGGCTTTCATGTGCTTGCTTTGATATAGCGCCCGCAGCAAGGTTGCTAGGCTTTAGCGAAGAAAGATATCCCATGCGCACAGCCAGCGTTGAGCGACGCACGAAAGAAACGCAAATCTCCGCCACCGTCAATGTTGATGGAACGGGTGAGTATGAGATTGAGACCGGCATCGTCTTTTTCGATCACATGCTGGAACAGCTTTCACGGCACGGCCTCATGGACATTGCGCTCAAAGCAGAAGGCGACTTGCATATTGATTTTCACCACACTGTGGAAGACACGGGCTATGTGGTTGGCGAAGCCATTGCCAAAGCGCTTGGCGACCGGCGCGGCATCACACGCTATGGACACGCCTACATCCCCATGGATGAAACACTGAGCCGCGTCAGCCTGGATATCTCCGGGCGCCCCTATCTGGTGTGGAATGTGGACTTCACCACAGACAAGCTCGGCGATTTTGATACCGAGCTTTTCAAAGAGTTCTTCCAAGCCTTCGCGCAAGCGGCAGGCATCACACTGCATGTGGAAACGCTTTATTGCACCAACAATCACCACCGAATTGAGAGCTGCTTTAAGGGCCTGGCCCGCGCACTAAAAGCCGCTATGGCGATTGATCCGCGCGCGAGCGGCGACGTGCCCTCAACCAAAGGGTCACTTGGCGGTCAATAGGGACATGAACACCGTCGCCTTAATTGACTATGGGTCAGGCAACTTACATTCAGCGGCCAAATCCATTGAGCGCGCGGCGCGTGAGCGCGGCGTCGCGATCAAACTTCAGGTTACGCGTGATCCAGCCGTTGTAAAGCGCGCAGACCGGATTGTACTGCCCGGCGTTGGCGCGTTTGGCGATTGCATGGCGGGCCTGAATGCGGTTGAGGGGATGGTGGAGGCCATCACCCAGCGTGCGCGCCGCGATGCGGTCCCCTTTCTCGGCATTTGTGTGGGCATGCAGCTCATGGCAAAGACGGGTGAGGAGCACGGCACGCACGCTGGCCTCGGCTGGATTGACGGCAGCGTAAAGGCCCTCACGCCAAGCGATCCGGGCCTTAAGATCCCGCACATGGGATGGAACGCACTGAGTCACATTGCGCCGCACCCGGTGCTGTCAGACATCACCGTCGGCGACCATCTTTATTTTGTCCACAGCTTTCACATGGTCTGCCCCGGCGATAGGATTTGTGCGGAAGTGGACTACGGAGGGCCTGTAACTGCTTGTATTCAAACGCAATCCTGTTTTGGCACACAGTTCCATCCCGAAAAGTCTCAAAAAGTAGGGTTGCGGCTTCTTGGAAACTTTCTTATTTGGACCGCATGAGTCAACACCCCCCAACAAAATTACGATCAGACTTGTCGGTCGACCATGTCACGCGCCTTGAAGAAATTGACTTGGACGCGCTCGTGGCCGCAACGCTCGAAACCATTGAAGAAGGCAGCCAATCAAGCTGGCGCGGCAAACCAAACCAGGAGCGCTTGCGGGCGTTTTGGACGGGTGTCGCCTTGTCGCCCACGCGCCGCCTCGTTCTGGCAAGGCTCGGCGGCAAACCCGTTGGCGCTGTCCAAATTGTGCAAGCGGGCCTCTTGTCTGAAATTGGACCAGAGATTGCAACGCTTGATAACTTCTTTTTGATGCCCTCCGCCCGCGGCCATGGACTGGCCCGGCGCTTAATCCGCTACGCTGAAGACGTGGCCCACTCGTTTGGTATCATAAGCCTAGACTTAGTGATCCGCGAAGACCGCACCGACGCAGCAAAGATGCTCAGCGATATGGGCTACACGCAGTGGGCGCGCAAACAGACCTTTCGCCATGTTGAAGATGGCTTTCAGGCAGGGCTCTATTTTACAAAGCTCATTGATGAAACAGCCGCAGGTAGTTTGGAGCGCCAAGACGTCGCGTGATCATCTTCCCTGCGATTGACTTAAAAGATGGCCAATGCGTTCGCCTTTTCAAAGGTGAAATGGACCAAGCCACAATCTTTAATGATGATCCAGCCGACCAAGCATCACGCTTTGCAGCGGCTGGCGCGCAGTGGCTTCACATGGTTGACCTCAATGGCGCCTTTGAAGGCAAAGCGGTCAATGCGGAAGCAGTCTCGGCTGTGCTCAAAAGCACAACTTTGAAGGTTCAGCTGGGCGGCGGCATCCGCACCCGCGCGGACATTGACGGCTGGCTAGAAGCGGGCGTGAGCCGGGTTGTCATGGGGACAGCAGCTTTAAAGAACCCCGTGCTTGTCCAAACCGCTGCGAAAGCAAATCCAGGCACCATCGTTGTTGCCGTTGACGCACGCGGCGGCATGGTCTCTGTAGAAGGCTGGGCTGAAACCTCCGACATGCCCGTCGCTGAGCTGGCGCGGCGCTTTGAAGATGTGGGCGTGGCTTCCGTTTTGTTTACAGATGTTGACCGCGATGGCGCGCTAGAGGGCGTAAACGTGGCCGCGACTGCCAAGCTTGCGCGGTCTACATCCGTCCCCGTCATCGCCTCTGGCGGTGTCTCGGGCCTTGCAGACATAATGGCCTTAAAGGCGGCCGATACTGGCTGCGGCACCATCGAAGGCGTTATCTGTGGGCGCAGCCTTTATGATGGACGGCTTGATCTCAAGGAAGCGCTGGCGCTAGCGCGCTAGGACAAACGTCGCAACTGCCTCCAGCCACGTTTCGGTCGCTTCATCAACGATATCGACCCCGCCACCTTCTAGAGCATACGCAAAATCAGGCCTTAACTGCCGCTGCGACAGGAGAGCTTGGTGCAGCACTAGCAGTGGCACGCGTTCGCTTTCCGACCGGTAATGGATTTGGCCGAAGGGACCGTCAATGTAGGCACGCGCTATCGTCTCTCTCCTGGCCAAATACTTTGCGCTTTGCGCTGTCACATCGCTAGGCTATAGCGATGCCATGCTGACCACGCGGATCATCCCCTGTTTGGACGTGAAAGACGGCCGGGTCGTGAAAGGCGTGAATTTCGTTGATTTAGTGGACGCTGGCGATCCTGTCGAGCAAGCCAAGGTCTATGATGCAGCTGGCGCAGACGAGCTTTGCTTTCTCGATATCACAGCAAGCCATGAAATGCGTGATACCCTATTAGACGTTGTCACGCGCACAGCGGAAGCCTGCTTCATGCCGCTCACCGTCGGCGGGGGCGTGCGCACGCAGGAGGATGTCCGCAAATTGCTGCACGCCGGGGCCGATAAAGCAAGTGTGATGACAGCGGCGGTTAAACGCCCAGAGCTTATCAGCGAGCTTGCAAACAAATTCGGAAGCCAGTGCATTGTCATCGCCGTTGACGCAAAGGCAGTCGCGCCAGGCCGGTGGGAAATTTTCACACATGGCGGGCGCGAGGCGACGGGCATTGACGCCGTTGATTATGCCAAGCAAGCCGCCAGCATAGGCGCTGGAGAAATCCTGCTCACCTCCATGGATAGAGACGGCACAAAAGTCGGCTTTGATTGCGATTTGACGCGCGCCATTTCTCAAGCGGTTCCAATCCCAGTGATCGCCTCAGGCGGTGTTGGCACGCTCGATCATATGGTTGAAGGGGTAACGCTGGGCAAGGCGGATGCTGTCCTCGCGGCCTCAATTTTTCACTTTGGCACCTATACCATCGCGCAAACAAAAGAATACATGCGCGGTGCTGGTTTGACGGTAAGGCTTTAACATGGCGGACTTAGGCGCGGCCCTTCAGCAGCTGGAAGCGATCATCGAGGAGCGCGCGCGCGCAGGCGATCCAAGCACGTCTTATGTGGCGAAAATGCTGCATAAAGGGACGCTCAAAATCGCGCAAAAAGTGGGGGAAGAGGCGGTCGAGACAGCGCTGGCGGCGGCTGCGCAGCCGCGCGATCAGGTGGCAGAGGAAGCGGCTGACCTGCTGTTTCATCTCCTCGTTTTACTCAAATCGCTCGACATGTCCGCCAGCGATGTAGCCGCGGTGCTGAATGCGCGCCACGGTGTCGGCGGCCTTGAAGAAAAAGCCAGTCGAAAGGAGTAGCGCCATGTCCGTTCCGGCCCGGTCTACCTATGATGACGACAATATTTTTGCCAAAATTCTGCGCGGCGAAATTCCGTCGAAGAAAGTCTATGACGACGACTATGCCTACGCCTTTCATGACATTAATGCCCAGGCCCCACTGCATGTTTTGGTGGTCCCCAAAGGCAAATACGTCTCTTTTGCCGACTTCTCAGAGTATGCACCCGCCGAGCTCATCACCGGCTTTATTCGCGCCGTTGGAAAGGTCGCGAAGGACATGGGCGTGGAAGACAATGGCTATCGTTTGCTCGCCAACGCGGGCCATGACGCCCATCAGGAAGTACCGCATTTGCACGTGCATATTCTTGCTGGGCGCAGGCTCGGCCCCATGCTGGACCCACGCTTTTCTGGCAGCTAAAATCACTGAGTATCCATACCGCGCAGGCATCGGCCTTATGGCGAAAAATACCTTCGCGCGATCGGCGCTTGCTTCCTTGGTGATCCAGTGCATATCCTCTCTAGTGAAGTGGTTAAAAGGAGAGGCCGTGTGACGTCCAAATTTTTCATCATGCCCATCGCGTGTGCAGCAATGTTTGCGCTAGCAGCGTGCGGCGAAGAAGCTGCAGAGGCACCAAACAGCGTTGCATCTGAAAGCGCAGCGCCCGAGACTTTGGCCAACGGCATGACCGTGAAAGCGCAAATTGAAGCGCGCCAAGCTGGCTTTAAGGAGCTCGGCAAGGCCTTTAAAGCCATTAGCGACCAACTGCGCTCAGGCAATCCTGACATGAGCATCATTCAGCCAGCTGCTGCGAGCGTGCCAGAAATCACCCAAGACATGGGCAGCTGGTTTCCTGCTGGCACAGGCCCAGAATCTGGTGTTAAGACCGAGGCACTGTCCGCGATTTGGGAAAAGCCAGAAGATTTCGCCTTAAAAGTCGGAAACTTCCAAACGGCTGCAGCGGCCTTAGTTGTTGCGTCTAATACGGGCGATGCAGCCGCTGTTACGGCAGCCTTCCGCGCCACAGGCGGCACATGCGGTGCTTGCCATGATAACTTCCGCTTGGACGATTAAAACACGTCCATGTCTGAAGAATACCAGACGCATCGCATCTGGGATTGGTCCTTAAGGCTGTTCCACTGGTCACTGGCAATCTTAATTGCCTTGATGTGGTGGACAGCTGACCAGGGCGATATGGAGCTGCACCGCAAGCTCGGCTTGGCGGTACTCGGCCTTATTGTTTACCGCATTTTCTGGGGTTTTTTTGGCCCCTCAACGGCGCGGTTTTCAAAGCTCCCGATTAAGCCGAAACAGATATTAGGGTATTTGCCCGAGCTGCGTGCTGAAACCTATTACCCACAAGGGGGCCATAACCCGCTTGCGTCCCTTGCGGTCATCGCCATGCTGGCAGCGGTCACCTTCCAAGTCTCTACCGGGCTTTTCGCCATCGATGTGGACGGGCTTGAGTCAGGCCCACTGGCTCGCTTTATTAGTTTTGATACCGGCCGAGACATTGCTGATCTTCATGAACTCAGTTTCAATGTGATTTTAGGGCTCATTATTCTGCACTTAACGGCGCTCGCCTATTATGCGCTCGCGCTGACGACAGACCTGGTGAGCGCCATGATCACAGGCAAGCGCGATGTCAAAACGGCCCATACTGGCCCCGACCCACAAGCTAAAGCCAACCCGCTCAAGGTCCTGGCCGGGCTCGCCGTTGCAGGCGGCGTCATCATTCTTATTCAAACCATCGGCATCTGATAGAAGGGCAAAACGCTCCTGACTTTCCTTTGCGCTGCTCTTCTTTTAGGGTTGGCATGGGAGGGGAGCTGCAATGTTATCATCTGGCGACATTCGCGCGCTAATCGAACCAACACGGGTACATCGGCGCGTCTATACCGATCCGGACGTGTTCGCGTTGGAACTGGAGCGTATTTGGGGCACGGCTTGGATATTTGTTGGCCATGACAGCATGGTCCCGAACCCTGGTGATTTCATAACCACAACGGTCGGCAAGCAGCCGGTCATCATGGTGCGCGACCGCGGCACCGGCGAAATCAATGTTCTGTTAAACCGCTGCGGTCACCGGGGCGTGAAGCTAGTACAGAAGGCCCATGGCAACGTGCGCGGCTTTCGCTGCCCTTACCATGGCTGGAGCTACCGCACCAATGGCGCCCTCGCTGGCGCGCCCCACCCCAAGGGCTATCAAGGCACATCAGCGCTGCAATCCAAACCCTGCCACCAGCTGCGTCTTATTCACCGCGTGAACGCGTATCGCGGTTTTTATTTCGCCAGCTTAAGCCCAGACGGGCCCGATCTTGAAACCTTTCTGGGCGAGACCAAAGCCACGATTGATAACCTAACGGACCGCTCCCCAGAAGGCCGGATCGAAGTGGTGGGGAAAGTCAGCAACCGGTTTGTGCAGCCATCGAACTGGAAAAACTTCGTTGAAAACTTAGTGGATGCGATGCACCCCATGGTGGCGCACGCAGCAACGGGAGAAGCGGTACAGGCCTATATGGATCGCCTAGGCGAGGACGCCCCTAGGCCGCCTGAGGCGGACGTCATCCACCCCTTTGGCGGCTCCTATGATTTTTTCGACACAATGGGTCAAAGCGCGCTTCCTCACGGCCACAACTATATGGGCGGCGAGAAAAGCATCTTCAGTCATTATAATCTGCCGCCAGCGTATATTGAGGCCATGACGCAGGCCTATGGCGAGGCGCGGATGAAAGACATCCTCTCCTTTAACCGGCACAACACCACCGTGTACCCCTCGCTTGCCGTACGCGACGGTGTCCAATCCATCCGCGTTGTGCGGCCGGTGTCTGTGGATGAAACGATTATCGAAACCTGGGTGTTCCGGCTGGTTGGCGCGCCTAAAGAGCTGCTGGCACGGACGCTGCTTTATTCAAGGCTGATCAATGCGCCCGGGTCCATGGTCGGGCCAGATGACCTGGATTGCTATTTCCGTATGCAGCGCGGCCTTCAATCAGAGCTGAACGATTGGGTTGATTTCAGCCGCTTTGAAGATGATGACCAGGTACAAGTCCGCAAAACAGTCGGCGTGGGCACCAGTGATTTGGTGTTCCGCAACCAATATAAGGCCTGGCTGGATTACATGACAAAGGACGCTGAGGCATGACAGCGCAAGCCTTTGAAACAGACGCAGTCGAACGCTTTATCAAAGCAGAGCTGCGCCATCTCAACGCGCATGATTTTGCGCCTTGGATCGATCTGTTCACCGATGACGGCGTATACTTCATGCCGCTGGATGAAGCGCAGTGCGACCCCAGCACCTATGACATGATCATGTATGACACAAAGGCCCTCATGCGGATCAGGCTAGAGAACTTCGGCCACCCCAAATCCCCGTCCATGGAATACCCCATTCGCTCCATGCGGATGATGTCCGATTGCCAAATCATTAGCCAAAACGGCGATACGTGCCGCACGCAAACGCCCTTCATGGCAAGCATCTTTTATCAAGAGATGAACTGGTATTGCGGCACCTATTACCACGACTTCGTGCGCGATGCGGGCGCGATGAAAATCAAGCGCAAGCAGGTTAATCTGCTGAACATGGGCGCGCCTATGGGCGCCATCATGACCTATCTTTAAGGCCGCATTCGATCGCCCATCCACACCGAAGCCAGAGTGAACTTGCCCAGGGTTGGCCTGCTGCTCTGGGCGGCTTTGCCGGCACGTTTTTTAGCGTGGGAACCTTGGTCATCTATTCCTTCGGGCTGTTTGCGCCGCAATTTGCGCAGGACTTTGGCTGGAGCCGCGGGGAGCTGTCTCTAGCGCTCACTGTGTTTAACTACGCCATCATCGTCTCAGGGCTCATCTACGGTCTCTTAATTGACCGGATTGGCGCGCGGTTGATCATTCTCATATCGACAGCTTTGTTCGCTCTGGCCTATGGCAGCCTCGCTTTTGTGAGCGCCAGCAAGCTGCATTTTTATGCCATCTTTGCCCTCATGGCCTTTGCTGGCGGCGGCACATTGCCAGTCAGCTATAGCCGCATCATCGTCTCTTGGTTTGATCGCCAGCGCGGCCTTGCTCTCGGGCTGGCTCTAGTGGGAACGGGCGTCGGCGCCGCCATCCTACCGCCCATAATCCAATGGCTTATATCGACTTATTCTTGGCAGAGCGCTATCTTGATTTTAGCCGGCAGCATCATGGGTATCTCGCTCCCGCTCTCCTTCTTGCTTCTAAAGCCCAAAGATCACGGGGCGCAGACGGGTAGCGCCAAACGAGCGACAAACCCAAAACTGCCTTTTGGCCGTGCATTCTGGGTGCTTGTGGCTTTCTCCGTCTTATCCGGAATGTTTTTAATTGGCGCAATTATTCACTTTGTCTCGATTTTGCAGGATCGCGGCGTGAGCCCGCAAACCGCCGCTGGCTTTGCTGCTGCAATCGGCGTTTCGGTGATCGTGGGGCGCATCGGCGTTGGCTTCCTGTTGGACAGGCTATTCGCTCCGCGGGTGGTGTTTTTCCTCTTTTTAGGGCCCATCATTGCCTTCTTGGTGCTCAGGCACGGCTCTGGAGAGGCGGCCTTTTTGTTCGCCGCCCTGGCCTTTGGCCTAGCCCAAGGCGCGGAGATTGACATCATCGCCTATCTGGTGAGCCGATACTTCCCGCGCGAGGCCTTCGGTTTGACATACGGGGCCCTATTTTCAGCCTTTACAGTAGGCGCAGCAAACGGACCATTGCTGCTGGGCGTGCTGTATGACCGCAATGGAGACTATAGCCAGGCCTTGCTTGTCCTCGCCATCATCGCCAGTTTTGCTGCAGCCTCTACATTTCTCATGCCGCGCTATGACAAAGACACGCCGCCAAGCTAAGCTGCGTTTATTGCTCGTTTCCCCTAAACCTTAGCGTTATAAGATAACGCTCATTCACTCATCAAGGATCAAAAGCGAGACTTGAGATGGAAATACTGACACTTGATCACATCACTATATCGCGCGGCGGACGCAGTATCTTGAGTGATTTCAACATGCAGGTTGAACCGGGCGCCCATCATGCAGTGGTCGGGCCGTCAGGCGCGGGCAAGTACACATTGCTCGGCCTCATCTGCGGTATCCTAAGGCCAGAGCGAGGCCGCATTTCCTTTCTAGGAGAGGCACTCTCAAGCCTCTCGGCGGCTGGCCGTGACAAGCGCCGTGCAGACCAAATGGGCGTCGTATTCCAAAATCTTGGTCTGGCATCAGCCTTGACGGTTGGCGGCAATCTCGCTTTGGCGCTGCGCATGGCTGGCAAACAACAAGACATTGATTTTGCGCATGGGCTTTTAAATCGCTTGGGGTTAGCAAAATATCATAACGCGAAACCACGGCAGCTTAGCCGCGGTGAGGCCCAGCGCGCCGCCATTGCCCGCGCCCTTGTCGCCAGGCCAAAGCTGCTGATCGCGGATGAGCCAACAGCTTCCTTAGATACAGTGTGGCGCAATACAGTCATGGACATCTTGTTTGAGCAAGCTGACCAACAACAGCTCACCTTGGTTGTTTCAACGCATGATCCTGCAATCACTGACCGCTTTGCGCATAAGGTGGCGCTGCCGCAAGGACAATCACAATGATCCGCCTGGCGCTCGCCCATATGATAGATCGCCCGATGCCAGTAACGCTCAACACATTGCTCATCGCCTTCACCGGCGCTCTCTTGTTAACCCTGGCGAGTTTATCAACCCATGTGCGAGAGCGTTTTGACCGCGATATGGCAGGCATTGATCTCGTGGTCAGCGCAAAAGGATCGCCGCTACAAGTGATCTTATCGTCCCTTTTTCATGTGGACGTACCAACTGGCAATATCCCGCTAGAGGCTGCCAGAAAGCTGGGCAAAGACCCGCTTGTGGCCGATGCAATCCCGATCGCGGTAGGCGACCGGTTCCGCGGGTTTCGCGTTGTGGGAACGCGTCTGGCCTATCTATCTCTGTACCAAGCAAAGGCATCTACCGGGTCGGTTAACATCGAAGAAGAGCATGCGGTTGTTGGCGCTGCGGCCGCCCGAACGCTGGGTATCAGCGTTGGTCAACACTTTGCCGTCACGCATGGTTTAGCGGGCGATGGCGCAGGTGCGCATGACGCGCATCCTCTCACGGTAAGCGCTATTTTACAGCCAACCGGCAGCGTCATAGACCGGCTCATCGTCACCTCGCTAGACGCTGTTTGGGACGCGCATGGTATTGAGGCAGAGGATCACCACGACAACCATGAAGACCATGAAGACCATGAAGACCATGATGATGAAGATCATGCCTCAGAAGACAACCGGCCGCCGGAGGTGACCGCCTTGCTGATACGCTATGCGTCCCCCCTAGCGGCCGTGCAACTGCCCCAAAAGATCAACGCACAGACACAGCTCATGGCCGCCGTCCCCGCTTATGAAACAGCGCGTCTATTGAGCTTGTTTGGCGCCACCGGCGATGTGGCGCGCATCGTCACGACCGCGCTTGCGATGCTAGGGGGCTTTGCTATTTTTGCCTCACTGTGGTCAGCGCTAGAGGGCCGCGAAACGGATGTGGCATTGTACCGGCTGCTTGGGGCGCAGCCGCGGCACATTTTCTCTCTGCTTTTATTGGAGGGTGTTTTAACCGCCATCTTTGGCGCTTTGTGCGCTTGGCTCATCGCACGGCTATGTTTGTGGCGTCTCTGGTCTGGCATAACCTCTCTCGCCGATAGTGGTTTTTCACCTTTCGTGACATCGCCCGGAGAAGCTATAGTTTTGATCGCGATCATTTGCATTGGCGCGTTGGCGGCGCTGCCGGCCGCGATAAAAGCCGCGCATACACCGCTAGAGCGTGCCCTTGCGTAGAGAAAGACCGGAAGTCTCGATGCTGAACCTCAACTTAGTCTTTGGCATGGCAATACTCTGCCTCAGCATAAGCGCGCCTGCACATGCCTTTGAGGAAACACCTGTTCCACCAAGCTTGGAACAGATTTGGCAACCGGCTGATACGCCGCTGGGCGGTGTGTCCTGGCAGACCCTTGAGACGACAGTGGAACTTCAACGTACAGATGAAGAAGGCTACATTGTCTCAAAGCCTAAATTCAGCGATGAGGTTAAAGCAATCGAAGGCACAAACATCAAAGTGGCTGGCTGGATGATGCCGCTGGAGAACGGCCAGGAACAGCGTCACTTTGTCTTGCTTGGCTATCCGCCAGGCTGCCCATTCCATCTGCATGCAGGGCCAAACCAGTTCATTGAGGTGCGCACGACCATTCCGATCCAAACGCAGATCTGGGACCCAATCGTTATCGAAGGAACACTGACGCTCACCGGCCATGAAGAAACGGGCGTCTTTTACCAAATCGCCGACGGTCAGTTAAGGCTCAATTAAGCGCGCAGGTTTTGAATATGAGCGACAATTAAGAATGCGCTGCCAACCACGGTGACAAGTGTTTCGCCAAGGTGATCAGAAATTGTCATCGCGCCGAACAGGCATAAGAGCCCCATTATAGCGAAGACGCCAATGCTGACTTTTTGACGTTTCTTCAAAGCGGGCCATCGCGGAACGATGGCTGCGCAACAAGCAAAGGCGGCGAGCACCGCAGCAATCAGGTGCAGCTCTTCCGGCCAGTGACGGGCTATACTGAGGTTGGGCAAGGCCACGAGCATCAGCGGCAGAGCAAGGCAATGGATCAAGCATAGGCCCGAGAGGCCTATAGCCATACCATCAAAAAACCCGCGCTTTGGCGCAGCTGAAAAAGAAAGAGGCATAGCCCCTCCAAAAAAAAACGTGTGAGAGCGTGTCATATCGTTATATTATAACATGCACAAGCGTGGATAGCGCATTTTGGCTGTGTTTTGATGGTTCAGGCTTTGGCGGTTCTTATGCGCAGAAGCATCGACGCATACCAAAATTCAGCCGTGACCAGGTTAGAAGATCCCTTTAGGATAAAGTGCTTAGGCTACTCTCGACAGACCGCAAGGACACACAAATGAAATCACTCATTAAAGCAACGACTGCGTTTTGTTTAAGCTTATCTTTGACCAACACAGCCGCCGCAAAAGAGGGCATGTGGACGCCCCAGCAACTGCCCGATATCGCCCGCGATCTGCGTAAAACAGGGCTGAAACTAAAACCGGCTGCGCTGACAGACCTAACAGCTTTTCCTATGGGCGCGGTGATTTCACTGGGCGGCTGCAGCGCCTCCTTCGTGTCTGAAACGGGGCTGATTGTGACCAATCATCACTGCGCGCGCGGCTCGGTTCAATACAATTCGACGGCTGAGAACAACTATCTGGAAAATGGGTTTTTCGCCCAGACCTTACAAGATGAAGTCCCCGCGGCGCCTGGGTCTCGCGTCTATGTCACAACACAGTTCTCGGATGTCTCAGACCAAATTCTCACGCCTGAAGTCTCCAGCTTGAATGGCTTAGAACGTTATGAAGCCATTGAAACTGCGAAAAAATCAATCATCAAAGACTGCGAAAGCGATCCAGGCCATCGATGCCAAGTCAGCGCGTTCTACGGCGGCTCTTCCTACAAGCTGATCAAGCGTCTTGAAATTCAAGATGTCCGCCTGGTCTATGCGCCAGCTGATGCGATCGGCAAGTACGGCGGCGACATTGATAACTGGCAATGGCCGCGCCATACGGGCGATTTTGCCTTCTACCGCGCCTATGTGGCCCCAGGGGGAGCGCCAGCGCTGTTCGATACAGCAAATGTTCCCTTCAAGCCGAAGCATGTTCTAAAGGTGTCCGCCGGCGGGCTGGATGATGGCGATTTCGTGATGGCAGCTGGCTATCCTGGCCGAACCCAGCGGTATCGCCGCCTTGCCGAAATCAAACATGTCTTCAGCTGGTCCTACCCCACATGGATTGACTTGGCTGATCTTCGCATTGCCACAATTGAAAGCGCAGCTCCTGAGGGAAGTGACGCCCATGTCAAATATGCAAGCTTGCTCGCTGGGTTGAACAATTATTCCAAGAACCGCAAGGGCCAGATTGAAGGGGCTCGCCGCACCCGCTTAGCTGAAAGGCGTGCGGATCAAGAAGCAGCGTTTGACGCTTGGGCGAAGGCAGAAACTGCAAGAGCGCCATACCTTGAAGCGGTCAAACAGCTCGACACCTTGATCGACATGGACGTGGCTGCTGATAAGCAAGCCTTCTGGGATGGCTATGCGCAAAGTGGCCGGCTCCTCAGCGCGGCCAAGACGCTGTATCGGCTTGCAAAAGAACGCGGGAAACCGGACGGCGAACGCGAGGCTGGCTTTCAAGAGCGTGACCTGGCCTTCATTAAACAGGGCCTTGAAGCCATAGAGCGCCGCTATGAAAACAGCGTCGACAAGGCTTTGTGGGCGGCGCTTTTGGAGCGCTATCTTGCACAGCCCGCCACCATCAGAAACGCGGCTTTTGATACCGCACTTGGCCTGACGCCCGGCGCCAACAAGGATGAGATCGCGGCACTTTTAAGCCCGCTCTATGAAGATACCCAGCTCAATCAGCTTGACACTCGTCTTGGCTGGATGGAAGCCGATGCCTCCCAATTTGAAACCAGTGAGGATCCCTTTATCAAACTGGCTGTGGCGCTCTACCCTTCAAACATGGCAAAGGAACGCGCGAAAAAAGACCGCGCCGGGGCCTTGCAGCGAGAGCGCGCGCAATACATGGAAGCGTTAATTGCCTGGAAAAATGAAAGCGGAGAGGCTGTCTACCCAGACGCAAACTCGACCCTCAGAGTGACCTATGGAACCGTGCTCGGCGGCTCGCCGAAAGATGGCTTGATTTACGAGCCCTTTACCCGGCTCGAAGGGATACTAGCCAAAGATAGCGGCGCAGCGCCCTTTAACGCTCCGAAAAAGCAATTAGACCTCATCAGCGAGGCAGATTACGGGCCCTATGCGTTAAAGTCGATTGGGTCCGTGCCCGTGAATTTCCTCACGGACCTGGACTCCACTGGCGGCAACTCGGGCTCAGCAACCTTCAACCGTCATGGCCATTTGGTGGGACTGCTCTTTGATGGCACAATTGAAAGCGTGAACTCCGATTGGGATTTTGACGCCCGCACAACACGCACCATCCATGTAGATACGCGCTATATGCTGTGGGTGATGGAGAAGGTGGATAAAGCAGAACGCCTGCTCAATGAGATGACCATCGTGCGCAAACGCTGATCCAGCCTCAGCAAAAAGGCAGCTCTATCTTGACTCTTTTTTTATCTTCGCCACTATAGAACAAAATAAGAACATGTGAGTCGCTGAGCGAAGACCTTGGCGCATGGATGGTGGTTCATGCAGCTTAAGCTGGTGGAAAATGGTGAGGATGCGCTTGCTTTGGTGCGCGCGCAGACCCTAGCGCATAAAGCCGGGCACACGGCAGCTTTGCCTAAACTTAAAGCACCTCATGCCTTGAGCGAATGCCTGATCCATCAAGCCCGCGATGGCGCAGGCAGTAGCTTTGCCTGGGCCTCTACGCGCTGCAATGGACAAGAACGCCCGCTTATGCTCTGGGTGCAAGACGCGGTAACGGCTCTGGAAGCCGGGCGCCCCTATCTGCCGGGCCTTCAGCAGGAGCCAGACCTAGCAGCGCGCTTTGTTTTAATTCAGGCCAAAACGGCGGTAGATATGCTGTGGGCGATGGAGGAAGCGCTGTTATCTGGCGCGGTCTCGGCGGTAATTGGCGAGATTTGGGGGATACCCAAAGCGCTGAATTTCACCGCCACCAAGCGCCTGCAGCGGGCAGCGCAAATCGGCAAAACACCGTGTTTTTTGCTGCGCTATGGCCAGGAGCGCGCGGCCTCAGGCGCGCATGAACGCTGGCAGGTGCAAAGCGCGCCCAGCAAACCCCATGATGATGACCCGGGCGCGCCAGGCGCGCCGACTTGGCGGCTTGATTTGTTTAAAGCGCGCACCCGTCAACCTTCGATCTGGACTGTGAATTATGAGCGAGAGGCACATCATCTCCATTTGGCTGCCCCACTGGCCGATGGATCGGTTCTTAAAAACGCAGGATGACAACATAGATACGCCGGCAGCCTTAACTTTGGAGGGCCAACATGGCCCAGTGATTTATGATTTAACGCCTGCTGCTTTGGCGGAAGGCCTGCGCCGCAATCAGCGTGTGGTGGACGCAAAAACGCTGGTACCGCAGCTGCTGACCTATAACGCTGACCCGGGCGGCGATAGCGTAGCCTTACGGCGTCTGGCTGCCTGGTGCCGACGCTGGTCGCCTTGGGTGAGCGTGGATGGCGCGGACGGTTTGCTGATCGATGCAAGCGGCTGCGCACATTTGTTCGGCGGAGAAGCGGCCATGCTCGGGCAGATTGAAGCGCGCCTTAAACGCCTAAAGCTCAAAGTACGCACGTCGCTGGCACCAACACGCGGCGCAGCCTGGGCGCTGGCGCGCTATGGGCCTGCACGGTCAATCGTCTCTAATGAAGAGTTGGCCCCTGCCCTCTCTGTGCTGCCTGTCGCAGCGCTGCGCATCACGCCCGCAGCAGAACTTGTGCTGCGCCGGGTAGGCTTAAAGACCGTTGGTCAATTGATGGATGTACCGCGCGCAGCGCTCACCAAACGCTTTGGCAAAGGCAATTTAAAAACGATGTCCAAAAGCGAAGGCGTGCATCCCCTGCTGCGCTTGGACCAGGCTCTAGGGGTGCGCGAGGACCCTCTATCGCCTGCGCCGCATCGCCCGCGTTTGCGCGTGGTCCAGCCCTTGCTAGAGCCCATCGCCCATGTGGAAGCAGTGGAAATGGTCTTGGAGGGGCTTTGCGCCCGGCTGTGCCGATTATTGGAAGAGGCAGGACAAGGCACCCGCGCGGTCAAGCTGGAAGGCTACCGCGTGGATGGTGGCCGCGCGGCGCTGCATGTGGCTGTCTCAAGGGCCACACGAACAGCCTTTCACATCCGCCGCTTATTTAAAGACAAACTAGAAACGCTGGATGCAGGCTTTGGCTTTGATACCATTGCCTTAGAGGCCGTGCGCACGCAGCCGCTGTATGCTGTGGCGTCCGATTTATCAGGCGTAGCAGCGCTGGATGGAGATGGCGCACAATTGCTGGACCGGTTGTCCGCACGGCTTGGCGCAGCCAGCGTGCTGCGCCCTATCCTGCGTGAAAGTCATATACCAGAACGCGCTGTCAGCTGGGTCCGCGCGCTTGATTATCAACCCCCGCGCCGCATGCCTGCCCCCAAGCGCGCCCTGCGCCCGCACCGTCTGTTTGATCCGCCAGAGGAAATTCAAGTCACCTATGGTGTGCCAGAAGACCCACCAAAGGCCTTTGTCTGGCGCCGCCGCCCGCACCGGGTTGCGAAAGTGGAAGGGCCAGAACGCTTAGCGCCGGAATGGTGGCGCGCTGGCAGAGCCTCTCGCCTGCGCGATTATTACCGCATCGAAGATGACACCGGCCGCCGCTACTGGCTCTTCCGCTACGGCGTATATGGCGATGGCCGCAGTGAAGAGGCGCCGCGCTGGTACATGCATGGGATGTTTGGGTGACGGGCTTCATCGAACTTGGCATCACCAGTTGTTTCTCTTTCCTGCGCGGCGCCTCCCATGGACAAGAGCTGGTGCGCAAAGCTAAAGCGCTTGGCTATGACGCGCTGGGCATTGCAGACCATAACACCCTTTCTGGCGTGGTGCGCGTGCATGGACCAGCAAAGAAAAACGAGATGCGCCCTATTATCGGCTGCCGTCTCAACCTAATAGACGCACCCTCTTTGCTCGCCTATCCAATGGACCGCGCTGGCTATGGGCGGCTGTGCGAGCTGCTCTCTCTTGGCAAGATGCGCGCTGAAAAAGGGCAATGTGAGATCGCCCTGGCCGATGTGGCAGACCATCAAGACGGACTGATCCTCATCGCCTTACCGAATGCAGATATAGAAAAACATTTGCCGCGCATGACAGCCGCCCTGCCTGGCTTGACCCACCTTGCCGCCAGTTATCTGTACCGCGGAGATGATACAGCGCGCATCCACCGGCTAGACCGTTTGGCACAGGCACATGGGCTGACCCTGCTGGCGACCAATGATGTGCTCTACCACACTCCATCCAGGCGCCCTCTGCAAGATGTCATGACCTGCATCCGCGAGAAGACAAGCTTGACCAAGGCGGGGTATCTCCTGGAAGCCAATGGCGAGCGGCACTTGAAATCTCCCGCTGAGATGGCGCGTTTGTTTAGGCTATGGCCGCATGCTCTGCACGCCAGTGTGGAGATTGCAAAGGCGTGCCGTTTTTCACTCGATGAGCTGCGCTATGAATATCCTGAGGAGGTCGTACCAGAGGGCCAAACGCCCATAGACTATCTGCGCGCGCTCACCTTTGAAGGCGCTCAGAGCCGCTATCCAGGAGGCATCCCCGACAAAGTGATGACAGCGCTTGAAAAAGAACTGGGCATTATCGAGCGGCTTAAAATCCCCCAATACTTTCTCACCGTTCATGACATTGTGAAATATGCGCGCGATTTACCACAACCAATCTTATGCCAAGGGCGCGGCTCGGCAGCCAATTCTGCGGTCTGCTTTTGCTTAGGCATCACTGCTGTTGATCCAGCAAACAGCTCGCTGCTATTTGAACGCTTTATCTCTGAAAGCCGCAAAGAGCCGCCGGATATCGATGTGGATTTTGAGCATGAGCGGCGCGAGGAGGTTATCCAGCATATTTATGACCGCTATGGCCGCGCCCGCGCCGGGCTCGCGGCCACAGTCATCCATTACCGCCCGCGCATGGCCATTCGTGAGGTGGGCAAGGTCATGGGTCTATCGGAAGATGTAACCGCAGAACTGGCAAAGACCAACTGGGGCAGCTGGGGCAGCAGCCTGCATTTAGAGCAAGCCAAAGACGCAGGCCTGGATGTGAACGACCCGCATTTGCGCCGCGCTATGCGCCTTGCCGATGAGCTCATCGGGATGCCACGCCATCTTGGCCAACATGTGGGCGGCTTTGTCCTGACCCAAGACCGGCTCACCTCCACCGTCCCCATTGGTAACGCCGCCATGGAAGACCGGACCTTCATTGAATGGGATAAGGACGACATCGACACGCTTGGCATTTTAAAGGTCGATGTGCTGGCCCTGGGCATGCTCACGTGCATCGCCAAAGCCTTTGGCATTCTCAAAAATATCTATGGGGTCGATCATGATCTAGCGACCCTGCCAAAAGAAGACCCAGCCACCTATGACATGCTGTGCAAAGCCGATAGCCTAGGCGTTTTCCAAGTGGAAAGCCGGGCGCAAATGAGCATGCTGCCGCGCCTTAAACCGCGGTGTTTTTATGACTTAGTCATCCAAGTGGCCATCGTTCGCCCTGGGCCAATTCAAGGCGATATGGTCCATCCCTATTTACGCCGACGCGATGGCATTGAAGAGGTCAGCTATCCTAGGCCTAAAACAGGCAAACCAAATGAGTTGGAAGTTATTTTAGGCCGCACCCTAGGGGTTCCCATCTTCCAAGAACAAGCCATGCAAATCGCCATTGATGCAGCAAAGTTTACAGGCGATGAAGCCAATCAATTGCGCAAAGCCATGGCCACATTCCGCGCGCCGGGCACCATTCATACCCTGGAAGACAAAATGGTCAGCCGAATGATCGCCCGCGGCTATGACGCAGATTTTGCTCAGCGCTGTTTTGACCAGATCAAAGGCTTTGGCGAATATGGGTTTCCAGAAAGCCATGCCGCTAGCTTCGCCCATCTGGTCTATGTCTCCTCTTGGATTAAGTGCCACTATCCCGATGTCTTCGCCGCCGCGCTTTTAAATTCACAGCCAATGGGCTTCTACGCCCCAGCCCAAATCGTCCGCGATGCGCGCGAGCATGGCGTGGAGGTGCGCGAGGTGGATGTAAACATCTCCGATTGGGACAATTTCTTAGAGCCAAGCGGCACTCAAAACCAGCATGCTCTGCGCCTCGGCCTGCGCCAAATCGATGGCATCTCTGAAGACAGCGCGCAGGCCATTTTAGGCGCGCGCGATATGCCGTTTGAAGACATGCTGAGCTTTCAAGAGCGCACAAGGCTTGGCACGCACATCATTGAAAAGCTTGCCGCAGCCGATGCCTTCCGCTCTATGGGGATCGACCGCCGCAAAGCGCTTTGGCAAGTGCGCGCGCTTAAAGACGCGCCAGAATTGCCGCTTTTCATCTTCGCGCAGGAGCGACCGGAAGGCGAAGATGTAGAAACGCAGCTGCCGGATATGCCATTGTCAGAGCATGTGGTGGCTGATTATCAAACGCTGCGGCTATCGCTGAAAGCCCATCCTGTCTCCTTCTTGCGCTCCACTTACGCGCAGGACGGCGTGCGGTCCGCCAAGGAGATTTTAGCGATGCCTAATAACAGCCGTACTGCGATGGCCGGTGTCGTTCTAGTGCGCCAGCGCCCGGGCACGGCGAAAGGCGTGATGTTCATCACAGCAGAAGATGAAACCGGCGTCACCAACATCATCGTGTGGCCAAAAATGCTGGAGAAATACCGAAAGGTCGTGATGACAGCACGCTTGTTAATGGTGCGCGGGCAAGTGCAAACTTCTAGCGGTGTCACTCATTTGATCGCCCATAAGTTAATAGACTGCAGCACTGATTTAGAGCGGTTGGCTGACAGTGAGCTTGCCCTGCAGCCACTGCGACCTGACGAAGTCATAAGACCGACCCCCGATCGTTTCAAATCAAGCGCAGCCTCATCTGGCCGCACGCACCCACGCAATATCCGGGTGATCCCAAAAAGCAGAGATTTTCATTGAAGACATGTACATGCCATGCGGTACAACACCATTCATAAGTATACGGCATAGTTTTCCCATGGTCTTAAAAGACCAAGAATGTCGAAAAGGATCGCAATGCAAGAGATCGAGAACATTATGCGCTCCGCGCCCGTCATCCCCGTTTTGGTGGTGGGCGACGTAAAATCGGCGCAGCCGATCGCCGAGGCCCTCGTCAAAGGGGGCCTTTGCAATCTCGAGGTTACCTTACGAACACCATGCGCGCTTGAAGTGATTGAGGAGATGTCGCGCGTTGAAGGCGCTGTTGTGGGTGCAGGCACAGTGACCAATGCGCAGCAATTGGAGGCCGCCGCAAACGCTGGCGCGGAATTTATTGTTGCGCCCGGACTAACAGAGCCCTTAGCGGCGGCGGCGCAATCCATGAAGATACCGTTCCTGCCTGGTGTATCGAGCGCGGGAGATATCATGCGCGGGATGGACCTAGGGCTGAAGCACTTTAAATTTTTCCCTGCCGCGGCCTCTGGCGGTTTGCCAGCCTTGAAAGCCCTTAGCGGCCCATTCTTTGATTGCCTATTCTGCCCGACAGGCGGCATCAGGTTGGACACAGCGCCAGACTGGCTCGCAGAGCCAGCAGTGCTGTGTGTCGGTGGAAGCTGGATCGTGCCAAAAGGGCCACTCCAGACGGAAAAAATCTATCAAAACGCACACGCTGCTGCGGCTTTGAGTTCATCTTCATTTTAACTGCTTTTGCTGGTCGCTATAATGAAACGATAAAGAGCCAAAAGGGTGGCTATGGACGCACCGCATATCTCATCGCTGGAAGACAGTACGAAAGCGCAGCTGCTTCCGGTTGGGTCTTTTGATTTGGTTGTGTTTGGCGCGGCTGGTGATTTGGCGCAGCGCAAGCTCATTCCATCATTGTTTCACCGTTGGCGTGACGGTCAAATCCCTGAAGCATCACAGATTATTGGCGTATCGCGAACGGCGATGGACGATGATGGCTTTCGCGCGCAGTGCTATGAGAGCTTTTGCACTTTCTATCCCGGTGATTGCGTATCGCAGGAAGAATGGTCTCGTTTTGCCGTCCATGTTAGCTATGCCGCCATTGATGCCGCTAGCGATGGGGCCAATTGGTCTGGTCTCACAGCCAAACTCGCTGAGCGTGATGATGTCCAGCGTATTTTTTACCTTGCCCTGCCGCCGTCAATTTATGGGGCCGTATCTGAGAACATTGCAGATGCTGGGCTGAAGAGCGATGGCGCCCGGATTGTGCTGGAAAAACCGATTGGCAAGGATTTAAAGAGCGCAAAAGCCATCAATGATGCGGTAGGCGCTGTTTTTGAAGAAGAGACAATCTTTCGGATTGATCACTATCTGGGCAAAGAAACTGTCCAAAACCTGATCGTATTGCGCTTTATGAACTCGCTATTCGAACCAGTTTGGAATGCCAATGCCATCGACCATGTGCAAATCACCGTGGCTGAGGCCATCGGCGCGGGCGGGCGCGCAGCTTATTATGACACTGCTGGCGCATTGCGCGATATGGTCCAAAACCATTTGCTGCAGCTTTTATGCCTGGTTGCGATGGAGCCGCCCCTCGATCTGGAAGCAGATACGGTCCGTGACGAGAAAATTAAAGTTCTCAAAGCGCTGCGCCCCCTAACCACGCAGACAATTCGCGCAGCAAGTGTGCGCGGGCGATATACCAAAGGCGCAATCGACGGAGACGCTGTGCCTGGCTATGCAGAAGAACTCGGGCACGAAAGCCACATTGAAACCTTCGTTTCCTTAAAAGCCACCCTTGATAACTGGCGCTGGCGCGGCACTCCTTTTTACCTGCGCACTGGAAAGCGTATGGAAGCGCGGCGTTCAGAAATTGTTATCCAGTTTAAAGATATCGCTCACAATGTGGCGAGCCTGCCTGCTTCTGGTTTAGAGCCCACACGGCTGGTCATACGCTTGCAGCCGGATGAAGGCATGCGGCTAATCCTGGTCACGAAAGACCCTGGACCTGGTGGATTGCGATTGCGTTATTTACCGCTGAACCTCAGTTATGCAGATGCCTTTGAAGCGCGTTACCCCGACGCATATGAGCGTCTATTGATGGCCATTATACGCGGCGACCTTGGCCTCTTCATGCGCCGCGACGAAGTTGAAGAAGCTTGGCGCTGGGTGGATGGTATATTAGCCGCCTGGAAGAGCGACGAAACCCCGGTTCATAAATACCCAGCTGGTACAGATGGCCCCGCACAATCAGCCGTCCTGCTGGACCGCGATGGGAAGGCGTGGTTCGATGGCGCCTGACCTGATCACCTTTGCATCACAAGCGCAAATGGCTGTGAAAGTTGCCGACCTCATCGAAGCGCAGCTGCGCGCAGTGCTGCTGGAGAAGGGAAAGGCCGTGTTTGCCGTATCTGGTGGGTCGACGCCGCGGGCGCTGCATGGCGCTCTGGCGCAGCGCGATTTACGCTGGCAGGATGTAACCACCGTTTTGGTAGACGAACGCTGGGTCCCCGCTGATCAACCTGGCTCTAATGAAGCCTTTGTGCTGGAGACGCTGCGCCGAGATAAGGCTGCTCATGTGCCGGTGGTTGGTCTGTACAAACCGGCGCCGGCGCCCCAGGCGGCGGTAGAAGCAGTCGCGGCCGATGTTGCTAAAGCCGCTGCAAGCATTGATATACTACACCTCGGCATGGGGCCAGACGGGCATACAGCCAGCTGGTTTCCTGGCGCGGATGGATTGCAAGAAGCCCTCACCACAGCAGATCAGGTGGCGGCAATCGCTGCCAAAAAAAGCGCCGTCACCGGCGCTTTAACCGAGCGTATGACGCTCACCCTGGCAGCTGTTAAAGCAGCGAGACACATTGTTCTGATGCTCACAGGCTTGGAAAAGCGACGCGTGCTGGAAACAGCCTTGGAGAATGGCCCCATTGACGCCCTACCCGTACGCGCAATCTTGCGCGCGCGGCCTGACATGTGGGTCTGCTGGGCCCCATAAATGGAGATTTGATATCCCATGACACAGCTCAATGATGTTGTGACGCGCGTCACCAACAAGATCAATGAACGCTCTCATCATGACCGCGCGGCCTATGAACGCCAAATGGCCGCTGCTGCGCAGGCAGGGCCGTTCCGCTCATCCGTCTCCTGCGGGAATTTAGCGCATGCAGCTGCCGCCTGCCCCGCGGGAGATAAGGCGGAGCTGAATGAAGGAACAGCGCCCAACATTGGCATCGTAACGGCCTATAACGACATGCTGTCAGCACACCAACCGCTGGGCGCTTATCCAGACAAAATCAAAGCCGCTGCGCGTGAGATCGGAGCGACAGCACAGATTGCCGGCGGCGTTCCAGCGATGTGTGATGGTGTGACCCAGGGTCAGCCCGGTATGGACCTCTCGCTTTTCAGCCGGGACGTGATTGCCATGGCGACGGCTGTGTCCCTATCCCACAATGTCTTTGATGGCGCTTTGATGCTGGGTGTCTGCGATAAAATCGTACCGGGCTTATTCATGGGGGCAGCGCGCTTTGGCCATCTGCCCATTGCGTTCTTGCCGGGTGGGCCAATGCCTTCTGGTCTGCCCAATGATGAAAAAGCACGCGTACGCCAACTATATGCGGAAGGCAAAGTAAGCCGCAAAGAGCTGCTTGCGGCGGAAAACGCGAGCTATCACAGCCCCGGCACCTGCACCTTCTATGGTACTGCGAATTCCAACCAGATGATGATGGAAGTGATGGGTCTACACCTCCCCGGCAGCGCCTTCGTGAACCCCGGCACGCCGCTGCGCGACGCTTTCGTTGCTGAAACAGCCAAACAAGTGGCCAAGACGACGGCGCTGGGAGATGACTATCTGCCATTCTATAAAGCGGTTGATGCACGCACCATCGTGAACGCCATCGTCGGCCTGCATGCCACAGGCGGCTCTACAAACCACACCATCCATGTGATTGCCATGGCGCAGTGTGTTGGCCTGACCGTAGACTGGGATGACTTTGCTGATTTAAGCGCTGTCGTCCCACTGCTAGCGCGTATTTATCCCAATGGCCTAGCAGATGTGAACCACTTCCATGCTGCGGGCGGGATGGGTTTTGTCATTCGCGAATTGATTGATGCTGGGCTTCTGCATGGAGATATCCCTACAGTCACGGGCAAAACGCTTGAGGCCTATGGCGCTGACCCGGTCCTGGCCGATGGCCAGCTGCGCTGGCAGCCCTCCGCCAAAGAGAGCGCGGACCCAGACGTCCTGCGGCCTGTCAAAGATCCGGTGCAGGCGACCGGCGGCTTGGTGACTTTGGATGGGCCTATTGGACGCAGCGTCATCAAAGTATCAGCTGTAAAAGAACCCCACCGCTCAATAAGCGCCCCAGCCATTGTCTTCACCTCCCAAGCCGACATCATGGCCCGCTTTCAGGCCGGTGAGCTAGACCGCGACTTTGTTGCGGTCGTGCCGTTCCAAGGGCCAAAGGCCAACGGGATGCCAGAACTGCATAAACTCACCCCGCCCTTAAGCGTTCTGCAGGACCGCGGCTATAAAGTTGCCCTCGTGACCGATGGACGAATGTCTGGCGCGTCAGGCAAAGTGCCGGCCGCCATACACATGACGCCTGAAGCCCTGGATGGCGGCGTAATCGGCCACATACGTGATGATGATATGATCACGTTTGATGTAGCAGCAGGCACCTTGAGCATAGACGTTCCAGAAGACGATTTGCGCGCGCGCGAGCCGCTGCAAAGCCATGTAGAAGACGAGCGCTGGGGGACTGGCAGAGAGCTATTTGCCGGGATGCGCCAACTGGTCACAAGCGCTGAACAAGGCGCCATCTCAATGATGCTGACGGAGCAGCACCATACCCCGAGCTCAGCGGACGCATCGTTGGCATGATATTGGTTGCTGACATCGGCGGTACAAATGCTCGCTTTGCAATAGCTGAGTGTGGTCCAAACAGCATATCCCTGCACGATCCACAAAGCTTCCGTGCGGAAGACTTTGAAACGGTACGAGATGCGGCAGACGCGTATCTGGAATCTGTATCAGCCAAGCCCAATCAAGCCTGTTTTGCTGTTGCAGCCCCAATAGAAAGCGATGACATCGCCTTTACCAACAGCCCTTGGAGCTTTAATCGCAAATCCATTCAGACAGACTTAGCCTTCGAACAATTTTCCGTCGTCAACGACTTTGCTGCTTTAGCGGCAGGCATCGCCGCAATCCCAGAGGACTTTGTTGAACCTGTAAGAGGTGGGACAGCGCAGAAAAACGCACCAAAGCTGGTCATCGGTCCAGGAACGGGGCTTGGCCAAGCGCTGCTCGTTCCTTGCGGGCGAGAAGACCGCGTGATCTCCACGCAAGGCGGGCACGTCTCTTTCGCGCCGCGCTCTGACCTTGAAATTCAGGTTATGCAATTCATTGCCCGCGAGCATCCGCGTGTCTCGGTCGAGCGGCTCTTATGCGGGCGCGGTCTCATTAATATTCACCGCGCACTGTGCCATATCGCCGATACGCCCCGCACCTCTTTGCAAGCCAATGAAATAACCCAGGCCGCACGTACGCGAGAGCATCCCATTGCCGCCCAAGCTGTGAGTTTTTTCTGTAACCTCTTGGGCGCAGTCGTCGGCGATGCAGCCCTCTCCAGCGGCGCACGCGGCGGGATATACCTGGCCGGCGGCATTCTGCCCAAAATCAAAGACATTTTTCACAAAAGCGATTTCGAGGCGCACTTTCTGAGCAAAGGACGGATGCAATCCTACCTCGAACCAATCCCCATAACACTCATTACAAAAGAGGGCACAGCGCTCTACGGCGCAGCGAAATCACTCAAAGAACCTACCGCCTAACAACGTTTGGCTGTGCGGCGATCCTTTAAATTACGAGCAGCACGGCTAATCCTGCCACCCATCCTCCATAAACTCCTTCGACCAAGTGTAGTAAAGCGATTGGGCGATGCCTTCCTTGCGGCACAGTTCAGCGATGCTGTCATCCCCGCGAAGGCCTTCCAATACAATGCGGATTTTGTCCTCGGCAGAATAGTGCCTGCGTGTGGCACGCCGGATATCCTTGACCACCTTATCAGCGGGCTTCTTACAGCTGGAGTGTTTTGCTCTCATCTTATGGAGGCGCTGACGGGGAACAGTTACTGTGAACGGCGCAGATATCGAAGCCTATGGGATTGAGATAGACGGCTTTCTCGCCGTTACGGACGAATTTAGCTTGAATGCAGCCTTTAGCTGGAACGAGTCTGAGCTGCAGGGTACGGATGCAAACATAAGCCGCTTCTTTTTAGATACCGATGCATCTGCCGCGCGGCTGCCGCCCTTGCCTCCTTCCCAATGGCAGGGGCGGCAAGCGCTGCGAGCAAACCTCCTACCCCCGCCGATCTTTCTGGCCCCCACCTGGACCTAAGCGCACAGGAGGGAAATGTGGAGGCCTACGCCCGCATTGCTGGGAATATAGACCCCGAGGCAACCAGCTATAGTTGGTATAGCGGCAGGCTTATCGGCGTTCGCCCTGGCGGGGCTGGCAGAAACCTGATGGGCATCATCGGAATGGGCTCTGTTCGTATTCTGCCGCTTGCAGATCAACCCGGGTATCAGATGCTCCGCAAAGAACTGGGGTTCTTCACGGACCTCAGCACTGGAGCAGTCCTGGATGCTGATGGGACAAGCGCCGGGCGGCATTCAATATGTCTGTTTCACTGGTTCCGCAAAATCACTGGACACCATGCCTCAACAAATAGTGGCGTTGGCGCGCGAGCGCTTTCCAGATTTTCTGATCGCCCCCACGCAAGTCTCGCCGCCGGAATCCTCCCTCGCGCGTTACATGCGCACACGAACACCAGCACCGGTGAGCGCGCAATGACCCCGTCCCCCAACCGCCGCCGGTTTTTGCAGTCTGGCGTTTGCGCTACCCTGGCAATACCGCTGACGATGGGGATGAGTAGTGCGCAAATTGCAGGCTTCGCGCCAGTGTCATCGCTAGACGCGTTAACCCCGCTCGAGTGTTTTACGCGGCTACGCTGCAGCCAGCCCGGCGATACGACCACATGGTGGTATAGCGGGCATATGCTTGGCAAAGTGGACTGCGACGCAGCCGTTCCCATACTCTCTTTAATCGGCGCCAGCCAAAGTAAAATCGAATATCTAAAAGACGATACAGTCCGCTATAGCCTGATTGAAGCGGGCTACTACGGCGATCCAGATACCGGCGAAATTGCAGACGGTCCAATCATCAATCGCATTACAAGTGCGCCGATGACACCCAAACACTACCTCTCCCCGCAAAGCCTTGATTTTTTTTCAGACCGAACCATCCGGCCAGCTGAGCAAGCATTGCCCGCCAATACTGATTTCAGCGGCCGTATGGTGGGCCCTGATGTTAAAGCTGGCCGGGTATGGATGGCGGAGGAATTGTTCGTCAAAGTGCCCGCAACGGCCAATCGCGGAGAGCGTGTATTGACGTCATTGGCCAATTTTCAAGGCCTCGCCACCGCTATCTGGTCGCCCGTGATTTTCGGTGATTTGATCTGACTGAAGCGAGCGGCTGGTGGATTTTTCAGCTCGCTGGCGCTCTTCTAGCAGCATTGAATAGAGCCCAGGCGAGCAATCGAGACAAAAACTCTGTCAGCCACCGGGCCAACAGGCGTAGATTGTGTCCGGCGGCGCAGAGGATGGCGTTGATGGCGTCTGCGTCAGTGCCTGCGAGGTGGTTTCGTTCGAGATGACCATCGTCCTTGAGGTGGCCGATGACTGGCTCTATTGCATTGCGTCGTCGCATTTCGCGCCGGATGGTGGGCGATGCCACCCCTCGGGTGTGGCTGAGCGTGATGTCGAGCCCATCGCGCTCGATCGCGTGGCCGCTGTAGCCCCTATCGACATAGGCCCGCCTGACGGTAACTCCGGTCAGCTTGGCGGCCTGCTCAATCTGGCCATTCAGTGTGTGTCCGTCCCCCGGGTCAAGCCCGAGGGCAGGCTCCAGGATTGCCAGGCAGCGCCATGGCACCGAGCACGAACTGTCCCCCTTTGCATCGCTCGTTGGTGGTGGCGATTGAGGTCTTCACACCAAACTCGTATCGGGTGCGCGCTTTGCCCTTGCCGATACAGTCGACCTCCGGCGCGTGGAGCGCATAGAGCTTGTCTTTGTCGCCGGGCTGTTGAGTATGGATTTTCTCGGCACGTTCGAGGGCGATTTCAAACGCTATCTCCAGGTCTGCGTTCCCTGCGATCTTTCGCTTGATGTCGCGGATTAGGCGGCCGAGCCATGTCCGCATCTTGCGCACCCAGCGCTGCCCCTGTTTGTGGCCGCGCGTGTGCATCAGGCGGGATGCCTCGCGCCGCGCCCGGGTGGCCAGGCGGATGAAGGACTGGCGCAGCTTGACACCATGGCGCTTGGCTGCCCGGTTCAGCCATTCGATCGCCCGCAGCAGCAAGTGACTGTCCGCCCTCTGCGCCACCGCCTTGGTCTGCACCGTGGTGTCAACGGTGATCCGTTCCAACTGGCGCCGGCTGACGGCCTTGGTCTTCACTGCAACGCGAATAGTCTCGGCCAGCAAGACCTCCAGATCGCGTGGCCCGATACGCCCACGCCAACGGGTCATAGAGGACCGATCAAAGGGCAAGCGATGCTGGAAATGCGTCTCGCCGCAGAACGCTTGAAAATACGGATTTTCCAGCCAAGTCGTGCAGGTCTCCTCGTCGCTGAGACCTTTCATGTGCTTGAGCAGATGCAGCCCGGCCATCAGCCGGGTCGCCAGCCCCCGCCGACCTTTGCCTGGATGATAGAGCGGCCCGAAGGCATCGTCGAAGCGGTCCCAGTCGATCAATGCGGCCAGCCGGAGCAGGTCGTGTTGCGGATCCAGGATCGCTTCTAAAGAGCTGCGGAACAGGTCGCCGTTCGGCATGTCAGGTTTGGCAGGACGCACGGCTCACCTCGTGCATCAATCTCGTCATCCAGATCGGACCATAACAAAACCGAAAAGGGAATCCCCTACGTGCACGTACGTACAAAATCGCAAGGTTTTGACCCGATCCCAACACAAACCTTGCGATTTCGAATATTTCCTGCCGCCCAAAATTAATCCAAATTCAACACCTTAGGGGAAAATCACGGGTGACGCGCTACAACTATCAGGCACGCGGCGTAGAACCGTCGGATTATCTCGGTGCGCTTCCCCCTTAGCTGGGCGCGATGATTGCGCGAATGGATAAGATAGCAGCGTTCTCGCCCCCCCGACCAAGCGATCATGAACGAATATACACCGGGCCAAGGCATCGCACCGCATGTGGATTGTGTGCCTTGTTTTGGCCCCTTCGCCGCATCCCTGAGCCTCGGCAGCAGCTGCGAAATGCTGTTCCAACGTGTTGCAACAGCAGAGATCCAAAAGCTGCATTTGCCAAGGGGTCGGGTCAGGATAGTTTCGGCCCCTAGCCGCCATTCCCTTCCCTTAGTAATTGTTGCGGCGCACCACCTAAAAAGCTGACATTCCAATCCAAAAAATCCGCCTAATTAAGCATACTCCGGTATGCTTGGTCGATCGTGGTGAATTAGTGCTTTAGTTTTTGCAGTAGAGTTGGAGAAAACTATTGCGTAGCTCCAATAACTAGCCAATGCTATTTCGATTAAGCGTACCTGGAGCCATGGCGTAGTCATACGATAGTTGGCTCAATGCCCTCGAGTTGTTTTTCGCAGATGTTAAACAGCCGCCTGTGCACCTGATAAAGACCGTGTCTCAGGGTCCAGTTTTATTTCCAGATCGTGGTGAGCGCGCAAGCTTTCCCTGTGCGCGATGGAAACGAGCGTTGTGTTGGGTAATTCCGATTTAAGGGCGTGATAAATAGCTGCTTCGGTGTCGGGGTCCATGGAGGCCGTTGCTTCATCCAAAAAGAGCCACTCCGGCTTTGCCAAAAAGGCCCGTGCCATCGACACGCGCTGTTGTTCCCCGCCCGACAGCACGCGTGCCCAGTCGCGCGTCTGATCCAAGGATCCGATGAATTTTTCAAGCCGGCACAAGCGCATAACGTCTTCGATCCGCTCTGGTTCAATCGACGCTTGATTTTGGTTTGGATAGGTCAAAACCTCACGCAAGGGAGAAATGGGAAGATATGGCCTTTGGGGAAGGAACATCGTGCGCTCTGTAGGAAGAGTCAAACTGCCCTCGCCCCAAATCCACAAACCGGAAAATAAGCGGAATAGCGTGCTTTTCCCGCCACCGGACGGCCCGGAAATCAGAACATCCGTGCCTTTCTCCAGTTTGAAGCTGACGTTCTCAAGCAATGGGTCGCCAGTGGGGAGGTTCAAAGTGACCCCCTTGATTGAAACCAGTTCTTTATCGACAGAGTGTCTTAGAACACGGCTGGCTTTCTGTTCGGCGCGGGCAGCTTTAAACGCGTCGTCCAGCGTGAGGACACGATCTACGCTAGACTTCCAAACCGCAAGCTTCTCATAGGATTTGGCGAACCAGGATAGAGAAAGCTGAACCTGCATAAAGGCCTGGCTGAGCTGCATAAAGCCGCCAAGGGCGATTGTTCCGGCAACAAGAGCAGGCATTGCAGCAATAAATGGCACTAGCGTTCCGCCTTGCGATAAGCCGAAATCAAAGGCCATGAGCCGGCGCTTATACTTTATGATCACCATCCAGTTATCCCAAATGGAGGCGAACCTAGTGTTCAGGTCATCATACTCTTTCCCTTCGCCACCAAGGAGCGCAATGCTCTCCGCGTTTTCACGAAGGCGAACGAGGTGATATCGAAAATCTGCCTCGACGGCTTGCCTATCGAAGTTCAATCGCGACAGCGGATGAGCAAGGGTGTGGGCGAGCCATGTCCCCACGACAGAAAAGATAAGAGCGACCCAAAACATATATCCGGGGATCACGATGGCGACCCCAAAAACGCTGAATTCCATGGGTCCTGATACAGACCATAGGATGAAACTAAACACGGATAACTTCCCAAGAGCACTGATGAATTGGAGACCTAATTCAAGCGTCTCCTGCGCGATGTTGAGCATATCCATGGAGATGCGTTGGTCAGGATTATCCATCTTGTAATCACCTAGTTCGAGCTGATTGTAGAGATGGTTGTCCAAGTACCCGCGCAGATATGTCTGCGTTAAAAAGCGCCGCCAGTGGATGATGAGCTTATTTTGGACATGGACTTGGAGCACGTACATAATGAGCATACCGCTCAAATATCCAAGCCATACCAGGATCGCATTCCAGATCACATCAAATGAACGCTGTTCTATGGCGTTAAACAATCCCGCTGTGGCGAAACTCAATTTCGTTATCAAGTAAAGCAGCAGCCCTTCGACAGCGAGGACCGACAGCAGCAAAAACCATCCGGTGCGTCTGTCTTCTGAGACCCAATACGGTTTCACGAGATTGAACGTGCGACCGAGAAAAACTTGAAACTCTCTCAAACGAACGGCTTTGTTTTTCACGGTACGGTCCAAGCTTTATGGTGGTTGCAAGTGATATGCTTGCTGCGCGCTACCAAATGCGCACGCGCTCTTCTGGCGGCAGATAAAGGGGTGCGTCTTTTGGGACATCAAAGGCGTCATACCAGGCGTCGACATTCCTAAGGGCGCCGTTCACCCTGAATACGGGTGGCGAATGAACGCCGGATTTCAAGCTTGCCAGTTCCGCCTGCTCACGCATCTTCATGCGCCAAATTTGCCCATAGGACAAAAAGAAACGCTGATCGCCCGTCAGCCCGTCAATGATCGGCGGTTCCTCGCCGTTCAAGCTCAGCCTATAGGCATGATAGCCAAGGGTCAGTCCGCCTAGGTCAGCAGTGTTTTCTCCCAGGGTCAGTTCGCCATTCACGAAAGCACCAGGCCGCAATTCATAGGCGCTAAACTGTTTGACGAGGACGTCTGTACGTTCCTTAAAGCGCGCGATGTCGTCTTCCGCCCACCAGTTTCTCAGGATGCCTTTTTCATCGTATTTCCGGCCTTGGTCATCAAAACCATGCCCCATTTCGTGGCCGATCACAGCACCGATGGCGCCGTAGTTCACAGCCGGATCAGCGGCTGGATCAAAAAATGGGGCCTGCAGGATAGCAGCCGGGAAAACGATCTCGTTAAAGAGCGGGTGGTAGTACGCATTCACCGTTTGCGGCGTCATGAACCACTTCGTGCGGTCGGTTGGTTTGCCGAGCTGATCCAGTTTTTCATGATACGCAAAGCGGCTGGCACGGCGCGCGTTGCCATAAAAATCGTCTTCCTCGATGTCGACGCTGCTGTAATCCTTCCAGTGCTCGGGGTAGCCGATTTTGGGAAGGAATGTTGCGAGCTTCTTCCTAGCTATCGCGCGTGTCTCTTCGCCCATCCACGGCGCTGTTTCGATGCGCTCGGAGAATGCAGCCATGACGTTCGATACCAATGCATCCATCTGGGTCTTGGCCTCTGGCGGGAAGTGGCGGTCAACATAAAGCTGGCCCACTGCGTCGCCGAGATGATGGGAAACCAAACCAACCGCGCGTTTCCACCGTGGCAACCGCTTTTGTTGACCGCTCAGGGCGCGCCCATAGAAATCAAAGGATGCTTCTGCGATGTCATCAGATAACAAAGCAGATTGGCTCACCAAGAGCTTGTAGGCCAAATAGGCGCGCCAAACCGCGGGCGGTGTTTCAAAGACAGCCTTTATAACCCCCTCAACAGCGCTCGGCATGGTGACGTTAAGGCGGCTAACGTCCGGTACAAGCGCTTGCTGAAAGAATTCAGCCCAAGCCACATCCGGAAAAGCGTTGCACAGCTGCCGAAAGCTATAAATATTATACGTCTTGTCAGCGTCGCGCATGTCAGTGCGCCGCCAATGTGCCCGCGCCATCCGAGTTTCAAGTGCCAGAATCTGCTCAGCGCTCTCTCGTGACTGGTCTTCATCAAACCCAGCCAATGGCAAAAGGTCTTTAACGTTCTTAAGAAAGGCAGTGCGGACGCTTTTAAAGTGCTCCACGTCTTCTAAATAAAAATCGCGATCTGGTAGCGACAGGGCACCCACACCAATCATGAGAATTTGACTGTCAGGGTCTTTCACGTCGGGACCTGTATTCCAGGCGATCGGCGAATAGAAGCCATCAAGGCCCGCGCGGGCGAACAAAAGGAAAAGCGCATCAACCGACGCGATGGCGTCGATCTCGCCTAAAAGACTTTCGATCGGCTCTAACCCGCATGCATTGACGCGCGCCTCATCCATAAAGCTGGCGTAAAAATCCCGAACCTTTTGCTGAGGTGAACCGAGCGCAACCTCACCTTCAATGAGGTCTTCGATAAGCGCATGAACCTTCTAGTCTGCTTCATCAGATAGCGCATGGAAGGCTCCGAACGCCGCCTTATCCGCAGGCAATTCGTACTCGTCCATCCACGTGCCATTAACGTAGCGGAAGAAGTCTTCACCTGGCGCAACACTGGGATCACCCAGGCTCAGATCAACGCCCCAAGTGCCGAATGTGGGCCGCTTTTCTTTGTCAGCTTCAGAAGTACGCATAGCTGTCCTCAACACTCATTTCCACTAAGTCAGCAGGGGCTTTAAGGCTTCAAGCTGCTCTAACCTCTGCTGAGCCATCTCGATTTTCGGGGGAAGCGTCTCTTCAGCCAGGGCTTTGGTTATCGCCCGGAGGTTCGCTTCGTAGGGCGTTTCGTCATCATCGTTGGTCGCTAGCGGGTCAAGGCCGCGCTTTATGAGAAGTTCCACGACGTCTTTATCAGACACCAAAGCTGCAAGATGCAGCAAGGTCCCACCATCTCTGCGGCTTTTACGCTTTAGATCAGCGCCCAAATCGAGCAGCCGCTCCACAAGCGTCGCATTCCTATGAAAAACGGCCATTTCAATTGGCGAGATGTTTTCAACATCCCGCCCAGCCCAATTGGGATCCGCGCCCGCGCTGAGGAGCAAATCAATCCCTTCGGATTGACCGTTGAGCATCGCGACCATCAGGGGTGCTAGGTCATCGGCCGCGGGCTGATGAACAAGCTCTGGATTAGCGTCAAGCGCTGCGCGTGCATCTTCCATACGGCCGAGCCCGATAAGCTCATCAAAGCTCAGGGGCGAAATATAGGATGCGAACAGCTCTTTGATCTCAGGCAACAAACTGTTGCGCAAGGCGATCCCAAGCGGCGTCAATCCGTTCTTTATCTGAGTGGTGGCCAGATCTGGATGGCGCTGGAGCGCGCGGCGAAGGTCGTCAAGGCTGGCAGACAAAAGAAAGCTCAACCTCTCCTCAGGATTCTCAATACGTGCGTCCACCAACGCATCGCTGTCTGCACCAGCGAGGATTCCATCTAGGAGATTTTTATAAGCGGCATGGGTTTGTGCGCCAACGACACTGGTCACGGGCTCACCGCCGTTAAAAATGATCACATTGGGTACGCCGCGCACGCCGTATTGCTCGGCAAGTTGTGGCGCTTGATCGATGTCGAGCTTGGTAATTTTAACTTTGCCTGCAAACTCACTGGCGAGGCGACCAAGGGTTGGCGCCAACGCAAGACAAGGGCCGCACCACGTCGCCCAAAAGTCAACCAGAACCGGTTGCGCGGCGCCTAAGACTTCACGGGCAAAGGTCTCCTGATCTAGGGCGATAACATCATCATCGGCTTTCGCCATTCGGTTCGGTCCTTTTTAAAGAAAACGGGTGTGTTAGCATGGAGGTGTAGGGCGTGAGAAACACTGCTAAACCGAGCGCATAAGTCCCGTCGCAGCTGCCGTGCCCGAAAACCCGCTACGGTTTTGCCGCCCTACCACTTCTTTGTGATTTCAAATGACATGAATCGCTGTGTCGGATTGGCGTTTGTAGGGTCAAATCCAAACCCGCCGCGTGCAACGTCATCAGGTGTTAGAGGGGGAGCCTGATTGAACAAATTGATGATGGACAGCCGGAAAACCGTGTTTTTCAGCACACCGCTCGTGATTGTTTCGCTGGTATCATACGCGATGTTTAGGTCGAAGGTTGTCCAAGAATCAATGTCGAACGCGTTTGTCGTGGTGTCCGTCTGGTAACTGTCCACGTAGTTCATAAAGAGATTGGCAGAAAGACCTTCGCGTGAATAACCTGCTTGCGCGCGTACATTCAGATCGACAGGATTGAAAAGCGTGTTCAAGGACTCAATCGCAGGGCTATTCACTGAAGCTTGCCGCACGAAATCAATCAAGTAGGTCCCATTGATGCCAAAGGTCAAAACGCCTGGATCCAGATCGTAGTTATAGGTGGCGCTGAAATCCAACCCAGAGACGTCCGTTCGCACCAAGTTCGTCGTGACCAAAGCGCGACTAATAATTGAGGCGTCCTCTGGGTTGGTGCCAGGGAACGGCCCTAGGTTAACAAGTGAGTCTAATATGCTCGACACCTCCGCCTGCGAAGCGTTGAAGGTCACTGTGCCAGCAGGGAACGCGTCAGGATCAGAGAATGCAATAAACGGAGCTAACAAAGGACTCACGTTTCCAGGGATCGGGAGATTACCAAGCTGTCCCTCAAACTTGATGTCGAAGTAAGTCGCAGACAGCGAAATACTATGGTCGCCCCAACTTTGATCGAAGTCTGCACCCACGGTGAATGACGTTGATGTCTCAGGGTCTAGGTCAGCATCTGTACCTGAAAGACTTAAGAGCACCTCATTCGCAATAGAAGGGTCTGGCGCGGGTGTCATAGTAAAGAGGCTCACAATCGACGTAGGGATTGCTGCAGCTGACAAGTCATTGGCCCCAACTCGGCCCAAAGACGGTGGTTTGAACGAAGTATTATATGATCCCCTCAGCCGGAGTGGCTTAATAGGTGACCAGACCACACCAACTTTGGGGTCAAAAGTAGACCCAAAATCACTATAGTCTTCAAACCTGCCGGACACGTTGACTTCTAGTCGGTGTATGCCGGGTATATCTTGAGCGGGCCCAACAAGGGGAATGTTGGCTTCACCAAATAGCGCGTAGACTTCGCGGTCAGCCTCGCGGTCGATCCTGTCAAATACGACATTAAAATTGCTGAAATCTTCCTTACGGAAATGAACACCGACAGCCACGCCGACGTCGCCCGCAGGTAGCTCAAAAACAGACCCCGACGCGATGAGATCTGCGGCCAACACATCAGAATTAAGTTCTACTGATACGAGATTACCAATGTCTACTGGCGTGCTCTCAGTGCTACTTGAAACCGTGCTGAAGCCACCTGAGAACATCAAGTGCCAATTGTCAGTTATGTCCCAATCCAACCCTAGGCCCAGGTTGAAGTTATCGACATTCGCTTCTGAATCGGCCCCCTGGATCGGCGTCCGGACAGATTGCAGGGTTGTCCGCGTCGAAAATGAAGCATCGGCAGACACTTCCAGCGTTGGCGTAAATTCATGCTTTACGGAGGCTAGCAGACTGTGTCGCTTCTGGGTTGGTGTGAGATCGCTCAGCAATATCTCGTCGTCTGTGAAAGACTGCATGAGTTCGTCTGGCAAAGACTGAACCACGTCGACGGCGAACGAACGATCAGCTGCACGTAGGCGGTCCCGATCGAAAAACTCATAAACAAAAATTCCGTTGCCTTTGCCCCAGTTTTTCCCAAGCGTGATATTCGTCCGAAATTCGTCCAAATTCCCATTGGTAACGGTGCCATATCGTCCGGTGGTTTCTATGCCGTCGAAATCATCGCGCAGGATAAAGTTGATGACACCAGCGACTGCATCGCCGCCGTAAATGGAGGACGCTCCATCTGTCAGCACCTCAACCCTTTCGATGGCAGAGGCAGGTATCAACGAAACATCAACAAAATCGCCAATGGCTGACGATGGTGCAATACGCCGTCCATTAAGCAGAACCAACGTGCTACCGGATCCAAGCCCCCGCAAGTTAACACCTGTTCCGATTGAACCGCCGTTGAACTGGCTATTAAATGCAGCGTTGATATCATCACCAACAAAGAACGACGTGTTGGCAATCGAGCCGCCGCCAAAGTTCTGCGTTAGCGTTTGAATGAACTCAACCGCAGTGGACGCACCGGAATTTAAAATGTCTGCTCGGTCAAAACTCAGAACAGGAGAGCTCTCCGGCGCAATGCCTCGGATATTGGTACCTGTGACAACAATGACTTCTTCTTTCTCTTCTTCATCGTTGTCAACACGGGGTTGTGGGACACTCACACTGCCTGTTTGATCTAGCTGAGCCACCTGAAAGGGCCTGAGCTCCGCCTGGCTGCTTAACCGAGACTGCCGGACGAAGTCGTTTCCAACGAGAAGCGTTCCATTGTCGTCGACGCGGTACTTAACGCCCGTGCCTTCTAGAAGCAGCCTTAAGGCTTCTTCAGGCGTGTATGTGCCATCAAGTTCTTTAGCCGTTTTGCCACGAACGTCTGCATCCTTAAAGAGCACCTGCTGCCCAGCGGCGATGCCGTACTCAGTGAGTGCCTCACCCAGCTCCTTGCTTTTAATATCAAATTCATACGTTTCACGTGCTTGCGCCGCGACGGGCGAAGCCATCGCGATAGCTGAGAGGGCGCATCCTGTCAGCACCGCGTTTTTAAAGATTTTCCCGCTGTAGAAAGTCATGAGCCCCCCTGGCTTCCCGATTAGTTGGTTTGGTATATTTTTGTTGCTAGGGCGGCTATGAACGCGCCCTTCATGACTACAGACGCGGAAGCTAAGAAATGCTTCATCAAAAATTTACGAAATCGCTGCGGAGGATGCGCCTGCGTTATTCGCGCCAGACAAGCAGGAGCTCATTGCGGCCAGACCGTCGTGCTTCCAGCTGATGCATCGCCTCTAGAGCATCGACAAATGCTGACGGGGGGCCGCCGTTGTTGAACACGCCGCTGACTTTCAGAGACAGCACGCGCTCATCCATGTCCAAAACGAGTTGCTGCGTACTATAGCGGTTCAATTCAGCAACAACGTCTGACAAAGCACGCCGGCGGAAGACAAGCTGGCCGCGGCGCCAACTGGTTTCTTCCAAACCGTCTGTTTCGATGATCTCAGGTGCCGCGTTGGTCCGCGCGATCAAACGCTCTCCAGGATTGAGCTCAATAACGGAACTAACAACAGCTGGCGCTTGGACAACGCCGGCTCGGCTACCGCGCTCGGTTTCGCTGTGTGTGGCACCAGCGTCGTCAACTTGAACTTTGCCTTCTACGAGCGTGACCTGGACTTCATTTTGGTCGTCAAACCGGACATCAAAGACTGTCCCGAGCGCGAGCACCCGAGTTTCTCCAGCCACCACAACAAAGGGCCTGTTTATATCCTTCGCAACGTCGAAATAGCCCTGACCACGGGCCAACGTTATCTCGCGTTGATTGTCCGTGTAACTGACTTCGATCCTGGAGTTCGTGTTGATCGTGACAACGCTGCCATCGGACAGGGTGACGGTGGATCGCTCACCGATCTGTGTTTCGTAAGACTCAATAGCGCGCGCAACAATGATTGATGGGTCGTCCGTCTGTGAACGCGGCATCACGGTTACGCTGGCCGCGAGAATTGCGATACACGCAGCCGCCGCGCTCGCCCAGCGTAGGGTATTGCTCTTCCAAAACGGTGGTTTGGTCCGTCTGCGTGCGAGTTCTATGCGCTCCTGAAATTCAGGCGCTTCCATGAAGCGATCAAGATAGTCGTTGCCGCGCTTTATTTTCTGATAGGCAGCTTCGTGCGCTGGATCTTCGCGGTACCAGATGTCGAAAGCATAGCGGTCTTCAGGGGAGCAATCCTCAGCGCCCAAACGCACAACCCAATAGGATGCGATGGCCTCCAAGTCCCCTTCAAAGACGTTTAAATCCCGCGGGCTCATGTCAATTCACCAAAGACCTGGCCGACACGCTTGGTCGCCGTCATCAAGTGCTTATCTACAGCGCTCACTGATATCCCCAAGCGTTTGGCCACTTCATGGCGCTTATACCCGTCAAAACGGCACAGGATGTAGATGTCCTGTGTGCGTTCCGGCAGACGAGAGAGCGCGTCAAAAATTCGGTTTATCGCCTCTCTGCCCTCATAGACGCGCTCGGGCGAAAAGCCTTCAGGTGAATGATCTCCATCGCCGTATTCCTCGTGCTGCGCTGCATGCCGAACCTGCCCAGCGCGCAGGTGATCATTCCAAACGCTTGATGCCGTTTGCATCACATAAGCTGCTGGATGATCAATCTCGCCGGCTTGTTTGCGCCTTAAGAGACGCAAAAAAACATCCTGGACCAAATCGTTGCTGAGATCGGGGCACGCGCAGCGGCGCATGAAAAAGGCAGTCAGCGCTGGCTGGAACTCCTGCGCATAGGCATCGATTTGCGCGCGATCAATTGACCGCAGATCCGCCCTTGCCTCCGTCTTGCTAGGAATTCCCATTCGATCTCGCGTTTCGCCTTCCCTTTTGTCAAACCGCCAGTGCCTTATATCTGCCACAGGAGCGCTTCTGAAAATTGACCTTTGCGCAAGGCTTGAAGGTCTACCCAATCCTGGTAAATAATCATCCTACTAGCATATAGACGCGCGGAACCCTCAAACGCTTCAATTATTTGTAGACCCATCGTCCCGGTTGTCCGGTCCTCCTTTAGTCGTGGTGTCATTCGAGGGCGAACAACAGCTGGTATTCTGGCCGGCGAACAAGCTTCATCATGCTGGTGAATATGTCATTCAGCGAGTTTGGCCGATTAATGGCAGGTCTTCGACGGCCTGTGTTTAGATGCTGTGGCGAAACACACCGTCTGTATCGTTGATCTCATAATGCGCACAGCGGCGCGAGGACGAAGCCGCTCGCGCGGCAATGGAGTTTGTGGCTGATGTCCGGGTCAATCTCATAAGCCGGGATATTTTGCGATTTTGCCAACCTGTCTGACGATTGGGGTCTTCTCAATCAACAGACAGGAGGTTTCCATGACCGAGGAGAGAACGAGCCCGCTGCGTAAACGGATGATCGAAGACATGCGTCTTCGCGGGATGGGCGAGAAAGCCCAGAAGGCGCACATTCGGGCCATCAAGGACTTTGCTGCCTTTTTGAGGCGATCACCGGACACGGCCACCCCGGAGGATCTGCGCGCCTACCAGCTCCATATGACGGACACTGGGGTCACGCCACCAACCTTCAATTCCCGCATTGTGGCGCTGCGCTTCTTTTTCGGCATGACCTGTGGACGCGAGGACATCAAAAAGTTCATGCAGTTTCGCACACAGCCGCGCAAGCTGCCGGTGGTGTTCAGCGTTGAAGAAGTCTCCGATATCCTGATGGCAGCGCCAGGACCGGGCCTGAAGTATCGCGCTGCGCTGAGCATTTCCTATGGCGCGGGTTTGCGGGCCGCCGAGGTCTGCATGCTCAAGATCGGCGATATCGACAGTGACCGCATGCTGATCCATGTCGAACAGGGCAAAGGCCGCAAGGACCGCAAGGTGATGCTGTCACCAGGCCTCTTGGAGCTGTTGCGCGATTATTGGCGTGAAGCCCGGCCACAGGGATGGCTGTTCCCCGGCAAGCCGAAGGTCAACTCGCTCTCGCCGCGGCAGCTCAACCGGGCTTTTACATCGGCAAAGGCGATGGCGGGCGTGACGAAGGTGGCGACGCTGCATACCTTGCGGCACAGTTTTGCCACGCATCTGCTGGAAGCCAACACGGATGTGCGGGTCATCCAGGTACTTCTCGGGCACGCCAAACTGACCACGACGGCGCAATATACCCACGTTGCCACCAAGACCATCCGCCGAGACGGTCAGGACCCTTGCCGCCGATCCTAAGCGCATACCTGGATCAAAAACCGGCGCGCGAGTGGGCATCACCAGTGTCCTCCACACTTGGGGATCGGCGCTCACACACCATCCCCACATTCACATGATCGTTCCGGGGGGCGGCCTGTCTCCAGACGGCACCAAGTGGGTGGCCTGCAAACCTGGCTTCTTCATTCATGTGCGTGTTCTCTCCCGGCTGTTCCGGCGCCTGTTTCTTGAAGGACTGGCGGCCTTGTACCGCGATGGACAGCTCACCTTCTTCGGCGACCTAGGCCATCTGTCCGATCAGCGCGCATTCACAGCCTGGTTGACACCCTTGCGCAGATGCGACTGAGTGGTCTACGCCAAGCCCCCGGTTGGCGGCCCCGAGGCCGTCCTTGCCTATCTCAGCCGCTATACCCACAGGGTGGCGATCTCAAACACCCGTCCGGTCAGCGCCGATGCTCGGACGGTGAGCTTCCGCTGGAAAGACTACCGCATCAAATCGGGCAATCGCCAGAAGATCATGCGTCTCGACACTGCTGAGTTCATCCGTCGCTTTCTGATGCATGTTTTACCAACAGGCTTTCACCGCATCCGACATTATGGGGTCTTGGCCAGTGCTACCCGCAAAGCCAACATCGCTAAAATCCGCACCCTGCTTGCAGTGCCGCCTCAAGACCAATCAGCAGAAACAGTGCTTGAGGCAGAGGAAGGGTCGGCTACGCCCACCTTGCGTGCACCCTGCCCCTGCTGCGGGGGAGTGATGCGTATCATCGACGTCTTCCAGCGCGGCCAAACACCTAAACAACCAAAGTCGCGGGCACCGCCATGGGACCAGGCGGCATGATACCAGCCCTGATCATCCCAAACCAAAAACACCGGCTGCCAAAGCAGGACCGGGCAAGACCCTTCGTGCCGCACGTCTCAGATGGCAACCGGAAAGGCGCGAAGTATCCTCAAACGCCGTTAAAGTGGAGAAGACTGTGCAGACCGGCACCCGGAAATAACCACGAAAAAAAGCTCCAGCACCGCGATCGCGGCACCCTCAGCACCAACCGCCGGTACACTTTCCCCATAGCCCCTGCCACCCTCCCGCGGCTTCCTCCTTGGGAGGTTTCCCAACGTGGGCCGATCAAGCTCAAACCCAACACACGCGCAACGGCCCACATCGAAAAACCTTCACCAGAGCGGACATTGAGTGCAGTATCTTTATGCTGCAGAGCAATATCTTTGAAGCAGACATCTATTCACTGGCAACTCTCATAATATCGGGCTCCTAGATGATCCACGTCACGTCCTCCAACCGCTCGGAGTTGGACGGCGATAGCTTGAACTGGGCGCGGTTGCGCGGCAGCGCCTAACGCTTTGTAAACTATTCCGGAGCCAGGGCAGCCGATGTCCTTGTCGGCTTCAGAAAAACTAAGGCGGATCATCGTCCTCGCTTAAGTGAGCAAGGCGGTGAAAATCAGAAACGCAATAGCTCTAAAAGGCGTAATGCTCCGGAGATTGGGCCGTCAAACCGCCATCCACAACGAGTAGATGTCCAGTCACATGCTTGGCGTCGCTCCCCGCTAGAAACGCCACGGGGCCGGCGACGTCATCAGGGTCTGCCCACCGTTTCAGGGGGGACATCTCACTAAGCTTTTGTCTCATGCCAACATCATCGCCGATCGAAGCTTGAATGATTGCCGTTTCGACCGGACCGGGCAGAACGGCATTGACGCGCACACCATGCTGGCCCCATTCGCAGGCCAAGGATTTTGTGATGCTGTTGAGCGCTGCCTTTGATGCTGCATAGGGCGCGCCGACAGGGACCCCGTTGAGGCCTCGGATACTGGAGACAAATATAACCGCGGCTTCAGGCGCTGCGAACAACGCTGACGCCAAATTTTGCAGCAGAATGAGCGGTGCCTCGAGGTTGATCGTTTGAACCTGCCTCCACCCTTCAAACGAGTGCTTTTCTAAAGGATCAAACGGCCCGGATATCCCAGCATTGCTGACGACAATATCGACACCGCCATAGAGCGTGCAGATGTCCGCGGCAAACCCGGGAATTGCCTGGATATCCGCCAAGTCGGCGACGACCGCTGCGGCCTTCACGCCGTGGCCTATAGCACGCGCAACTGTTTCGCTGAGTTTGTCAGCATCACGGTCAATGAGAATGAGGTTGGCGCCCTCTCTCGCAAATCGACTTGCGATTGCTTCCCCAATACCGCGCGCCGCGCCGGTGATGACTGCTGTTTTACCTGCAAGACTACCCACCGTGATGATTCCTCTGTTTCGAAAACAATTTCATGTGTTGCGTGAGATACCGGCCCGAGGCGGTCCGCGCACCGAGAGTGTGTGCGCTAAGGTTTGAAAAAGTCAGCAGCCTTGCGCCGCTATAAACCTAGTTCAATCCCCATTCCAAACGCAGGCCGTACATACGCGGAGGCGCATCATAGACCCCAATGGCGACGGGGAAAAAGTTTGTGCCTAAGCTATAGTTTTCGTTCGTAATGTTGGTCGCGAAGATGGATGCTTTCACCTTTCCGCCAGGCAAAGTGTACCCAATGTTTCCGTTGAGAACGACATAGGCGTTTTCTTGGAGTACATTCGTCGGCTCCCACAAGAAGCCAGAATTATAAAGCACTGCGCTATCGAAATGTATGGCACTCCCATCGGAAAAGTCGTGCGAATAGTTGAGTTGTGCGGACGCCACCCACGTGGGAGAACGCGGCGTGTCGTTCCCGGACGCATCAACAGTCACATTTGCGTTGCCCATTGGCGACAAAACAAACCCACTCGCATTCTCAAATTCCGTGTACTCTGAGTTCTGCCAGGCTGCACTGGTCTGGAACCTAAGATCGTCCGTCAGAGCCACTGCCAGCGAACCTTGCACGCCAGTGGCCGTGGCAGAGCCCGCATTTTCAAGTGTCGTCACCCCGAGGCTCCCACCAGCGACAACGGATGTCTGAATCTCAGAGCGACGATAGTGATAGATCGCCATATTCAGCCGCACACGGCGATCGAAAAACTCCCCTTTGAAGCCGCCTTCGAAGTCGTCCAACTGCTCAGGCTCCAGGGCCGGCGGCAAGGGAATGGATGGCGACGTCATATTAAAGGCGCCCGCTTTATAGCCGCGCGCAAAGGTTGCATAAAACATGAGGTCGTCGTTGGGCCGATACTCGAGTGACACCTTGGGTGAGAAGTTGCTCCAAGATTCTCGGTCGTCAGGATAGATGATCGACGTCCCGGGGATCGGCGTTCCTTCGCCAGGGCCAGTCGTGAATTCCCCAGATGATGACCACGACTTCACATCGTGGGTGAAGCGTCCACCCAACGTCAAACTCAAACTAGGATTTAAGAAGTCTAGAGGAAACGTCGCCTGGGCAAACAGTGCATAAGAATTCAGTGTTACCGTACTGAGTGTTAGAGCGCCAGTTACGGGTTCGGGAAATATGAACTGAGACGTGATCTGCTGGGGATCCTGTTTCACAACCTCATGGAGATAAAAGCCGCCCACAATCCACTGAATGGAGGACTGGTCTGGAGAGAGGAGCTGAAGCTCTTGCGAAAACTGCTCATTGCGGCCCAAAGCATAGGCATGCAAGATCGGCAATGGCGATCCATCAAGCTCGACGCCCTGCTCAGACCGGAAATTACGATACCCCGTGATCCCCAGAAGATTGGCAAAGCCCAGGTCAATTTCTTGGCGCAGTGCAGCAGCGTAAGTGCGGTTTTCGGTGCCAACAAATCCGGACCGATTATCAGGGCCCGTATTGATGACAAGGGGCGGCTGCACTGCATCCGGCGCGCCTAAGGTGGCTGGAAGGTTGTTGGGTTGAATGTTGCGAGAGGCCCCAACTTCGGGATTGCTTTCATCGCTGACTTCAAAGGTCGCCGTTAGGGTGACCGCGCTGGATGGTGTCCAGACAGCCTTCACGCGGCCGGCAAGTCCGCGCGCGTGATCGGGCCTGGGCCCGTTGCCGATCTGCGTTAAATAGGAGTCTCGGCTATAATAGCCGCCATAAAAACCAACTGCGAGATCTTCCGTGACGCCGCCGGAGACATTGCCGGTGACTTGACGCATGGAAAAATTACCGACCTGCGCTGACACATTGGCGTCAAGAGTATCTTCAGGTGTCAAAGTATAGATGTTTATCGCGCCCGCGGTTGCATTTCGCCCGTAGAGCGTGCCCTGCGGCCCTTCGAGCACTTCAACACGCTCTACACCCAGAAGATTCTGAATAATTGCTGTGTTTGCTGAAACGACGACCCCATCGATATAGGTTGTGACGCTCGGATCGGCGTTTGGGATCGCGATCTCCGACCCAACCCCCCTGAGATAGGGCTGCGCGTAAGCGCCTGTACTCGTATACACCAGGGACGGTGCTGCAAAGGAGAGGTTTACGGTTGTAAAAATACCTACATTCGTAAGCGTTTCACCATCGATTGAGGTAATCGATATAGGCACCTGCTGCACGTTTTCTGCCCGCTTCTGTGCGGTTACAACAATTTCTTCAAGAGAGGCTGTCCTCGCCTGAAAGGTTTGCGTGGGCTGCGCTTCAGCGCCGCTGGTCTGTGTCTGACTTGATTGCACGTTGTCAGATAAAGTGCCCACTTCCGCAAAGGCAGGAGCTGCAAACAAGGTTCCAACAATTGCACTTGAACAAAAAAGTGATTTCCGCATGAGATCTTTCCCCAAAAAGGCCATAGGCCCATTATTAAATTCAAAGGATTTTGGTTTTTCGCTTTATTATTTTTTATTTATTCACGATTCTTGATTGAACATTTATTGGTGTTCGTGCCGTAAAATTCGTCATATAATCATAGTTTTTATTGAGTATTTCTATGGACTTACTTCCTGATAGGAGAGTTTTATAGGCAACTTCGAGCTGCAAACGCGCGAGATAATGGCCAATGCACATGTGAAATCCGGGAGCAAAAGTCAGCGGCTGCGGCCCGCGTCGGGCAAAATTCAATGTATCTGGCTCATCAAAGGCCCGGTGGTCCCAATTGGCCGCGCCGATCATCAAGAAGACGAGCTGCCCGGCTTTGATTTGCTGACCATGCAAAACAAAGTCCTCTTTCGCGATACGAAACATCGTTCCTAGCATCGCTGTGTATCGATTGAGCTCGTCCACAACCTTCGGGAGCAACTGCGGATTGTCAGCTATAAACGCGCGCTCAGCTGGCTTATCTTGCAGCGCCGATATGGCCAGTACGAGGGTGTTGGCAGTTGTTTCAAACCCGCCAATCAACATCAACTGGAACAGCGAGACAATCTCCGCATCTGTCAGCTTCTTGCCGTCATCCGTTGAGTTGACCAGATCGGACAGAAGATCATCACCGGGGCTGCGCCGCCGATTAGCAATCTCTGCGGCGAGCAGGTCTGTCATCTCGGTCGTTGAACGTTCAGCCAGAGCGAGATGATCCGGCTGAGCGGTGACAACAGCAGTAGCGAAGATATCGCCCCATTTAAGAACGCGGTCGACATCGAGTGCCGATTTTAGATCGAGAACATGAATGAGAACCGACGCCGTGTATTTCAGGGCAAAGTCCTTCTGAAGATCAAAGCTCTCAAGATCCGAGACCGTCGCAAGCAAATCATCGAAAATCGCCTGCACCTTGTCGCGATGCCGCTCGATAGACGCTTTTGAGAAGGGCTTAATGAGTAGCCGTCTGATCCGAGGGTGCTCTGGGGCGTCGATATTAAATAACCAACGCCCGATGTTCTCCATCAAGAGCGGATAACACTCATATGGCGACACGCCTAAAACGGCCTCAATATAGGGCTCAGTCCGCTTGTTTGATAAACGTTGGTCGCGCAGGCCGGCCTCAACATCGGCATAACGCGTCAAGACCCAACCCTTCTGGGCGTCACTCCAAAAAACAGGTGTCTCTTCTTGGATCTTGAGAAGGCGCGGAATGAAGTCAGGGCCAACCGCATTTGGCGCCAGCCAGTTAAAGTCTAAATCGCTTAAATTACTTTGGTTCATTGAACATATCCGGTCTAAAAGCTTGAGAAGGCCTGACTAAAATCGAACTCCGCTCCCTGCGGTTTTCAGGAGAGTGCTAACCTTCACAATTTATTGAGGAAGCGCCTGAAACAGCGGCGCTGGGTCCGCATATTCGTCTAGTCGCACGATCTTCGAGCCTTCGATCTGCGCAACCAGGCAAACAGGCAATTCTACAAGACGGTCATTCGCTGCGAGCCGCCCGCGGATGACATGCTGCTGTACGAACCCTGCGTTTGTCGGGGTAAGCTTGATGTCCTCATATGATACGCTGGAGAACAGCCCGAAGAAGTCGGATAGCGACGCAATATTCTCAGATTTACCCTCAGATGAGTTCGTGTGGTTGTGCCAAACAACGATGGACTCCCCATATAAATCTGCAATCGCCTCAATGTCTTTGAGGCCGAATGCTTTGGACAATCGAGACGACATATCCATCGCTTCTCGTTCTGGGTTTGCTGCACTCATTTTTGGACAGCTCCACCTTTCGAAATGCGTCCTAAATTTAGTCCTCAGGACAAATTGACATTGGCCCGCGGAGCCGCTCGCTGCACACGCCGACAATCATTCAACTGGCCAACAAATCGGCTGGGATGCGATCGCGCCCAATGAAGTCATCGACTTGCACATGAAAGTGATGGATCCGCCGCTCCGAGTAGCCCAGCGGTGATGAAGACACACCGTGCTCGCCGAGCGAGCGTTGAAGCTTGCCAAACAGAGAAACGTCTTCTTCGATGACCTTCTCAAGCCCTTGCTTAGAGTCTTCCCAATATGCCGGCGCCGGGCCTTCGCCCCAATCGGAGGCAAGCTGATAGATCTGCAATTCTGTCCGATCAATGGAGATCGGCCACATCAGAAGGATGTGATATCCATCGAGCGTGAGAGGCGCGTGGAAGTTGGGAAATGCCACATAGGTTAGGGACGCAAACTCGCGCAGATCGCCACTTTCGCCCGCCTGCGGTACGCGATCTGAATTCGCAGCACGGTCCCGATAGGGATCGGACATGCCGCCTTTGTAGGGCATTGCGAACATCCCGTGCCCATTGCGGTACATCTCCATGACAGTCGCATCCGTATCCACCATCGGCGCAATCGTCTGAGGGTGGATTGTCTTGATGTGATAAACTTCCAGAAAGGCATCCGAGTTGACTTTCCAGTTGCACGGAACTTCAAACGAATATTCATAAACAAGGCGGAGGTTTTCGCCCTGCATCATGGCCATTTCATCTGGAATGGGGTCGAGGTAGTCGAGAAGCGGTTCCGCTTCAGGGTCTTCATTCACGAAAACCCAGCCGCCCCAGCATTCTACGCGCACTTGTTTCAGTGACTTTGCTTGCTTATCGAGCCCCGGAAACTCACGTTCAGAAGGGACAGAGACTAAATCGCCCTGCAAATTGTAGGTCCACGCATGATAGGCACAGGTCAGCCGCTTAGCCCGGCCGCATTTCTCGCCGACCAACGGTCCCCCGCGATGCTGACAGGTATTGTAAAATGCCCTTAGCTCGCCGCTTTCTGCGCGAACAATGACGATGTCTCGGCCCAGCTTTTGGAACTGAAGATAATCGCCAGGCCGGCTCACCTGCTCTTCGCGCCCCGCACAGACCCAACGCTTGGGCCAAAAGTATGTCTGCTCGAGATCCCAATAGCGTTGATCGGTATACCGTCCGGCAGGAAGCTCTTTGGGAAGGCGAAAATCGGCAGGCGGACTTGTGCGAGAACGCTCCTGAGCGAACAGTCGTTTTAAATCATCGGCGCCCAATTCACGCATTGTTTTTCGCCACCACTGACATGCCCACCCCGCATAGGGCACCCAATTTGCCGCTGTCTGTCATGGATGCTTGGATCATTGCGCGCAACTCAAGCATCGCCAAATTGCGGGGCGCATCCATCGTGGTGCGCACAAAAATGAAGGCGGCAAGTTGGCAACCCGACGCTGCTCGCCCTGCATTCGATCAATCTCTTGGCCATCCAACGTCCCCAATGCCATCCGGTGCGCCTTTACGACGTCTACACACCTTCATACTGATCTAATGCAAAGTGTCAACCAATTCTTATGTTGCATCGCACACACCTTAATCCTAGGAGCGAAGGATCGCTAAAATCTGGCCTTTTCTATTATTCAGCATTCATTTGGGCTTATAGAGGGTACCGACCTGCCTTAAGCTCTTTCGACACCTGAGATTGCAATATATTGATCAAATGAACAGTTGATGCTAACAGCCCTCGCGGTCGACTGTCTCAAAGTCGACGGATGAACCCCGCCACGGGGCCTGTTGAAGCAAGGAGGACAGAGCTGTGAGATTAGTGCGATATTCAAAAGCGAATACCGACTATCGCCTGGGGATAACAAATGGCCGTGCCGTCAGAGATATCAGTACAATTGACGGCGTCTCCGCGACGACCATGATTGACATCATAACGGACTGGGAGAAGGTCAGTACAGCGCTAAAAGACGTTGTCGATTTCAACATCCCCTTGAGCGACGTGCAGCTCCACGCGCCGATCGCATGCCCGGGCAAGATATTGGGTATCGGGCTTAACTACGCCGAACATGCCGAAGAAGGGGGCGCCGCTCTCCCTGAAGACCAGATGTGGTTCTCCAAGCCAGCGACAACCGTCAATGGGCCTTATGATCCCATCAAACTTCCCCTCGCGTCCGATCAACTCGATTATGAAGTCGAGCTTGTAGCGGTCATTGGAAAGCGCTGCCGGCACCTGGGCCGCGCGGCGGCACAAGATGCCATATTCGGATACTGTATTGGCAATGATGTCAGCGTCCGAGATTGGCAATTGAAGACAACGCAAGTGTTCCTCGGAAAGAGCTTTGACACACATGCTCCATTCGGCCCGTGGATCACCACCGCCGACGCCTTTGATCCAACAGATGCCGCATTATCTTGCCACGTCAACGGCGAGCAAAGACAGCGCTCACGCACAAGTAAAATGGTTTTCGATTGCGCTGACCAAGTGGCCCATCTTAGCCAGGTGATGACGCTAGAACCGGGAGACATCATTTTCACAGGCACCCCGAGCGGCGTGGGCGCATTAATGACGCCGCCCGCCTGGCTTGTAGAGGGCGATAGGGTGCGGTGTGAGATTGAGGGGCTCGGTATGATCGAGAATGTTGTGGAAGCCGAAGTGAAGGGCGATACTGTTGCGACCGCCGCGGGCCGGCGGCACTGACATGGACGCTCAAAACAATTTGATCGACGCGCGCAGCGCATGCCAGCATCTCATTGCCAGCCTCGCTTATCTTATCGACCATCGACGCTATGACGACGTTGTTGCTTTGTTTACCCAAGACGGCGTCTTTGAACGCCCGGGCCTGAAAGCCGCTGGCCGGGCACAAATTCTCGATTTCTTGGAAAACCGCCCCAGCGACGTCGACACAAGACATGTCTGCGCCTTACCGTTTTTCCTTGAGGTCTCTGAACGCAAGGTCGTGGCGACGACCTACGTCACGATCTTTCATGGCCCGGCTATCGAAGGCAGCCCAACCACTATCAAGGGCACGGCGGGCGTCGCTGAGTTTCATGACGTCTGCACCCTCACGTCACAAGGGTGGCGTTTGTCACATCACGAGAGCCGTGTCGCGATGCTGAATTCAAACCATGAGTAATGAAGGCGACATTCTCTGGCGACCCGATAGCAAATTGGTCCAGGGGTCAAACATGGCCGACTATATGGACTGGCTTACAAACGAGCGCGGCTTGGGTCTGAGCAGTGACGAAGAGCTTTGGCAGTGGTCGGCCCACAATATCGAAGCATTCTGGTCATCGATCTGGGACTATTTCGACATCATTCATGATGGCAAGCCAGACCGCGTGACGGCAGGCAATGACCTTTCGCAAATGCGTTGGTTTCCGGACTGCCGGCTCAATTACGCCGAACATGCCTTGCGCTTTGAGGCTAGCGCCGACGCAGGCGACGTTGCCATTCACCATAGCAGCGAGCTTCGCCCCCACACTGATCTGACCTGGCATGATTTGGGGGCCCAAGTGCGATCGGTGGCGACGGGGCTTAGGGCGCTTGGCGTTATGCCTGGCGACAGGGTTGCATCTTATATGCCCAATGTCGTCGAAACAGCGATCGCAATGCTCGCAACCGCAGCGATTGGGGCCGTTTGGTCGAGCGCGGCGCCAGAGTTTGGCAGCGATATGGTGATCGCGCGCTTCAAACAAATCGAGCCGAAGGTGCTTTTAGCGTGCGATGGCTATAGCTTCGGGGGAAAGCAGTTCGATCGGCGCGGCGAGCTATCGCGGATTGTGGACGAGCTCCCCACGCTCGAACATCTCATTTGGCTTCCCTATCTCGGAAAAAAGGCGCCGCCTGGAACAATTCCCACGGCTGAATGGAAGGTTATCGCAGCAACCAGCGCTCCGTCTCGGGCAGATTTCAAATATGAGCGCGTCGCTTGCGACCACGCCCTTTGGGTCCTCTATTCATCGGGGACAACAGGATTGCCTAAAGCTATCACGCATAGCCATGTCGGCATGGTGCTCGACCAATTAAAAGCCTTAAAGCTCCACTTCGATCTCGGCAAAGGCCAGTCGATGTTCTTTTATTCGACGACCGGTTGGATGATGTGGAATTCCGTCATGGGCGCCCTCATCGCAGGAGCAACGGCTATATTGTACGACGGAAGTCCTGCATGGCCCACGCTCGACACGCTGTGGGACATTACGGCGAAAAGCGGGGCGACAATGTCTGGCGCCAGCCCGACACTGGTGGCGATGATGGACGCCAACGGCATCGCCCCGTCGCGAGACCATGATCTCTCAAACCTGCGGTCCATCGTGCTCGGCGGCGCCCCTTCATCGCCATCCGTATTTGACTGGCTTTATGCGAACGTGAAACCTGATCTGTGGGTCATCAATACATCTGGAGGAACCGACCTGTGCGGCGGTCTTGTCGGGCCGATGCCGTCGCGTCCCGTGCGCGCTGGGGAAATGCAAGGACGCCTGCTGGGCATGGCGGTGGAAGCGTGGAATGAGGCTGGAGAACCGGTCATCGACGAGGTCGGCGAACTCGTGGTCACGCGCCCCTTCCCATCCATGCCGTTGTTCTTCTGGGGCGACAGAGATGGCGCGCGCATGCGCGAGGCTTATTTCAATCATATCCCGAGCGCATGGCGCCATGGAGACTACATCAAAATAAATGGCAGAGGCGGCTGCTTTATCTACGGACGCTCCGACGCAACGTTGAACCGGCACGGCGTGCGGATCGGAACGTCGGAGATATACTCAATCCTATCGGGCGTTACGGGCATTCGCGATAGCCTGGTTGTGTCGTGCGAAACATCTGACGGCGGGTATTTGATGCCGCTGTTCGTAGAATTAAAGGAAGGCGCCAGTGTCAACGACGTAGAGGCGCGCGCCAAAGCGGCTTTAAGGACTGAAGGCAGCCCGCGTCATGTACCTGACCTTGTGGTTTGCGCGCCCGGCATACCCTACACGGCAAGCGGGAAGAAAATGGAGATCCCTGTTCGGAAATTGATCATGGGCGCAGACGCGGCCGATGTCATCTCCCGCGACGGCATGTCCAATCCGGGCGTGATAGAATGGTATGAAAGCTTTGCAACACGGCCAGAAATCCGAAGCTTGTTTGCAACAGGCCTCGAAATCACGTAATCCTCAGAGACTGGCTGAAACCAAAGATGTCAGAACTCTCACTAAATAAGAGCATTGCGCAAATAGAGGCTAAGAGACATTCGTTGGATAAAATTGGCAATCCTGCTCCGGTACAGCATTCCAAGAAATCGACAAAGCGCGTGAAGCGCCAGCCTGAAAAGGTTTTGGCAAACATCATAGAGGCTGCGACCGTCGCCTTTGAAAGGGATGGTTATAAGGGCGCGCGCATGCGCTCAATTGCCGCCGACGCTGGCATTACGATCCAACTGCTTGTCTATCACGTCAAAACCAAAGAACGGCTTTGGGAAATCGTGATGGAGCATTTGCTAACGGAATATAGGAAATATCACGAAAGTCGCCGCAACGCTGACGGATCGAGCTCAGCCGTTGAAAATCTACGCCAGCTGATCTCCGACATTGCCTATTTCCACGCAAAACACCCAGAACTGCACAGAATAATGACCCAGGAGGGCGCCCTTCCTTCGCCGCGCCTGACTTGGATTACTGAGCGCTTCACCCGCAGCGCCTTCGAGGAATTCACGAGCTTAGTGGTTGAGGCCCGCCGCGAGGGGAATTTGCGTACCGACATAGACCCTGCACGTATCTGGTACGCAATTTTGGGCATTGTCGCTGTCCCGTTATCCGTCACGGCTGAGTACCAATACCTAACCGGCAAGGATCCATCTTCAACGATAGAACTCAAGAAGACGACCGACCTGATCGATCAACTCCTATTTGATTTTTGATCAGCAAAACCTTGTTCTTTAGCAGGGGCAAAGTGGTTCTTCGCGCAGCTAAGCTCCATACTTTCAAGACTTAAGCCGTTGCCTGTACACGGGGAACAAAGGTGCGCCCAAATCGTGGCGTGATTCATTAACTTATCCGAATATCTTAAAAAGCGACGCCCTTTGTTATCGTTCAGCCAAGCACTGACGCCAGCCTCCATCCGTACCCATCAAAAACAATATCTTCTCAGACTGGAAATTTCAGAATGAGCTTGTTATTGATCAAAAGATCAGTAAATTCCCAGCAGGCCTGCTGGGATGATCATCTCCGCCGCATTTGCGGCGCTTCAGCGTCGGTGTTGATTGGCGGCGCCAATGGCCTTGCAACAACAAGCCCGGAGGTTTCTTGGCATGAGCAATGAGGAGGCACCGGTCTTTATCGCCGGAGCGGGGCCGGTTGGCATGACACTCGCATTGGAGCTCGCGCGGCACGGCATCAGATCAATCTTGGTTGAACAATCTGGCACAACCACACGGCACCCCAAAATGGACCTCACCAACGGCCGCAGTATGGAACTCTATCGACGGTTAGGCATAGCAGATGATTTGCGGGCCGTTGGGGTCGCGTCCAGCGAACCGCTCGACATCGTCTGGGCAACCAGTGCGACTGGACATCCAATTCATCGCTTCGCTTACCCCAGTCCCGACGCCGCTCGGGAAATTGCGCGCATCTGCAACGATGGGACGCATACCCTTGAGCCCGGCGTACGTGTTTCGCAGGTCGTTTTGGAGCCAGCGCTCAAGCGCCATGTTGATGCAAGCCCTCTTATCGACGTCAGGTTCGGTGTCGCTTACGAGGATCATGAACAGGATGCTGGTGGCGTCATAGTCAAAACGCGGCACACCCAAACGAGCGAGATTTTTCAAACGCGCACGCAGTTCCTGTGCGGATGCGACGGCGGTGGCAGCAAAGTGCGCGGTGATGCAAAGATCGAAATGGAGGGGCAGTTTGCGATAGCGAACGCCTACATGGTGCATTTTAGATCAAATGCTCATGACGTCCTGGCGCGATTTGGCGTCGCTTATCATCTCCAAACGGCGCACGGAACATTGATCGCGCAAAACGGCAAGGATATCTGGACCCTGCAGACCTTAGCGGACCCTGATAGCGATCCCGACGCGCTCCTTCGCAATTTCGTTGGCTGCGATTTTGACTATGAAATCTTGGTCGCTAACCCATGGACACCGCATATGGTGGTCGCCTCGCAGTACCGTGATCGCAGAGTCTTTCTCGCTGGGGACGCATGCCATCAGGTGATTCCCACCGGCGGTTACGGCATGAATACCGGTGTCGGCGATGCAATAGATTTGGGCTGGAAGCTCGCATCCGTCATCAATGGATGGGGCGGAGAGGCTATCCTTGAAAGCTATCATCATGAGCGCAGGCCAATTGCCTTTCAAAACCGCGATGCCGCGCTCCGCCACGCCGAAACACGCGCCGGAATTTCTGAAGCAATCAGCCATCTTTCGGGAGTTGAAAATACTGGCGCGGTTACGGCAACCCAGCGGATGGAAGCGGCGAGGACCATCGTCCGATACGGCAATGCCGAAAACGAAAGCTGGGGCATAGAACACGGCTATAAGTACGACGGTTCGCCGATCATCGCCGCCGATGACGGCGACCTCGAAGCACCAGAATTCGATCCCCTAAAGTGTGTTGCAACAACGGCCCCTGGGAGCCGTTTGCCATCCCTCTACCTCGCCAATGGCAAAGCGCTGTTTGACCTGCTTGGAGCGCAATTCACCTTAATTGCAGTGGGCGACGTCAGCATCGGCGACGTTGAAGCGATTGCGGAGCGGTGCCACGTTCCATTGGCCCTCCTCCAACTGGAAGAAGAGCCAATACTCAATCGGCTTGAACGGCGCCTGATCTTGGTGCGGCCCGATCAACACGTTGCCTGGCGCGGTGACAGCATACCAGATTGGCAAGAGGTCATTGGCAAAGTTGTTGGAATTGCACCTTAAAGAAATCGGGCTCGCCGCCTGTCTGAAACACTTAAGTCGTCCCAGATGAAAGCAGCTTATAGGGGTCTTCGCCGGCGCGATAGCGCACCAACAAGTCATCCGCCTTAATCAATTCACCGAGAGGATTTTTGGCGAAGGCATCTGACTTGAAATAGCCATGAGCGTCTTCAAGCGTTTCAAAATTATCCACTTGCAGTTCTATCTGATTACCGTCCGGATCCTTGTAATAGAAAGACGTCGTTGGACCATGGTCAACTTCAAGATAAGGGCAAATGCCAAGTCCCTTTAAACGCGCATATGTTTCCAACAATTCGCCGATTGAAGTGTAGGAAAAGGCAACATGATCAAAGCCCGCTGCCGAAGGATTTAAGTCTTCAAGACCCGGCACTTCGCCAATCGCTATGCGATGATGCTCTTGATCAAAATGAAGAAAGGCAAGGGACCCATTGTCAAAAACACAATCGGCGTGAAAGACGGTCTTATACCAGCTCACCAGTTCCGCCACGCGGTTCGTTCTAATGACGAAGTGAGCGATACGGCTAGGGCGAATGGGTTGGTTGGGCTCGGTAGAATTGTTGCGCGGCGACTGCATGTTGGGTTCGGCTGTCGATATTTTATTCCCGGTCATCGCTTTATTCCTATATCGATGCTCGCTCATAAATACTTTTCATATGATCAGGAGTTACACACTCGCTGGTTGGACGTCAATGCCCTTAATGTGTGGCCTAAGGCCTCATAGAAACAGGAAATCTACACAGAAAGCCCCACCCGCATCCTTCATATAACTTGAAACCTGATCAGTTAAATGCGAAAAAGCGATGGATACACTCCGGGACGGTGAGACACTTTAGTGGATTTGCAATGAGAGCAATGAGAATAAAGCCCGCGGCAGGGCTCAATGGTATTTACCTGGACACATCTACGGACCGCGACCCCGGTCCCGGCGAAATCACGGTGAAAATCTATGCTAGCTCGCTGAACTTTCATGACTACGCCGTTGTTACGGGGCTGGTCCCCGCGGAGGATGGCCGCATTCCGCTCTCCGACGGCGCAGGCGTTGTGACCGCAATTGGGACGAACGTCACCGAATTTGAAGTGGGCGACAAGGTTGTGGCCACGTTCTTTCCCGATTGGTGCTGCGGGGATCGGCTGGGCGCGGACCCGTTCTCTACCGTCCCCGGCGACGGCGTGGATGGCTATGCCGCCGAAGAAGTCACCAGGCCAGCAACAGCCTTCACCCACGCGCCAACTTTTTACACACATCTTGAGTCGGCGACGATCGCTTGCGCTGGCCTTACGGCTTGGCGGGCACTCACCGGCCAAGGCGGCATCAAGCCTGGCGATATTGTGCTGACGCAAGGGACCGGCGGGGTGTCTATATTCGCGATTCAATTCGCCAAAGCCGCTGGCGCGCGGGTCATCGCCACCTCTTCATCCGACGAAAAGCTCGAAAAGCTCAAAGCACTCGGGGCCGATTATCTGATCAACTATCGGAAAAACCCGAATTGGGGAGAGGAAGCGGCACGATGGAGCGGCGGCGGCGTGGACCGGATCGTTGAGGTTGGCGGCGCCGCAACGCTTCCGCAATCAATCGCCGCTTGTCGCAATGGCGGACAAATCGCCTTGATCGGTGTCCTCACCGGCTTTGAAGGCAAAATACCGACAAGCGCGCTGATGGCCAAGCAGATCATCCTATGGGGCCTCACAGTCGGCAACCGCGAGCAACAACAAGACATGGTCCGCGCTATAGAGGCGTCCGGCATTCGGCCCGTCATTGATTCAAGCTTTGCGCTTGAAGAGCTATCGACGGCCTTTCGCCATCAGGAATCCGGACAGCATTTTGGCAAGATTTGCGTCACGCTAGAGTGAGGTGGACAGCGTGATCTGGTCTTAGATTGCGGCCTTTAGGCGCAGACCTGAGGATGATCGTCCGAACCTGATCCCTTCCTGAAACTCCACGGCAGCGAAAATAGTACAGGCAGAATTTCAATTTATGAGGCGTACTGCATGACATCACTTTTCGACCTTTCAGGCCATCATGCGCTTGTCACTGGCGGCGCCCAAGGCCTTGGGCGGATGATCGCGGAGGAATTGTTGCGCGCTGGCGCATCTGTCACAGTGACATCTCGCAAGCCAGAGGCGCTCGAAAAGGCGGCGGCCGACATGTCTGAGATTGGCGCCTGCATACCGATTGAAGCAAATCTCGCAAGTGCGCAAGACGCCATATCGTTCTCGCAAAGGTATATGTCGCAAGTCGGGCGCTGCAGTATCTTAGTGAACAATGCTGGCAAAAGCTGGGGAGCGCCTCTTGAAGAGTTTCCTGACAAAGCTTGGCCGGACATTTTGAGCATCAATGTCCAAGTGCCCTTCACCTTGTCTCGCGAGCTATTGCCGCTTCTTCGCGAAGCCGCCACGGAAGACACGCCTTCGCGCATCCTCAATATCGGTTCGATCGCAGGCGCCAAAGTCCAAGGATTGCAGGCTTATAGTTATTCGGCGAGCAAAGCGGCGATCCATATGCTGAGCCGAGATCTCGCAGCTGAATTTGCTACGGAGCACCTAACCGTCAACACTCTCATTCCAGGGTATTTCCCGACCAAAATGACAGCCCATTTACGAGACGGTGAGGCAATCGACCCCCAGACATTGGAGCGGATCCCCATGCGCCGTTTCGGAAAAGCCGATGAAATCGGCGGCGCGGCGGTCTTTTTATGCTCAAGAGCAGCGTCCTACATCACGGGCACTGCGTTGGCCGTGGACGGCGGTATTTTAAACTGCAGCTAAGGCCATGTCCCGGCCGCGCAAACATGATTTTCGGGACCAAACGACGCAAGCGAGACGCCTATAAGAGGGCAGCGCCGCTTAACGTGTTTTTCTCAACTGGTTAGAGCTCTTTCATCGAGGCCCAATCCACGACCGATAATCTCGCGCATGATTTCACTGGTCCCAGCATAAATGCGGCTGATGCGCGCATTGGTGTACATTCGGCTGATGCGGTATTCGTCCATATAGCCTGCGCCTCCATGCAGCTGCACACAGCTATCCATCACCTCCCCTTCCACTTCGCTCGCCAATAGCTTGCAGGCAGCGGCGTCTTCAGCGGAGAGTTCATCGGCGTTTAAGAGCAAAACGCATTGATCAATCATCACCTGTACTGCATCAATTTTTGACCTAAGGCTGGCCATGACGAAACGTGTATTTTGAAAGGCACCGATGGGTTTGCCAAAGGCGCGTCGCTCCTTGACGAAATCCAATGTGAGGTCGAAAGCCGTTTGCGCTGCCGCGATAAAGCCGATTGCCGCGACCAATCGCTCCTGCGCAAGGAAATGAGTGAGATAGGAAAAACCGCGCAGCGGATCGCGGAGGACATTGCCCTTGGGCACTTTCACATCGTTGAAGAACAGTTCAGCGGTATCTTGAGAATGCAGACCCATCTTGGCCAGTTTTCGGCCACGTTCAAAACCATCCATGCCGCGTTCGACCACAAAGAGGCCAAGCCCATGGCGCGATGATGGGTCAGTCCGCGCAGCGACAACCACCAGGTCAGATAAGAGCCCGTTCGAAATATACGTCTTCGACCCGTTTAATACCCAATGGTCGCCCATATCGCGCGCTTTTGATCGCATGCCCGCAAGGTCGCTTCCCGCATTGGGTTCCGTCATCGCAACGGCGAGGATCTTCCGGCCTGCGACGATGTCCGGCATCCATTTTGCTTTTTGTTCAGCCGTGCCGAGCTTATCAAAATAGGGTGCCACGAGATCGCTATGTAAATTTATATAAAAACCGATGTCGCCGTGACGCATGTTTTCTTCAATGACAATCTGTTCAAATCGGAAATCATCCACGCCGGCACCGCCATATTCTTCTGCCGCCCATGTGCAAATGAGCCCAGCTGCGCCGGCCTTTTCATAGACGTCGCGATCAACCATCCCAGCGTCGTTCCAGCGCTCTGCATAAGGGCCGACCTCAGCCTTCATAAAGGCACGGACACTATCGCGAAACATGTCATGCTCGGCCTCGAATATGGTCCGTTTCATGACCAGTCGAACCCTTGGTCGCTCTCGGCCATAGATCGCAGGCTCTGTGTCGGATTAAATCGCTCTCCATGACGCTGCGCCATGGCATCGCAGTTGGCGACAAAGTCTTGCAGACCAACACTTTCGATAAGCGATATGGTGCCACCCGCCCATGACGGAAAACCCCAGCCAAACACACTGCCGACGTCGCCGTCAGCGGGATGTGTGAGCACGCCTTCTTCCAGGCAACGCACAGATTCCAAGGCTTGGATATAGAGCAACCGGCGCTTAACGTCTTCAGCATCCGGCTGCTCGATGGCGCGAGGGAAATGCGACGACAGGTCCGGCCAGAGGTGTTTGGACCCTTCGGCAGGATACTCATAAAAGCCGCCGCCGCCTTTGCGGCCAGGCCTGCCAAGCTCTTCCACCATTGTCTCCATCACCGACAAGGACCCTGGAGCGATGTAACCGCTATCCTTGTCCTGTGCTTCGCGCACAATCTGGAGCGGCAGCGATATCGACGTTTCATCAATCAAAGCAAGCGGGCCAACGGGCATCCCGGCTTGTTTGGCAGCATTTTCTATCAAGGCTGGCGCGACGCCCTCGCGCAGCAACTCCATCCCTTCATGAATAAATGTTTGGAAAACGCGGCTGGTGTAAAAGCCCCTGCTATCATTGACAACAATTGGCAGTTTGCGAATTTGCAGAACGTAATCCAGGGCACGGGCGAGCGCTTTCTTGCCGGTCTTTCCCCCCAAAATCACCTCAACAAGGGTCATCTTGTCGACCGGAGAGAAGAAATGCAGGCCAATGTAATCGTCTTCGCGAGAAAAGGACTTTGCGAGCTGGCTAATGGGCAAAGATGACGTGTTGGAAGCGAACAGCGCATCAGGCGCCATCACCTTATCAGCCTGTGCTGTCACATCAGCCTTTACGACCGGGTCTTCGAAAACAGCCTCGACGACCAAGTCGACACCCTCAAGATCGGCAAAATCGGTTGTGGGGATGATCCGCTCAAGGACGCAATCGGCCTCCTCTTGCTCTATCTGGCCGCGTTTAAGAGCCTTTTGCAAAACTTTTGCGGTATAGGCCTTGCCTTGTTCGGCCGCCTCGATCGATTGGTCGAGCAGGACAACATCAATACCCGCCCTGGCCGAAACGCAGGCAATCCCGGCGCCCATCATCCCAGCCCCCAGCACGCCCACCCGCGACACGCACGTCTTTTCGATGCCCTCCGGACGGCGTACGCCGTTTTTTGCGAGCCCTTTGTTCAGGAAATTTGTCCGGATGATAGAACGCGTAACTGATCCAGTGAACAGTTTGGAGAAATACCGGCTTTCGACCAGAAGAGCCTTATCGATGGGGACCTGAATGCCTTCGAAAATGCATGACAAAATGGCAATGGGCGCTGGGTAATTTGCGCCATATTTCGCCGCCAATTGTGCCGTCATGCTGGTGAAGTAGCTCGCTGTTTGTTGCTTTAAAAGTCCATCCGACTGGGGAAGGGCAAATCCCTTTTTATCCCACGGACGGATGGGATCAGGAGACGTCGCAAGCCAAGCACGCGCTGCGTCCATCACCTCATCAGGGGCTACGACCTGATCGACAAGCCCAGCTTCTAAAGCGTCATTGGGAAGGAAGGTCTTAGCATCGAGTATCGCGGCAACCGCGGGCTTGAGCCCAATGAGGCGCGGCAGTCGCTGCGTTCCGCCCGATCCAGGAAGCAGCCCGAATTTGACTTCCGGCAAGCCAACAGTGGCGCGCGGATCGCTGCTGAGGATGCGGTGCGTACATGCGAGCGCCAGCTCATATCCGCCGCCCAAAGCAAAGCCATTCATCGCCGCAACAACCGGCTTACCGCAAGTTTCGATAAGCCGGTGCATGGCGCTCGCGTCTTGGCTGAAGGCCATTGCCTCGCGCGGGGTCATCGCGCTGGAATGTTGCAGAATGAATTTAAGGTCCGCGCCAGCCATAAACCCCGGCTTGGCCGATGTCAGGATGATTCCAGCCACCGCGTCATCGTCACGCAGTGCCGTAAACGTCTCGGTCATCTGCGCAATCCAGTCAGGCGATACCGTGTTGACCGCACTGTCTGGATCATCGAGCGTGACTGTGGCGATCCCATCCGAAACGGAGAGTGTGCAAATCGTTGTCATTGGTTCAAACCCGTTCGATGATGGTGGCGGTGCCCAGGCCATTGCCCGCGCACAAGGTGATGAGGGCGGTATTGGCGTCGCGCCGCTCTAATTCGTCGAGCACAGTGCCGAGAATCATCGCCCCTGTGGCCCCTAAAGGATGCCCTAAGGCGATTGCGCCCCCCGCGACATTGACCGTGTTGGGGTCGATCTCCATGGCGTCCATAAAGCGCAGAACCACGCTGGCGAAGGCTTCATTGATCTCGAACAAATCGATATCGTCCGTCGTCATGCCCGCACGCTTGAGCAGCTTTTTCGAAACCAACGCCGGCGCCGTGAGCATGATCGTCGGCTCAGAGCCGATATTGGTGAACGCGCGAATGCGCGCCCTTGGCGTTAAACCAGCCGCCGTTCCGAATTCAGCGTTGCCCACCAAAACCGCCGCAGCACCATCCACAATGCCGGAGGAGTTGCCGCCGGTGTGAACATGCTCGACACGCTCGAGCTCGGGATAGCGTTGCAAAGCGATGGCATCATAGGCGGCAGCCCCCATGTCGGCGAAGGCCGGCTTTAAGGATCCCAGGGTCTCCATCGTGGTCCCAGGCCGCAGATACTCATCCCTTTCGAGAACGACCTCTCCAATGACGTCGCAAACCGGAACGACAGAGCGATCGAAGGCGCCCGATGATTGGGAATGGGCAGCACGCTGTTGGCTGGTCAGAGCGTAGCGATCCACCTCCTCACGCGTGTAACCGTCTATCGATGCGATCATGTCTGCCCCGATACCTTGTGGGGCAAAGTGATTGTGATAGGAGCACCACGGATCAGCAGTCCAAGCGCCTGTATCGGCCCCAATATAAGTGCGCGACATGGCTTCGACACCGCCGCCAACGGCGGCTTGGGCAGCACCGGTCATAACTTGTGCAGCAGCGCTGTTCACCGCTTCTAGTGCCGAAGCGCAAAAGCGATGCACTTGCTGTCCGGCGACGCTTTGCGCCCAGTCGGCGCTCAAAACGGCGGCGCGCGCAATATTACCGCCCTGCTCGCCAACCGGCTGCGCGCACCCATAAATCACATCATCGACAAGCGCCGTATCAAGCCCATTGCGCTGCGCAAGGGCCGCCAAAGGCGTTGCTGCAAGCGCGACCGCAGTCACTTCATGCAACGAACCATCAGGCCGGCCGCGTCCGCGCGGTGTGCGTACGTGATCATAGATGAGTGCTTCAGTCATCGCGGCAGATCTTTCAATACAAAAGGACAACGTTTCTTACTGATCGTTTGATCAGTAAGAAACGTTTGGCACCGATTGGCGGACTGAGTCAAGCACTACTCACCAGCGTCCAAAGCCAGAAGGCCGATGACAGAACAGATATAATGAGAGCTTTAGCGGCAGACTGCGCTATCTATGCCTAAGGCTGAAACTCTTCTTCCGCCTGGCTTCGGCCATCTGCACCAAACGGTTCAAAGCACGGACCGAAAATTGCAGACATGTCGAGGGACCACGTCATCGATTGCAATGGCAGCCAAGCCCTTGCTGTTGTCTTACGTGGCTAACTGTTTGGGGTCTTTTCTCCGACGCAGCCTGACGTAGTTCCGCTGGATGGGGCGTTGCGTCGCTCGAGTCTTTGAAGCTGATTGCAGGAGCAGGACCCGAACCTTCGAATGCGAAGCGGCCCATTGCTGCCGTTGCCAGTTGCCGCTAGTTTTTGCGCTGCGGCGCCCGGAACCGGACATTAGGCGGCAGGCGGCGGTCCTTTACTAATAATGCCTTGATCTGGAACAATGCGGTCATTGCCAGCAACACCCTAGGGCCACTTGTCGGCAGAGGCAGTTATTACGAATTGAAAACCATATGTCAGATACGCGTGCGGAGGCAGTCGTGCGGAATTTGTGAATGTAATAGCGCTGTTTCCGCCAACTAAATTGGTAGATCAGCAATGCACTGAAGGTCTGGAAGGCTGCCCAAAGGCATCTATTGCAAATGGAAGCGCCCTTGAGTCCTGACATAGACTAAGCAGCTCTCTTCCGCCCTGCAGTTCAACGAATGGCGAACACGTTGGAGTGACGAAAAGTATCCACCAATGCCCAATTCAACGTCGCCCCGGATACCAGAGACTGAATGTGTGACTTTACCTTGAATAATCACAGCCTTTAACTCTCCGGCGATCGTCAAGAGTTCTCCCTCATATCCGGTTGGCAGTTTGACAATTGAGCCACTTAGGCTTCCCTCTTGAATGTCGCCCCACAGAAAGGCGGCCATTGGGCTGCTTCCGCCGTCTGCGCGAGTCTCGATCCAGCTTAGTTCATCTGCACTTAACCAGACCATGTTTGAGCTGACGAGATTGAGCGGTCGCTCACCATTGTCAAACGCCATGTCACTTGGCTGGACCAGATAGGGCCCTTCTAAGATCTCTAGAAAGCCCGTTCCGCCGACGCCCGGCTTTGCGGATGTAATGTGGACTTCACCCGCAGGTTGGGTCCAGAAAGTTCCTGGTCCCATCCACATGGTTGCCGCTTCGGGATCATCATTGTGGATCTCTCCACTGATGACGATCGCACGGTAAGTGATGTTGTGAATGTGCGGCGGCGACGAAAAGCCTTCAGCAAACTGAAGCAGCACGCCGGACGGAACATCTTTACGAATATCGCCCCAAAGGACGCCTGCCTTTGGACTGGTTTCAGCCCTTGCCGGGTTTAGCGGTTGGTATTCGACCTCGTTCGGAGAGATGACGACGACGCTATCGATTTGAGCGTCCGTGTAGGTGTCATTCGTCGCTTCCGAACACCCGGCTGCCAGAGCTGTGATAAGCAGCAATCCAATTCCGGTGAAAAGTCTTTGGGTATTCATTTCACTTGTTCTAGTCCGGTCAAGTCGTCTCATACGGAAATGACCACTTTGCCAACTGCCTGACCGCTCGTTAGCCGGTGATAGGCGGCGCCGACTTCCGGCAATTGAAAGTCTTGCTCATCAAGTACTGGCTTGAGCGCTCCAGCATCGACGATCTCGGCGAGTTTCGCGAGGATCGCGCCGTGCTTTTCGCGGTCGTGATCGTGAAGCATGGGGATCAGCATGAAGATCACATGGACCGACAGCCCTTTGAAATGCGCCGGCGACAGATCAAGTTCTAACAAAGCAACGGTCGTTGCGATCTGAGCGTTGAGCGCAGCAGCTTCGAATGAATTCGACATATTGGCGCCGCCGACTGAATCAAAGATGACATCAAAACCGGTGCCGTCCGTATATTTGCCGACATAGTCGGCGACCGCTTCAGATTTGAAATCAATAGACGTCGCGCCGAAACTCTCGATAAGACTAAGCTGCTCATCGCCTGTGCCGGTTGCGAATACATCTGCGCCCAAATGTTTGGCGAGCTGCACTGCGACGTGGCCAACGCCCCCGGCGCCGCCTTGGACGAGTACTTTTTGATTTGCTTTGACACCCGCCCGTGTCAGCCCTTCAAAGGCGGTGATGCCGACTAGCGGAAGAGCTGCAGCTTCTCGCATCGAAAGTGACTTTGGTTTGTGTGCGATTAATCGGGCGTCGGCGTTTATCAGCTCAGTCAAAGCGCCTTGCAAACCGATCAGACCGCCAGCGCAGCCGTAAACTTCGTCGCCGACTTTGAACCCATCTATACCGTCACCGACCGCCTCAACAGTGCCCGCGAAATCCATGCCCAGGACGGCGGGAAGATCAGGCGACAGCGGAAGCTGCTCCTGACCCATCTGGCGGATCATTGTGTCGACGGTGTTCACGCTGGTGGCGGCGATGCGCACGAGGACGTGACCCGGCGTCGCCGATGGTGCGGCAATATCCGCTTCTTTAAAAACTGCATCATCGCCATAGGCGTTCAAAATCATGGCTCTCATCAATACGACCTCATTAAAGTTGTGGCTGTATTCATGAACTATGCTTCGTTAGAAGATAACCGACCGACTTGAGTAATCAGTTTTTACATTTTCAATATAATTTATCAGCTCTCCCAAGTCGGCGGCGTTGCGATTTTCTCGATGAGAAAATCGATCATGACCCGCACTTTGGAGGTCAAAACGTTGGATTTAGGATAGACAAGCCAGATGGCCGACCCATCATCAATCTCATAATCCGGCAGCACTCTGACAAGCGAGCCATCACGCAACTCGCGATGAAGGCTCCAAAGGGACCCCATGGAAATTCCGACGCCTGCAAGCGTCGCCAAACGGGTACTCGCGCCATCATCGCAGATGACCCGCGCTTTTCCATCATCAGGCGGGAACTGACACTGGCGTCCGTCCTCGCTGGAGAGTTGGCGTTTCGTGTCGCCGAAAACCACTAACCGATGGCCCTTCAGATCATCAGGGTTCTGAGGTGCACCATGTTGAGCAAGGTAGTCAGGCGAGGCACAAAGCACGCGCTTGTCATTCGCCAGCTTGCGCCCCATCAGGGCGCTGTCTTCAATAGCAAAGTTTCGTAACGCGAGATCATAGCCACCTTCGATAAGTTTGGTTTGAGTATCGGACAGACGCAGGTCCAGGTTCACTTCCGGATATCGGTCAAGAAACTCCGGTAGGATCGGCGCGACATAAAGCTGAGCGAAAGTGCTAGAACATGCAAAACGCAAGGTTCCGGAAACTTCTGGGCTACCTTTTCCTAGGGCGACGAGCCCTGCATCTTCTTGCGCGATGATCTCCTTCGCGAAAGGCAGGAACTCTTCTCCTTCCAGCGACAGTGAGACTTTGCGCGTGGAGCGGTGAAGTAGGTCAGCGCCGACTTCTTTTTCCAGTTTTGCAAGGCGGGCTCCTGCGACGGCAGGAGCAAGTCCGAGCTGACGTCCCGCTGCGCTGATGTTCAGAAGGTCGGCGGCAATGACGAAGAGGCGAATGGCTCGCGTATCCATTTTATATCCGTTTTCTATATTCTGAATATGAATATACGACATTTATATTGCTTATGAAATCAATATCTAAGGTTCAGAACGATGGCCCGAGCGGCTGTCATCCGAGAGTGGAGATGAACCGATGCCGATCGACGCCAGCGTCAATTACCACGTCAAAAAACCGGCGCCGCAGGCCTTTGAATTCGATGTCGATGGCATCATCGGCAATCTCGTTTCACCGGAACTTGTGACGACTGACGTCAAAGTCGCGGACTTGAGCGATGGCGGTCCACAACCCGCGTTTCAGCGCGATGGGATCGAGTTCATTGACAAAGCTTCCGCCGTCAAAGACTTCGAAAATGGCGGTGATTGGAAGGCTACCTATGATCAGGAATTGATTGACTTTCTAAAAGCCAGGATCGGCGCAGTCGAAGTCATCGTCTTTGATCATACGGTTCGTATTGATGATCCGAACGCACCCCGTCGCCCCGCCCGCAATGTCCACAATGATTATAATGAGGCGGGTGCGGAGCAACGTCTTATCGATCTGGTCGGCGAGGAGCGGGCTCAGGTGTTTCAAAAGGCCGGCTACGGTTTTGTGAATGTCTGGCGTCCGATTGAGCATGTCATTACTTCTTCACCGCTCGGCTTCATTCATCCGTCTTCAATGCAATCTGACGATTGGATGGATATCGGCCTCATCTATCCAGACCGGTTCGGGCAAATTCTCGGCGTTGCGTCGAACCCGAGCCATGAGTGGTTTTTCAAATCACAGATGAGCCCTGCTGAGGCTGTGATTTTCAACATCTACGACAGTTCCGGTCGTCCGCATCTGGCGCATAGCGCGCTGGATCTCCCAACGGATGCGTGCGCGACCGCAACCCGCAAAAGCATCGAGAGCCGCACGCTCCTGCGGTATTCGTAAGACAGAGAGGCATAACATCATGTCGACAACAACGCTGACAAAAGCCCGGACCGTATTGCGTCCGTCTAGGGATGCTATGTTGCAGCGCTACCCTTCCGTTCATTCTTTCTGGAACGAGAATAAAACCCTCTTTGAAGAGGCCTGGACTGAATGGGAAAAGAATGGGGGTCACAGCGATATTAAGCTGGACAGCTCACTCTATGCCCCTGCGTTGCGCAAGGCGATTGAAACAAGCTGGGAAAACCCAGAACAGGAAGTCTTAGTCCAAGATCTTTGGACTGAGGTGTTCCCGAACGTCTATAAGGCTCAATTCTTCGACCCGGAAAAGCTGAGTGCTTTGCGCGACTATATGGACCGCGTCGCTGACGCCGAAATACCCTTACGGCCGCCCTACGGGATTGTTCTGAACCGCGGCGGCGCCATGCTCGATCCGCGCTCTGAAGGTTATCTCGCTGCGCCGACATTCCAGGCGTTTTATCAGGACCTGATGAACCGCTATATGCGCCCCATCGCCCGGCTCTTGGTCCCGGAAGTCTACGGCTATGACAGCCAGACCTTTGGTTTTTCGATTGCGTGGCAGGCGGGCAAAGATACGACACTTCGTCCGCATACAGATGCATCCAGCGTCACGCTCAACATCAATCTAAACCTCCTAGGCGAAGACTTCTCTGGTTCGGCCGTGCGCTTCTTCGAACAAGAGAGCGGCAAGGTAGAAAGCCTCACCTTTGAACCGGGAACGGCGATGATCCATCGCGGACATGTCGCGCACGCTTCCGAACCTATCAAGGAAGGTAAGCGCCATAACTTTGTTCTCTGGCTCTACGGTGAGCGGGGGCAAACGCCTTATCAACACGGCCAAAGTCTAGCGCCCGCCAGCGCCGAAGAGCGTTGGAGTGTTCCCAGCGTCGGATCCGACGGATTCGCGCCCTTCTAGCGGCGCATTTATCCATCCAAACGTACAACACGAAACAGGACAGATGATATGGCAAAGACGATTCTAATCACCGGCGCGACCGATGGCATTGGCCTGGAGACGGCAAAAATGATGGCGCCGGACGGGCACACGCTTTTGCTCCACGGGCGAAACCCGGAAAAGCTTCAAGCTGCCGCTGACACCTTCTCATCAATTGAAGGCTCAGGGCAGATTAAGGCCTATCGCGCGGACCTTTCAAACCTCTCAGAGGTTGAAACTATGGCCGACGCGGTCAGAACGGATTTCGACAAGATCGATGCTCTCATCAACAATGCTGGCGTCTTCAAAATGTCAAATCCGCTCACCCATGATGGATTTGACGCACGTTTTGTCGTGAATGTGGTCGCGCCTTTCATGCTGACGAAGGCGCTGCTCCCAATTCTTGGTGCAGACGGGCGTGTTGTGAACCTGTCGTCGGCGGCTCAAGCGCCGGTCAATGTGCAGGGCTTTTTGAACAAGCAGTCCTTCTCCGATAGTGACGCTTACGCCCAAAGCAAGCTTGCCCTGACCATGTGGTCTTTTGGAATGGCGAAAGAATTGGATACGGATGGTCCGATGATTGTCGCAGTAAACCCGGCATCATTTCTGGGCAGCAAAATGGTGAAGGAAGCCTATGGCCAGGAGGGGCATAACCTCAGTATTGGCGCTGATATTCTGACGCGCGCCGCGCTCAGTGATGAATTCGCAGACGCTTCGGGTCGTTACTACGACAATGACCGCAAGTCTTTCGCTGAGCCGCATCCCGATGCTTTGGATTCAGCCAAGAACAGACGTGTGATCGAAGCCATCGAGCAGCTTATCGGCTGACCGCTTCAAGCAGATTCAAAACGAACAGGGCCCGAAACCCCTTCGGGTCATCGATACCCCTTTGTCTTCAACCCCGAGCCCACGGAAAGGAAACTCCCATGAAATACGAAGGCTTTACAACATTCACTGTCGCACAAGACGAAGCCATCCTGACCGTCACGTTCGATTTTGGAACGGTCAACGTTCAAGGTCAGGAAATGCTCGCGGACCTCAATAGTCTCGCCATGCGCCTGGAGCGCGACCGAGAGACTAAGGTCGTGATTTTCCAATCGGCGAACCCTGAAATCTGGGTCTGTCACTATGACACCGAACTCCTCAAAGACATGTCAGACGAGGCTGTCTCACGAGACGAAGCCCAACTTCTCGACCTGCAAGCGGTCTGTGAACGGATTAGCAAAGTCCCACAGGCGACGATTGCCAAACTGGAAGGCTTTGCCCGCGGCGGTGGTCATGAGCTGGCTCTCGCTCTCGATATGCGGTTTGCAGCCCGGGGCAAATTTAAATTCATGCAGATGGAAGTTGGTATGGGCATTCTTCCGTGCGGCGGCGGCGCTTCGCGAATGGCCCGACAAACAGGCCTCGGCCGCGCTTTGGAAATTATCCTCAGTGCACAAGACTATGATGCTGATGACGCAGAGCGATTTGGCACGATCAACAAGGCGCTTGATGTAGATGAGATCGGACCGTTCGTGGACAATCTTGCAAAACGTATTGCTCAGTTTCCGGCTGAATCAATCAATGCTTGCAAACAGATGGTCTACGAGTCGATCGATAAAACCATTGATGATGCGCTGAAAGCCGAAGCCTACTGGCTTTACCAAGCGACCAGCAAAACACCCGCGCTGGAAAGATTCCGGCAGGCGGACGAGCAACGTCTGCAGCACGACATTGAAAACCAGCGCAACTGGAACGAATTGGTGATGAAGGTTCAGGACATCAATTAAAGCGCACGGGTCGTGCTTCAGCAATTTGGTCAGGCAAGTGCAACTTGTCTGACCAGACTAAAAACCGATGGCAGGAAGGGCCGCTAAGCCGGTCATTTATGCAACAGCACGGAGTGTTCGATTGAGGCTAACACCAGACAAATTGCAATGTGATGGAAGGTCGCTTCAGGGCTCTTTCCGACGCAGGCAACCCGTATAAACCTTGAAACTTGCATGGAGAGCTACGGCCCAAACCGGCCGTAAATTTTTAACCTGAGTGTTGCGATGCAATATCTGCAAAGCTGCCGTTCGCAGGGTGCGGTACGCGACCCACTAAAAACCATGCATAGGATTTAGCACTTGAAAGTTTGATTGAAATTGCTGGCATGTACATTGCCGCCACTAAGCGCCGACACAACAGGTCGCTGCCCAAAGAAAGGATTCATCCGCCTGCACGCTTGTCTATAGATCATCGCTGGATCGGCTCTTGCTACGATAGAACAGCACCAGACCTATACACGCCGTGATCAAGGTAGCAGATGCCGCCGAGATAATGATGTCCGCCTGATCTTTGGTAATCGGTTCTCCAGCAAACGCCTGCGTTGGCAAGACTGCGAGCAAGCCTGCAATACCAGTAATTCTCTTGCTCATTATAATGACTCCCGCGATAAAGTCTTAGAATTGATGCTGATAGGACAGCGTAATCGCTCTGCCTTGGCCGGAAAAAATACGCCCAGGAATGAAAGTCGCTTCACCCGGCGGAATGTATTCAGCATTGAACAAATTAGTGACTTGTAACGACAGATCGCCCGCGCCTGCTCCGCCGAAGTCCAGTCGGTAGACTGCGCCAATATCGATTAGTGTGTAGCTTTCAGCCGGGTTTGCGTCTGTGCCATCATCAAATCCATCGCTGCGGTCGCCAGAGAAGAAAATCTGCCCAAATACATTCAGGTCCGGTGTGGCCTGCCAGCTGGGTCTGGCGCTGATGCGGATTGGTGGCACGTCTTGTGTACTGATCGCGATGAAAGTGCCGTCATCCTCTGGGTCAATGCGCCCTTCCGCCCAGCTTAAGAACGTGTCCAGGCTCAAGCTGTCTGTAATCTGCCAATTTGAAGTTGCCTCAAGACCCCAAATCTCAACTGGAACCCGGTCG
>JBCCAR010000022.1:0-58789 GCA_039814715.1 Pseudomonadota bacterium
AAGGTCAGGTGAGAACCGACACAGCCACACGCATCTCCGTCGTCTACGGGTTCTAGAGCACGTTTCACTTACTCAGAGCCATTTGACAAGATTTAGGTTTACCGCTGGCTGCGTCGCAAGCATCTTATGATGCCATGGCATCATGGCGATGCATGCTCCTGACCAGCGAAAAACCTAAATCTGGTCAAATGGCTCTGAGTAAGTGAAACGTGCTCTAGCCCAGGTCCTTAAAGGTTGCGGCTTGCTTGGTCATCACGGCGCGGATGGCCGCCTCCGGGTCCTCGCCTTGAAGCATCGCAGCATTCCAAGTCGCTACATAGTCTAAGCCCGATGCAACACTGTGGTCGCGGCTGTGGTTCAGCACGGCTTTAATTCCGGTCATTGCTAGGGGGGATTTGGCCGCGATCTCCGCTGCGAGGTCATCGGCCTTGCTAAGCGCGCCAGCGTGATCGGCGGCAACAGCGTTGACGAAGCCATAGCGCGCTGCCTCCTCAGATTTTAGCTTTCGCCCTGTATAGGCAAGTTCGCGCATGATCGCTGGCGGCAGCTGTTCTGGCATGCGCTGCAGCGTCCCCACGTCAGCCACAATGCCAATGTTGATCTCTTGGATCGTGAAATACGCCTCTTCGCTCATCACGCGCATGTCGCAGGCAGTCACCAAATCAACCCCGCCGCCAATGCATCCGCCTTGAATGACTGCGATCACCGGAACGCGGCATTGGTCGATGACGGAAAAGCTCTCCTGCATGCGTTTCACCTTGCGGCGAAATTTTTCGCGCTGGCGGCCCGCGTCAAGGCTGTCATCGCCCGCTAAATCCGCAAAACTCTTTAAGTCCAGCCCAGCTGTGAAGTGCTTTCCCGTTGAGGAGATGATGACGCAGCGCACATCACTGCGCCCATCGATTTCACCAAAGACGGTGATCATTTCCTCCCAGAAAGTGGGGGTCATGGTGTTGAGCTCGTCTGGGCGGCATAGCGTCACGCGCGCAACGCCTGCATCGACACTTAGCGCGAGAGTGGAATATGTCATTGACGGGTGTCCTTACAAAACCACATGAGAGGAAAGGTGTTCCTTTCGAGCAGCACGTGGTTTAAACAGCGATACGCGAAAAAATGGTCAGGGGTTGAGCTTTGCCAGTCTTTCAATTTGTTCTCAATGGCGAAAATGTGAGTGTAGAGGATGAGCCTTATATCCCCATGCTGCATGTGCTTCGTGAGCACCTCAACCTAACCGGCACCAAATTCGGCTGCGGCGCTGGCCTTTGCGGGGCCTGCACCATTCATGTGGATGGGCTGGCGGTCCGCTCTTGCCAAGTCCCGGTGGAAGCGGTGGAAGGCCTTGAGATAACCACCATTGAAGGCCTGGCTACGGACGGCAAGCTTCATCCTGTGCAAGAAGCCTGGATTGAAGAACAAGTGCCGCAGTGCGGGTTTTGCCAATCTGGTATGATCATGGCCGCTGCTGCGCTTTTGAAAGATAATCCGCGTCCAACCTCCAGCGATGTTGAAGACAACATGACCAACATTTGCCGCTGCGGGACCTATCAACGCATAAAAAAGGCGGTGATCACCGCATCAGACGCGATGGCTCAGCCAGCATCAAGCCAGGGCTGAGTGCGCTCCATTGCCGCCGCCTCATACGCCGGCGTCCTCGCCGCCAGCACAGCCCTATCGTGCCTCAGGATATTCTTATTATGTCCTGTTTACCTTGTTCACAGTCTATGTTCTGAACTTTGCTGACAGGAATATCCTGTCGATCTTAGGCGAAGATATAAAGCGCGATCTGGGGATCAGCGATTCTCAGCTCGGGTTTCTGTATGGCACAGCTTTTGCCGTGTTTTACGCCTTGTTTGGCATCCCCCTTGGCAAGTTGGCAGACATGTGGCTGCGCGGCCGGCTGATTGCGCTGGGCCTCGCGCTTTGGTCTACCATGACCGCGCTCTCGGGCCTGGCGGGCAGCTTTTCCCAGCTTGCTCTCGCGCGTATTGGCGTGGGCGTGGGCGAGGCCTCCGCCTCACCGGCCGCCTTTTCCATGCTGGGTGATTATTTTCCAAAGGAGCAGCGCGGCTTCGCGCTCGCCATCTATTCCAGCGGCATTTACGTGGGTGGCGGCCTCGCTCTGGCTGTTGGCGGGGAAGTAGTCGAATGGTGGCGTGCGGCCTATTCAGAAGGGGCAGCGCCCTTTGGCCTGCGCGGTTGGCAAGTGGCGTTCTTCGTGGTTGGTTTGCCCGGTCTCGTGCTGGCACTCATTTGCGCCTTCTTAAAAGAGCCGACCCGCGGGCAATCAGAAGGTATTTTCGCCCCCGCAGAACCGCAGCCATTTCGCAAAGCGTGGCAGGAACTCCTCGCCGTTCTGCCCATCACGTCATGGTTTCATTTAAAAGCAAATGGTGCCAGCGCTCGAACGTTGATGGCGAATGTCGCTGTTGCAGCAACGTTGGTTTCTGTAGCAACGTCGATGGTGTTTGTCTTCGCAGGGAAAGCCGCTTGGATTGGCGATGCCCAGCAATGGGGCGCGATTGGACTGGGCATTTATTGCGTCTTTTCTTGGGCCCAGGGCCTAGCTGTACGCGATGCCCCGTCTTATGCGCTGATTTGGGGCAACCCGACCTTTGTGCTTGCCGCGATAGGTTTTGGGACCATATCCACCGTCGGCTATTCTGTCGGCTTATGGACGCCAATTTACGCCCTGCGCGTTATGCAGCTGCCGCTGGACCAAGTTGGCTGGATTCTAGGCTTTGGCTCAGCCTTGGGCGGGTGGATTGGTGTGTCAATTGGTGGGCCATTGGCGGACCGCTGGCGCCGGGTGTCGCCGCGCGGCCGGCTGTATATGATTATGGCTGCGACCGGCACGGCGCTTCCGCTTGGTTTGCTGACCTTTACTGTGCGCGACCCCCAGTTGTTTTACGCCTTGGCGATTGGTACCAATTTGGTGGCCACCATGTGGATTGGTGCAGCGGCGGCCACGTGCCAAGACTTGGTTCTCCCGCGCATGCGCGGGGTCGCCACTGCGGCCTATTTCCTCTCAACCACACTCTTAGGGCTCGGTCTGGGGCCCTATATGGTAGGCAAACTGAGCGTTGAAACAGGCAGCCTGCGCACAGCTATCTTACTTCTGTTTTTGGTCGTACCGATCACATTGACCCTGTTGGCGATTGCCGCCAAACTCCTTCCGCAAGCGGAACGAACGCGCATCGCGCGCGCTCAGGCAGCAGGGGAAATAATTGATGGACCAGACCAGCAGTAACGCAGCCATGTCAGCAGCTGAGATGCCCAAACGGTTTATGGAGATCGATGGGCTAAAGATGGCCTATGTTGATACTGGCGTTCCGCCTGGCGGCGGCCCGGTCATCTGGTTTCAACATGGAAACCCTACGTCGTCCTATTTGTGGCGCAATGTGATCGCCAAATTGCAAGAGCATGCACGCTGCATCGCACCAGATTTGATTGGAATGGGCGACTCAGCGAAGCTCCCAGAGAGCGGTCCAGACGCTTATAGCTTTCAAGCCCATTTTGACCATGTCGCTGCTTTGATGGATGCTTTGGCGCCTGGCCAGCCACTCATTTTGGTTCTGCATGATTGGGGCAGCGCGCTCGGCTTTCACTTTGCCCAGCGCCAGCCTAGCCATGTTGCCGCGATTGCCTATATGGAAGCTTTGGTTCAGCCCGTCACATGGGCGGATTGGCCTGATGATGCGCGCGATATTTTCCAAGCGATGCGCTCCCCAGCTGGTGAAGACCTCGTCTTGGAGAAGAATATTTTCGTCGACCGCATTCTCCCAAGCGCCATCATACGTGATCTTAGCGCGGCAGAGATGGCGGTTTATCGCAGGCCGTTTTTACTCAAAGGGGAAGACAGGCGCCCGACTCTGAGTTGGCCGCGCGAAATCCCTATCGAGGGCGCGCCCACGCATATGGCGGAGATCGCAAATGCGTATGGTCAATTCATGCGCAATGCTGAGTGCCCCAAACTTTTTATCAATGCAGAGCCTGGGTCTATTCTTGTGGGCGCGCAGCGTGATGTCTGCCGTAGCTGGGCCAACCAAGAAGAAGTGACCGTTCCTGGCAAGCACTTCCTGCAAGAAGACAGCGGCCCGCAGATCGGCGATATAATTTTGAAATGGGCCCAAAGCCAAAAGCTGCTCTAGGCGCCAAGTTCTTCAGCGTGGCGGCTCAATGATGTATTCTTTGGTGCCGCATACGGTCCGCGATTTATAGGTACTCGATAACCATTTAGGATAGGTATTGGCCTGTTGCCATACGTCTAGCCGTGTTTCCATATCAGAGACGGCATAAGCATTTGCGCTGGCGATGTCATTTTGTTCTTGTGGATCGACGCTTAGGTCAAAGAGTTCCGGGACATTGTCTTCCCCGTTGGCCACCAGCTTCTGCCCGTTCATTAGCATGGCAACCAAAGGCGTTTGCTGCCAAAATAAGGGCCGCTGTTCAAAGCGTCGCAACTTGCCTTCCAAAAGCTCAGTGAGAGACCGGCCATCAAATTCGGGCAGTAACCGGTCTTCTGGGTCAGCGTAGTCCATAATAGTGGCCGTAATGTCGAACGGCATGACGGGGACATCGACCGACGTGCCGGCTTGCTTTCCGCCTGGGAAGGCGGCGATAAAAGGAACAATAAGGCCCCCTTGGCGCACGCTTGGCGCGCCGCCGCGCAGGCCCTCGCATGGGCATGTGCCAGCCAAGGCGTCGCAGCCGCGATCTGCTGTAAAGACGATCAGCGCATTGTCCGCCGCGCCGGCTGCTTCGAGGGCATCGAGTATTTTGCCGATATTGCGATCAAGCGCGCGGACCATTGCGCCATAGGTATTGCGCTCTTTGCTCCCCAAGTCGGGTAGGCCGTCAAAGTCCTCTTCTAGCGCGGTGAGCGGCGCACGCGGCGCGTGAAATGCCGCCCATAAGAACAGCGGTTTGTCTTCGCTTGGGGCGGTGCTGGCATCGTTCGCAATGCGTTCGATATAGTCAGCGACTTTATCGCCCATATCGTCGGTCAAATACCGTTTGTTATTATTCACCGTGTCGGCAAGAGCGCCGCTAAACACAGTATTAAACCGTGAGCGCGATGGCGGCAGGCGGTATCTGGCCGTTTTCGTGAACACCACGCCCTCTTCGCGCGGGGCGATATAGGCCGTACTGTCGCCAAGGGTGCCCCAGAAATAGTCAAAACCGCGCTTCGTCGCATAAAATTCGGGCCGGGCGCCCAGGTTCCAGCTACCAAACATAGCGGTTTTGTAGCCAAGCGCGCGCAGCCGTTCTTGCACCATAGTGATGGTATCGGGCATTCCGATGTTGTCGCGTATGGTGGGGCGAACCGGGCCAGTATCAAACATAAAGCCAAAGCGCTGCGGGTATTGGCCTGATGCAAGCGCTGCACGTGAGGGGCCAGCTTGGGCGGCAGCGGCGTAGCCCTGGGTAAACAGCACGCCTTTCTGAACAATCCGCTCGATATTGGGCGTGGGAATTGGTCCGCCATAGGCGCTTAAATCACTTTGAGCTAAATCGCCTGCGGTGATCAAAATGACATGTGGCTGAACTTGCTGCTGGGTATTGGTCTCTCCGCAACTGGCCAGCAGCGCGCAAAGCGCGATGGCAAGCAGGCGGCAGAAATAAGAAACATACATGCCTTGCGGCCTCTCTCTTGGCTAATCACCCAAACGTATCATATGCGTGCTTGTCTTAACCGGCCTTCCGGATGAAAACAATTGCGTCGCTTGGAAGACCAGCTCTTTTGCCAACGGCGTCAAAACCCTGTAAGACTTGCAAAAAACTATGGTCAGCAAGTGTTTTGAAGGTCTTTGAACAGCGGTAGACTTTACCGCAAAGGGCTGGCCTGGATACAGGGCTGTGGGCGCAAGTGATAAGGATTTGGCAACACTTTGCCCCTCATATGACTGAAAATGTGAAGGCTCAGGCAGCATGAGTTTTGGCGATTATCACGATTTTGAAGTACCCTACGCCAATGACGAAGTGGCATGGATCAAAGACCGGGTTCGTAGCTATCGTTGGTTCCAGCAGCCAGCGGAGGGCGGCTGGCGCTATGGCGCGAGCCAAGATTATCTCCAGCGATTACAGCAATATTGGCTAGACCAATATAGCTGGCGCCGCGCGGTCACCCAGCTCAATGCTTTTCCCCACTACCGCGTCGATATGGGCGGTGGGTACAATCTCCATTGTATTCACCGCCGCTCGCCTGATGTGAATGCTATTCCCTTGCTGATCAGCCATGGCTGGCCTGGCAGTGTGCTGGAATTTACCCATCTGGTTGAACGCTTGGCAGAACCAGAGCGCGCCGGTGTTCCTGCTTTCCATGTGATTGCACCTTCGTTGCCGGGGTATGCTTGGAGCGACAAGCCCAAAACACCCCTTGGACCGCGCGCGGCGGCGAAGATGTATGACCGGCTGATGGAAGCGCTTGGCTATCCAGTTTATCTGGCCCAAGGCGGGGACTGGGGCTGCGTCATATCGGGATGGCTTGGGCTTGACAGCGCGCGCTGTAGGGCGCTGCATCTCAATGGGTTTGGTTTGCGGCCGAGCAATATGCGCCCGCACTCGCCTGAGGAAACAGCGTGGCTTGGCGCGGCAAAGGAAATGCGTAACCGCGAAACGGCGTATTTAGCGCTGCAGAGCACCAAGCCGCAGAGCCTTGGCTTTGCCATGATGGACAGCCCCATGGGCGTGGCCGCATGGCTGGCGGAGAAATTCTGCACTTGGGGCGATCAAGGAAACGCGCTTGAGGTTGAAAAACAGCATCTTCCGGCGCCTGACGAAGGCGAGGACATGGATGAAGGCAGAGGCTACGCAGCGCCGCCGCCAAATCTGCCAGGGGATCCGCCCTTCTCCATGGAATGGCTGCTCACCAATATCATGATCTATTTGACCACCCGGTCGTTTAATTCCTCCACATGGCTTTATGCTGGAATGGCGGAAGAAGGCGGCTTTTCGATGCCTGCGGGCGCCCGTGTTGAAAAACCAACGGCGGCGGCTTGCTTCCCCAAAGACTTGCTGACGTTCCCGCCAAGGCCAATGGCCGAGCGCGGCTATAATATTGCGCGCTGGACACAAATGCCGCGTGGCGGGCATTTCGCTAGCGTGGAAGAGCCTGAGTTGTTTATAGAAGACCTGCGCGCCTACGGCGCTGAATTACAGCAAGCCAGCCATCTTTAGCAGCCGTCTTAAGCTAGGACAGCATCGCCTACAAAGGGATTGGATTGACGTTCCGCGCCGAACGTCGACATATTGCCATGTCCCGGCACAAACTGCACGTCATTGCCCAGTGGCCATAGCTCGCGCTGGATGGAATCGAGCAAATCCTGATGGTTGCCGCGGGGAAAGTCTGTCCGCCCAATAGAGCCTTGGAACAAGACATCGCCCACAAAAGCGAGCTTGCTGGGGCCATGATAAAATATGACATGCCCAGGTGTGTGGCCTGGGCAGTGTTTGACATCAAAGACCAAGTCCCCAACCGTTACCGTATCATTATTCTCAAGCCAGCGGTCAGGGGTGAAGACTTTTGCGTGGCCAAAGCCAAACCGTGTGGCTTGTTCTTCCAGCTGGCTAATCCAGAAATCATCATCCTTATGCGGGCCTTCAATGGGAATTGAAAACTGCTTCGACAGATCGAATGTTGCCGCACAGTGGTCCAAATGGCCATGCGTCAGCAGGATTTTCTCAAGGCTCAGGTCTTCACGCTCGATCACCGGCGCAATTTTCTCAAAATCTCCACCTGGATCGACCAAGGCGGCTTTTTTTGTCGCTTCGCACCACACAAGGCTGCAGTTCTGCTCAAAGGGCGTAACGGGCGTGATAACGGCTTTCAGGCCTGAAGACATGGCATTCATCCAATTGGCTGTGGCGGCCTTGTTGATGTCATGGGGCTGGCGCAGTTTTCAACCCCTTGATGATCAGCAGTGCGATCACAAAGGCTGCCTCCAAGTCCTCGAGCCGTGAGATTTTGTCAAATTGCCCCATATTGGCACGTCATCAATAGACAAATCATGGTCTGTCACCTTGCGTTCAGGTGCGCTTTGACATCTTATACCGCATGCATTGCGATTGGGGACTGGACATGCGGATAAAACGCTTTGGTATTTTTCTAACGTTTGCGGCGATCGTATACGCTGGCATAAGCGTGCCCCCGGTCCAGGCGCGCGGCATTTTTGATAAGCTCAAATCTGTTTTCTCCAGCAGTGATGAAGCTGGCAGCGCGGTGAGCGCAGCGGCTGGCGCTTTAAGTAATGATGACATTGTCAGCGGGCTGAAAGAAGCGCTGCGCGTGGGTGCGGGCAATGTCGTTGACCAGCTTGGCACCGCTGACGGCTTTTGGAAGGATGAGGCTGTGCGCATCGCTCTGCCAGGTCCGCTTCAAAAAGTGGACAGTACGCTCAATAAATTTGGCCTTGGCGCGCTCACGGATAACGTGAAAGAGCGCATGAACCGTGCCGCAGAAGCGGCTGTCCCGGAAGCGCGTGAGCTATTTATGAATGCGGTGTCAGAGATGAGCATTGCCGATGCTGCTAACATCCTCAAAGGCGAAGATGATGCGGCAACGCAGTATTTTCGCGAGAAGATGGAGCCAGATTTGCGCGAGCGCATGTCGCCGATCGTCGTGGACTCCATCGATCAAGTGGGCGCCGTGGGCGCTGCTGAAAACGCCATCAAGAAAGTGCCCTTTGGCGGGTCCGTGCCCAATCTAAGCGACACCGTGACCGACCATGTTCTCGATGGAGCAATTGATGGTGTGTTTTATTACCTTGCCAAAGAAGAAGCTGCCATCCGCGAAAACCCAGCCAAGCGCACGACAGATATTTTAAAGAAGGTCTTTCAGTAGGCCTCATTTTTCATAGCTTCGCGTCAGGGCCTTTGCAGCCTACCACTTGAGAGTATCTTGCAAGTGGAGAGAGCTCATGGCGATTGAACCCAGCCGCCCCGTCATCATCGGCGTTGCTGAATATGTGGACAAAGACAGTACGCCTGCACATGCGCTCTCACCGCTAGACATGTTGGAACATGTGGCCTTAGCAGCGCTGCATGACAGCGGCGCCCGGGGTCTTGCGCAGCACATCACTGATATCTCCGTGGTCCGCACGTTTTTTGATTCAACGCCGGCATATCAAGTTCCCGGTGTTGCTTACTCAAACCTGCCCAAAAGCTTGGCAGCGCGCTTGGGCAGTCCCGCGGCAGGCCTCACCTATCCGCATGTGGGCGGCAACACGCCGCAATACCAAGTGAATGTGTTTGCTGAACGTTTGGCGGCTGGAGAAGGGGACATCGTGCTGCTGGCTGGCGCGGAAGCGATGCGCACTTTTAACGCAGCCCAGCGGCAAGGTTACGCGCTGGACTGGCGTGAAGAGACAGGCGACGTACCCGAGGTGATTGGCGATGGGACGCCGGGCGTAAACCCGCATGAGCTTGCCCATGGCATAGGCGTGCCGGTGAGCACCTATCCGCTGTATGAAAACGCAATTGGCCACGCCGCTGGCCGCAGCCCGCAAGAACAGCGCGCTTTCTGCGGGGAGGTGTTTGCGCCGTTCTCACACATTGCCGCGCAGAACCCTTATGCAGCTTTTCCCATTAAGCGCAGCGCATCGGAGTTGGCTACTCCGACCGCTGAAAACCGGACACTAGCTTACCCCTATACCAAGTTCATGGTCGCTCAAATGTATGTGGATCAAGCGTCCGCCGTTATCATGACTACCTATGGCCGCGCCAAGGAGCTGGGTGTGGCGGAAGATAAAATCATTCATCTGCACGGCTGTGCGGATACCAAAGAGAAGTGGTTTATCTCAGAACGCACAGATTATCATAGCTCCCCAGCCATGCGGGTTGGCAGCCAGCATGCCTTTGATATGGCGGGGAAAACTGCCGGTGATATGGCCTTATTTGATCTCTATAGCTGCTTTCCCTCCGCAGTCGAAGTCGCGTGCGATGCGCTTGACCTCTCCCATGATGACCCGCGCGGCCTCACCGTAACGGGCGGCTTGCCGTTCTTTGGCGGGCCGGGGAATAATTATACGATGCATGCCATTGCCACCATGGTGTCCAAATTGCGCCAGCGCCGCGATGCGTTTGGCTATGTGACGGGCAATGGCTGGTATCTCACCAAGCATAGTTTTGGCATTTATTCTGCAGCCGCCCCAGAGGGACCTTTTGAGCGTGTCAGCCCTGCGCGATATCAAAGCGAGATCGATGGCCTTCAATCGCCCGCTTTTACCGAGACACCGCAAGGGGAAGGCACCGTCAAGACCTACACCGTGGTGTATAAAAAGATGGATCCGATCAAAGCCATTTTGATCGGACGGCAAAAGGCTGACGGCGCGCGCTTCCTTGCAGTCTCAAGAGATCCAGCCATGATGGCTGAGATGATTGATGCGCCTGTGATCGGCCGCGAAATCAGTGTGACGCAAGGCGACAAAGCCAATACCGCTCACTTTACGCGGTAAGCCTGCGCGCCACGATCACGAACCGGCCACTGAGCAGCACGGCGGCGCAGACGATACCCGCCACCATGCCCCATCCAATTCCAGGTGCGCCAAAGCCCAGGACGAAGGTAAAGAAAGCACCACTGCCGGCCATCATCACCAAAAAACTGCCGACTTGCAGGACTGACGCAATGACTTCATCACCCGCCGCGCGAAGGGCGAAGACAAGCATATACTGCAACCCGTCAAAAATCAGGAACGGCGCGAGAATGGCGATGAAGACCATGGCGAGCTGAGCGACCTGTGTGTCTACGCCAAAGAGCGAAATAGGCACCTGCGGAATGAACAGGTAGACCAGCACAAACGGCAGCATGGCCACTGCGGTCATCCCAGCCGATAAGCGCACTTGATGCACGACTGCTGCTGGGTCCTTGCGGCCCATAGCATTGCCCACGCGCACAGAGGTGGCAGAGGCAAAGCCCATCGCCACAGCAAAGGAGATGGCGTGCAGCGAGAACAAGACCTGATAGGCACCGACAACGGCAATGCCAAGATAGCCTGTCATAACGTTCAGCGCATTAAAGCCTAGAAACTCCATGCCTGTGGCAAAGCCGGGCATATAGCCAAAGCGGCGCAGGCCTTTGCCGCCGCGCCAACTGCCGCGCCACGTAGCGCCAAGGCCCCAATACGCGCGGTCTTTCATGGCGCGCAGGTAGAGGTAGATGAGCGCTGCGCCAATCATTTGCGCGAGTGTTGTCGCAAGCGCTGCGCCTGAGGCCCCTAGGGCAGGCGCGCCCATGTTGCCGTCAATAAACAGCCAGTTCATGCCCGCATTGAGCGGCAGCGTCATGATCATCACGATCAGGCCAGGGCGCGGGCGGCTAATGCCTTCCAGCCAAAGGAATGAGCACATGGTGAACAGCTGAAAGGGGACACCAATAGCCGTGACGCGCACATAGTCGGCGCCCTGTCCAACCAGGGCTTCTGGCAAGTCCAGCGCGCTTAAGACCGCCTCCGCGCCAAGCAGCAACGCTAAGGAACAAATGGCGCCAAGGGCCAGCGTGTAGGCAACACCGCGGCGGTAGATGACGCCGGCCTCTTTGGGCGTGCCAGCACCGTCCGCGCGGGCCGCAAAGACGGTTACCCCGGCAAGCAAGCCCGAGCAGATAACAATCGCCATCCAAGTGAGCGTGCGCCCAATGCCCAGATAGGCTAGTTCATCCGTACTGGAGCGGCCCACCATGATCACATCAATGGTCGAAATGGAGATGACAACCAGATCGGCAAGCATGACAGGCCACGCCAGCGCCCATGTGCGCGCAACATCCGCCCAGAACGGACGCCTGACTGGCGCATTTTGTTCTGTTTGGTCTAGCGAAGTCATCGTCTCAGTTCCGTTTGCGCGAATCAGGGTTGAAAAGGGCGCGCACCATGGTTCAAGAGGACTGCAAATACAAGCAAAACATATAATACAAACATCAGGGGTGCGGGATGACTGCAAGCGATGCAAACTGGGGCTTTGACAGCGAATATGGCGTGTTGCGTGATGTACTTTTATGCCAGCCTGATAATTATCGTTGGGAGGCTGTTAATGCCGTGGCCAAGGCAACGCTGGAAGCCGATACCCCGCTCAACCTGCAAAAAGCCCAAGCGCAATATGACCGGATGACCGAGATGCTTGAAGGGGCAGGGGTCAAAACGCATTACTTAGAGCTTGAAGATCATCTCGCATTTCAGTGCTTCACCCGCGATTCAAGCCAGATGACGCCCTGGGGCGCTGTCATCAACCAGCTCTCGCGCATTGAGCGCCGCGGGGAGTGGAGCAAGGTCCTCACCTTTTATGAAAACGCAGGCATCCCCGTTTGGAAGCATGCAACAGCCGGCACCATCGAAGGCGGCGACATCCATGTCATCAAACCTGGTCTCTTGCTCATCGGTTATTCCGGCACGCGCACCACGCGCGAAGGCGCCCAGCAGCTCGCTGATTGGTTTGCAGAGCAGGGTTGGGAGACGAAGCTCTATGGGTTTCCAGAGCACTTTCTCCATCTAGACGTGTTGTTTTGCATGGTGGGTGAAGGCCTAGCACTGGCATGTACGGACGCGCTTGATGATGATTTGCTTGGATGGTTTACGCGTCATGGTATCAAGCTTATTCCCGTCAGTTTTAAAGAGACGATGCAGCTGGGATGCAATGCCCTAGCGCTCGGCGAAGGCCGGGTTGTCTCGCCAAAGCACAACCGCAAAACCAACGAAGCGTTGCGCGCAGCGGGGCTTGAGGTGCTGGAACCGGAGCTGGATTGCTTCACCCGCGGCGGCGGCGGCATTCATTGTTTGACCATGGCGCTGCGGCGCGGCAGCGTGCCTGGCTAAGGCGTTTGCGGCTGGCTTGATGCCTGAGGCGGGGACCAGTCTTCGGCTTCAAACACAGTATTTTGCCGGCCAATGTCTTTACCCTCTTTGCACAAGGCAATGCGCAGTGGCAACTGATCGCCAGCACGCGCCATGAAGGAGGGCAGACTTTGGCGCGCATGAATGGGCGCGAGCATCGCGTTTGCTTCTTGAAGGTCGCCGCAGGCACCTGGAAGATCGCCAGTGTCGCGCCTCAAAAACCCTAGGACAATTTGGGAATAGGCGACGTTGAAGACATGTCTGCGTCCGCCGGTTTTGGCCATCTGATCGCGGTAGTGCTGCAGGATATCGTTTTGAACCTGCAGCGCGCCTTCAAAATCCCCAATACGGGCCAGGTATTGCGCGCGCGCTTCGCGCAAGCGGCTGTCCATACTTTTTACCATCGCGTCGCGCTCTTCGAGCGTTTTGAGCCGGTCGGTCACAGCCTGCGAGCCGTCAATAAAGCGCTTCATCACGCTAGTATCCGTTCGCTGCGCGGCCGAGCCATAGCCGATATAGTTATTCCAGGCCTGCAGGTAGAGAACCACAGGATCGTTAAATCGCTTTTGATCGAGCGCGGCAAACGCAAGATCAGCGGTGCCAAATCTATCAATCGCGATATCATGATCACCTGCCACATAGGCTGCGAGGCCCTCCATGTGATCGGCCAAGGCGAGATCGAGTTCTGCGTCACGAACGGGCAGGACCGCGCGCGGCCAGGTTTTTGCATTCTCGCGCAGTATTTGGGCAATGCGCATCAAATCGCCGGGTTTGCTCGACATATCAGCAAACTCTGCTTCGCTGTGATAGAGCAGCCGCCGTGCGCGGTGCCAGGCCGCGCCGCGTGCGTCCGCGCCAACGGCTACTAGGGCAGCTGCGCCATCAGCGAGATCCAGACTGGCTTTATCCATGGTCATGTCTTCATGAATACGGATCAAACTGCGTGCGGCGTGCATATCTGCTTTTGTGGCGTAATAAACTTCGCTGCGAGGGTTGCCTGCTGCAGTGTAGGCATTAAGAAGGCGCTCTGCTTCGTTGAGGTGCTCCGTCGCAAGGCCTGGTTCACCTAGCGATGGCCGTGCTGGCACACCCATAATCCGCGCTAGCCGTACGTAGCCTGCCGCTGTATCGAGCTGCACGCCAGGCGGCGCATTTGGATCGCTGGCGAGGGTCTTTAGATAACCTTGCGCTTCGTTGGCCAGATCGCCGCGCGCCTGCGTATTGCCTGCTACACGGCTTAAGCTGTCATAAAGCTCAAAGAGCTGGAATTTTGCTAAGTCGCGCACATCTTCAAAGCGTTCGGCGGCTTTGATGCGCTCAACCTCGGCGCGCTGATAGGCCAGGGATGTCGTGATGAGCGCGCCCACCAGGGAGACAACAGCAAAGGCCGCCGCCGCGACGGGCAGGCGTTGCCGCTTTAAAAACTTGCTGAACCGGTAGCGCGCGCTCTGAGAATAAGCCGATACGGCAAAGCCATTTTGATAGCGCTTCACTTCCAAACTCAAAGCACGCACAGTTGAATAGCGCTGCTCGGGCTCTTCCATCGTCGCTTTGGCGGCAATCGCGTCTAGCTCTTGCTCGCCAAACCCGTCCAGCAAAGTCTCTAAGATTTTGCCCAGAGAATAGATGTCGGTCAGGGTGTTCGTCGCGCGCGATTGCGCCCGCTCTGGCGCTGCAAAGCCCGGCGTTAAACTCAGCGGCGATATCGATGAGCTGTGCGCTTCCTCGCCTTCGTTTGAAGGCGGCTTGGCGATGCCAAAATCGATCAATTTGGCATCTCCGTCGTCTGTCACCAGCACGTTGGAGGGCGTTAAGTCACGGTGAATGATCAGGTTTTGATGGGCAAACTCAACGGCGTCGCAAACCTGCCCAAATAGCCGTAAACGATTGCTTAAGCTGCGTTGAGCGGCGCCTAGCCAGCGCGGAATGGAGACGCCGTCCACATATTCCATCATGAAATAAGGCGTGCCATCGTCGGTCGCGCCGCCGTCATACAGCTGCGCAATATGAGGGTGCTTCAGGCTGGCAAGGACTTGCCGTTCGCGGGTAAAGCGATGGATCAACGCCTCCGACAGAACGCCAGGCCGGATGAACTTTACCGCGGTGCGATGGGCAAAGTCGCCGCTATCGCGCTGCGCTAAATAGACAGCGCCCATACCGCCGCGGCCAAGCTGCTTACCAATCTTGTATTCGCCCACCCGTTGCGGCGGCGCATCGTCTACAATCAGATTTGCAGCGCCGCCGGTTTCGAGCTCGCGGTTGCCTGATACGCTGGTCGTAAGGAGAGACAAAGCGCGGCAACGTGCAGCGGCGCTAATGTGCGTTTGGGCCTTAATCCAGGCGTCTCTTAGTGCTGATGGCTGCTCAAAGGCGTCTTCTAAGAGACCTAAAGCCTGGCGCTCGATTTCCCGGTTGGGGCCAGTCATCCGCGCAAATAGTCTTGGAGCCAGGCGCGCGCCGCGCTCCACCGCCGCTTCACTGTTGCTTCCGATAGCTCAAGCACCTCGCCGATTTGTGCATTGGACATGCCGCCAAAAAAGCGCATTTCAACGACATTGGCTTTTTCAGCGTCAATCTCTCTAAGCGCTTGTAGGGCCTCCTCTAAATCGAAGATTTCTACTGGGGCTTGCTGGTCTGCCAGGCTAGTAACCAGCGTGACTTTTTGATGCGCGCGCTTTTCCGCATTTTTGCGCCGCGCATGATCGATTAAAATACGGCGCATGAACGTGGATGCCAGCGCCAGCACGTGCGGACGGCCCTGCCAATCAATCGACTCCAGTTCTTGCAGCCGGATCATCGCTTCATTGATCAAATCGCCCGTGGACATGGAGGTCGCTGTTTCCCGGCGCAGGCGCGCAGCGGCAATGGTTCTGAGCTCTCGTTCGATGAGTGTGTAAACGCGGTCTGACTCTGTCAGGCCCGACTGCGCTAAAAGCGCGGCAAGACTATCATCGCTCATACCCTCGGCCCTCTACTGCACTGCCGGCGAGACAGTAGGGGCAAACCCACCCAGTTTGAAGTATCAAATCCTGCTTCCCGCCTTACTTTCCGAACGTTTGCGCGCGCGCACGCAAAGCCACATGCACAGACATCGCCAAAAAAGACGCTATCGTAAAAAAAAATTCACTATCTCCCTCTTCTGGTCCGGCGATAGTGTTCATCCGTTCACCTCATTATTTTTTTGGAGAATTGGACGGTGTTTTCACCTGTGTTTCGCGCGTTGGTTAAGAAGGCCATTGTGCCCGTCATGCTGCTTTGGAGCGTTTCTGCTCCAGTGAATGCCGAGGCTGTCGGAGACTTGGTTCAAACGGTCAGAGCCGATGGCCGCTTTACGGTTCTTTTGAAAGCTGTTGAAACAGCTGGACTGCTTCAAGCACTTCAAAGTGAGGGGCCTTTTACACTGTTTGCACCAACTGATGATGCCTTTGCCGCCTTGCCAGAAGGCGCGATGGATGAACTCCTCGACCCCAATAACCGCGCACTCTTAACACGTGTTTTGAAGTATCACGTGGTGCCAGAAGCGATCACCGTCAGTGACCTTGAAGAAGAAACCTTTGCCGAAACCTTAGAGGGCAACGAAGTCTCTATTGATCTGCTGGATCAAATGTATGTTGAGAATGCGGTCATCACCAAGCCAGATACCGAGGCGGCCAATGGCATCATTCATGTCATTGACGCAGTGATCGTGCCGAGTGATCTCGTCCTTTAGGGAGGGGCTATGCATGATGGTGCGCCAGTGCGGTCAGGCGGATTTGCAAACCTGATCGTATTGCTGGTGGTCTTATTGCTGTCGGTGATCGCGGCAGGCTTTGTTCAAAATACCCGCTCGTCCAGCCAAATGGCCCAGGCGCACGTCGCCCATGCAAAGGCGCGCGCTGCGGCCGATGGCGCGCTATATGCTGCCGCCTTTGAAATGGCGAAAGGGGCAATTGAGACAGGCCAGCCACTGTCTCGCGCCGCTGCCGGCGGTCAATACGCAGGCCGCTTCGGCGATCTGCGGTATAGGGTACGTGTTGAGGCAGAAGCGCAAAAGACTGACCTAAACTATGCGCCGATGGAAGACGTGCAGCGCTTGTTGATTGATAAGGGGAAGATGACGCCCATTAATGCGCAGCGTTTAGCGCAGGCGCTGGAAGCTTATCGCCGCAGTGATGGCTATGCAGCGAAGCAACCCGGCCCGCTCGTTCTCTCCATGAAAACCGGGCTCGATGACATGGCCTTTGATACAGTTGAAGAGCTACTCGCCCTGCCTGGCATGTCGCGGGACCTGTTTCAAAGACTTGCGCCGCACATCACCGTCTATGGCGCGCCGCGCGCTATGGAAGACCCAAGCGGGGGAACAGCGCTTCCTGGTGCAGGCAGTGCCCCTCAGAGCTTTACCATCACCGTGCAAGCACAGCCCATTGATGGCGCAGTTTTCACCCGCAAAGCGCTCATAACCTTCCCTGCGCAAAACCCTGTGCAGTTTGTTATTCGCCGCTGGTGGGCTGCGCCGCAAGCGCTAAAGGTGGCTGCTGCGGGCGCGCAATAGGCGCTGGAACGAGCATACCCTCCAGAGGACTTTCCTCAATAATATCACGCGTTTTGCCAAGCGTGCGCATGGGGTTTACCATACGTGCGGCTTGATCTGGCTTGTCTACAAACATCTCTGCAAGCTTTGCCCGCATTTCGTTGGTCGCCAGCCGCGCGGCATTGCGGTCGCGGATGACGCGCGGTGTAATCATCACCAGGAGCTCGGTCCGTGTGCGTAAATTGCTGCGGGATGTAAAGGCGTTGCCGATCAAAGGGATAGAAGACAGGACCGGCAGGCCTGTCCTGCCTAAGGTGCTGTTGCGACTGGTCAGGCCCCCTAAAATGACGGTTTCACCGCTGGCCACTGCAACCGTGCTATCAAAGCGCCGCTGCTGAATGGTCGGTGATACAATGTCGGAGGTCAATGTGCGCACCACATCGCTAACTTCCTGGCTGATGTCCATGACCACCAAGCCATCGCTGGTGACTTTTGGGCGTACGCTTAAGATCACGCCCGTGTTGCGATATTCAATATCGTTTACGACCGGCGCGTTGGGATCGATGGTGTTGATTGCGCTGCGGGTTTGGATGGGCACTTCATCGCCTACTTGCAAGCGCGCGATTTGATTATCCAGGACCATCATATTGGGGCTGGAAAGAAACTCCACATCCGTCACCTGCCGCAGCGCGCTGAGCACAAAGCGGACATCTGACGTGTCCAGCACATAGTTAAAGCCCGGCGAGACCGGGTTGGTCAGCCCGCCATCCAGGTCAGAAAAGTCGAAGGTGGAATCGCCGTTTTGGAAGAACCAGCGCACGCCAAATTCAAGCCCATTGCTCAGCGAGACTTCAATCAGCGTGGCTTCAATGAGCACTTGGACCGGCAGGACGTCTAGTTTGTCGAGTGCGGCTTTAATGGGCCGATAGGCGGCATAATCAGCATAGACAATCAGCGCGTTGGTCGAATTGTCCGCAACGATACGAATGCCGTTATCATTTTCGCCGCTGCTAAAGGGTGCATTGCCGCCAAACCCTTGTTGGCCGAGGCCTATTGGTTGTTGGGGCGTTTCCCCCGCCCCGCCGACGCCGCCGGTTTGAAGCGTTGTGCCATCCTGCCCTGGCGCGAGGCCGCCTGCAGGGGCGGCTTGCACGAGCGCTTGAACAGCAAAGACTTTGCCGACGATTTGAGCCAATTCCTCAGCCCGCCGGTTTTTAACGGGATAGACAAACAGCTGCTGCCCATCGCCAGCGCCTTGGTCTAGCCGTTTGATCCACGCGCGCCCTTCTGCAAGCGCCGTGTTAGACTTCGCCATGACCAGAACGGCGTTCATCCGGTCGATCGCCAAAAACCGCAATGGCCCCGCGCCCTCTTGCCCGCCGGGCTGGCGCGTGATGACATTGAGTTCGTCCACAAGGCTGCTGGCGCGCGCATCTTCCAGCGGCTCAAGTGCGAAGGCCATATTGCTGAGATAGTCTTGGTCAAGCACGGCAATGACCTCTGCAATGCTGCGCTGTTCAGCCGGTGTTGCGATGGAGAAAATCATGTTGCGTTCTTCATCGGCATCAATACGGCCGCTGGCCGGCGCAAAGCTGGCCAGCATTTTTGCAACGCCTGCAGCACTGGCATGCGCCAGCGGCGTTGCGCGAACGCTTAGCCCCCGGCTGATCGCACTGCTGAGGGACAAATCGCCTGTGCGCTTGGAGCGGCTATCGGACACCACTTTGTACAGTCCATCGCCGGCGATAAGCTGCGCGCCGTGCAGGCTTAAGAGCTCCTGCAGGGTGGACAAAAGCTGGCCGCGATTAAGCGGCTGGTTCGTCTGCAGCGTGACTGTGCCTTCCAGCTCGCTATCGATGGCGTAGTTTTCGCCAAGCTGTTCGCCCAAAATCGTATCAACGACACTGGCAAGATCGGCATTGGCAAAATTGAGGGAGACAGCGCCGCCAGCCCCATTTTGAACGCCGGCGCCATCGCTGCGGCCAAGGGTGCGCGTACTGGCCCGTGCGCCTGGTTGTGTTTGCCGGACAAAACCGCGCACCTTTACGCGCTCGTCTTCTTGCGTGGATTGGGTCAGCGGGCTTTGGGCGTCTTGCGGGGCAGACTTATAAAGGCTTTGCGTCACGTCCTCGCGCATTTGCTCGCGCGCAGCGTTTTGATGTTGCTGCATCGCGCACGCAGCAAGGGTGACGCTCGCCGCGCCAAGCAAGAGGGCATTGTTCAATGCAGTTAACGCAGAGCGCGAAGGAACATCAGGCATGCGAATTAAGCTTTCGTCACAAACACATTGAAGGGGTTTGGACAGCGTTAGCCGTCCATGTCGTCGATGAGGCTGGCGCGGTTGAGGCGCGCAGGTTTTGCGCCTCGCCTAGGCTGCGCCCGCGTCTTGTCATAGGCGCGCGCAAAGCTCTCTGCGCCATCGCGCGGCGCTTCAAAGCGCAGTTTGAGGATGCGGCGTTCATCGTCCTTCTCGAAGGTCACGAAACGCGGTGCGATCTCAATCAGCTGCCAGCCATTCATGGATTGGTTGAGCGTGAGGGGCGTGGGTGCGGCGCTGCCTGGGCGCTCGAGCAGGGCGGTGCGGTGCATGTCATCGATCACCGTGCCGGTTAAGACCATTTTTGGTAGACCAGACGCGCGCGCTTTTGCTGCCGCGCTCCCTGCGACCGATGGCGCTTCCTTGCGGCGGTCTGGGTCAAATAGCGGCCGGGTAAATGCAGGGCTATAGGCTTGGAGACTGGGGGCGGAAAAGCCTGCGCTGGAGAGGCCGACTTGCGCCTCTATTTGGCTTTGCGCGGCGCTGGGCACATCAAAACCGCGCAGGAGAGACCAGCCAGTGATACCGGCGCATAGCGCTGCGATGCCCAGGCACGACAAGGTTGCTGTCTTTTCTGCGATCATGGTTGCGCAGCCCCCCGGGCTGGAAGTGTCAGTCGATTAAGCCTTAAGCAAGAATTGATACAGCTTTATGTCGCTGGCGCTTGCTGGGGCTGCGCATTTTGCCAATAGCTGTACAGCGTGATACTTGCGCGCAGTGGCACGGTTTGATCGGCCTGCGCTGCGGCCAAAGAGCGGCCCTTGGGTTTTAACTCGATGTTGCTGACAAAGATGAACGGCGCGCGCGTCTCTAGCGTATGCAGCGCGCGCACAATCCGCTCTAAATCAGCGCCCACAGAAAATGCGAGCCCAATACGCTGCGCTTCGCCTGCCGCTTCCATGCTTGGAAAGCGAATGCGGTCTAGCGTCATTCCTTGATCGCGGAACGCTTTGTCCGTCAGCGATTGTAGCTTTGCCGCCGCCGCTGTTTCAGTTGCAGCTTCCAGCAAGGGGTCAACGCTGAGCGCTGAAGTTTCGCCCGATTGCTGTAGCTCTAAAAGGGATGTGAGTTTGCTTTCTTCTTGCGCAAACCGTGCCTGGCGCTCGGCGGCCAATTTGATGGCGCGGCTTTTGCCGCTATGGGCCGCTCCAAATGGCACAATAACAGCAAAGACAGCCGCGATGACCAGCAGCGCCATAATAGACCAGGCCGTTAGCCGGCTGATGAAAGAGCCCTGAGTCATGGTGCCGGCTCTTTCTGCGTCTGGTTGACCGTCATGGACATCGCAAAACGCTGCTTACCGGTTTGTTCATCTTGCATGATCGGGTCTGTGAAGGTCACCTCCTCTAGGAGGGCGGAGCCATCAAATGCTGTAATCAGCGGCGCGGCCTCGGCGCTGTATCCTTTGATTTCCAAGGTGCTATCAAACAGGCGGAAGGCCGTAATAAAGCTATCGTCCGGCAGCAATTTTGTTGTTTCGTTCAGCAGATCAATGGCCAGGGGCGCACGCTGTTTATGTGCCAAGGCCGTGCGGGCCGCGTCGCTAGTCAGGGATTGGTTCACCTGCGCACTGAGGGCATTGACGGAGGCGCGGCGCTTGGTCAAATCTTGCTCAATGTGCGCGAGCGCTCGGTCTTTGCGCTCCAAGCTAGCCCATCCGGCGACAATCACCGCCGCTGCGGCAAGGCTCGCGGCCATGAACAGCCCTTTTGGCTTGGCTCTCCTGGCCTGCATTTGCGCGGCGCGCAGGAGGTTGAAGCCGGCTCCTGTTCCTGGTCCAATATCTATGCGTGTGGCTGAAATGCCCTGCTGCGCGCACTGCTGTATGATCGCGTCGATTTGGCTTTTTGGCGCTGCTGCGATGGTGACGCGGATTGTTTGTCCATCGCGCGCGCGCTCTTCGGTCCGGCAATCATAATATGCATCGCCTCTTTCAAACGGTGTGAGGCGGTCCAGCTCATAACCAACAACGCTATAGAGTGTTTTCTCCGCAGCTGCTGGCAAAGTCGCGCTGGCTTGCACAGCGCTTGATGCGGGGATGATGACGGTATTCGGCCGGTCTGCCGCACCTGGCAAAGGCGCATTTGCTTCAGGTGTCAGCGGCCAATGCACAACTTGCTCGGTTTGGCTGGATGTGAGCGATGCCGTCATCGCTTTTGGCAAACTACCGCCTAGTTCTGCGGACCACCAATGCCAGAATTTACTTGCGGCCGTGCTTGCGGAGGTCATTGCAGAAGGCAAAGCGAAAGGCATCGCTACAAGCTCCGCGACGATTGAGTATGCAGAGCAATGACGAAGCGGTGCTGGACCCAGTCAGCGTCTTGGGCTGGTTGAAGCGTGACTTCAATCATGTCTGGCAGGCGCGCGCGCTGGCTCCAGCTATCTTGCCATATTGAAGGCGCGTTTGGTTTGGATGGACCGAAGTATGAGAACGTGGCACTCTGCAGGTTGTGCATCAACACCCGTGGCTGGCCGTCGCCTGCGCCAAGGTCTAGTGTTAAAATGTTGCCGTGTCGCGCTTCAAGTGTGGCGAGGACCTCCTGGGCCGGGCGCGCTGAGGCGGGCGGGGAGAATAAAAATTGAACCGCGTTCGCCTGGCCGGAAAAAACAGCCACCGCCTTTTTGTCGGCGCCGCGGACGAGCTGTAGAGGCAAAGCTTCAAATTGGTTGCGCAGCGCCAGTTCAACGCTGTGCAATTGCTCTAGCGCGGCCATGTGCGTGCCGCCGCGTTCAAACGTCATCACGCCAAAGCGGACCGCGCCAGCAATCGCCGCGCCGACCATGCCGAGAATGGTCATGGCCACCAAGAGCTCTAGCAAGCTAAAGCCGCGTTGATCTGGCCTAACGCAGGTCATGGCGCCACGCGAGCGGTGCGCAAGGTAGCGGCACGTTTGTGATCGTCAAAGCTAACGCGTACGTCGATGGTATACAGAGATTGCCCGCCGGCGCTGGCCGTAGAGCGTATAGTCGTTTGCCATTCCATACCGTCGCTATAAGCGCCGCTCCAATCTCCGGGGCGCAGATATCCCTGGCCGCTGGCGAGGTCGAGCCGGGTTTGCGCGCGGCTGACGGCGGTTAAATAGTCCCCAGATGCGCGGTTACTGCGCAAGCCTCCGGCAAACACTTGCAAGCTGGCCGCGAGTGACATAGACAAAATAGTGAACGCGACCAGCACTTCCAGCAGGGTAAAGCCTGATTCTCCTCCCGCCTTAGCCACCGCGCGTTACCTCGCCAGTGATCCAATCAACCGTGATGCGTTGGCGCCTGTTTCCTTGTGTTAGCGCTAGCGACCCGCCACTGGCGCTGCCATCGGGGTAAAACACGATAGCGCCGCTTTGGCTGCTGAGGCCTGATTGTTTGGTGGCCGTGTAGCGGACGTCCACATCAGCTGGCAGGGATTGCTTGAGGCCTTTGCCAAAGCGCCGCGCCGATACATCCAGGATGAAACGTTCGCTATTGCCGCTGGATAAGGCGCGTGCGCGCGTGCGGCCTAGTTCGCTCATGAGGGCGCGGCCGAGGCTATCGAACCGCGCGGTATCGATGGCTGAAAAACTGCTGAGCGGGAGCGCGGCCGCGCCAAGGCCTAAAATGGTCACCACGATGAGCACTTCGAGCAACGTCATCCCGCTTTGCGGGCTAGCATCTGCGCTACCAGCTGGTGACATCGCGCGCTTCTTCCTCCCCGCCTTCTGCTCCGTCCGAGCCAAGCGAGTACACATCTACGGTGCCGTGCTCTCCCGGCTCCCGGTAAAGCAGCTGCGCGCCCCAAGCATCCACCAATGAATCGCGTTTCTGCACATAGGGCCCATTCCAGCGGGCGGCGCCGCGCGGCGCTTCCCACAAGGCGTCCAGGCCTTCGTCTTCGCTGGGGTAGCGGCCCATATCCAGGCGGAAATAATCCAGCGCCGCCATGGTTTGATCAATTTTCAGGCTCGTTGTGTCTGATTTCGCGCCGCCCAAATAATTGAGCGCGATGGTTCCGATGGCTGCAGTCAGCAACCCCAAAATGGTGATCACAACCAGCAGCTCAAGCAGCGTCATGCCTGATTGCCGATTTGACTGAGAAGGAGAGGCTTGGGTCATCGGGCAAGCTCATTGATGCTGAAGAGGGCAAAGAGGATTGAAGAGACGATGAAGGCGATCAGCGCGCCGATGCCTAGCGTCATGATGGGTGTCAGAAGGGAGACCATCCGCGCTGTCTGAGTGCGCGTTTCATCTTCATAAATATCGGCCAGTTTTTCCAGCATGGGGACCAAGCGGCCGCTTTCCTCGCCCACGTCTATGAGCTGCACCGCCAGCTGCGGGAAGTGATCGCCTTGCGCCAAGGGACTGGCAAGACCGCGGCCCATTTCAACCTCGCTTGCGACCCGCTCAAGTTCGCGCTCTAAATGCGCATTACCAACCACGGGCTGCGTCAGGGCCATCGCTTGCGGCAGGGAAACACCGTTGTCGCATAGCGCGCTTAAGGTACGTGACAGCCTGGCTGTCGCAATGCTGCGCCATAAGCTCCCCATGACCGGGATTTTTAGGGCAAAGCGGTGCAGCGCGAGCCGACTTGTCGGCGCAGACAGGAGATAGGCGCCGCCACAGAGGAGCGCGAAGAGCGCCAGGAGCAGGAGCGGCCAGAACCGGCTTACAAAGTCCCCAGCGGCAATGATGACGGCTGTGCTATTGGGGAGGGAAGCCCCTGAATCGCGAAAAATAGGCTCAAAGGTCGGGACTACAACCGCAAGCAAAATACCAACAGCGCCAAGGGCGGCTGTGAGCAAAAAGGCGGGATAAACCATGGCTGAGCGGATTTCGCTGGCGAGCCGTTGGCTGCGTTCTAAATGGCCTGCAAGGCGCGAGAGTACATCGCCAAGCCGCGCGCCCGCGTCGCCTGCTTTCACCATATTACGGTAGAAGGGCGAGAATACCTTCGGGTGCCTGTCTGCCGCTTCTGCGAGCGATTTACCGCGCCGAACGTCCGCGAGCATCTGTTCAAGAAGCGTTTTTTTGTGCCCAGCCTTTTCTAAATTGACTGTCATGTCGAGCGCGCGGTCAATGTCGATCCCAGCCTCAAGCAGCGTCGCAAGGGAGCGCGTGAGTGCAAGCACATCGGCTTTGCTAACGCCGCTGCCGAAGCTGATATCCTTGCTTAGAAAGGCTGCAAGGCCGTTGGTGCTTGCCGCGCCGATGCTCAGCGGCGTCATGTTTTGGGCATGCAGATGGGCGATCACATCATCTTCGCGCGCCGCCTCAAGATCGCCGTCTATAACATCACCATTGGCCGTCACCCCGCGATAGTGGAACAGCTGGGTCATGGCGCGCTGCTATCGGCGGATGTAATGCGCAAAACGTCGCTTAAGCTGCAATCGCCGCTGCGCACTTTTAGAAGGCCATTGGCGCGCAGGGAGATCATGCCGCTCGCAACGGCATCAGTATGCAAGGCGGCTGCATCCCGTCGGCGCAGGATGCTGGCGCGCACGCCGTCATTGAGCGTCAAGAGTTCGCCAATCGCGGTGCGTCCGCGTGTGCCGCGGTCTTGGCAAGTGGGACAGCCGGCGCTGGTATAGGCCTCTTTCAGGTCGCTATCCCCGATGTGGCGCGCGAGGTCTGGCAAAACGGGCGCCATAGTTTTGCAATCATTGCAGAGCCGCGGCACCAAACGCTGCGCGAGCACTCCGACAAGTGTTGAGGCAAGGAGATAGTCTTCGACCCCCATATCAAGCAATCGCCCGACCGCAGCTGCGGCGGAATTGGTGTGCAGCGTGGCCAGCACCAAATGGCCGGTGAGGGCCGCTTGCACGGCAATGCGCGCGGTCTCGATATCGCGAATTTCGCCGACCATGATCACGTCAGGGTCTTGGCGCAGAATAGAGCGAAGCGCATGGGCAAAATCGAGGCCGATGTCCGGCCGCGCTTGGATTTGGGTAACGCCTTCTAGCTGGTATTCCACCGGGTCTTCGACCGTAATGATTTTCCGGCTCGCATCGTTCAGCGTTTTAAGGGCGGCATAGAGCGTGGTGGTTTTGCCGCTACCCGTTGGCCCGGTGACGAGGAAGATGCCATTGGGCTGGCTGAGCACGTCATTGAGGTCCGCGCGCAGAGTCTCATCCAATCCCAAGGTCTCAAAATCGAGCGCCACAGCGGTTTTGTCGAGCAAGCGCAGAACAGCTGCTTCCCCATGAAGCGTCGGCGTGGTGGCCACGCGAATATCGACTTCGCGGCCGGAAATCACGGCTTTGATGCGCCCATCCTGCGGCAAGCGCCGTTCAGCGATATTGAGTTTCGCCATGATTTTGAGGCGCGATAAGATGGCCGGATGCAGGCGTATGGGCGGCGCATCGACTTCGCTCAGCGTGCCATCGATGCGCATCCTAACGCGCATGTGCGCGTCATAGGGCTCAATATGGATGTCTGATGCGCGCGTTTCGATGGCCTTGCGGATCAGCAAATTTACAATGCGGATGACCGGGGCATCATTGGCCAAGTCTTTCAGCCGCGCAATGTCGGCGCTGCCTTGATCGTCACTGTCGTCTGACAAGGCATCCGCCAAGGTGTCTATGGAGGATTTGCCTTCACCGTAGAGGCGTTCGATCGCGTTTTCGATGTCTGCGCTGGCGGCGAGGCAGCATTGAACGGGTTTATCTAGCTTTAGGCTGATTGCGTGCGCGCTGGCTTCGTCAAACGGGTCTGCCGCAGCGAGGAGGATTGTTCCATCCACCTCATCGACCGGCACCACCATGGCGTGGCGAATAAAGCGCGTACTCAGTGTGTCGGCATAGAGTGGATAATCGGGAAACGCCTCTGCTTTGAGCGCGCGCATACCGGTGAGCGATGCAAAATGGGCAATGAGCGCTGGTTCTTCGATAAGTCCAAGACGCAGCAACACACGGTCCAAGCGCTCGCCCGCTTGGCTGGCGGCCCGCTGCGCGCGCTCGCCTGCAGCGCTGGTGATGTCGCCGCTTTTAAGAAGCGCCGCGAGCAGACGCGAGTCAAACCCGTCATCTAACGAAGAAATGGATGATGCGTGTGAGGCCATACCCTAATGACATCGCCCTTTTGTATGACGTCGCCGTGACATCCCTTCCTACCCGGCCACTGCAGGCGTCCCCGACACCGAAAAAGCCATCAAAATGATGGCGACGGCGGCGATCCAGCTGCCAATGGTGCGAAATCCGATTCGCACCCATGCAGCGCGTGTGCTTAAGCGGGCCACAACGGCGGTTAAAAGCCATACCACTACGACTGCAGCGCCAATCAGCCCGCTGATGAAGAGCAAGGTGTCGGTTTGGTCTGTCATGGCCAACCCATTTTCATAGCCTAGGAGCGCTGCAATAGCGGTTCCCAAGGCAAATAAGACGGGGGCCGATGAGCGCAGCTGTAATGCTGTTCCAACGCCTAAGAGGGCCAGTGCGCCAGTGAGCCAAAGGGTGACTTGCGGACCGGGGAAGGCGAGGGCCGCCGCGGCGCCGAGCCCGATGCCGAGCGGGGCTGCCAATAACATCCAGCGCGCTTTTAACGGCGTGTGCAGGCCGGCAAATAAGGCGAGGGCAAGCAGCAACAATCCGTATTGAAGGCCAGTGAGCAGGTGGAGCGCGCCGCCATAAAAATCCCCAAAGCGGATGTCCACCAAATGCGCATGAGCGGGGCTTGGCGCCAACGCTGCGGCCGCAACGAAAGGAAGGAGATGGAATGCTCTGAAGCCGCGCATCATAAAGCGCCAACAGCGCGCAGCAAATAATACAGCCCAACAAGGGCGACAATCCCGCCGCACCCGCGCACGATGGAGCCTCCCATGGGCTTGATTTTATCGAGCAGCCCGATGGCGATCCCGCTGACGTGCAACAGGCCAGTGGATAAAACAAAGCCCAGTCCGTAAGCAATTGGTGTCGCAGCATGGGGCAGTTCCGTGCCATGGGCATGGCCGTGAAAGATCGCAAAGACAGAGACCACGGCGACGGCCGCAGCATTGGGCGCTTTGACGGCCAGCGCGACAAGCAGCCCTAAAGCAAGGGCAGAGACCGCAATGCCGATTTCCACAGCGGGTAAATCAACCCCAATCACGCCCAGGACCCCGCCAACGGCCATCATTAAAGGAAAGGCGACAGGCAGTGCCCAGATCAGCGGCGCGCGCAGCTGTGCCCCCCAAAGGCCAACGGCAACCATCGCCACCAGATGATCGGGCCCCAAAATCGGGTGCATCAAGCCATTGACGAGACCGGCACCAACGGCAACCTCGGCATGGGCCAGGGCAGCAGAAGGCATTAAAGCAACGAGCGCGCCGCACAAAGCGATCTGGGGGAGGGAGCGCAGAGACATATAAAAGATACTCCTTTTCGCGGGCTATGCCGCGACGATCATGGCAACGCGCTGGAGTGTCCAAAGCGCTGCTAGTGAGCCGATTAAATAGGCTGGCATAAGCTGCGCGCGCGGCGGCATGTGGACAGACATGACGCGCAGGGCCCAGCCAAGCGCAAGCACAAGGAACACAAACGCAACCTGGCCGATTTCCACGCCAACGTTAAAGGCGAGCAGCGCGGCCAGCAGACTGCTTTCCGGCAGCCCTAGGTCCATCAGGGCATTTGCAAAGCCGAAGCCATGAAGCAGCCCAAAGCCGAAGGCGACGATCCAAGGCCGGCGAATGGTCAAACTGGTTTCGCCGCGGTGTTGTTTAATGATTTCAACGCCGATGAAGACGATCGACAACGCGATGAGCGCGTTCACCAGCCGCTCGGGCACGCCCACGATGCCGAATGTGACAGCTGCTAAGGTGATGGAATGGGCGACCGTGAAGGATGTGATCGTCTTCAACAGCATCCAGCGGCTTTTGACGATCCAAATGAGGCCCAGCACGAACAACAAGTGATCAATGCCGAGCAAAATATGCTCTACGCCAATCTGGATATAGGTCGAGGATACTTGCTTAAACAGCACCCAGCCTTCGCCTCTAAATTGGCCTGTCACGTAGACGACTGGCTGTCCGGCTGTGACAGTATGCATCTGCACTTGGCCATCATAGTAGCGGATGCGGAACATAGCGGCGGACTGCTGCGCGCCGAGCCCCTCAAAGCTCAGCGGTCCAACCAAGCCCTCTCCCGCGCAATCAATCATCCCTAAGTCTATCTCGCACTGTTCTGGCAGCACCGGCCTTAGGTTTTCCGTCTGTGCTGAACGGCGTGTGGGCCAATGCATCATGAAGCGCCCGTCTTTGAGCTCTTGAAGCTCCAAAATAGACACGGACATTTCGTGCGCATGAGACGGCGCACATAGCGCTGCAAGGCCTATGAGCATGGCAGGCAATAAGGTGTAAAGTCGTCTCATGGCGTGGCTCTATCGGCTGCTGATAGCGCCAGGTTTGCCCTCGGGTTCCGGCTGTGTGCCGTCTCCCACCAATGCAGGGTCAACCTCGGTTTTGACGATGTCATAGCGTTCTTTGAGCGCGATGACGCGTTCGCGTCCAGCGCGCTGGCCCGCCCAGCTTTGCCAGCGCTTGCGCACATCTTGTTCCACGTCTGCAAACTGTGCCCGCTTGGCGGGTTCAATGTTATTGAGCCGCACGAGAGCCGCGCCTTTGTCGTTTTTAATCACGCTCCACTGAGCGATAGGCGCGGCTTTCAACGCGTTTAAGCCCTCCGCGCCAAGCAAGTCAGCCACGTTCATCTCCGGGCGAGCAACGAAATTCAAAATCCGCACCGGCTGCGCTAAGGACGCTGGGTCCGCGCCGGGTTGGTTAAGCAAATCAGCAAGGCGCTGCGCTTCATCTGCACTATCTGCACGGCTAAAGTTGAAGCTGTAGAATGCCGGTCTGTCATAATTTACGCGGTGATATTCGAACCAATCTTCCAAGTCGTCCCGCGTTGGCTCTGGAACCTTGAGCGTGCTGCTGATCATCACGCGCAATTTTTGCTGAATGCGCTCGCGAATCATATCATCGCCCAGGTCCAGCTGCATCGCTTTTGCCTCGCGGTAGAGCACTTCATTGCTAATCCAAGCGTCGACAAGCGGTGTCAGTTCGTCGCGCATTGGTAGGCGCCCGCGCGCCTCCTTAAATACCTGGGAGACGTCTGTATAAACCGAGCGGTCTACGATAATCCGGTTCGGGTTCTCAGCCCGCAATGTCATCGCTTTGTCGAGAAAGAATAGCGCGATCCCGATGATGAGGAAATGTACCAGGGGCTCTGACGATAATTTGCGCAACATTGTCTTTCTGTAAGTCCTTCTCGCGTGCGCCAAACTTCCTGCCTCGAGCAACGATGAGCATCCGTCGATAGGGGCGCTATCTGACAAGTTCATGACATCCTATGTTGTCAATTTATGACACCGTATGCGAGACGAAAATACTGTTTTAGTTATTATAGTTAACGTAACTTTGAGAGGTGTGAGCTGATGCGCTGCAATGGCGTAGGGCCGTGCTGCCGCCATGATTTTCGTTTCGAATCAAACGCTTCATGACGTTCTTGTCACAATAGCTTCACTGCCGCGTCATCAAAGCCTCGCTGGAGTGTCATGAGCGCCGCTTAAAGCGGAGACTGCGGGTAGTGTGCGGGGTAAGCACTCTGGCCGCATTCGTAATGTGGACATTTCGTCCCACAACAATTGAGGTCAACATGAAATCTAGTTTGAAAAACACGACCGGTTTGGTCGCGGCGCTTGGCGTTGTGGCCACTCTCGGTCATGTTGCAGATATACCGTCTGCTGAGGCAGCCAACGAGCGCGCAGTAGAGCGCGCTGGTTTCCGCGGCGTACCAAGGCTAAGGGCCCGCGCTGGCACAGAAGTGGCTGCGCAAGAACTGCTTGCGATCGGTAATTATAAGGCCGGCGATAAGCATAACCATACGACCTGCTCAGACGGGTCAACGTCTCCTAAAGTTCTGGCAGATCAATCGCTGGTCTCCTTCGGCCTTGACTGGTTCGGCATGGTTGGTCACGGCGGCGCTGGCACGCGCGATTGCCGTTTCACTGACGCTGACTACTCGTCACTGATTGGCGGCCCGGTCAAAAACCGGATTGCAGGCGGCGATGAGGGCGCTTTGTGGGTCGATACCATTGGTGAAGATGCCATTCTTGGCGATTTTGCTGACACCACATCACGCGTTCAAGACGACCCAGACACAGAAGAGCGTGAACGTGCGCGGGCCATGTGGCGCTGGCAGTCCATTCGCGACTATCAATATCAAGATGTCGCTGTTGCGGGCATTCAAGCCAACAAAGTGGCCTTTGAAGGCCTCGAGTGGGTCGTGCCTGGCCACGAGCATGGGTCTGCGGCTGTTCTGGATGGTCAGTTCCCAGGTGACCGCATTGGCCAGATCGGCGATGCCGACGCAATGGCGCAATTTGAGTATCTTTGGGACCGCGCCGATGGTGACTTTAGTGGCGGTAAAGAAGCTGGCTATGAAGACCCGGCCAATAATGGTGTGGTAAAGTTGCCGAACATCGCTGGAACCGAAGGCCATGAAAAGTCTGTTTTGGCGATTGAATGGCTGCGCGAAAACCACCCACTCACATCCTTTGCGATTGCAGCGCATGTTGAGCGTCAAGGCGGCTTTGTGAGCGATGCGAACCGCGGCTGGAATGTCGAGCATCTGCGCGACCACCATAATGCCGGTAAACTTGCTGATCATCCCAAGTCATATTCTTTGGCTTTTGGTATGGAAGCACAAGCAGGTCACCAAGCCGGTGATACGCGCGGGACCTATTCTAACACGCGTCCATCTGCTGGTCTTGGTACGTTCGGCGGGGCAGGGGCTTATGCCGGCGCTGAAGTCACGCTTCCTGGCAAAGACTTTGAAGGCAATGACCTGACGCTTGAAAAAGCGGTGGAACTTGGCCTGCCAGAAAGCGAATTCACGTCAAACCCGATTGAGCGTATCGTCCTGGGCCGCCCGGGTGTTCGCACCATGTGGGACGCACTGCTGGGTGAAGGGCGCCGGTTCTTCCATGTTGGCTCTTCTGATTGGCATAACCGGGGTCAGTTTGGTCCCTTTGCACCGCAAACCACGCTTGATTTCTGGCCTGGTGAGTATCAAAAAATGTACTCTTATGTGCAAACGCGCCGTAGAAACGATGATCGCAAGCAAGCAAATCGGATCGTTGAAGGGCTTCGCACCGGCAATACCTACACCGTTATGGGCGATCTGATCGGCAACGATTTCGCTTTTGTTGCTTGCTATAATCGCAGCGGTAAATGCGTCACCATGGGCCAAGAATTGGTCGTGCGTGAAGGTCTTGGGAATGTGACGTACCGGATTGAGTTGACTGATCCCGATAGCGCGAATTTCTCCCCATACTTCTTTGACAATCCGTCTCTGAAGCAAATCGGCATGGATGTGCCGATGAATGAGCCTGTGTTGCACCATGTGGATGTCATTACCGGCGACATAACGGGCGAAATCTTGCCTGGCACGCCAGAATACACATCCAACGTCTCAAACCCCACCACGAAAATCTTTGCAACATTTGACGAAGGCAATTGGGAGGCAGATGGTACACGGCGCATCATGGAATGGACTGTGCCTGTCGCTGAAATGTCTGGTGACCATTATGTGCGTCTGCGCGGCACCAACATTCCGCAAGGAACGCCGTTTGAGACGGACGCCGATGGCAATCCACTCAGCGACAACGAATCTGGCTTCATCCCTTGCCTTGAAGAAGGCCCAGGTGATGAGGATGGCTTTGATGAGTTTGCTTGCCCGGATCATCTCTTCGTGACCGATGAAGATGATCTAGATGGACGCGATCCCAACATTCGCTGGATTTCTAACGATGTTGAAGCATGGGCTGAGCTTTGGTTCTACGCCAACCCAATCTGGGTCAATGTTCTTGAAGACCCATCTGACGAAGTGGCTGCGCGCTAAGCTGCTCGTTCGGTAGACCAAACACCAGGCAGCGGAGGCTTTTGCCTCCGCTGTCTTTTTTGTTTCATACGCCAGCGCCACAGTGCGGCAGCTGAGTCCCTTATCCTTTGTTCACTTTGGCGTTAACGTCATGGCTTCTTTGTCTCTGTCTTCTAGCCGCGCCCTTCCCGACGGGCGGCACGTCTTTCTTTATGGCTGCCTTCTCCTCACTGGCTTTGCAGGTCTTGGCTACCAAAGCATTTGGAGCCGTTTGTTCGGCGCAGTCCTAGGCCATGACTTCGCCGCCGTTATAGGCGTTGTAACCGGTTTTTTTGTTGGTTTGTCACTGGGTGCCTTGCTGCTGCGACAGCCGCTTGCGCGCAGTTTGCGCCCTGGTGTGTGGTTGGCCGTTTTTGAAGCCATCATTGGTCTTTGGTCCGCGCTTTTGCTCGCTTTTTGGCCTTGGCTGAGCGCGCTTGTTCCGCTGTGGGTTGGCGCAGAGCCTTCTGCAGTTTGGCAATGGGGCTTGGCCATGGCGCTGCCTGTTGTGCTGCTGGCGCCAGCGACCATGGCGATGGGCGCGACTTTGCCTGCTGCAGATCGGTTTTTATGTCAGCTGCGCGCTCAGGGGTACGGCCTTGGCGGTGTTTATGGCGCCAATACACTTGGCGCTGTTTTGGGTGTCTTAGCGATCACCTATTGGCTGTGCCCGCTGCTTGGTTTTCAGCGTGCTGGCGTCATTCTGTGTACACTCAATTTGCTTGCGGGGTCTCTGCTTTTGCTCTTGGCGCGCGGCCAAAATCGGTCGCTTCCGGCTGCGTTCAATGGTCGGACGAACTGGCCCGTTCTTGGCGCGCTTATAGCGACGGGTTTTTTGGGGATCGGGTATGAGATTGCAGCGATCCGGGCCCTATCTCAGCTGCTGGAAAATACAGTCTTCACCTTCGCCGCCCTTTTGGCTGTTTATTTGCTCGCAACGTCCATTGGCGCTTTTGTATATGCACAAAGCGCGCGCTTAAAAGCGCTGCCCAATGAGACTTGGATGGCTCTTCAAGCGGGCGCCTGTTTACTCGGGGTTGCAGGGCTTTGGCTTGCGCGGCCTGTCTTTCAGCTGGCGCTAGACTTGCCATTGTCACCCGGCGTCGCAGCGGCTCTGGGCGAGATGGGGGCAGCGGCATTCGTCTTCATGCTGCCTGCTGTGGTCATGGGCGCTGTCTTTACGCATCTTGTTAGTGCATCGCGCAATGAGGAAAGCGGAATTGGCCTTGGCGTCGGGATGAACATGCTTGGCAGTGCTGCGGCGCCTGGCGTTTTCGGGCTGCTCTTATTGCCAGTCTTAGGGGTGCTCGGCACGCTTACGATCATTGCTTCTGGATATCTGTTTTTGTTTCCTACACTTGCTGTTCGCCGCTTATGGCGCCCTGTCTGTCTTGGCGGTGCGGCAGCGCTGCTGGTCTTTTCACCCCTCGCACCAACGCTCTTGTTTCTAGAGGATGGCCTTACATCCCTCGTGCGCAGTGAAGGCGTACTCGGCACAGTGAATGTCTATGCTGACAGCGCTGACAATCGCTATTTGAAGGTCAACAATGGCTTCGTCATGGGCGGCACAGTGACCAAAAAAGCAGATCGCCGGCAGGGGCATATTCCGCTGCTGCTGCATCCTGGGCCAAAGCGCGCTTTATTTTTGGGTCTTGGCACAGGCGCAACATTTGCTGCAGCGGCTTATCACTCCGGGCTGGAGGCCCGCGCGGCCGAGTTGGTGCCTGAAATTGTGGATGCCTTGCCGCTGTTCGAGAGCGTATCTGGCGAAATAGCCGCCCTAGAGCGCTTACAGGTACAAACCGGCGATGCGCGCCGCTTTGTGTTGGCGAGCAAAGACTTCTATGACGTCATCGTCTCCGACACCTTTCATCCCTCCCGCGATGGCGCTGGAATGCTCTACACAGTGGAGCATTTTAACGCTGTGAAGGCGCGCTTGACGCCGGGCGGGGTCTTTTGCCAGTGGCTGCCGCTGCACCAGCTCGATAAACCAACATTCAAGCTGATTGTTCGCAGCTTTGTTGAGGCCTTTCCCGGCGCCCTTGCGACACTGAATGATCTGAGCCTTGAAACACCTGTCATTGGGCTTTTAGGCGGCGTCCAGGCGCTCCGGCCAGACCCGGACGTGGTCAACGCTGAGATGCTGGTCCCTGCCTTAGACCAAGCAGGCTTGGCCGGTGTATTTGGACCCCTTGAAGGTATCATAGCTGATGCAGCCGGGCTTAATGCGTATGCAGGAGAGGGCCGCCTTAATACTGACGATCATCCCCATGTCATGTTTGAAGCGCCGCAAAGCGTTTACAACGAATTGGGCAATGCGGGCGCTCGGCTCATTGGCATTTTGGAAGCTTTGCCGCTGCCAAGCGCACGTTCTTTGGTGCCCGTGCACGCGCAGCGGCGCTTGGAAGCCTATTGGACGGCGCGTGATGCCTTTTTAGCCCTGGGTATTGATCGCAACGCGGCAGAAGAGACGGATGAGCGCATTCGCCAATTAGCGCGTCCACTCCTCGGTGTGCTGCAAATCAGCCCTGATTTTACGCCTGCTTATGACCCGCTCTTAAACATGGCCGCTTATTTATCCAAGCAGAACCCAACGCAGGCTTTTGCTCTGCTGCAAGCGCTGGAACGCGTTGCCCCGCAGCGACGTGAAGCGTCGATGGTCCTCGACACCTATTTTCCGGGTCCGCGGGGCAATGCGCCATGACCTTGGCCAAACCGGACATTGATAGCGCTTTGTCGCAGATTTTTTCAACGCCTCTTGTGCTGTATGATTGGCCTGGTACAGCGGAGATGAATGCAGGCCTCACCAGCGCAATTGAGGCGCTGATGGCAGGTAGCGGCGGCGTGACCAAAAGCAATGTGGGCGGTTGGCATTCTGCGCTCGATTTTCTCTATCAAAGCGACGTGCCGGCCATTGCGGTGCTTAATGGCGCGATCCAGCAGATCTTTACTGCGCTTATTCCGCATGTGCTTACCCAGCCGCCATCGGGCAAACTTGGCATTGCTGTTGAAGGCTGGGCCAACTGCCTAAAAGCGGGTGAATATAACAGCTTACACGCGCACCCCAATGCCGCTTGGTCAGGCGTCTATTTCATAACTGGCATTCCCAGTGGGGGTGATGCCAATGGCTTTGGTGGCAAGCTTGAATTTGTAGATCCACGCCCGGGCGCGAGCATCATGCATACAGATTCGTCCGCTTTGTCAGGGCGCTGTTTGGTCACCCCGCAACCAGGACGCATGGCCTTATTTCCAGGCTGGCTGCAGCACTTCGTCCATCCTTTTAGCGCCCCAGGACAGCGTATGTCCGTCGCGTTCAACATTTTTTTGCGGGAGAGTTAAGACCGAATGGACCGTGTCGCAGCCCTATTTCCAACACCTGTGATGCACGTCAAGCAGCTCGTGGACCACGATCTGCTTGAAAGCATGAATGACGACCTGGCAAGGCAGGATTGGTTCACCAATAAACACACAGACCTGCTGACCCATACGGAGGTCGTCAAGCCTACCTCCAGTCCTATCTTCCTGAAGCTGCGCAAAGCCATTTTGCCCAAGCTCGTGGACTTTGGCGCTTTATTATTTGGCGAGGCGCTGAAGTGGCACGTCAAAGAATGCTGGATCAACGTTCTCCATAAGGGCGGGCACCAAGAATCCCATAGCCACGCGAACAGCTTTATCTCTGGTGTCGTTTATCTCAATGGCTCTCACCCATCGTCCAACTTGGTGATTCACCGCAATAGCGGCGGCGGGCAGACCTATATGTTTGTCAATTCCCACGAGACGGCCGACATCAATCCTTACAACGCCGCAAAATGGCAAAGTGATGATATTGAGCCGGGCGATATGATCCTCTTTCCCAGCTACATGCTCCATGAGGTCCCTGTGAATCAGGGGGAGAAACGCGTCTCTATGGCCTTCAATGCGCTGCCTGACCGGCTAGACAGCTGGGGCTACAAAGTCACATTCGGGCGGTAGATTAACGGCTCGCGTCCTCGTGATCATGATCGTGGTCTTCATGATTGCGCTTTTCAGCTGCCATTTTCGGCTGCAAATGCACCGGTAACGCCGCCTCGCCGCGCAGATATAAAACTTCTTCCCAATGGGTCACGCCATCCTGGTTTACATCGGCTTGGTCCACCATGCGGCGCACATGGGCCTTATATTGGCCAGTGGTGATTTCGCCATCACCGTCTTTGTCCATCTCTTCGAAAAAGGCTGCGCGGATGTCTTGCTCTTTTTCGCTGGCAAAACTGAGATATTCAGCGCGCGAGACACGCCCGGATCGGTCCAAATCCATCCGCCGATAGAGGACGCCGCCATGTTCTGCAACTTCGTCTGCGGAGGTGAAGCCTTCGTTGATGCAATCAAGCACGTAGAAGATACTGGCGAGCCCGGCGTTGGTTGCAATGGCAGGAATTGGGCGCGTTTCTTCTGCGGACGCTGCGCTGCTCCAAAATCCGAAAAAAACCAAAGACACAACCGCGAAACGCATAATTCGACCTCTATCCTTACGCTCTATTGCGTTAGCCTATTTGCATGACAGAAATGCTGCTTTAAGCGCGGTTTTTACGATAAAATTTGAGCAGCGTTTTGAGCAGCTATGGCGCAATGCCAAGCGCCTGGGTGTCGATGGTGGCGGCATCATAATCTGCGCGGGACAGATGGCCCACCAACTCGGCATCAATATAGCGGATGCGCGCATCCGCCGCCGTTTCCTCGCGCACATTCACTAAGAAGAAATCGCTGGCGCCTTGGGAAAAACGGCGTTGTTCCGCGTTTTTCATGATGTCGGCTTGCGAGACATCAAGCGCGGCCAGCTTCAGCAAGTCAGAGGCTGTTGTGAGATCGATTAAGATCGTTTGAATTTCCACAGCGATTTGGTCTTCGAGCAACCGTGCTTGCTCACCTATCGCCTGCGCCTGCGCTTCCGCGCTGGCAATGCGCCCTTTGGCCTGGCGCCGCTCGAGGGGGACTGAAAAGCGCAGACCCACGATGGTCTCTGCGCCGTCGCGGCTCGGCCCGCCTTCGCCAATCGCGCCAAAATCGTTGGAAGCTTCAAAGGAAAAATCAAGGCGCGGCTTCAGATCATTTTCTGCCAAGGCGATGCGGCCGCGGGCGCGTTCAATCGCTGTTGTCAAAACGCCAAGGTCAGGGCGCTGGCTTAAAATGTCGGGCAGGTCTGCGGCCTTGGCCACCATCCAGCCAGCGACTATGCCGTCCATGACCGGCACTTGCGGCAAGCGGTCTTTGCCCGGTTCAACCATCTCGCCATTATCGCCGCGGTAGTACAGCGCAAGCTGCGCTTCAATGGCGGCAAAATCACGCTCCGCCTGCCGCTTGAAGATGCGCCGCCGCGTAATGTTTTGCTGGTTCTCCGTTAAAAAGATAGCCGCGCGCGCGCCAGATTCGACCTGTTTTTCAAGGCCTTCTTGCCGCGTGATGGCGAGCTCTAACAAGTTTGAATAGATTTGTAATTTGTGTCCGGCTGCGACCCAGCGCCAATACGCTGATAGAGCTTGATGCTGCACACCCAGCTGGGTCAGCAACACATCCAAATCTGCTTGGCGGGTTGCCAACGCAGTGTCGCGCAGGGAAAATCGGCGGCCATCAATAGTCCGGTCGCGCAGCAGTGAGAACAGTGCGCCGATTTTCACTTCGCCCGCTTTATTGGTGAAGGCCAAATCGTTGTAAATGGGGAAATCGCCGCGGGAATTGCGGTAGCTGCCATAGACCTTAGCGCCAAAGGGCTGCAAGTTGCGCTCTGCTTTCACGCCGACTTGCTGGCCGTCATAAAACCCAGACAACACATTGTCGCTATTGCCTGAAAACACCAAATCAAAGGCGCCAAGCGCTGTTAGCTCTCGCCCTTGCGCAGCGCGCTTTTGCGCGAAGCTCTCTAAGATGGCCGGAAAGTGCTTGATGGACCGGTCTAGGACGTCCTCTGGGGTCAGAAATTTTTGGCTTGCGACATCTTGCGCTTGCGCTTCAAACGCCAGCAGCGCGGATAAAACAGCCGCCGCGGTGGCGCTAAACACACGCCGCATTAACGCCCTGCCGACCCAGTTGCCAAACCATTTTGCGCAGTATCGCCATCAATGTCCGATTGGCTTGCATTAAATTGAGGCGGGAAGTTGTTGAGTTGGCGCCATAGCTCATAGCCCGCTGGTACCGTATCAAACAACACCCAGCCGCGCGCGGCGCTGCCGAGGCGCACAAAGCGCTCATCTGGCCATGTCTCTTCAGGCACATTGCCTTCGGTCACCAAAACCCGGAACCGGCCATCTGTTCCCGCGGATAAATCAATCGCGGCGACGCGGCCGCCAAATGTGCCGATCGCCATTTCCGGCCAGCCGCTAAATTGAAAGGCTGGCCAGCCTTCAAACTCCAACCGTACGGGAGAGCCCGGCTGCACCAGCGCCACGTCGCGGCCATCTATATAAAGCTCGACAGCACGCGGGACGCCGGTGGGTACAAACGTCGCTATGCGCTGGCCCGTGCTGACAAAGGTAGCGCTATCGCCTGCATTGACTTGCAAAATCACGCCATCGCGCGGGGATTTAACAATCTGTACGGACTGGCGCGAAATGGACACGTCGATCCGGTTCAGCGCGGCATTGGCTTCAGCCAGTTGCCCGCGCATGTTTTCTACGCGAATTTGCGCCTGCTCATAATCGCGCCGCGCTGCTAAGCCCTCGTTGAATAGCTCCAACGTCCGGTTCAAGTCGATCTTGGCCGTTTTATAGGCGTTGGCGACGGCGTCGCGGGCGGCTGTGAGCTGCGAGCGCTCCGCATCCAGGCGTTCGATCAGATTGGGGTCATTGTCGACAATCTCTACAATCGGGTCGCCTTTTTTGACCACGCTGCCGTCGCGCACAAACCATTTATTGATGCGCCCCGATACCAGCGCATTGATCGGCTGTAAGCGATCGTCTGGGTTCAGCGCAGTGACCGAGCCAGCGCCTGGCGCGCTTTGCACCCAAGGCGTGAAAACCAAAAAGGCCACAGCGAGAGAAATGGCAATGATCAACATCCAGGCGAGCGCGCGCATGATGCCGGGCACACGAATGCTATCTAGGGTGCTGAAATAGCGGATATGTTGCGCGCGGGTGGGCATGGTGTCTCGCTGCGTTAGCTTGCGTCTGGCAAAGCGCGGGGCCCGCCGGTTTGGCCGCTGGCTTGGATATGCGTCCGCGCAGGGGTGTGGTGCGGCATCGTTGCGGCGTGGAAGGTTTCAAAAGATTGCGTGGCCACTTGCTCATCATAGTCCAAGTGCAAGAAGTGGGCGCAATTAAGAGGGTCATCCCGGTTGGTGAAATATAGCACTGTGGTGCCGCGGCTTTCTTGCAGAGCATCAATGGTGGCGGCAACAGCTGTTGGCTCAATCATATCCATTAACTGGGTGATGACCAAGAGCTTGGGCTGGGCAATGATCGCGCCGGCCAGCTTGAGCTGCATGGTTTCAGTCAGCGATAGCGGCCACCCGGTTACAGCTAACATCGTATCAAGACCATCATCAAAGCGTGCGATGACATCTTCCAGTTCAACAGCTTTAATGGCTGCAGTGATCCGCTCGGGCGTCGCTTGGCTGGAGGCTAAGCGCAGATAATCGCGAATGCTCATTTCCACCATGGTCGGGCGATCAAGCACCATGACTTCGCGCCGCAGCGCGTGCACTTCTGTCTCCATAATATCTGAGCCGCCGAACGTAATGTACCCCCCGCGCGGGTTGACATGTCGTTTGAGCAAATTGGTGACCAAGCGCTGGATGCCGTGATTGACCGCATGGGCCATGACCACTGATCCGCTGTCGATATGGAAGTCAAAACTCGCCATTTTTCCGCGGGCATCGCCGCGCACATTCACGAAGGACAAATCACCGTTCCCGCGCTCGGCGGCCATGCGCCCGCTCGGTTCTTCCTGCTCGACGTTATAAAACAAGGACAGTTCTTCAAACGCGGCGCAGAGGTCGTAAAAATATGAAAGATATGAGCCAAGCTGCGACAACCCAACGAACACTGCTGATAACACCAGCTCCGCCGCCACCAACTGCCCCAGCGTCAGCTGCCCAATAATAACAAGCCAGCCGCCCAGGCCTAACAGCGCAGCACTGGCGGCCGCATATAGGAACAAGAACGCGATTGTTTGGCTGTAGGTATAAAAGAAGTGCTTCTTATGGGCAGTAATATACTCATATGTTGCTTCATCGGTGCGGGTGAGCGCATGGGCCACATGCCGGTCTGATTTGAAATAGCCATTCGACGCGCCGAGCCCTTCGAGCCAAGCAGCGGCGTTATGTTTTTTGTGCGACAGTTCCACCGCTGTGCGCACCGCGCCGCGGCCCCAAATCAGCCAAATCGCCCAAATGAGCGCAATCACAGTTCCATTGAAAGCGATGAAATACGGGTGATAGAAGGCGGTTAAGATGAAGCCGACGGCGGCTTGCAGCAGGATTGTGAACGCACCGATCACCAAAATAGGAATGTTGCGCTGAACGGTCACGATATCGAAATAGCGGTTAAACAGCGGTCCGCGCCCATCATCGGCGAAAAATGGATTTTGCGCATAAACGGAGATGAGGGCAATTTCTGACACCATTCTGGCATAAAAGCGCCGTCCGAAAATCTCCATTAAATGCACCCGAAGGGCGTTTAGCAGGCCCGATGCAAGAAGCAGCCCAAATAGGGTCAGCGCTAAGACAATTAACGGTCCTTTGAGCCCAGTAAATGCAACAGTGTTGATCAGCATCTGCACCGAGATTGGCGTTGCGAGTGTCAGCAGGGAGATGCCGATGCCGTAGATGATTCCGAGGAAAATAAAGCTGCGCTCAGGGCGCAAGAACTTGAAAAACAAGGCAAGCACCTGGGCAACAGATAGTTTGGGCGCATCCATGTTTGCTTTGAAAAAACCTCTTATTGTCAAGCAGGGGCCTGTGCTGCACTGCACACTGCCATCATAGCGAGATAACCTGTATCTGTGCAGAATCAATGGCAAAACGGTTAAATCGCCATACTATCTCTCCCGGAATACAATATTCATATCCTATCACCTTTACAGATGCGATGGTATTTACCAATCACTTGATGGTTGCGAACCGCTTTTCCCAAGCGCGTGCTTGACGAATGGCAAAGGCCTGTGCAGACACCGTGCGATGAGCGAAACGCTATCAGATCTCTTCCGCCAGGCCATGCGCCGTGCGCCCGCCAGCGTCTATATTTTGGCAACAGCGCAGGATGGTGAGCGCGCAGGCATGACGGCGACAGCCGTTACCTCCCTTAGTTTTGATCCCCTGTCCATGCTGGTGTGTGTCCATAAATCTGCCTCCTGCCATCCCATGTTGCTGGCGGCGGGGCGCTTTAGTTTGTCCCTTCTTTCCCCCGCTGATGAGGCTGTTGCGATCGCTTTTTCAACGTCAGGCACGGAGAAGACGCGTTTTTCAAGTGGGCGCTGGACCGAGCAATCAGGCCTGCCTGCGCTCACGACTGCGGCAGCCACCATGACTTTGCAGATAACGGCGCGTCACGATGCGGCCACCCATACTGTGTTTTTCGGCGATGTGGAAAGCGTGGTTCTCAACCAGTCAGACGATACCCTGCTTTACGGCGCTGGCAGCTTTGGTGGATTTCAAGCCTGAGGCTTTGGGCCAAGCTGCGCGCGCTTGATTTTCTTCGCCAGCGACCATTTATGGACTTCGGTTGGTCCATCATAAATGCGAAAAGCACGCACTTCGCGGAACAGCTGCTCAACGATCGTATCGCGCGTCACGCCCATACCGCCCATGGTCTGTACGCATCGGTCAGCAACGCGGAACAATGCTTCTGAGACGGCGACTTTGGCCATGGAGCTTTCCACATTGCCGCTTTCCCCGCGGTCAAGCGCGTCTGCGCACCAATCGATCATGAGTTCTGACTGTTTTAGATCGATCTGATTTTCCGCTAGCATGAAGCCAACGCCTTCATGGTCAATCAAGAGCTTGCGAAACGCCTCGCGGCGACACGCATAATCGGTTGCGATTTCTTGTGCGCGTGTGGCAACGCCGTGCCAGCGCATGCAATGACTCAAACGCGCTGGCGCCAAGCGGATTTGCGCGTAACGAAAGCCTTCGCCAGGGTCGCCCAGCATTGCAGAGGCAGGGACGCGTAAGTCTTCGATGGCGATCTGCGAATGGCCGCCTGGCATCGAGCTGTCAATGGTATCGAGAATACGTTCAATGCGGATGGCGGGGTTGGGGAGGTCGATGAGGAACATCGATGCGCCTTCTTCGGCCTTGGCCATGACGATGCCGACTTTGGCCCCGTCCGCGCCGGTGATGTAGGTCTTGCGGCCATTGATAACCCAGTGATTGCCGTCCTGAACGGCAGTGGTTTTCATCATGGATGGGTCAGAACCAGCACCGCCTTCCAAGGCGGGCTCAGTCATGAAAAAGGCTGAGCGCACATCGCCTGCTATCATCGGCTCTAAGAAATGCGCTTTTTGTTCATCGCTGGCAACTTTCCCAAGTAGAAACATATTGCCTTCATCGGGCGCGGCCGTGTTGCAGGCCACGGGGCCAAGGGGCGATAAGCCTGATTTTTTAAGAACGTGCGCCGTGCCGCGCTGCGTTAAATGGCGCCCATCCTTTAAAATATGCGGCGTCATCACGCCTGCTGCGCGCGCTTGCTCTCGCATTTCAGTGACGAGGTCTTCCGCTGGGCCATGCTCGCCTTGGCGCGGGTCGCGTTCATAGGGCGCAATCGTCTCTCGCACAAAAGCTTCAACGCGCGCGCCAATCTCGTCCGCAAGCGCTTGATCAGAATAGGACATAACATGGTCTCCTTACCGCATGTGTCGCATCCTATGGCGCAGGAATGCAACCCGCGATAGCTGCGCAAATTGTTTGGCTGTGCCGGGGTTAAAAGCGCACAAAGGCCTCCCATATCTGTGTAAGACATAGAAGGGTTATCCCATGACACTGCGGTTTGTTTTGCCTGTTCTTGCGCTTCTGGCTGGGTGCGGCAGCGATGGAGAAGAAGTGGGCGAGTTTTATAACGATTGGACTGGGAACGAGATTAAAGTCGAAGCCTTTAGCGACCCAAAGGTGCCCGGCGTCACGTGCCACATGTCGCACTTTGACCGCGGCATCATTGACCGGGTCTCCAAAGGCAATTGGTTTGAGGACCCCTCGAACGCGTCCATCGCCTGCCGGCAGACGGGGCCGATTGTGCTTGGCGATATCAAGCTGGGCAAAGGCGGCGAAGAAGTGTTTCGTCAACGCCAGAGCTTAATCTTCAAAACCGTCGCGGTGCGCCGCATTTATGACGCAGAAACCCAGTCGCTTCTTTATGTCGTCTATAGCCGTAAGCCAGTGGATGGCTCTTCAAAGATGAGCTTATCAACCGTGGCATTATACGGCGCGGGGCAAAATGGCGAAACGCCTCTGCCAGACAAGCTAAAGCCGGTTAAGGCTGACGCCGCGGCTGGTTGAAAAAGCTGTCTTTGGTCCAGGCAATCGCCTCACGCGTGGTGGCCAGCTCGCGCAGCATTTCCACATGGACATCGGCAAAAAGCGCGGCCGCTTGCCAATCGATGGGGAGTTCTATTTCATCAGAGGGCATGTGATAATGGGCGTTGAGGAAATCTTCGAATGCCTGCAGCCCCCCTGTGGCTGATCCGTCTGGTGTTGCCACCCCGATCTGAAGATAAATGGATGGAATGCCGCGCTCAACGAAGGAATAATGATCTGACCGCACGAAGATGGCTTCATCTGGCATCGGATCATCTTCACGCGTAAGCCCATATTTTTGCGCAGCGCTCAGAGCAAATTTGCCAAGCGTAGAATGTGTTTCCCCTGACGCATGAATGCTCGCAAAGGGGTAGAGCGCGACCGGCATATCAATGTTTAGCACCGACGTCAGTGCGTCTTGCGGCATCGGCAGATAGCGCGCGAGATATTGAGACCCTTGAAGGCCGCTTTCCTCTGCTGTTAGTGCTGCAAAATAAATGTCGCGCTGGCGCGGTTCTTCGGTCGCGGCGAGCGCTTTGGCCGCTTCTATGATCGCGGCTATACCCAGAGCATTGTCAACAGCGCCATTGTAGATATCATCGCCCTCCACAGGTTCGCCGCGTCCCAAATGATCTAGGTGCCCAATCAGCATAACCGCTTCTTGTAAGCCTTCGTCGCTTTCGCCAGCAGGGCTGCCCTCTTCTGCTGGCTGTGCGGGCAAGCGGGCGAGCACGTTTGAAGAGACGGTCACGCGCTCGCTGACGCCGTAACGCGCTGTCACAGAGGTTTTGAGATCAAAAGAAGGGATAGGGCCGCCTTTAGCCACGAGCTCCAGGATATCTTCATAGCTCTGCTGAGCCCCGCCAAAGACGAGCGCCCCTTTCTCTGGCGCTAAGCGCGCGACAAAAGAGAGCGGTGCATAGTCGCTGTGGGGCCGACCATCCGGCATCAGCCAATAGGGCGCGCCATCTTTTGCATGTGAGGCCCGCCGCACAAAGGGGTAGTTCTTATCGTCGGGCTTGGAAAACACGAGAATCATTCCGGCTGCGCCCGCGTTTGCCGCGTCAGCGGCTTTACGCTCTGCGGACGATAAAACCGCGTTAATTTCCGGTCCCAGCCCTTTGGGTGCGTTCATTAAAACAACAGCGATTTTTCCAGCGACATCAAGTCCTTTATAGCTGCTAATACCTTGCTCGGGCGCGGTGATCCCATAGCCAGCAAAGACCAGCGGAGCGGTCACATCAAGCACCGGCACTTGCGGATTGAGGAGAAAATAGTAGCTATCGAGATATTGGAGCTGAAGCGGCTGCGCTTCGCTGCGCAAAATCAAATTCGCTGTCTCTTCCATGATTTTGATGTGCTTGAAAACGATTGGCTGAAAATAGCTATCGGCGATGCCAGCGGGTTCCAATCCAGCCAGTTGAAATTGCTCTGCCACATAGACCGCTGCTGCATCATACCCTGCTGTGCCAGGCGCGCGCCCGTCCATATCGTCGCTTGCGAGCACCGCAACATGCGCTTCTAGCGCTTCTGCCGTCACGTGGTTTTCTTGCGTCTCAACCGGCTGCGATCCACACGCCGTCATGGCTGCGAACACAGCCAAGGCAACTAGGGGGCGGCAGGTTTTCATAGGTCCGTCTCGCGTGGTCCAGCCCCCGGTCCCTGCCACGGCCCTATCATGAATGCAAGATTGGCGTTCTGCCTCTGCCTTGGTAGGACTTTAACCAAGCATCCAAGTCGAAAGGTCGCTTATGTCCATACGCACGCCGCTGTGCGATCTCTTGGGGATCGAATACCCGATCATGCTGGCTGGGATGGGGGGCGTCTCTTATGCGCAGGTCACTGCCGCTGTCTCTAACGCTGGCGGTTTTGGGACGCTTGGCATGGCAGGGCTCGCGCTGCCTGAGATTGAAGCACAAATCAAAAAGACAAAAGACCTAACGGATAAGCCTTTTGGCCTTGATCTCCTAGCAGCCCTACCAGAAACGCTGGCGCGCACCGTTGATATGATGATTGATTATCAGCTCGACGCGTTCATTTCCGGTCTGGGCGTGCCGTTTAACATCAAGGACAAGCTGCAAAACGCGGGCGTAAAAGTCATGAATGTGTGCGGCAAGGTTGAACACGCTGTGAAAGGCGCGCAGGCCGGGCTCGATGCTGTCATCGTCCAAGGTACGGAGGGCGGCGGCCATACCGGCAAGGTCGCGGGTATGGCGCTCCTGCCGCAGGCCGCAGCCGCGGTTGACATTCCGGTGATCGGCGCTGGCTCTATTGTCGATGGCCGCGGCCTGGCAGCGGCGCTTGCATTCGGCTGCCAAGGAGTGTGGGTAGGCACACGCTTTATTGCGTCGAGCGAAGCCCATGCCGCGAAAATGTATAAAGACAAAGTGGTCTGCGCGCGCGATGAGGATACCGTCATTACCCGGTCCTATTCCGGTAAAACCATGCGGGTCCGGCGCAATGCCTATACCGATGATTGGGATGGCCGTCCCGGCGATGTCCAAAGCTTCCCCCAGCAAGCAATTGCGGCCACGAAAGCAGGCGTAATGGGCGGTATATCGGGCCAGCTCGATGGCCTCGATGATGCGCGCTCGTGCTTCCCCATGGGCCAAGGAGCAGGCGGTATCTTCGCGGTGCAACCATGCGCTCAAATCATCACCGATATGGTGGCCGAGGCGGAAACGGTGATTGACAGGCTCAGCGGGCTTGTTTCAAAAGCCTGAAACAGCAGGCAGCAGGACATGTGACCATGGCAGAAAATCTAGGCGAAAACTATAAGCGCGCATATGACAATGCTTTGGGCTTCGGCAAACGCCCGGCGCTCATTTTGGTCGATTTTGTGCAAGCCTATTTTGAGCCCGGCAATGTGCTCTTTTCAAACGTGGATGATGCCCTGGCCAGCGGCATCCGGGTGCGCGACGCGGCCCGGGACGCGGGCATCCCCATCTTCTACACCAATGTGGTCTACCAGGCCGGCGGCCTTGATGGGGGCGTGTTTTTCAAAAAAGCCAAACCGCTGGTGAACTTCATCCAAGGCAGCCCCATGGGCAATTGGCCAAAAGGTCTTGATCCTCTGCCAGAAGAGCCAGTGATTTCCAAGCAATATCCCAGCGCCTTTTTCGGCACGTCGCTATCCTCGACCCTGACCGCGCACGGCGTTGATAGCCTCATCATCACAGGCCTCACCACATCAGGCTGTATTCGCGCCACGTGCATTGATTGCTGCAGCTATGGCTTCACTCCCATCATTGTAGAAGAGGCCTGCGGCGACCGCCACGAAGACCCCCACCGCGCTAACCTGTTCGATATGAACGCCAAATATGGGGACGTTGTGAAAGAAGCGCCCGTTCTGGACTACCTGAAGGGGCTTTAGGTCGGTTTGAGCCCGAAGGAGACCTTCTTCCTCCCCCGTCCTGGGGGAGGATTGAGGTGGGGGTCAGCGCCGAAATTTAAGTGCGCCTCAGAGCTTGAGGTTAGCACCCCCTCCCTAACCCTCCCTAACCCTCCCCCAGAGCGGGGGAGGGAATGAGAGCGCAAACGGCAGCTAGGTCCCATAAGCAGCCACATTCGAGCTGGCCGAAAAGCCCCTAAACCGGGCCGACCTCTTCCAGCCCAAGCGCTTGGTTCACCTGTGCGCGCATGATAGCGAGGGGCACGCTGGTTGGATCATACTGGCGCCGGGTTTCAATCATTTGCTGCGCTGCGACCCAGCGCTGCGACTTGATCGCTGCGTCGAGCAAGATTTGGTCAAATAAATCGCGCTGCGCGTGGCTGCCGCCGACCTCTAGCAGTCTTGGCAGGGCGGTGAGCATGTTTTCAAAGGCGCTGTCGTGGTCGCCGTGCGCGTGGGCGAGCAACGCTCGCCCGGCTGGCTTGGTGACTTTTTGCCAGACGTCACCGCGAGCGGTGTTAATCCTGTCCATCAACATCTGCGCTTCGCGCCGCCCTGCTTTGGCTAGGCCATACAGATATTGGAGCGTTAAGAAGGGCAGAACGACATCGCTGCTGCGCGTCTTGAGGAGCTCCCCAAGCGGGATCCACCGGTCTGCAATATCAACGCCGGCCAGCTCAAGCCGCGCCAACAGCGCCACTGCGCCGACTTGGTCTTGGGTGTAGCTCGGCTCTGCATTGAGCGTGTGATAGTCATAGACATCCAGTGCGTCTTCAAAGCGGCCAAGGCTGATGTAAAAGAGAGCGCGGTGCCACCATAAGTGCGTTAGCATGAAGGAGTTGAGGCCGCTCCAGGTGTCTTCCACCCCTTCTAAGAAATGCGCGCCTTCGCTGATGCGCCCTTGGGTGAGCATGACATGGGCGAGGGCATGCTGCGCCCAAGGTTCCTTCTTCTCCAGTGCGAGCGCAGTGCGCGCAGCGGCCTCTGCTTCGACCAGCCAGTGGCACTGTTCATAGCCAAAAGCGAGCATGCCATGCACTTGGGGTAAGCGCGGGCGCGCTTTAAAGGCTGCCTGCGCAGCGCGCAGCATCGCAGGCGCATCGCCCACGTTAAAGCAGTGATATTGATGCAGCTTCATCAGCACCAAGTCGCCGGGAAAGCGCTTTCGCGCATCTTCGCCAAGCGCCAAAAGAGGCCGATAGTCACCCACCTCCTGGCAGGCGCTCCAGCTGGTCACATAATCGAGCGTAAAGGCTTCGCGCTCAGTTAATCCAGCCGATTGCCCATACGCTGCCTCAAGATGTGGGCGGGCTTTTTCGGGGCCATCTGGGGCTTCTGAGAATAGAAACAAGACCGCGCAATACGCGTTGACTAAGGCGCAGTCAGCGCCTGCGGCTTTGAGAACATCCGCTGCGCGCGTTTCATAGCGCAGAAACCCTTGGGTGAAATCGTTGACCGCTGCGATGACCTTTGGGTCATCGGTTGCAACATCTAAACCAAAACCGTCTTGGAGCATCCAGGCCCGTACCGCTTGTCTTTAATACTGGATGGAGAAGCGTATGCCATATGTGCGAGGGCGTCCACGAAAGCCATTGGCCACGAAGGGAACGGCGCCTGCTTGCTGGATGAAGAAGTTGCGCGTTTCATCATAATCGCTATTCGTCAGGTTGCGGGCATACAGCCCGATGTCCCACAGGCCATCCTCCGGCCCGACAGTCAGCTGCGCATTGACGAGCCAAAAGTCATCGACATTGAAGATGGTGTTGCCCAGCCGCGATTTGTCGAGCGTATCGCGGTAGGTCCAGTTGGCATTAAAGTTGTAGCTCCAGCTGTCCGTGAGTGTGTTCTGTACAACCAGAGAGCCTGTGTAACTCCATTCCGGGAAGGGTAAGTCTTCTCCACTGCGGTCAATTGTGGCGGGCGCATTGGGAATGTCGAGGTCGTCAAATTCTGTGAACTCGCCTTTCTTCCAACCAATGGCGTTGCTAAGAGTGATGCCTTCAATGGGCGCCCAAACAGTTTCGAGCTCCATGCCGTATATCTTAGACTTTGGCACATTGATGATACGGCCGATAACCGCGCCTTGGCCTTCGTCAAAGAAGAACCCTTGGATCTGCTGATCGGTATAATCATAGTAGAAAGCTGCAAAGTTTAGCCGCAGCGTATCATCTAAGAAATCGCCCTTCGCGCCCACTTCATAGGCCCAAAGGACTTCATTGCGGAATGGCTCTGTTTGGAGCGGATTGAGGGTGTTCAGCGCCGTAAAGCCTCCGGATTTAACCCCTCGGCTTATTAGTGCATAAAGCAGCACATCATCCGTTAGTTTATAATCCACGCCCACTTTGCCGGAGACTTCGGAAAGATTGGCTTCGCGCGGGTCTGAATCCACAAATGGGATCACCGTCTGCGGCACAGTTGCCACCAGCCCAACGGTTGATAGGCTCACCAAATCGCGGTCTTCATCTTCATAACGCAGGCCGACGGTAATGCCGAGACGGTCTGTAATCTCATATTCTGTCTGGCCGAAGACAGCGATGGTGCGTGCTTCTTGCTCATAAGGTGTGCGCGCAGTGAGACCAAAGCTGTCTTGGAAGTCTGATTGGAATAGTTCTGTCAGGTCTTCTTCGGCATAGTAAACGCCGACAATCCAATCCAGTGGAGAGGCTTCATCTTCATTGGAGGTCAGACGTAGTTCCTGCGCAAAAACACTGGGTTCGGAATTAAAGAGCACTTCAGCAGCGGGAACAGCAGTGCCGTCCCAATCATTAAACTCCCGGCGGCTGAGGCGCTCATAGCTTGTCAATGAGGTTAGCGTCATCGGGCCAAAATCATAATCAACGCGGATATTAACGCCGTACCCAGAATTATCGCGGAAGGGTTTTGATCCTGGCGCTAGGCCTGTTTCCTCTGCAAACGGCGCAGAGACGCCCCAACCAGTTGCCCGGGTGTTCATATCTGCATTCACGGTGCCAAAGCCATTGGATACATAATCGTTCAGCAGATACGCGCCAACGCCGTCGGATCGGTCATAATAATAATGCCCCGTCGCAAGAATATTCAGAGCGTCTTGATCAATCTCTATCATGGCGCGCACGGCGGTGCGGTCCACATCGCCCAGCTCTTCGCCGGTGTCGCGGTTAAACTGCCAAGCGCCGCCTTGTTCGGTGATAACGGCGAGACGCGCGTTGACGTTTTCATCCAGTGGGCCGGAAATAAAGGCTTCGGCTTGCCAGCGCTCGCGGTTGCCAAATTCAGTGCGCAGGCCAGCGCTGAGTTCATCCGTGGGTTTATTGGTGACGAAGTTCACAGCCCCGCCGGTTGTGTTGCGGCCATAGAGCGTTCCTTGCGGCCCGCGCAGCACTTCTACGCGCTGCATATCAAACAATAACCCTTGCGTCATAGCAGGGACGGGATAGGCGACTTCATCTACATAAATCCCGACTGCAGGCGTGTTATTTGCCGCGTAATCATCAAAGCCGACGCCGCGCAGGCGGATTTGTGGCTGCCCGCCACCGAACGCGTTTTCAATCTCTAAAGAAGGAACCAGCGTTTCAATGTCATTGAAGCTAAACACACCGGCGCTGGTGAGCGCTTCACCTGAAAATGCTGAGACTGCCAGCGGCACATCTTGAATACTTTGCGTGCGGCGCTGGGCCTCCACGAAGATCACTTCCAGGCCAGCGTCTTCGCTTTGTGACTGCGCAGCAGGCGCTAAACAAGCCGCCAGGCAGGTCCCTAAAAGAACCGAACGAAAAGCTGTCATGACTTTGTCTCCCAGAAGATGGTGCCGGATAAGCGGGATGTGGGTGCAAAGCAACACCATGTGGCCGGTTTATTACGACTTTTTTTGATTTTGCGGGTGTTTATGCAACACTTCCAACGCTTTACAAGGGCGGCGTTATTTGGTTTTGACGGCGAGCGGACACGGCCAGCGTTAAAGCCATGGTAGACGCCGCAAAAACGATGGCGCATACAGCAATTGGGTTGATGCAGGGGAATACGAAATGGTCCGCAGATTTGTCACCGCCCTTTGTCTTATCCTCGCTGGCTGCGGATCAGGCACAGGCATGAGCGCTGAGCAGCAATTTGAAGAGAGCCTGCGCATTTGCCGTATTGATGATTTGTCGGTTCGTTTAGAGGGTCTGGGCGCTGTATATTACACCATTATTGGGCGCATGGAGAATGACTGCGAAGTTGAGATGGTGTTTATTAACGCGCCCAATGCGGGCTGGGTGGACCAGCCTCTTCTTGTGCGCTTGAGGGAAGATCGCAGCGGTGATGCGCTGCGCAATACCGTGGCGGCCTGCATCGAAGGTCGGCGCCCTTTTATCGGTGATGGCAGCTGCGCCGGCGCTCTCATGGACGTGCTGCGCTTATCGCGCAGCAATGGCGGCCCCGTGATTGCGCAAGGGCCTTTTGAAAATTCTGGCTGCGGGACAGAGTATCAAGGCGATGCGCCGGCACGGCTGCGGATGCGCGGCGGTCCAGAGGGACTGTGGGGCTATCTTGATCGCAGCGGAAATTGGGCCATTGCGCCGCGCTTTGCCCAAGCGACCGCGTTCTCTGAAGGGCTTGCGGCGGCCTTAGAAGGGGATGTGTGGCAAATCATCGATCCAGATGGCGCCGTTGTCATCGCCAATGTAAGTAATGCCCGCGAGCAGAGCTATACATCCATTTACGGCCAAAATGTCTACCGCGGCCCAATTGGGCCCTTTTCCGAAAGCTGCGCGCGCTTTAGCAACGACACTGGCAAGTTTTTTCTAAGCCGCGATGGCCAGCTTTGGCTCAATGAAGCTACACCCAGCATGATAGCCGCAGCTGACGCCGCTGGCGGCACCGTTGTTGATATTGAACCTTTTGGCGCTGGCTTTGCCGGGTTCCATGTTGATAGAGAGGCTTTTGGTAAGCTCGACCCGCAAGGCTATATCGACAGTGCAGGCAGCGTTGCCATCGCGCCGCAATACGCCGAGGTTGGCCCGTTTGACGCGGCGACAGGCCTTGCTCCTGTGGGCGTTGCCAAAGGCCCTGACAGCCCGTTTAGCGATGGCTGGATTTACATCAACAGCTTCGGCCGCCAGGTCCTGCCAAAAAGCGGCAAGCGGTACCGAAATGCGGAAGGGTTTTGCGAAGGCCGCGCCGCCGTACGCATTGGGCGACAGTACCAGTATATAGATGCAACTGGCACACTGCTGAGCGAGGAGACTTATAATTTGGCGCATCCCTTCAGTGATGGAATGGCCTATGTCCGCTTTAAAGATGACGGCTATGGCTGGATTGACAGGGCTGGCAAAGAGGCCATTCGCGCGCGCGGTATTGGCCTGTGCGATGCCGATTGGCCGCGTAAAAACCCGTTTGAGCATGGTTTGGCGCTGGTGATTATCGCCGCGTCAGGCGATACATGCGGCGAGGGCGCCGCCACCACGCTTGGCGGCGGCAAGAGTACATATAAGAACGGCGAATTTGCTTATATCGATAAAGCAGGCGCGGTCGTCTTCCGCGAGAGCGCGCTATCGGCGCCCTAATCAGGCTCTGCGCTTTGGTCGCTGTGGCGGCTCTTGCTGGCTGCGGAGAACCGCCTAGAGCAGGCGATCACATCGCTATTGGCATCGGCCTTGAACCGCCGAACCTCGATCCAACCATGGGCGCGGCCGCAGCGGTGGATGAGGTTGTTTACGCCAATGTATTTGAAGGGCTCACGCGGATTGACCGCAACGGCTATGTCCAGCCCGCCCTGGCGCGGACATGGGACGTCTCTGAAAACGGCCTAATCTATATTTTTGACCTGACGCAGCATGCCGTTTTTCACAATGGCAGGGCGTTTACAGCGCAGATAGCCAAGTTTGCTTTAGAGCGGATCACAGCGCCCGGCTCGGCCAATGCGCAGCAGCACCTTTTTAAGGGTATCGCGTCTATCGAGCCGCTTGGCAGACACCGCTTGAAGATCACGCTGAAAGAGCCTGACCCGGGTTTTCTGTTTGCGCTGGGCTGGGGTGACGCGGTGATGGTAGAGCCGTCAAGCGAAGCCACCAACGCCGCTCAACCAGTAGGCACAGGGCCCTATGAATTCGTCCGCTGGATAACAGGGACATCCATTACCTTGAAGCGCTTTGACGGCTATTGGGGGCAGGAGCCTGAGATGGAGCGTGTTACATTTAAAATGATTTCAGATGCCAGCGCAGCCTACGGCGCTATCATGGCGGGCGATGTGGACGGTATCGCCAATTTTGGCGCACCGGAATTGCTGCCGCAAGTGGCTGCGACGGACCGCTTTGTGGTCAATGAAGGCATGACAGAAGGCGAGACCGTCCTGGCGCTGAACATGCGGCGTCCACCCTTCGACGACGTGCGTGTGCGCCGAGCTATCGCGCATGCCGTCAACCGCAAGGATATCATCGATGGCGCTCTATTTGGCTATGGTACGCCCATTGGTAGCTTCTTCTCCCCGCTTCACCGTGACTATGTGGATTTAACCGCTGCGGCAGTGCATGACTTTGAAAAAGCCAAGGCGCTGCTCGCCCAGGCGGAGCTGCCGCAAGACTTCGCGCCCACCCTGGTGCTGCCGCCCACCGGCTATGCTCGCCGCGGCGGCGAGGTGATTGCGGCGCAGCTGCGTGCGCTTGGCATCCCAGTTAAGATTGAAGCCATTGAGTGGGCGCAGTGGCTTTCAACGGTCCTTGGTCAGGCTGATTATGACATGACCATTGTCAGTCACACCGAACCCATGGACATTGGTTTTTTTGCGCGGCCAGATAATTATTTTGGCTATGATAGCGATGCGTTTCGCGCGCATTTGGCTGGGCGCGATCTCAAGGCGGCCCAGCGTCAATTGGCCCAAGACCAAGCCGCCGTTTTCTTATTTCAGCTGGCCCAAGTCGGCGTATGGCGTAAAGAGCTGCGCGGCCAATGGATCAACGCGCCCATCCAAGCGACAGACGTAACGTCCATGCGCTGGGCGCGCCCATCATGAGTGTCGGCCCGCGCCTTTTGAGCCTCGCGCTCACGCTCTTTGCAGCCTCGCTGATCATCTTCATCGCGCTAGAAGTTGCGCCGGGCGATGTCGCGCGCTTCATGATGGGCGTAGAGGCGGATCCGAGCGCCGTTGCAGCATTGCGCGCTGAGCTTGGTCTGGGCGGACATCCCGTGATGCGGTATCTGCGCTGGATGGCTGGGCTGCTAACCGGCGATTTCGGCGTGAGCTATACATACCGGGTCCCTGTTTCCACATTGCTGTTAGAACGTCTCGCTGTTTCAGTGCCTCTGGCCATTGGTGCGTTTGCGCTTTCGCTTGCCCTCGCGGTGTTGGGCGCACTGGCCAGTGTCCGCAGCAAAGGTGGCCCCGCTGACCGCGTTTTTTCAGGCGCGGCTTATATGGGCATTGCAGTGCCCAACTTTTGGCTGGCAATGATGTTGGTCTTGCTGCTTTCGGTTGTGCTTGGGCTCTTCCCTGCTGGCGGTTTTCCTGGATGGCATGAGCCTGGCAAAGCTTTGTGGTCGCTGGCCTTGCCCATTATTGCGCTTGGCCTGCCCCAAGGCGCTATCATTTTGCGTTTGCTGCGCGCCAGTTTGCTGGATGTGGAAGGCCAAGACTTTATGCGCACAGCCCGGGCCAAGGGGTTGACGCGCTGGCAGGCGCTGGTGCGTCACGGTCTGCCCAATGCGTTTGTCCCCATTTTGCCAATCCTTGGCCTGCAGCTGGCCTTTCTCATCGCCGGCGCTGTGATCGTGGAAACGGTGTTTTATCTGCCTGGCCTTGGCCGACTGGTCTTGCAAGCTGTCACGCAGCGCGACCTTATCACGGTCAAAGCGGTGGTCATGCTCATGGTAACGCTGGTGGTGCTGATCAGTTTTTTGGTTGACCTCTTGGCGGCATGGATGGATCCGCGCCTGAGGGAAACGCGCGCATGACAGCCTTGAAAATCGGGGTTTTTATCATTGTCATGCTGGTCTTGGCAGCGCTGGTCTCTACCATCTGGACCCCGCATGATATCACCCAGTTTAACATCCCTGGGCGCTTTGCAAGCCCTAGTTTAGAGCATTTTCTGGGCACAGACCAATATGGCCGCGATGTGCTCTCCATGCTTATGGAGGGTGCCCGCACAGCGCTTAGCGTGGCTATATTCGCTGTCGCCATTGGTTTGGTGATCGGCGTTCCACTTGGGCTCTTGGCGGCGGCGCGTGGCGGTTGGCTGGATTTAGTCATAATGCGGGGCAACGATATTATCTTTGCCTTTCCCGCTATTTTGCTTGCCATATTATTCACCGCCGTTGCGGGCCCTGGCACCATGAATGCTGTGCTGGCGGTGGGTATTTTTAATATTCCCGTCTTCGCGCAGCTCTCGCGCGGCGCCGCTCGCAGCCTCTGGCAGCGCGATTTCGTGATGGCGGCGAAGGCAATGGGGCGCTCGGATTTTGCCATCTCAATGGATCATATAGTGCCCAATCTGCTCAGCCTGCTCGCCATTCAGGCAAGCGTTCAAACCTCTCTCGGCGTCGCAGCCGAGGCAGCGCTTAGCTATATTGGCCTAGGCGCGCAGCCGCCGGTAGCCAGCTGGGGCCGCATGCTTTCAGAAGCGCAAACCCTGTTCGGCTACAGTCCTGCCTTGATGGTGTGGCCAGGCCTTGCCATCGTGCTTGCGGTCTTTGGGTTTAACCTGCTGGGGGACGGCCTGCGCAGCGTGCTTGACCCGCGCGAGGCGGCATGACCTTGATTGTGGAAGACTTGCGCGTTTCCAGCGCGTCTCAGCCTATCTTACGCGGTATCAGTTTTTCGCTTCAGCCAGGCCAAGTCTTGGGATTGGTGGGAGAGAGCGGCTCAGGCAAATCCATCGCGCTGGCGGCCATCATGGGTTTGCTGCCATCAGGTTTCAAAGCCTCTGGCCGCTTGCAGCTGGACGATAAACAGCTGCTCGGTCTGCCAGAAGCGGCGCTTTGCCAGGTGCGCGGCAAGGAGATTGGCTTCATCTTTCAAGAGCCAATGACGGCCCTTAACCCCCTCATGACCATCGGCGATCAAGTCGCAGAAGCGGTCGCCATCCACGACCCTGTAGGCGATGCTAATGCTGAGGCGCGCGATATACTGAGGCAGGTGGAGTTGGGCCCGGCCATCATCTCCCCCAGCCGCTATCCCCATCAGCTTTCCGGCGGGCAGCGCCAGCGCGCTGCGACCGCCATTGCCATCGCCGCTGGCCCTCAGCTGCTGTTGGCCGATGAGCCAACCACCGCCTTAGATGTCATCACCCAGCAGGGTATCTTGTCGCTGCTGAAACGCCAGTTCAGCGGCAGCAATATGGCGATGGTGTTCGTCAGCCATGACTTGGCTTTGGTTGCGCGCATTGCAGATACCATTGCCGTCATGAAACAAGGCGAAATTATCGAGACGGGAGCGGCCGATCAGGTTTTGTCTGCGCCCAAACATCCTGGCACACAGTCCCTTCTCGCGCCGCCGCGCTTAGCAAAAGCGGCCGCGGCGATATCGCCTGAACCGCCATTGTTATCCGTCAAAAATATCAGCGTTGATTATGGGGCAATGCGCGCTGTCGATGGTGTTCATTTAGATGTTGACGCGGGGACGTGCGCTGCGCTGATTGGCCCTTCAGGCTGCGGTAAATCAAGCCTTGCGCGCGCAGTGATGGCGCTGCATCCTTTGTCACAAGGAGAGGTAAGTCTCGCCGGGGAACGTTTTAGCGCGCCTGGCTATAGACCGAAACAGGCCCAGCGCCGTGACATACAGATTGTCTTTCAAGACCCTTTTAGCAGCTTTAATCCGCGTCAGAGCGTTCGCCGTATCCTCTCTGAGCCCTATTGTCTACGCAGTGACCGGCCGAGCGATAGCGCTTTGACCCAAGCACTAGAGCGTGTTGGTCTGAGCGGCGATGATTTAGAGCGCTATCCCCACCAATTCTCCGGCGGCCAGCGCCAGCGTATAGCGATTGCCCGCGCGCTCATCCCCCAGCCTAAGCTGCTTGTGCTTGATGAAGCTGTCTCAGCGCTGGATGCGCCGGTGCGCGCTGGTATCCTGGGTCTCTTGGCGCAACTCCAGCGCGAGGAGCGCCTCGCGTATCTTTTCATCACACACGACCTCGGGCTTCTAGAGGGCTTTGCCGACAGGGTCTATGTGATGGACCAAGGCCGCATCGTAGAAAGCGGGCCAGCACAAAGAATTCTAAGCCAGCCTAAAACGCGCTATACCAAAGCGCTCATGCAGGCATCGCCCCATTGGGCCGCGCCTTAGCGATATGCGCCACGCTGCTTATGGCGGGCATAGGTATGGAGAGAAACGGTGGCGGCGGCTTTTAAACCAGGACCGAAAAACGCGATCACAGACGTGGACGGCATTCTTGTGGGCCAGGCGCAAGATCACGCGTTAAAGACGGGCGTGAGCGTGATCAGCTGCATCGATAGTGCGGCTGCAGCCGTTGATGTCCGCGGCGGCGGCCCAGGCACGCGGGAAACCGATGCCTTGCTTGCAGAAAACCTTGTTCATAAAGCGCATGCAGTCGTGCTCACCGGCGGCTCCGTGTTCGGGCTTGCCGCGGCTGATGCGGTGACTTGGGGGCTATCTCAAGCTGGTGATGGATTAAAATTGACGCCGGATGCCCGCGCGATCCCCATTGTCCCCGCCGCTGTGCTGCATGATCTGGGCAGCGCAGCGCCAACAGGTTGGGATCCGGCGCCCCCTTATGCAGCACTTGGCGCGCAGGCTTTGGCCAATATTGGGCCAAACGTGGCGCAGGGCAACGTCGGCGCGGGCACAGGCGCGCGCGCGGGGCTTGAAAAAGGCGGTATCGGTACGGCGTCGATTACCTTAGGAGGTGGGATCGTCTGCGGCGCATTGATGGCCGTCAATCCGGTTGGCAGCGTGCGCATGGGCGACGACACAACCTTCCTTGCTTGGGCGCTTGAACAGGACGGTGAGTTTGGCGGCCAAAAGCCTGATCCTGCCGCAACGGCGTTGTCTGGCCAGCCTGATTTTCGCAAGCTTGCCGCAGCAGGAAAAGCACAGGCGGGCGGCAATACGACCATTGGCGTTGTTGCAACTAATGCCGCGCTATCGGCGAGTGAATGTAAACGTCTTGCAATGATGGCGCATGATGGGCTTGCCCGCGCAGTCAATCCCGCCCACACACATTTCGATGGCGATACGATCTTTGCCATTTCGACGGGAACGCACACCCTGCCAGACGATCCAATCCGCCCGCTAACCGTGGCGCAGATCGGCGCTGCGCTCGCCGATGTGACCGCGCGCGCCATTGCCAAAGGGGTCTATTTCGCGACGCGCTAGAGCACGTTTCACTTACTCAGAGCCATTTGATGACGCCCTGGAAGGCGCGGGGCAGGCGTAGGTTGCAGTGCGATGCGGTGCATCGGACAAGGCGTACAACGCACCCCGCGTCTTCCAGGGCGTCACCCGCAGGGCCAGC
>JBCCAR010000020.1:0-65413 GCA_039814715.1 Pseudomonadota bacterium
ACCAGATCACTCGTGACGCCAATATAAAGTGTGCCGCGCGGCTGGCTTGCAAGGATATAAACAAAACCCATGCGGTTAACCCAGAGTAACCATGGGTCCCCCGGTCAAGCCGGAGGACGACGAAGGTGGCCCAATGTTCGCAACGTCCCAAACCAAGCCCTTGGCAAACAGACACAAACAAAAAATAAAGCCCGTCTAGGCGGCGACGCGCTCGATGTCGGCGCCTAGGGTCTGTAGCTTGTCCTCCAGGTGCTCATAGCCGCGGTCCAGATGGTAGACGCGGTTTATCTCCGTTTCGCCATGGGCCGCAAGTGCGGCAATCACGAGGGACATAGAGGCCCGTAGGTCTGTCGCCATCACCGGCGCGCCAATGAGTGCGGGCTTGCCTTCTACAATGGCAACACCGCCATTGACTTGAATGTTCGCGCCCATGCGCATGAGTTCAGGTACATGCATGAAGCGGTTTTCAAAGACAGTTTCTGAAATGCTGGACGTTCCCGTCGCGACAGCCATTAGCGCCATGAATTGCGCCTGCATATCCGTCGCGAAGGCTGGAAATGGCGCCGTTTTGATTTGAACCGGCGCTGGGCGCTCAGCAACACTCTCTACTTGAAGGCAGTTGCCATCTTGGAGCAGGGTCACGCCTGCCGCTTCAAAACGATCTGTGACCGCGCCCAAAATGTCTAAGCTGGTATTGACCAGGGTTGCACTGCCGCCGGTAATGGCTGCCGCTGCAATATAGGAGCCCGTTTCAATCCGGTCTGGGAGAACGGAATGCTCCGCTCCAGTTAGTGTGTTGACGCCGGTGATTTCCAGTGTTGACGAGCCAACGCCGCCAATTTTTGCACCCATGGCAATGAGGCAGGTTGCCAAGTCTGTAATTTCAGGCTCCATGGCGGCGTTCTCAATGCGCGTGACGCCGTTTGCGAGGCAGGCGGCCATGAGGGCATTTTCCGTGCCGCCAACGGTGACAAAAGGAAAGCGGATCACGCCGCCTTCCAGGCCGCCGGCCTGCGCCTTAGCATGCACATAGCCGTTCTTAAGCTCGATGCGCGCGCCGAGCGCTTCCATGGCCTTTAAATGCAGATCAATTGGGCGGGTGCCAATGGCGCAGCCCCCTGGCAGGGAGACGACGGCATCGCCGCCGCGGGCCAGTAGCGGGCCGAGAACGAGAATAGACGCGCGCATTTTGCGCACCACGTCATAGGGCGCGAGCGGATCAGACGTTGCCGCCGCTTGAAGGGTCACGCGCCGGCCGATGCCGCCCTTGCCGCCTTCCAGCTGGACCTTCACGCCGTGGCCGATCAAGAGGTCTGACATCGTATTAATGTCCGCTAAGCGCGGCATGTTCGTGAGGACCAGCGGCGCGTCCGTGAGCAAGCTGGCGGCCATCAGCGGCAACGCTGCATTTTTAGCGCCAGAAATAGCAATACGGCCTGATAGCTGCCGCCCGCCGCGAATGAGAATTTTATCCATACCCTGCTCCCTGCCGACCAACTATGGCGCTGGCATGGCTTTTACCTTAGCGAGCCTACAGCTTAGGAAGGGGTTACCCCGGTTTGGCCCATATATTTGCCCTTGCGGTCTGCGTAGGAGACTTCGCACGGCTCGTTGCCTTCAAAAAACAAGAACTGGCAGGCCCCTTCATTGGCATAGATGCGCGCGGGCAGGGGCGTTGTGTTGGAAAATTCCAGCGTGACATGGCCTTCCCAGCCCGGTTCAAGCGGGGTCACATTCACAATGATGCCGCAGCGTGCATAGGTCGATTTGCCCAGGCAGATCACCAGCACGTCTTTAGGAATGCGGAAGTATTCAACGGTTCGTGCCAGCGCGAAGGAGTTGGGCGGGATGATGCATTCATCGCCCGGCCGGTCGACCAGAGATTTGTTTGAAAAGTTCTTTGGGTCGACAATCGCAGAATCGACGTTGGTGAAAATCTTAAACTCTTCCGAGACCCGCGCATCATAGCCATAGCTGGATAGCCCGTAGGAGATCGTGCCTTCACGGTGCTGGCGGTCCATAAATGGTTCGATCATGCCATCTTGTTGTGCACGCTCTCGGATCCATTTATCAGACATTATCGCCATGCTGGCTACTCCCAGGTCTTATTGCGTGAGTTTAGAGCAAGCAGGCCTGCCCCAAGGCCAAGGCTATAATCAGCGCAGGCAAAGCGGGCAAGGCCGTTTAACGATCCTTGCCCTGTTCGGCCTGATCCGTAGGCGGTGCCTGTGTTTCCACCTTGCCGACTTTGCGCCTGCGTAAGTTTGCGCGCAAGGCGGCGGCCTTGCGGTCCTTGTCGCTTTGTTTGGCTTGTTTGGTCATGCGATTAAATGGTTGCGCCGCAGGGCTTCAGCCAAAATGGTTTCAAGCAGCTGCGCATGCCCGATCCCTGCCAACGCGGCGGCTGTCGCCACGACTTTCTTGGACCATAAGTTACAGTTCAGGTTGACTTCAATGAAATTTATATCGCCTGTCTTTGGGTCTAATCGAAACTCAAAGCGGCCATAATCAAAGGGATTATAGGCCTGCGCGAGTGTATCGGCCATTTTGGCCACAGCAGGGCTAAACTCGGGGTCGTCAAACCGCTTCAAGCTGTCTTTTTCCGTGTTCTCAATCAGGTCGCGCTTTTCATAATAGGTCCAAAGCCGCTGGGTGTCGTCGCGCTCATAAATCAGCATTGGTAGCGCTTTTGGCCCATCAATGCTGATGAACGCGGCTTGGACGTCATAGCCATCAATATAGGGTTCGACGATGGCGTCATGACCTTGGCTGTGCAGGGCGCGCACCGCTTGTGCAACGCCGGTCCAATCATGGGCATCTGAAATCGCCCAGCTGGCGGATGATGCATTGGGTTTAATCACCCATCTGTCCGCGTTCGGGCAGTCTCCCGGCTCAACGGGAGCCCCGCGCCTATAGCAGAACCAGGGCGCGGTTGGGACGCCGTGATGCTGGGCCAGCACTTTCGCCATGGCTTTATCATCGCCAAGGCCGCGCATAAACGGCCCTGCGCCGATATAGGCAATACCGTGTTTATTGCACAGCAAGGGAATGAGCATTTCGCTGCCAACAAAGCCGCCGCGGTTCAGGAGCGGGAACACCATGTCGACATCCGTTGGCATCATCAGCGCTTCAAACTGGTTCGCCAGCGTTAGGTTTAGTCCTAAGCTCTCAAGGCTGGTGCGCACTTCATGATGATAAATTGCATGGTTACCATCTTCTGGGTGCATCGTGCCGCCCCACATCGCATGTTTAGCGATGTACATGAATTTGAGGCGTTCTTTTGCCTCGTCTGGGATGCTCAGCGGTTCTAGTTGTGCCGTCTCTCTCGCCCTAATATGATCCATGGCGCTTTTCCTTAGTCCCTGAGTCTCTTATCTTTGGTCGTCATTTTCCAGCATCGCGATTTGCGGCGGGCCTGCTCCCGGTGGAAGGTCGATCTTTCCAGTCAAGATCGCCTCTACCACCCCATAGGTGCGCTCGTTATCCACGTCGATAGCCTGTGTTCCGTCCGTCATCATTGCCGCTCTTATTGTGAGGCCCAGGCGCTTAGACACACGTTTTGACATAGTATCAAACCCAATAAGGCCTAACCGCCCCAGCGCAATGTTTTCAGGGCCAAATGCGCGCAATAGACGAATTGGATGGTTCATAAACTGACCACCGTCGCGGAAAATTGCTGCGGCGTCTAGGGCGTCAGGTCCCGCCAGAGCGTAGAGATTGCAATTTGCAATTTCATGTCCGCACACTTTGTAGAAATGTCGCTGTGCCTCTTCATGGAGCGCATGCACAGCCGGGCGTGTTGAAAAGGCAAGCAGCGCTGAAGCGCCGCCTGCCAGCCCGGTGAGCATGGTATCAATAGCCGTGTGCGACAGCAGAACATTGTCCGCCGTTGTGATGACGTAAGGGGCAGCGGCGTTGCGGCACCCTGCGAGCGCGCTTTCCATAATGCTGGGGCTTGGCAAGATATGGTGGATTTGCAAATCTGGCCGCTTGAACTGCTCTAAAAGCGACCCGACAGCAGCAAATCCTTCTTCTTCTATCACCAGGTGAATGGCCCGGCAGCCCCTGTGTCCAGTCAATGTCGAAAGCATGCGTTCAATAAGACTCACGCCCGCGATGGGGACCAAGCATTTGTGGGTCACGCCATGTTTTTCAGCGAGAGCATTACGCTGTCCAGGGCGCTGAGCAGCAAGCAAAACTGTGTCGAAAAGCGACATAATTTCCACCGATTAAGCCTTCTTTTGCTCCCTTGCAAGCAGCAAGTCTCTAAGGCAGATGACTTTTTTATGAAAGTTTAGGAACTGGTGCGGATCGCGGTTCTGGTTTTCTTTACTTGGGGCAATACAGGCTGGCGGCCGCCTTTGAGCGGAATTGCCCGCCTAAACGCACCACCACGCGTTAACCTCTTGCTCGCCAAGGCCTGATATGGCAAGACGGCGCCGCTCACGTCGCATGGCGTTAGGCTGCTGTAGCTCAGAGGTAGAGCACTCCCTTGGTAAGGGAGAGGTCGAGAGTTCAATTCTCTCCAGCAGCACCATTTTTACAAATACGGTCAAACCATTCTTCAGCTCTTCTTCTCAGGGCCAATGGCAAACATCCAATCGGGTTTGCGCGAATAGAGTTTTCCGACTTCGCGCTTTAGGTCGAAGTCATAGGCTTCAATGTTTTGGATACGGCGTTGATATTTGCGCCCGAGAAAGTCGCGCTCATGGCTCTGGCGCTCACGAACCCATGTCTTGGCTATACTGGTGAAGGGTTCGCCGTGGTATTGGCTCAGCGCCGCGTAGATGCCTGTAAAGCGTTCTTGGCGCCAAACGAATGTGGTGAAAGCAGTTTCGGGACCCTGGTAGTCGCGCAGCGAGGCTGCATAATCTATTGCCGCGTCTAAATCACTAAATGGCCTACGTTTGCCCGTTTGGGGGTCTTTCGATTGCATATCCTTATACGCCACAGCTTGACCGACACCGAAAGCCCGCCACTGCTTCAAAACGGCTGCCTTGTGGACATCAAACAAGTCTTGGAATTTAGTGTATCCGAGGTGAAGCGCCCAGCCCAGCGACCAGAATGCCTGCATATGAGAATGCTCTGCTCCGTACTTCAGGACTTTTTTGCCCCCGGTCCAAGAGCGTGGAAAGTCTCCATTGAGGGCGCCGACTTGTTTCGCTGTCCATTGAGACTGCACTGCGGTATTTTGCAAAATCTTCTCAAAAAAAGATTTAGGTTGCAGCCAGTTCCATTCGCCTTCTGGCATCACTTCCACCAGTCGCAGCATGAGCATCAAATGCTTCCCATAGCCACGCGGTTGAGAGCGGGCAATGACAGGGTAGGGCTTGTTGTATCTGAAGCCTTGGGCCCGCATGCCAGGGCTTTCTGCGAGGATCGGGGTTATGATGCTCATCTGCCAACCGCGCAGATAGTATGGGTCGCCGTTAATGAGGTACATCTCCCACGCGGCATTTGCGAGGTGCGCTGTATCCCAAACAAGATCGTGATATTTTCCGCCATCTTTGCGCCGTGTTTCGTTATGCCCTCCAACGCGTACGAACTGCGCTTCAAGATTGCTGCCGTTGTTTTTAAAATTGCTCTCATTGTAATATGGCCTGTGCACATCCAGGGGCGTGTATTTACCCCTGTGGTGCAGATGCCAGGGGTACCCTGCCGCGCTTTCTGCACTAACAAAGATGTTGCGGCGGGCAGCATCATTGGTTGTGCCATCCGGCCAAAGAGCTAAGTGCGCAAAACCGCGGGTGGAATGCACCGGCGGATGATCTCCTGGCTTTGGCATCGCTGGCCGCACAGGTCCGGAATGGAGCGGCTGGTAACCATCACTCCAGTCAAATGGAATCGGTTTGAAGGGAACTTCCGGCGATGGCCTTGGCTCGTCCATGAACGTCTTCGTTCTTACATTAAATTGATATCCCTCATAAGGCGTCATGCGAGGCCATAGACCCATGTCGATGATGTCTTGGGGAGTGCGGGTCCATTTTCTGTGGCCAATATGGTGGCTGAATTCTTGGCCTTGGCGCATATTCGCGAGTGTGTATGTGTGAAGTTCCTGCCCGTTTGCGCGAACCGTGACGGTCGTAGCGCCGGCTTCATAAGGCCTATTCTTATCGCCGCGCCGCAAGAGGTGTCCCCCAAACCCGACCACAACACGGACATGGTCTGGATGCTCCCACACCATCATGTAAAAGCCGCCATCAAACTTACTGGCCGAGACTTTGGTACCATCGATCCAGTCATCCAGCTGAACTGTGGGCGTAATGACTTTGCCATTGGCGATGATATCATAGCTGGCACCTGGTATCGGGGTGTCGCTATAGCCAAACGCCCAGCGCGATGGAGGCGGCGTTAGTTTCTTCTGTCTCTTAGATCTGGCCTTTTTCGCCTGTTTTACTTGTTTCTTTTTTTTGGCTTTTTTCTTTGGTGTTTTGGCAGGCTTTTGCGGCGCTGGTTCTTCTACTTGTATCGGTGTTTCCAGCACGTCCGGTTCGGCTGACGTTTCCTGGATTTCGCTCAGCGGCACCAGCGAATGCCAGCCTGTTTTGCCGGTTGTTGGCTGGCTGAGATCGACGTCTCGTTTTTGCGGCGTCTCTGCGAAGGAAACTTGGCCCACAGTTGTACTTGCAAGAGCAAGTGTGACCAACAACAGTCCTATGATTGCTCGCAGTCTCATAACGCACGTCCCTCTAGGCCAGCCTTATTAACCGCCTTATGATGCACTTGCGTGAAAGCCACGTAAATGCGGCAATATTGGGTCCGTTCAGGGCTGGCGCTGGGGGCGGGGTTGGCCTTTGCGGCAGATAAAAGCCTGCATGCGGGGGCATGCATGCAGGCATTAGGATGCTTGGTCTAGGTATGCGTGTTTAGTCGCGCAGAGCGCTTATTTCACGGTCCAGCCGGCGCGAGCCGGAGGTGACGTGGCGCTCCATGTCGCGCAGGCGGCGCTCCATTTCCTTAAAGCGTAGCCTTACATCGCGCACAGTGGTGTGCGGCCGGGTGCGGACATTGCGCCAGAACTCTTGCTCTTCGGGCTGTTCTTCATAATGCGCGCGCGGTTTAGCTGTGGCGATGAAAGCGACGATGAAGTAGCCCAGTATAACGGGCGCAAAACCAAACAGCACCATCATGACCAGCGCGAGACGGATCCAAATGGCGCCTATGCCTGTATAATCGGCAATGCCTGCACACACGCCTAAAAACTTGCCATTGCGCTTGTCGAGGTAAAAGCGCGAGCGGCTTTCATATCCTAGATGTGGGCCTCTGCCATGATCGCCGCGCCGGGCTTCAGCTGATCCCTGCGCATTCATCGTCTCGTCCCAATCGGCCTGAAAATCTGATTTTGCTTGGTCCATATGGGCCCTAAAGGCTTTTTTGAACGCGCGGTAATTTTGCCGTGATCGACGCATGTTAGCTGGCCTCCCTTGGATAACGGTTTTTGTCGGCGTCAGTCTCGGGCTCCAGCGTGTCAGAACGCCAGTCCTTGTCTTCTGCGTCTAAAATCGTCTCTAGAGTTTTGATCCGGTCTTCCATCCGGTCCATGACATCATACACTTCATCAAGCATCTTTTCGTCTTCACTGGACAGCCCGCGCTGTTTTTTCCACTGTGTAGTGTAATGCAGCGCAATCCAAATGGGGGCCACGACCACGAGGAAGAGAATTCCAAACGTTTCTAGCATTTTTTACTGTGCTTCCTTGTTTGCTGTGTTGTCGGTTCTAAGCGGCATCATTGTTTTGCATCGGCCGCGAGTTTGAGCCTGCCACCTTGCGTTTTAGGGCTTCTAGTTCTTCTTGCACGCCGTCTTCCGCCTGCAAGTCAGAGAGCTCCTGGTCCAGCGTTTTGCCCGGGTGTTTCGACAGGTCATAGCTGTCGACCATGCCTTCAGTCAGATCAACGCGGCGCTCTAGCCGGTCAAAGCGGGCAAAGGCATCATCCATCTTGCTGGAGAAGACCTGTTTGCGCACTTTCAATCGGCTATTGGCTGTCTCTTGCCGCGCAAGCAGTGTCTGTTGTTTTGCTTTGGCTTCTGTCAGCTTGGCTTCGAGCTTTTGAATGTCTTCTTCATGGCGTTCTAAGCCATCATTGAGAATGCCAAGCTCTTCGCGCATGACCTCAACCATGTCGGCAACTTGCGCTTTTTCAATCAGCGCGCCTTTGGCCAGATCTTCTCGGTTTTTGCGCAATGCCAGCTCAGCCTTTTCAGCCCAGCTTTGCTGCGCCTTCTCCATCCGGCCGATTTGACGTTCAATGTCCTTGCGGTCAGCGATGGTTTTGGCGGCGGAAGTGCGCACTTCTACAAGTGTATCTTCCATCTCTTGAATGACCATGCGGACCATTTTTTTCGGGTCTTCCGCGCGGTCCAGCACGTCTGAGATGTTAGAATTGATGATGTCGGTCAGGCGGGAGAAAATGCCCATCGTGTTTGTCCTTATATCGTCTTAGGTCAGGGGTTATTGCGTTGGCGCTGAGCGCCGGTCCAGTCGGCGTTCGCGTTGGCGTTTTGGTAGATGAGCACGGCTCTTATGCTGCAGTATCGCTGCTGGATTGGCGTTGACATCCTCCGCTCCATTGAGGGCGCTGCTTAGTTTCAACAGCATATTCATATCCTTGCTCTCCTTATGCGTCGTGCGCTCATGGTTAACGTTTCGCCACCTTTTAAAAGCAAAGACCGTGCCAAATATGATTTTTCTCCTAAGGCGTTGAATTGATATGATTTTATCATTTCCTGATAATGAAAAAAATTTCTACTTATTAAGAAAATTGCCAAATAATAAAAAAAAGTTATAATTTAGTATGACTCAGGATCGACAGATCATCATAGGCGAATCTCCAGCGTTTTTAGATGTACTGGATCACGTGAGCGCTGCAGCGCCGCTGGACCGTCCTGTGCTGGTGATTGGTGAGCGCGGAACAGGCAAGGAGCTGATTGCTGGCCGGCTGCATTACCTCTCCCAGCGCTGGGATGGTCCCTATGTGGAAATGAATTGCGCAGCCTTGCCAGAAACGCTGCTCGATGCGGAACTTTTTGGCTATGAGCCGGGGGCCTTTACCGGCGCAATTAAGGCGCGGGCGGGCCGGTTCGAAGCGGCTGATGGCGGTACGTTGTTTTTAGATGAGATCGCGGCGCTTTCTACGCCAAGTCAGGAAAGGTTGCTGCGCATCGTCGAATATGGCGAGTTTCAGCGGCTTGGCTCAAATGATGTGCGCAGCGTGGACGTGCGTTTGGTGGCCGCAACGAACGTAGATTTGCCAGGAGAAGTCGCGGCGGGGGCTTTCCGTGCGGACTTGCTGGACCGGCTGAGCTTTGAAGTCATCACCCTGCCGCCACTGCGTGCACGGACCGGCGATGTCATAGCGCTTGCTGATCACTTTGGGCGCTCTATGAGCGTGGAACTGGGTCGCGGCGGCTTTCCTGGTTTTTCGCGGCGCGTCCTCGCCCAGCTGGAAGGCTATCGCTGGCCGGGCAATGTGCGCGAGCTCAAGAACACAGTTGAACGCGCCGTTTATCGCTGGCCTGGTGACGAGAGCGAGATTGATCACATTAACTTCGATCCCTTTGCCTCGCCTTATAGGCCTGGCGGGAAAGCGCCGCCGCATGGTTCTAACCTGGAGAGGCCGGCTCCTGTCTCAGTGCCGGACTACACTGCACCCTTTGATTTGAAAGCCCGCATAGCAAAAGAAGAAGTCGCCATGCTGACGGCTGCGCTAGAGGCTGCCAAACACAATCAAAAGGCCGCAGCGAAACACTGCGGCCTTGGATACGAACAGTTTCGCCATCTGGCGAAGAAGTACGCGCTGATTTAAGCAGCTGCCTTCACCAAACCGCGTAAGGCGGCCAGTGTTTCGCTTGGTTCTGGGCGAACGGTATAATCCGCGTCCACCTCGGCATAGCGAACTTTGCCGCTCTGGTCCGCAATCAGCCGTGTTGGGATTGGCAGGCGCCAGCTCTCATCGCCATTGTATTCCGGCAGGGTAAAACCTCCAAGCTTGCCATAAATCTCGCGCAGCGCGTCTGGCAAAACGAAAGAAACGCCAAGCTGGCGGGCATAGTCTGTGCCGGGATCGCTGAGAATGGGCAGATCGAGTCCTTCCTTCTCGACCATTGCTTTCGATTTCTGCGGCGTCTGCGGCGAGATCACGACGATGTCACCGCCTGCTGCACGGATGTCGCTGGCGATATCGCTGAGCGCATTCAGCTCAATCATGCAATAGGGGCACCAAGCGCCGCGGAAGAAGCTGATCACCAGTGGTCCGCGCGCCAAGAGCTCATCTGATGAGACCTGCGTGCCATCCTGGTTGGAGAGTGAAAAGCTTGGCAGCGTGCTGCCGACGCCGACTGCATTGTTTAATATGCCGGACGCGCGTAGATCGCGCGTTGCGCCATGCATGATAGCAAGAGCGTCGCCTGGCACTTGTTTTTCAAATCCGTTTCTAAACGCTTCTAGTTTTGCTTTTAGGCTCATCTCGTGGGTCCTTTCGCTATTGTTGAATTGACAGAGAATATAGCGCAATTGCCGCAGCGCGTGTAGCCACCAACCGTGCCACGCACCGTTTCCCAGCGCCAAACAGTCACAAACGCGTGAGGTCAGTGTGCCGCAGGATCGCGTGCAGGCTTGACTCCTGCTTCGTGTGAAAACAATATAGGAACAATTAAGAACATGGAGTGATCAATGGCGCGAATGGACCTGCAGGAAAAACTCGGCGTGCTCGCGGATGCGGCCAAATATGACGCCTCTTGTTCTTCCTCAGGTTCCAACCGCAAAAATTCGCTCAAAAGCGGCGGTATCGGATCGACGGAGGGCATGGGAATTTGCCACAGCTACGCGCCTGATGGCCGCTGTATCTCGCTCCTTAAAATCCTTCTCACCAATTACTGCATGTTTGACTGCGCCTATTGCATCAACCGGAAATCCTCAAATGTCCGGCGCGCGCGCTTTACCGTGGATGAAGTTGTCCAGCTCACCATGGATTTCTACAAGCGCAATTACATTGAAGGATTGTTCCTCTCCTCCGGTATTATTCGCTCTTCAGACTATACCATGGAGCAGTTGGTGGATATTGCGCGCAAGCTGCGTGTGGAGCATCGCTTTGCTGGCTATATCCATTTAAAGACGATCCCTGATGCCGACCCGGAGCTGTTGCGACTAGCCGGGCTTTATGCGGATCGGCTATCGATCAATATCGAGTTGCCGCAGCAAAATAGCCTTAAAGCGTTGGCACCTGAAAAGGATGGCCAGCGCATTCGCCAAGCCATGGGCAACATGCGCCTAAAGATTGAAGAAGCGCGCTATGAGCGCAAGTCCAGCCGGACAGCGCCGCAATTTGCGCCAGGCGGACAATCGACACAGATGATCATTGGCGCAGATAAAGCCCGCGATAGCGATATTTTGACAACATCGAGCCAGCTCTACACTGGCTACCGTCTCAAGCGCGTCTACTACTCCGCCTTTTCACCAATACCGGATTCCTCTTCTGTATTGCCCCTGTCCAAGCCGCCCCTTATGCGTGAGCACCGGCTGTATCAGGCAGATTGGTTGCTGCGCTTTTATGGGTTCGATTTGGACGATGTGAAGAACGCGACAAGCAGTGGGATGCTGGATCTCGACATTGATCCCAAGCTCGCCTGGGCGCTTAAGCACCGGGCGCAGTTTCCCGTTGATATTAACCGCGCGGACAAAGAAATGCTCATGCGCGTCCCAGGGCTGGGCACGAAGGCGGTGGGCCGTATTTTATCGGCGCGGCGTTATCGCAGCTTGCGGTTGGATGACCTGGCCCGGCTCACGGCGTCCGTCAAAAAAGTGCGGCCCTTTATTGTGGCGCAGGGCTGGCACCCCGGCAGTACGCTGGATAGTGAAAGCTTGCGCGCGCGCCTGGCGCCAGCGCCAAAGCAGCTCGATCTCTTCGCCGCCTAATGCGTGTCGTGGCGCTAGACTATCCAGCTGATTTTGAAGGCTGGCGGCGCGGTGCGCGGCAAGCGCTGATGGATGGTCTGCTGCTAGAAGATATTGAGTTTCGTGTGAAGGGCGACGCACCGACGTTGTTCATGCATCAAGAGCGCGGGCCCCCGCAGGCTGCACAAACGACATTGCGCGTCCCCAAAGAGTTTCCCCAACTTGCTAAGCGCGCCATTTGCCATTGCGATCCCGAGCGCTTTCGTTTGCTCTACGCGCTGCTTGAGCGGCTGCAAGGGGAGCGCGCACTATTGGGTAACCGGGCCGATCCTTTGGTTCACCGGGTGAATGTGCTGGCCAAAGAAGTGGGCCGCGATAAACACAAGATGACTGCTTTCGTGCGCTTTCGGCTCGTTGAGGGCTCGCAGCCAGAACACTATGTCGCTTGGTTTGAACCGAGCCATTATACGCTGGATTACACTGCGCCCTTCTTCATGCGGCGCTTTACCGGCATGCATTGGTCGATCTTCACGCCTTATCGCAGCGCCCACTGGGATGGCGCCGTGCTTAGCTTTGGGGCAGGTGCATCCAAACAAGACGTTCCAGAAGACGACAAACTAGAAGACTATTGGCGCACTTATTATGCCCATATCTTCAATCCCGCCCGGGTGAAGCTAAAAGCCATGCAGGCGGAAATGCCCAAAAAATATTGGAAAAATTTGCCCGAGGCCGGGCTTATCCAGACGCTCACACACGAGAGCGAGGCGCGCACGCGCACCATGCTGGCCAATGCGCCGACCTTGCCAGTGGTCAGGGAGGCTGCGGCGCCTGCTGAAATGCCGGAAAACATGACGTCGCTGCATGGGGTAAGGCAGGGGCTCGAGCAATGCGAGGCATGTGAGCTGTGTCATGGTGCCACGCAGGTCGTGCCAGGGGAAGGGCTGGGCCGAGCGGCTATTATGCTGGTCGGTGAGCAACCGGGCGACCAGGAAGACCTAGAGGGCCGTCCTTTCGTGGGGCCTGCTGGCGATGTGCTCTCCAGAGCGCTGCAGGAAGCAGGGCTTGAGCGCGGCGGGCTTTACATCACCAACGCTGTGAAGCACTTCAAATACACCATGCGGGGCAAACGGCGCCTCCACCAGCGCCCAGAGATGGCAGAGATTGATGCCTGCCGGTGGTGGCTCATGCAAGAGATTAGCCTTGTGAAGCCGCTGGTTATTGTTGCTTTAGGCGCCACCGCGCACCGCGCGCTGACCGGACAAAGTCCAATCATTTCAAAGGCGCGGCTTGGCCTGGCAGCGCTAGAGCTCGGGCCGCAGCTGCAAACCAGCTATCATCCCAGTGCGATTTTGCGCGCGCGCGATGAGGCGGAAGGCACTTCGATGTTTGCCATGCTTGTGGATGATTTGCGAACAGCGTCATCGGCCGCTGGCTCTTCCCAACCGGTTCGCCAGCGCGTATCAGGAGCCCATGTCCTTTGACGTTACCGCATGGCTGCTTGGTCTATTTGTGACCGTTCTCATCTTGGCCTTATGGCTTGGCCGGAAGGCTGAACCGTTGACGCGGCTGTCCTATGTGCCGTGGGTAGCGATCCAATTTACGGCCGTGGTAGCGATTTTTGTGCTTGGCGCACACTTGTACAGCGAATGGCGCGGCGAGCCGCTCATCGGTACCCGCTCGCCGCTGCGTGGGCTCTGAACAAGCGGCTCTCAATTGCAGTCTTGCACCGCGCTCAAGCAGGGCGACTGCCTGTTAGTGCAATCAAACCGCGCTTAAGCAGGGCGACTGCCCGTTAGCGCAACAAAGATGGTGACCCCGACTGGATTCGAACCAGTGGCCCTCAGATTAGGAATCTGATGCTCTATCCTGCTGAGCTACGGGGCCCCGCTCGCCAGCATGTCTATGCCACTTGGTCATTACAGGCATCAGGCCAAAGGCTCAATCGCCTAAATCGCAAAATGCGCAGCTAAGAGAAAGTCTCTTGGCTGCGCAGTTATTTTTCTAACGAAGTGTTAGGGTCTACTTGCGGCGTCGAAGCGCTGCGCCGGCTAGTAAAACACCGCCAAAGAGAGCAAGCGTACTTGGCTCGGGAACATCGACGGTTTGACGGAACCGGTAGCCATCTTGGCTAGTGTCAGCGATAAGCGTTTGAGACAGAACGGTGCCATTGCTGAAGGTCACCATGGCGACGCTGGTCGGGAACAAAATATCGCGATAATCCTGCAAGAAGGTGCCATCATCGTTGTCTACGTCAACTTCAAACTGAAAGATCTCACTTGGGTCAAAGCCCATGAAGTCATACTCAACGAAATCCATTCCGGTATTGTCGTTGTTGAGATCGGGCGTCACCAAGGTCGCAATAAGTGGTGCTCCACCGTCGCCAATTGCACTTTCCTCACGCACGAAGTCAAAGGCGAAATCAATGTCGCCGATTGAAAGTTTAAAGTCTGTGATGCGGCGGCCGGTGCCTGGATCGGAGATGTTCTCAAGCTGAATGTCGGGAACGTTGTTGACGCCGTTGGCTGTATTGAAAATGGGATCGTTAAAGCGAAGCTCGTAGCCCAACATAGCAGCAGAGGCTGGGGCAGCGAAAGCTGTAGCGGCGGTGACGCTGATTGCAGCGCTTAAAAGACACGTTTTCCATTTGATAGTCATTGTTTCCATACTCCACATCACGCAACGTTACTGTTGCAGTCTTACGTTGAAAAACTTGATGCTTGGTGAAGAGCAATTGGCATGCCAGTTAGGGGAAGCGGCAGATTTCCTTGACTCTCAGCGCTCTCTAAGGCGTCGAAGATGACGGCGACGTCATCAGGGTCGACACGCTGCGCAAGACATGCTTCAAATTGAGACGGGTTGTGTGACAGCAGAAACTATTGGTTTTTGAGTGTCGTCAAAGGGATGAGTGAGGACGTATGTGGCGACTTTTTGGAGCAGTATTAGCCTCTGCCTTATCGATTGGCTGTGAAGCGCCCGCTGAGCAACCGATGGCTGGCAGCCAATCATTCTCCATCCCGATCGAGGAACTCGTCAGAGGCGGTCGCTACCGTGTTCGCTCCGTCGTGGATGGGGATACCGTGACCTTAGGGACCGGCCGAGATGTGCGTATGGTCGGTACGCAGGCACCCAAGCTGCCGCTAGGGCGAAAGGGGTTCGAAGCTTGGCCGTTAAGCGATGCAGCGCGAGATTACCTGGTGCAGCTGAGTAATGGACAAGATGTGACGCTCTATTTTGGCGGCCTTGAAGAAGATCGCTATGGCCGCGCGCTGGCGCATATCGTGCGTGCGGATGGGCTTTGGCTGCAAGGCGCGATGCTTGAAGCTGGCTATGCGCGTGTCTACACCTTTCCTGATAATCGCAGCGCTGTTGGCGCGATGCTCGCGGCGGAAGCAGTCGCACGGCGCGCACAAAAAGGCATTTGGAAGCATCCGTTTTACGCCATTCGCTCGCCCAAGGAGCTAGAGGCCGCTCCTGATGCCTTTGATGATACCTACCAAATCGTGCGCGGCCGTGTCGAAAGTACGGGCGAAGCGGGTGGACGTATTTTTATCAACTTTGGCGGCGATTGGGATACAGACTTTACAGCCGTTGTTCAGCGCAGCGCCATACGCAAATTTGCTGATGCGCCGCAATTTGATCGGCGCAAGCTCGATGGTGCTATCATTGAAGTGCGTGGCTGGATTGAACGCAATCAAGGTCCAAGCGTCGATATTACCCATCCTGAACAGATCGCGTATATTGATGAGTCTTAGCATAAGGAGCCGTTCCATGATGTCATTTCGCCGCCGCTTTGCTGTTTGTTTGGCACTCATCGGGCTGGGCGTTAGCGGCTGCACGACAAACCCAGCAACAGGCCAGAAAGAATTCACCCCCTTCATGAACCAAAGCGATGAAATTCGCCTGGGAATGCAGGAACACCCAAAACTATTGCAGCAATTCGGCGGTGCTTATCGCGATCCCAAAGTGTCTGGATATGTAGCAGAGGTTGGGTCACGCCTGGCCGTTGAATCAGAGCTGCCGGACCTTAAATTCACTTTTACGACGCTGGATTCAAAAGTCATCAATGCCTTTGCACTGCCAGGCGGGTATGTTTACATGTCGCGCGGCCTGCTTGCTTATATGAATGATGAAGCCGAGCTTGCGTCAGTCTTGGGCCATGAGATTGGCCATGTGACCGCGCGGCATTCTGCTAATCGCTACAACAAATCCATGATGGCGCAGGTCCTTGGCGTGGGCGTTGGTATTGCAACGGGGAGCGGCGAGCTTGCCAATCTGGTTAATCAGAGCAGCCAGCTTTACCTGCTGTCATATTCGCGCGGGCAAGAGCTGCAAGCCGATGAACTTGGCGTACGCTATATGAGCCGGGTTGGCTATGACCCCTTCGGTGCGCCGCGCATGCTGGAGACGTTGGGGGAAGCCTCAGAGTTAGATGCCAAGGCGTCAGGCCGATCAAACACAAATCAAACCCCAGCTTGGGCGCGTACACACCCGTTAACCTCAGAACGCGTCAGTGTGGCGCTGCGAGAAGCCCGCCAGGCCGCCGCGCGGGTACCAGAAAAGCTGCGCCGCCGCGACGAGCTGCTCAACGCCATCGATGGCATGCGCGTGGATGATGATCCGGCGCAAGGCATCATTGAAGGCCAAACCTTCAAGCATGGTCCGCTTGGTTTTGCGTTTACGGTGCCAGATGGCTTTGCCATGGAAAATGGCTCCAGCGCTGTGCGGGCAGCCGGGCCAGGCAATTCTATGATTTTGTTTACTGGCGGCCGCGCAGCGTCAAACGATATGGCGCAGCATGCGCAAAGTGTGTTCCGCAGCTTGGCGGGAAATCAAGCGCCGCTCTTGTCGAATGTGCAGCGCGTGACAGTCAATGGGATGCCCGCTGCGACAGGCAACGCGCGCCTCACCAGTGATGGCAACACTCTTGATCTACGCGTGGTCTCGATCGATTTTGGGAATTCGAGCGCTTATAGTTTCATTTTTGTGGCGCCGCCCAATTCCATGTCCCAGCTGAACCAGGCATTCCAGCGCGCGACCTATAGCTTTACCAAGCTTTCGAACCAGGAGCGTGCGGCTATCAAAGGGCGCGTTTTGAAAGTGGTGACTGTCCAGTCGGGTGACACAGCGCAAAGCTTAAGTCGCTATATGGCCTATAATGAATTGAAGCTCGATCGTTTCTTGGTGCTCAACGGGCTGGAGGAAAGTGGTGGCGCTGCCTTACAAGCGGGTGATCGCGTGAAATTAATCGTCTTAGATAACTGATCACGTGTACCTTAGGTGATTTCGCGGAACTTAAAGCCGTATTCGCGGTAAATCAGAGCGAAAAATAGATTGCCAAATAAACGACGTTTGCCGCGTTTGCCGCGGGAAATAAAGAAGCCTTCGGGATGGTGATAGACGTCGGGCAGAATCTCCCGGCTGTCGATAATCAGCTTGTCTTTTTCTGCGCTACTCATCCCAGCTTTGACAGGCTTTTCGGGCTTAGGCCCCTGGGTGTTTGCGCGCATGAACCAGATGAAAGACAAGATGAGCGCAAGCACGATGAAGCCGTTGATGACGATCAAGAACACCAGCCATGTTGGGATTTTGTTGGGGTCATCGCCTTGCAAAAGGCCTGGCAAATTACCGCTAGCGCCAAGATCAGGGCGCTTGGCAGCGCGCGGCTTGCTGTCTGCGGCCGGGCGTACTGTACCGCTGATCGCGTGGATAACGCCGTCACCAGGATTAAAGTCGCCCACCATACCATCGCCGCCGAACACCAAAACACGGCCGCCTTGGTTGATGATTAGACCAAAATTTGGCTTGCCTGGGCACTTAATCTTCACGCGCTGCTCGTTGTTCTGCCTATAGAGAACTTGGAAATCCGTCACGCTGGTGCATATTTTGCCGCCGCGGCGCATCAGCTGCGTTAAACTGGCAGCAACGCTCGCTGTATCTTCGACGCGTAAGAGCTGTTGGTAGGTGGTGCGCGAGAGCGAGACACTTTGCGTGGTGGGGCTGGCCGTGTCCTGCGATGGGCGAAAGACAGGGTCTACCTGCGCGCTGGCAGGAAGGTTGAATGCCCAAGCTGCGAAGACAACTGCTGCAACACACACGCGAAAATGCTGTAGAACCTGCATGCACATACCGTCTTAAAACTTACCTGCGCAACGCCCAAAGCGCGGCATTTTAGCCTGTTATCATTGATTGCGGATGTTTACAGCACTGATCAACTTAATCAAATGCTAACGGCTGCGCTAACCGGTTGACAATTTCGTAGCTGTGGCGGCATCTAGCCAACCTATGACCGAGAGTTTTGAAGACATCCGCGAGACCCTAGACCTCCTCGATGACTGGGAGGAACGATACCGCTATATTATCGACCTTGGGCGCAGCGTTCCCGCCTTTGAAGCTGCTTTAAAGGTGCCCGAGCTTAAGGTGCGCGGCTGTTCGAGCCAAGTCTGGATAAAGGGCGACTGGACCAGCGGTGGCGAGCTCAATTTGAGTGGCGACAGTGATGCACATATCGTGCGCGGCTTAATGGCTGTCTTATTCGCGCTGTTTTCAGGCAAAACGGCCCAGCAAGTCATCGGAATAGACGCCCGCGCTGAGCTTGATGCGCTAGGGCTCGCCAGCGCGCTCTCTCCTACGCGGACCAACGGGCTCTTCTCCATGGTTGAACGTATCCAAAGTCTCGCTCAAGCTGCTTTAGGGCCGGTTGAGCCATGACTGGAAAGAGCGGCGGTATTGGAACACTCAATCCCAAAGCCTTTGCCCAAGTCTTCATCGATGCAGTCCCGCAGTTAAAGGCCTTGAACGTCTCTTTTATCAGCCTTGAGGACGGCAAAGCGCTTATCAAGCTTCCCTACGATGAGGCACTGGTTGGCTTTCCCGAGACAGGCGTGATTGCTGGCGGGGCTATTTACACAGTGATGGATTCCGTTGCGGGGATTTCTGTTTTTGCAGCCCTTGGCAGCTTTATGCCCATGGCGACACTTGATTTGCGCATCGACTACCTCAAGCCCGCCACGCCGCATGAAGATATTTTTGGCGAAGCGCGCTGCTATAAACTCACCCGCAAGGTGGCGTTTGTGCGCGGCAGAGCCCATCACGGCGACAGCGAAAACCCCATCGCGCATATCACCGGGACTTTCTTTATTGAGCGTCCGTCTGAAAGTGAAAGTGCGCCATGATCGCGCTTTTAGCAGATATAGACGCTGTTCTGCGCGGGGAAAAAACTGCGCATGTCATCACCAGCATTCCCTACGCGACGTTTCTAGGCCTGCGTATCTGCAAAGATGTGGATGGCGCGCTTGCGGTAGAGATGCCGTATAAAGAAGCCCTGATCGGTTCCCCGCGCCCCCCGCGCATTCACGGAGGGACCATTGGCGCCTTGCTCGAATTTGCTGGAACGATTGCAGTGGCCAGAGCCGCGCGAGATGACACTGATCAAGCACTTGGCACGTTGCCAAAACCGATTGGCATCACCATTGAATACATGCGCGGTGGCGCGCCGGAGGATATTATGGCCAGCGCGCAGGTGCTGCGCCTTGGCCGCCGTATCGCGAATGTCCGCGCCACCGCATGGCAGGAGCGCAAGGACAAGCCGAACGCAACGGCAACCATGCATTTCCTGATGCCCGGCTAAACATGCTCTAAAGGGAAATAATGCCAGTCACACTCAAAAAGATCAGCGTGATCGCGATGGGACAGATGACGCCTAGCAGCCCATAAATTCTCGCAAAAAAGCTATCTGAAACGCTGGAAAGCTCTTGGCGAACAGTTGCATAGCGCAGCCGCCAGCCCACAAAGATCGCAACAAGAAGCCCGCCCAGAGGCATCAAAATATTGTTGGTGAGAAAGTCGACATTGTCGAAAAACGTACGCCCGGCAACTGTGTAGTCTTTCCATTCGTTGAACGAGAAAACGCTGCCAAGGCCTAACAGGAATGCAGCGATACCAACACAGACGGCAGCCTTTACCCTAGGGACATGATGTCGTTCCTTAAGATAGGAGACCATCGGTTCCATCATGGAGATAGACGATGTGATGGCCGCAATGGCCAGCAACAGAAAGAACAAGAGCCCGAAAATCACTCCCCCTGGCATTTGCGCAAAGGCAATCGGCAGTGTTTGGAAGATAAGCCCAGGGCCTGATCCCACATCCAGCTTATACGCGAAAACAAGCGGGAAAATTGCCAGTCCAGCGAGTAAAGCGACCAGTGTGTCAGCTGCGCCAATGATAATGGCCGAGCGCGGGATGGAGACCGATTTAGGCAAATAGGAGCCGTAAGCCATGACAGCCCCAAGGCCCAGCGATAAAGAAAAGAAGGCTTGGCCGAGCGCCTGAATGATCACGTTTGGTGTGAGCTTGGAAAAATCGGGCTTAAACAAAAAGGCCAGCGCTTGGCGCGCTTCACCTGCAATCAGGGCGTAGCACACGAGTATCAGCAATAATGCAAACAAGGCGGGCATCAGATAGGACACGGCCTTTTCGATGCCATCGGTGACGCCGCGCGCTGTGATGAAGACCGTGATGGCGATGAACAACAAGTGCCAGATCGCCATTCGCGGCCATGAGCCAATCAGCCCTTCGAAAACGTCTCCAGACGTCTGTGCGGTCACGCTAGATGTAACGCCGGTGACAGTTTTTAAGATGTAATCAAAGGTCCAACCGGCGATGACACTGTAAAAGCTGAGGACGAGAAAGGCGCCAATTACGCCCATCCAGCCGATCAGGCTCCACCAGCCAGAGCGGCCTTCCTCAAAAGCGATGTTAGAGACAGCAACAGGCGGAGAGGCCTGGCCGCGCCGGCCAAGGGTGAGTTCGCCAATCATCACTGGTACGCCAATGATGAAAACAAAGCCGAGATAGACCAGAACAAAGGCTCCGCCTCCGCCTTGGCCAGCTTCATATGGGAATTTCCAAATGTTACCGAGCCCAACAGCGCTGCCAATGGCGGCAAGAATAAAGGTCCAGCCCGATGACCAGCTTTCATGCTCTGATGCTGCTTGCGCCATAGTCTATTGCCGCTCCGTGATGTCTTCAAAGACGCACCATAGCGGCTTCAGCGGCGTGATCAATCTTGGCTGTTTAAAACCTCATAAGCATTTTGCACTTCATGAAAGCGCTTGGCAGCGAGAGGGTCGCCATCATTGATATCTGGGTGATATTGCTTCACCAGCTTTCGGTATTGCACTTTGATCTCGTCCTTGGTGGCGCTCATGGGAAGCTCCAGCGCGGTGAGAGCCTCTTCTTGCAGTGTGGTGGCGCCAGGGCTCATCCACTCCCAAGCCGATGAGCGGGCGTAGCCATTTGCGGTGCGTTGTTCTTCTCTTGCGCGTTCACGCGCTTCTTCCGCGCTTAAGCCTTCAAAATAGTTCCAGTTGCGATTGTATTGCGCTGCATGGGGCTCGCAAAACCACCAATAATCCCGAGAGTTTGGAGATTTGGGCGCTCGATGCTCGCCGCGCTCGGTGCAGCCTGCACGGTCGCACAGCCGCACTGTTGTTGCATCCTGCGCCTTGCCATAGTCACCCCAGCGGGGAAAACCCCAGGACTTACGGTTATTTTGCACCATCACTCACTGCTACGTTGTCTCATTGCTGCCCTTGTGGCGCGGTTCTTTACTTTTCATATCGCGCGCTTGAGCGGAAGGGCAAATATGACCGCAGGGGCCTGTTTTCGTGATAGAGGTGTTTCTTGGTTAGAGTAGCCGCAGGTAGACCATGGTAGATGAAATATCTTGCTTACGCTTTGATATGGGGAGCGGCGCGCCCGGCGGTTGATTGCGCCGCAACTCGGTCGAGCACAAACGGTTTTGTTTTGTCCCGCTGCGAAGGGATAAGGGCATGCGTTCGATGGTTTTAACTGGACGCGTTTTGTCTATCGCTTTGCCAATCATGCCAATTTCTTGAACTGCGCGCATCGCCATGCCTTGTTTCTCAACTTGCAAATCATGATACTGCGCTAAGATTAAAGCTTCGTTGGCGTGGGCAAGCCTGCCTTTCTTTGGGCATAATGGCTGCTTAGCAAGCATAAACGGCGGCAGTTGGAAGGGGTTTTGCTATGAGCGCGCATATCGCTTTGGTGGATGATGATAAGAATATTTTGACCTCAGTTGCTATTGCTCTGCGCAATGAAGGGTTCAAAGTTAAAACCTATTCGGATGGGGCAAGCGGCCTGGAAGGGCTGAAATCAGACCCGCCCGATCTTGCTGTTCTTGATATTAAGATGCCGCGCATGGACGGTATGGAGATGCTGCGCCGGCTGCGTCAAGAGTCGAACCTGCCGGTCATCTTTCTCACCTCCAAAGACGATGAGATTGACGAGGTCTTAGGCCTGAAAATGGGCGCTGATGATTATATCGGAAAGCCGTTTTCGCAGCGTTTGCTGATAGAACGTATCCGCACGATCCTTCGGCGTTCAGGAATGGCAAAAGCAGGTGAAGAGGACGCGGCCAGCGAGGGTAGCTTTAGCCGCGGTAAACTTATTATGGACCCCGAGCGCCACCATGTGGCCTGGGACAGTAAGACTGTGCAGCTCACGGTGACTGAGTTCCTTATTTTGCAATCTCTTGCGCAGCGCCCGGGTTACGTTAAAAGCCGGGACCAGTTGATGGACGCAGCTTATGCTGATGATGTCTACGTCGACGACCGTACTATCGATAGCCATATCAAGCGGCTGCGCAAAAAATTCCGCGTTGTCGACGCCACGTTTGATGGCATCGAGACGCTCTATGGTGTTGGCTATAAATACACCGAAGCTTAGCCAACCGTTGGCATGAAACAGCCGCGCCGCCGCTACTTATCGCCTATTACGCTTCGTATTCTGGCGATCAATGCGCTTGCGCTTGCCATTTTAGGCGGCGGCCTTTTGTACCTCGATCAGTTCCGCGGGAAACTGGCTGCTGCGCGTTTGACAGAACTTACCAGCCAAGCACGGATTATCTCTGGCGCTTTAGGCGAGGCGGCGACCCGTGCGGACGACGATGGCGCGCTCGATGTGGCCCAGGCCCGGCGTATTGTGCGGCGGCTTGTCGGGGCAAATCAGAGCATGCGCGCGCGCATTTTTGATGGCAGCGGCGAATTGGTGGCAGACAGCCGTTTCATGTTTCTTGGTCGCAGTGTTATTGCCACGGAATTGCCGCCCCCTTATGAAAAGCAGCCGATGGTTCGCAGATGGCTTGATAACGTCCAATCATGGGTCGCCAGTCTCGTGCGTCAATCTGATTTGCCGCCTTATGTTGAAAAGCCCATCCAACGCGCGAGTGACTATCCAGAAGTGACCTTCGCTTTGCGCGGTGATACGTCTACGCAGGTGCGCGCGGGGCCAGACCAGGCTGAAATCTTATCTGTCGCTGTGCCGGTGCAGCGTCTTCGGCGCGTTCTTGGCGCATTGCTGCTCACCGCTGATACGAGCGATATCGAAGCTTTGGTGCGCGCCGAGCAAGAAAGCATTCTGATTATTTTTGCCTTAGCGCTGGCGGTCACGCTCATTTTGTCGCTGTTTTTAGCGCGCACGATTGCGCGGCCTTTACAAAAGCTCGCAGACGCCGCAAGCACCTTAGAACAGGCGCCTGAACGCCAGGTCCGTTTGCCAGATTACTCCGGCCGCGGCGATGAAATCGGCGACTTAAGCCGTGCGCTGACCAGTATGACTGGTGCGCTCTATAAGCAGCTGGAAGCCGTGGAGAGTTTCGCAGCTGATGTGGCGCACGAGATTAAAAACCCATTGTCTTCCTTGCGGAGTGCAGCGGAAACACTGGAACGCAGCAGCGATGAAGAAACCCAGAAAGCACTGCTCCCATTGTTGATAGAAGATGTGCGCCGCTTGGATCGCCTCATTACTGACATTTCCACGGCCTCGCGCCTTGATGCAGAACTTTCCCGAGCGCAAATGACGCCGATCCCACTTGCGGACTTGGTTGGTGCTATTTGCGGGATTTATCAAACGCTAGATGACGGCAACGCGCCCGTTCAGAGTGATTTTGGGGAAGGCGCTTTTGAAGTGATGGGAATCGAATCACGCCTTGGACAAGTGGTCCGCAATCTTATTGAAAACGCGCGTTCTTTCTCTCCAGTCGATAAAGCGGTTGTCTTGAGCGTGCGCCGCAATGGGCGTAATGTGCTTCTGCGCGTCGAAGATCGCGGCCCCGGCATTCCAGAGGACGGCTTGCCGAAAATATTTGATCGTTTTTATACGGAAAGACCTGAAAGTGAGGCTTTTGGCACGCATTCGGGCCTTGGTCTGTCTATTTCAAAGCAAATCGTCGAAGCCCATGGCGGGCGTATTGCCGCCTTCAACCGCGATGGCGGCGGCGCACGCTTTGAGGTCTCTTTGCCGGCTACGGCATAACGGCGGTGCCTTAATCGACAATGCGCTTGACCTCATCCAGCGGCGCGCGGACACTCACTTCATGGCTCATCTCCTTCACGCGACCGCTATCTGCATTGATGCAAAAGGTGTTCTTATAACCGGCCCATCGGGCGCGGGTAAATCTGACCTTGCGCTGCGTTTAATCGAGATGGGCGCGGTGTTGATTGGCGATGACGCTGTTGTTTTGGAAGACGGATATTTGCGTGCGCCTTCACGTTTGCGCGGTAAGATCGAAGCGCGCGGCGTCGGGATCATCAGCGTACCCCATCTTGCAAAGCCAGTTGCACTCAAGCTGGAAGTGATTTTGGGCCAAGCCGGGGATATCGCGCGCCTGCCCGATTACGCGGCTGGGCAATATGCCTGCCCCGCCATGTCTCTAAACCCTTTCGAGGCGTCAGCCCCGCTGAAAGTACGCCACGCCGCCAGCCAGCTTTCCGCGCTTGTTAAGGCGGCGTCATGACGGCGCAGGCGGCAAAGAAAACCCGGCTCATCTTAGTCACCGGCATGTCCGGCGCTGGCAAATCGACAGCGCTGAACGTGTTTGAAGACCTTGGGTATGAAGCGATTGACAATCTGCCCATACAGCTCATTCACCGTTTGCTGCGGACGCCAGATGTGAACCCGGAGCATGCAGAAGGGCGGCCCCTCGCCATTGGCGTTGATAGCCGTACGCGCTCTTTTACAGAGCGCCAAGCGCACGCCGATATAGAGCGCCTGCGGGAGATTGAGCATGTGGATCTTCAGCTCCTTTATTTTGATTGCTCCGACGCAGAACTCACCAAGCGCTATTCCAAAACCAGGCGCCGTCATCCCCTTGCGCTTGACCGTCCCATTGCTGACGGGATTGCGCGCGAGCGGCGCCATATGGAGGCTCTCAGGGAGATTAGTGATGTTTATTTTGATACAACAACGCTGAATATTCACGATCTCAAACGCCGTTTGATCGATCTGTTCGAGCCGAAACAATCGCAAGCGCTGACGCTAACGGTGATGTCTTTCGGCTTCGCGCGCGGTGTGCCCCGCGATGCCGATTTGATGTTCGATATGCGCTTTTTGCGCAATCCCCACTATGAGCGGGATCTGCGCGATAAAACGGGGATGGATGAAGCCGTTGCCGCCTATGTTGCGGCTGATAAAGACTTTGATGCCATCTTTACAAACATCGCAGACTTGCTGCGCCAATTGCTGCCGCGCTATCAGCAAGAAGGCAAAGCCTATCTAACCGTAGCGATTGGCTGTACGGGCGGGCGCCATCGCTCCGTCTTTACCGCAGAATTGCTATCGAAAACGCTGGAAAAAGATGGCTATAAGGTGCACATAAGTCACCGGGATGTCGCGCTTGCGCCGGTGCAAGTCTAGCTGGTGAGAGGGCGGCCTGTAAGGAATGGCGCGCGTTCAATGATTGGTTTGGTGATAGTCACACATGGCCGCCTGGCAGTGGAGTTTATTTCTGCCATGGAGCACGTGGTTGGCCCGCAAGCCCAAGTGCAAGCCGTGTGCATTGGCGCAGACGATGACATGGAAGGGCGGCGCGATGATATTCGCCAAGCCACGCAGAAGGTCGACACCGGCCAGGGCGTTATTATTTTAACGGACATGTTCGGCGGAACGCCGTCCAACCTGTCTATCAGCTTGCTATCTGATGGTGTGGTGGAGGTGATCGCAGGCGTTAATTTGCCAATGCTCATACGCCTGGCGTCCGTACGCAGCAAGGCAGGCCTTAGAGACGCGGTAAGCGCCGCGCAGGATGCGGGGCGCAATTACATTCACGTCGCATCACAACTTTTGCCCGCTGAAAAAGCTTAGAGCCCGCGCGGCAAACATTCACAAACAGCCAATTTGGGGAGACGCTGTTTTAAATGGTCCAATTGAGCAATCAAAGCGCGACGCTTGAAATTCGCAACAAGCGCGGGCTTCACGCGCGTGCCTCCGCCCGCTTTGTGGAAACGGCAGCGCGTTACGACGCGGATGTGCGTGTTTCAAAAGATGGGATGGAAGTCATAGGCACATCTATTATGGGCCTGATGCTGCTTGCTGCATCTAAGGGCGATACCATCCACCTGAATGTGACCGGCCAGGATGCTGCTGCGGCGCTTGATGCGCTGAGAACGCTCATTGCCGCGCGGTTTGACGAGGATTAGGCGGCTCATGGCAACCAGAGCAGCAACTGGAAATCTCGTCTATGGTCAAGGCATTTCCATGGGTGTTGCGATTGGCAAAGCCTATGTGTTTGACCGCGGCCAAGCACGGGTTGCAAAATACACCTTAAAACAGAGCGAGATCGAGGCGGAACTTACGCGCTTTGATACAGCCGTCGCTGAGGCAAAAAACCAGCTTGATGAAGTCGATCGCCGCGCAAAGAACCTATCGGGCGCGGCAGAAGAAGAATTCTATCTCCTACTCAAAGCCCATGCGCAAATGCTGGAGAATTCCCGGCTTATTCGCTCGGTTGTTTCCGTCATCAAGCTCGAAAAGGTCAACGCTGAGGCTGGGGTTCAAGCGGCGATCGATCAGATCGCGGAAGACTTTCGCAAAATTGACGATCCCTATCTGAGCGCGCGGCTCGACGATATACGTGAGGTTGGTCAGCGTTTGATAGCCAATTTAAGCGGCGACGAGCCAAGCCGGTTTGGCCACCTTGAAGACGGCAGCATTGTCATCGGCAACACAGTGAGCCCAGCTGATGTGGCGCTGATAGCTGACGCGCGTGTGGGCGGCTTCATCAGCGCCCAGGGCGGCGCGGAAGGTCATACAGCCATCTTAGCGCGTGCGCTGGGACTGCCCGGCGTCGTGCAAGCCAGCGGTGTGTTAGGCAAGGTCGAAACAGGGGATTTGGTGGTTGTCGATGGCGCGACAGGCGCGGTTATTGTTAACCCGGATGTTGAGCAACAAGCGCTCTATCAAAGCTTACGCGATGATTTCGCTCAGGAAGTGGCTGATTTATCAAGCCTGCGCGATACCGAGGCGAAAACCACGGACGGACAGGTTATTTCGCTCGCAGCGAATATTGAATTGCCGCAGGAGGTGGGCTCTGTATTGGGCAGCGGCGCCGATGGCATAGGCCTCATGCGCTCGGAATTTCTATTCATGAACCGAGAAGACGTGCCGACGGAAGAGCAGCAGTTTCAGGCCTATAAAGGCTTGCTTGAAGCTATGCAGGGCCAGCCGGTCACTATCCGCACGCTTGATATTGGCTCAGATAAACTCTCTAGCGCGCTCCATGGGCATTTTCGTGAAGCAGAAAACCCAGCCCTTGGACTGCGCGCAATCCGCTTGTCGCTGAAAGATATTGACCTTCTAGAGGCGCAGCTATGTGCTTTGCTTCGGGCCGCCAATTATGGCCCCATGCGCATTTTGCTGCCGATGATTACAACGCCTGAGGAAGTGCGCCAAGTGCGGGCGGTGATGCTGCGGATGATCCGCCGTATGGCGCGCCGGGGTCAGCCAATTCCTGATCCCTTGCCCCCGCTGGGCGTGATGATTGAAGTGCCTGCAGCTGCGCTTGCGGCCGATGCGCTTGCCATGGAATGTGACTTCTTCTCCATCGGCACCAATGATCTAACGATGTATACCCTCGCGATTGACCGCGGCAATGAGCAGGTCAGTGATCTCTATAATCCGCTTCACCCCGCCGTGCTGCGCCTCATTCAATTTGCGACGGCGGCCGCGGATAAAGCAAACATCCCGATTAATCTTTGCGGCGAGATCGCGGGCGACCCACGCATGACGAAACTCCTACTCGGCCTAGGCCTGCGGCATTTTTCAATGTCTGCGCCGTCTTTGCCGCGCATTAAGCAACAGGTCATGCGCCTGTCGATTGATGAGTGCATCTTGTTTGCGGCAGAGATTATGTCGATGACCGATGCGCGCAAGATTGGCGAAAGTCTTGCCAATTAGTCTGCCTAATGTAATCAAATAACGATATCTTTATATCTTTGTGGTGTTTGGTTGAACTTCATAGGCTTGCTGCCCTATAGCAGTCGCCAGAATGACGACGCCTAAGCGGCTTTTGCCGCCTTGCAGGCTAATCAAACACGATGAAAAGGACCGTGCGACCATGAGCAACGACTATATCATTAAAGATATTTCACTCGCGGATTGGGGCCGCAAGGAGATTGAAATTGCTGAGACCGAAATGCCTGGCCTCATGGCGCTTCGCGAAGAATATGGTGATGCGCAGCCGCTTAAAGGTGCGCGCATTGCCGGCTCCTTGCACATGACCATTCAAACAGCGGTGCTGATTGAGACGTTGACCGCCCTGGGGGCAGAAGTGCGCTGGGCTTCCTGCAATATCTTCTCAACCCAGGATCAAGCTGCTGCGGCCATCGCGGCAACAGGTGTGCCTGTGTTCGCCGTAAAAGGCGAAACGCTGGACGAATATTGGGACTATGCCGACAAGATTTTTCATTGGGGGGATGGCGAAGTGGCCAACATGATCTTGGATGACGGCGGTGATGCGACCATGTACATTCTGCTTGGCGAGAAAGCAGAAAAAGACATTTCCGTTCTCGATAACCCAGGCAATGAAGAGGAAGTGGCCTTTTTTGCCACCATTAAAAAACGCATCAAAGAAAGCCCAGGCTGGTTTGCAAAAGCGCGCGCGTCTATCCAAGGTGTGTCGGAAGAAACCACCACGGGCGTCCTGCGCCTGTATGAGCTTGCGAAAAAGAACGAGCTTCCATTCCCGGCCATTAACGTGAATGACAGTGTGACGAAGTCCAAGTTTGACAACCTCTATGGGTGCCGCGAGAGCCTTGTCGACGGCATTCGCCGCGCGACCGACGTTATGCTCTCTGGTAAAGTGGCCGTTGTCTGCGGTTATGGCGACGTTGGGAAAGGCTCTGCAGCTTCGCTGCGCCAGGGCGGTGCACGCGTCATGGTGACCGAAATTGATCCGATTTGCGCCCTGCAGGCGGCTATGGAAGGCTATGAAGTCGTCACCATGGACGAAGCAGCGAAAGTGGCTGATGTGTTCGTCACTGCCACTGGCAACAAAGACGTCATCACCATCGATCACATGCGCGACATGAAAGATCGGTCCATTGTCTGCAACATTGGCCACTTTGATTCAGAAATCCAAATCGCCGCCATGCAGAATTACAAGTGGGATGAGATCAAACCACAAGTTGACCAAGTAGAGTTCCCTGACGGCAAAAAGCTGATCGTGCTTGCCAAAGGCCGACTTGTAAACCTCGCCTGCGCAACAGGGCACCCAAGCTTTGTGATGTCAGCCTCCTTCACCAACCAAGTGCTTGCGCAAATTGAGCTTTGGACCAAAGGGGATCAGTATGACAATAAAGTCTATGTGCTGCCGAAGCACCTCGACGAGAAGGTGGCTGAGTTGCACCTTGCCAAGCTTGGCGCAACGCTCACCAAACTGAGTGATGATCAAGCCGATTACATCGGCGTCCCCGTCGATGGGCCCAAGAAGCCAGAGCATTATCGCTACTGATAACTGGGCGCTTTGCGCGTTCACAAAAATCCCCCAGGAAGCGCTATCTCCCTGGGGGATTTTTGTTAGGGGAGCTCGAAGACAAAGCTGGTGAAAATCGTTTCATAATCAGCGAGTTTATTGCCAGGATTAGCCCAGGCCCAGATGACATTGACTTTCCACGCGCCGCTTTCGCGCAGCGCAAATTCAGCCTTGCCCTGCGCGTCCGTGCGCGCTTCGGTGAAGGGCTCGGTGGTTTTCTCTAAATATGTCAGGTCTATCAAAGCCCCTTCCAGCGGTGTGCCGCGGAATAAGACTTGGACGGGCAAGGTCTCTCCAGGTTTGAGGCTCGCCGGGTGAAGCAATGGTACGATTTCTAACGTGTGGCCAATGGGCTGAGTGACATGGTCATCCAACGTATCGCCAACTTGCAACAGCACTTTCGCGCGGCGTGAATACAGCTCTGTTCCCGATGTATCCATTTTCTCCTTGGCCTTGCGATCCGCCAAGACAGCGCTCAAGCCTTCAGATTTGGCGTATTTGTTGAATCTCTTTGCTTCTAAGTCACTCAGGCTATGGAAGCTCTCAAAGGCGGCGATGTAGCTGCCGGGCGCTGCCAAGTTGGCGGAAGCGCTGCCCTGCGCTTTGTTCATAGAGGGTTTGATTGAGGCCAGGAGGCTGCTGGTCCCTCCGCGCCCATACGCGCGCAATGCGACTATCCGGTCCCAGCGTAGGTCCCAGGGCGTGACTTCATCATCATGGCCGATAACGAATTGAAGGTCGACCTGGCCAGGCTCATCCAAGTTGAAGGACGATGGCTGTAACCAAAAGTCATGCGCCTGCGCGGCAGGAGAGGCAAATAGGATAGCGGCAGTGGCGGCAGAGAAAAAGTGTTTCATGAGTGTCTCCTGGTGTTGAGCAACGGACTTTAGAACGTGACGGAACCGCGGATGCGAAACAGGCGTGGTTCGCCTTGGTTCACTTGTAGATCATTGCGGGCGAGAAAATAGCGTTCATCAAAGGCATTGGCTAGGAAAGCGTCAATGCGGAAGCGGTCGATTGCATATGAGGCGCCAAGATCGACCACGGTATAGCTCGGTCGCTCGACCGCGTTCGAGATGGAGGCCTGGGCCGAACCAACATAGCTGATGCTTGCATTCACGCGCAGGTTTCTAAGGAAACCTTCTTGGAAGGAATAGGAAGCAAAGGCGTTGGCCCGGTGGCGCGGTGCGCCGGGGCGCTGGTTTCCGATGCGGGTGATGTCTGTGTCTTCCGTGACCTCGGTATCGAGAAACAAGTATCCAAAGCGTAGATCGATGGCGTCTGTGGGGGAATAGAGAATATCGGCTTCAAATCCGCGGCTGCGTTCCTCACCAACTTGCACCAAAAAGGCCGCATCTTGTGGATCATCGACCAGAATTCCTTCTCGGTTCAAGCTAAAGATAGAGAATGTTGCGGTCACGCCTTCAAGTTCAGACACTTTCAACCCGAGTTCAATCTGGTTGTAGCGCTCAGGGTCAAACTGTTCGCCCGTGCGGCTGCGCTCTTCAGCAAGACCAGCGTTCGCGTCATATCCGGTATTGTAGCCGGTAAAGACAGAGACCGTGTCTGAGAGGGCATAGCTGCCGCCAATTTGGAACAGGGTATCGCTGAGGCTTTCGTCTAGGCCGAAGCTATTGGTGAAGTCAGACCAAATATGACGGACAGCGCCGGTGATCGTCGCATTGCCCGCACGCACGACGTCTTGCGCGAAAATCTCTGTAAAAGAGCGGAAGGTGTCAAACACGAACGGCGTGCCTGTGGTCAGCGGCTGGTCCAGATAGGTTGGGTTTACAACGCTGATATCGGGCACCTGATCATTGGGGACAGAGCGGTTGTCGATAAACACATCGATCTCATAATACTCCGCGCCTACGATCAGATCATGCTGAATGCTTCCCGTCGTGAAGTCAGCGCCAACAAAACCGCGGGCGTTGTATTGCTCTTCATCGAGAACCAATTCACGTGCCCGGGTTCGGGTCACAGTCAGCGTCTCCGGATCGAGCGCGCTGAGCGTTCGGGTCTCGGCCTGGTCAAAATTCACGCGGGTCCGGCGGCCGGCAAATTGCGCGCGCAGGACGTCGCTGAATTGGTATTTCAGCTCCAAGGTGAGCATGTTCCCATAAGAATCTGTAAAGTCGAACTCTGGCTCGCCCAGGTAGGTCGAGCGGTCGATCTCAACGCCCGCAACTTCAACAATCGTGCCCCCGCTTGGAAGGCCAACGCGCGTCATGGCGTTATCGTCGCGGTTGGCGAAATTCTCATAGATTACTGCCGCTTCGAGCCGGTCATCTGGTGATGTGTAGGACACAACGGCTGAAAAGTTATCTCGTTCGATTTCAGAGAAGTCGATGAAACTGTCGGACCGCTCAAGCTCCCCGGTCACACGTATGCCGAAACCAGCACCTAGCGCTGCCGACACATCTCCCGTGACTATTTTCGTGTCTCTCGTGCCGAAACTGGCAGTGACATTGGCATAAAACTCTTCAAGGGGGCGCTTGGTAATCAGGTTCACAACGCCGCCAGCGCCGCCTGTACCATAGACCAGCCCAGCGGGCCCTTTGAGGATATCCACCCGGGAGAGTGTGTTCAGCGCAGATTGGTCAATGTCTGAAAAATCGACATCGCGCAGGCCATCGCGAAAGACGACAGCATCTTGGCCGCGCAGCTGCAGGGATGCGGCCCCGAAAGGCGTGGTTCTGGCCAAGAAATTGGAGGCGCCTGGCACATTTTGAAAGAGTTGCGCCAGGGACAGTGCGCCCGTATCGCGGATAAAGCCCTCTGTTAAGACTTGGACGGACTGCGGAATGTCCTGGATATCAAGAGGCGACAAACCAAACACCGCGCTGGTCTTCGCCGCATAGTCTGTCGCAGGGCGGCGCCCCGTAATAATGATTTCATCGACATCGACTGGTTGTGCGGCTGCATCTGCCTTGGCGAGCTGGGCGCTTAGCCCAAAACACATGAGCGACACGGTTGCAGACAAGCCGAAGCGTAAGGAAAAAGAGCACATGAAAAAATCGTCCAAATGTCGTTGAAAGAGGCGATCGCCATCTAAGGAAACGCGTACTTGTGCCCCAATTGCGGCGGGTATGCAGCGGGCGCATGACAGTTTTTTGGCTAGGCGATGACTCTTTGATGACTCCAGCGGGCCCTAACCTTGATGCGGTATACTCTAAATTAGTCGGTGCCTTACAGACTTACGGACGCTCCAGCGAGATCAGCTCATAATGCGTCAGCATCGGTGCTGCACAATGGCCCTTCACCATGACGAAGTCATCGTCTGCCGTCACCCACACATCATAAGCAGGGTGCTGGCCGTCCATGCCAGCAGAGCCATCGTCGACAAAGCGGAAATGATGGGTTTTGAAGGTGCCTGCCGGTACTATCGTTTCTTCATCGCCAACATACTCCGCCCAAATATTGACCTCAGCGATCAGAGGCGCGGTCGCGCCGCGGTGATCAGGTGACGGCAGATAGACGTGCACTTGGCGTTTATGCGGACCTTTTGAGAGGTCCATCTTCCTCATCAAATAGCCATCTGCGACCACGGGGTGTGTGCCAAAGCCATCAAGGGGCTCATCGATCGCTTTTTTCTGGCTGACGCGGCCAAGGGACGGGGAGAATGTCTCGCACTCCACATAGTCTGGCGTAAAATTAAACCAGCCGGTCCCCAAAAACTTATCATCCAAGCTCAGCCGAACGAAGCAATCTATCGGGCTGCCGCGCTCATCGAGCGAATAGGTGATATCGCGCAACACCGTAGGGGCTGGTTCTTCAATTTCGCACATGGCGCGCAAGGTGGTTTTGCCGTCGCTATGATGCGTGAAATGGAAATGCTCAATCCCACGCCGCTGATCCATCCGCTCAGGCTTTTTGGACGTATAAAGCATGGTGCCGCGAATGTTGCGGTGTTTCATGGTCATGGCTGGTCTCCCTTATTTGTCCGGACAAATATAGCGCGGTGGGCGGGAATGAACAGCGCAGAATTAGGGGCTTTTTAAAATGAAAACGGCGCGCTGAAACAGGCTCTAGTGGACACCATGCATGCGTTTTCGCAAGTAGGGAGATATAATCAGTAGAAAGCCGCCGCACGCGACTGCGACCCAGCCAATTTGGCTGTAAACGGCGGCGTAGCCTGATTTTGCAGCTGCGAGATTGGAGATTTGACCGCCAATGGTTTCTGCGCCGGTTGCTGCTGCAATTTGGCCAGATAGAAAACCCGCCAAGGCCTGCGCTAACATCCAGCCGCCCATCATCGCGCCGACAAGCCGGGTAACGGCAAGTTTTGTGATCATAGAGAGGCCGACAGGGCTAAGGCAGAGTTCGCCCATGGTATGGAGCAGATTGATCATCACAATCCAGATCATTGCCACCTTGACGCCGTCGGCGCCGGCCTTGATGCCAAGCACCAGCACTAAGAAGCCCAGCCCAACCTGCATCAGTGCCAGGCCGAATTTCACTGGGGTGGATGGCTCCCAGCCGCGCCGTGATAGCCAAATCCAGCCAAACGCAAACAGCGGCGCCAGGGTGAAAATGAACAGCGAGTTGAGGGACAAGAACATCGATGCTGGAATTTCGCCGCCGAAAAACGCGCGGTCGACCGCGTCGCGCGTGAACAAGTTTATGGAGGACCCCGCTTGTTCAAACAGCGCCCAAAATGGCAACTGGCACAGCGTTAAAAAGAGGGCGACGAGCATGCGGTCTCGGTCGTCGGGTGCGCACTTGGTGAATGAATACCAAGCCATGCCGCCAAAAAAGAGGGCTACGGAGGCGTATTGGACAACTTCGACCACTTGCCGGAACTGGATAAGCGCGAAGGCCCCGGCAACCACAAGCAGCGAGGATGCGTAAATGGTCCACTCCTTGTTCAAAAACAAGAAACCGGTTTCCTTCAAGGCTTGGGCGTCAGGTGGGTCCGCCCGGCCGTCCAGCCAAGGCTGGCCAATGAGAAAGACAATGAGGCCTAAAAGCATGCCGAGCCCCGCAAGTCCAAATCCATAGGCCCAGCCATACACTTCGCCAAGATAGCCACAGGCGAGGACTGCTAGGAAGGAACCCAGGTTGATACCCATATAGAAAATCGTAAAGCCAGCATCGCGGCGGCTGTCGCCAGGCTCATAGAGCGCGCCAACGATCGTGGAGATATTTGCCTTTAAAAAGCCCACGCCTGCAATGATCAAGGCGAGTGAGAGATAAAAGACCGCCAATATCGTTTGGTCTGTTTCCACCCGCCGTTCAAAACTGCCAGGTTTCAGAAGCTTAGGGACATTAGGATCAGCTGTCTCCACGGCGAAACCGTTAGAGGTTGGGATGAGGGGAGCTGTTTGATCGCCGATCTTCAAGAACGAGACCCGGCTATCGGCCCGTCCTTCGTTGATCACTTCATATTCGCTTCCCTCAACGGTCAAAAACTCTTTTGATCCAGTTCCCTCTAGTGCCATGCCAGCATGGCCGCAGACGAGCAAAACGGCGCCAAGCGTAACGGCCTTGCGGCTCCCTAAATATCGGTCTGCAAGATAACCGCCTATTACCGGCGTAATGTAAACAAGGGAAATATAAGTGCCGTAGACCAGCGAGGCTTGGGCTTGTTCAAACAAGAAATGCTGCGTTAAATAAAAGATGAGCAGGGCGCGCATGCCGTAGTAAGAAAAGCGCTCCCACATTTCGGTGAAAAAACACACCACAAGTCCGCGTGGGTGCCCTAAAATCGTCTGCTCGCTGCGCGCAGTCCCGAGTGTAATATCGCTCATATGTTGGTTAGCTGCATGGGATGTTGCCCGACCCTGACTTTATCTTTATTGCATGGAGCTTAACGCGTGATTCGCACGATGGAAGCGAAATTGTGTTGCAAAGCAGCATCGCACGCAAAATTCTCGAGGCAAGGCTTTCGGTCGTTTTTTGCAGTTAACCGCTTGTTAATGCGGCGTTAAGTTGCCGATGCGCAGCTTGCGCTCTGAAATTGTCACGGGCTCGCAGCATTCATATATAAGGCTGCAGTGGTATAGTTATGTTCCGAGGAGAGGTTTGCACTGCCATGGCTTGGGTGAACAAGACAGCAGTATCTGTTGCGCTTGCAGCGATCGTGGCTGCCATGCCGGTCAGTGCTGCTGCGCAAGATACATCTCGCGTTTTGGGTGCCGGGCTGTTTGGATCGGTAGAGCGCTGGGTTGGGAATGCACGCAACGAGCTGCCCTATGAGCGCTTTGTGCGACTCAGCGAAACTCCAGAAGTCATGGACGCAACATCTGCGCGTAAGTGGGATATTGTGGTCACCTTGCTGAAGAGCCAGAACCGGTTGAACCAGCTGAAGTTGGTGCATCAATTTGTAAACACCCAGGCTTATGTGTCTGATTTTAAACTCTGGGGAAATTCTGACTATTGGTCATCGGCGGCTGAATTTTTAAACCACGGCGGCGATTGCGAGGACTTTGCCCTCACCAAATACCGTGCTTTGCTGGACGCAGGCTTTCCTGCCTCGGAGTTACGGCTCGTGTTGGTGGAAGAAAGCTTTACAGGAGAGCAACATGCTGTGTTGGTGGCAAATTATAATGGCCGCCGCATCATTCTCGATAACCGGCGTGACGATATAGAAGATCATGAACTGGTCAGTAATTATCGCCCGCTTTATTCGATGAACGCGCAAGGCCTTTGGCAGCACCATGACTCTGCCCGCCCCATGCCGCAAATCTCGGTTGCGACGCAAAGCCCTTAAACCCGGCGGGTCATCGCGAATTTAGAACTGCGCGCTTAGGCCGAAACGGACAGTGAGCGGCTGCCCGCGTGTAATCAAGCCATCGCTGCTTTGCCCTGCTTCTATCTGCGTATCTGTTAGGTTTATGCCTTCAAGGCGCACAGTGACGGTCTCGTCGATCTGCCATCTCACTGCCAGATCGACGGCTGCAAAGGCGCTGAGCGCGCGCGTGTTAAGGTCATCGTCAAACTGTTTGCTTTGAGCGCGTACGATCAATGACCCATTGATGTCTGAGGATGGGGCGGTCCAGCGCAGATCGATGCTGCCTTGGTGTGTTGGCACTTGTGCAAATCGTTTGCCTTCGAGCGCTGGATTGACGGCCGAGCGGGTAATCTTTGCGCGTGTGTAGCCATAGAATAGGGATGCGCTGAATTGATCATGCAGCTCAGTGCCTGCGGCGACTTCCACGCCCGTGGCCCGCGAGCGCTCAATGTTACCGCGTTGACGGCAGCTTCCGCCGGTTGGCACAAATCCGCACGGCGCGATAAAGCCGCCTGCTTGGCCAGCAACTGACAGATTGCCGACGGCGTCGCGCAGCCAATTGCGAAACAGCGTGACTTGAGCAAAATGCCCGTTCAGGGGTTCAAAGCGGGCACTTACATCAAGTCCGCGCAGGGTTTCAATGTCAAGCAGCGGGTTTGCTTCCGTAATGTCATTGCCGACGCGGAAAGGGCGGAAATATTCGTTCAGACTGGGCTGACGGCTGCCCGTATAGCCGCGCGCTTTTAACGTCCAGGCCGCAACGGGCTGATAGCGCACGCCTGCCGCGCCGCTGATGACCGTATCCGTGCGCTCGTCAAACTGGTCGTTTCGGACCAGATCGCCGGTGTCCAGATTTGTCTCCACTCGCATCCCGCGCGACAGCTGCAACACATCAACACGCACGCCGCCATCGAGCGTTAACTGCGGCGTTACACGCGCACGGTGCTCTAAGCCTGCGCCCAGGGTGGATTGCCTGCCGCCAGCGGCGCGCTGGCGCGTAAAGCCATTGCCGAGATTGCGAAAGCGCTCATTGGTTTCGCCGCTGCGCCAATCGGCCTGCGCATAAAGGCTTGTCTTTTGGGCGTCGCTCCAATCGCGAGAGAGGTGAGCGCGCCCGCCAAAAGCGTAGCTAGGCACGGAAAACTGATCGAGCACTGGGCGGGTGACGGCGCGCGCAGCATCCGTCGCCGTAAACAGGCTCGCAAAGCGGCGTACTTGGCCATAGACGTCGATGTCGGCTTTTACCGCGGATGCGCCTGTCGTGCGCACTCTGACGGATCCATCAAAGCCCTGGGTGTCGTTTTGCGCGCCCTCAAGCCCGTTGTCGCGGGCTTCGGAAAAGCCCCTCAACAGTAGGGCGCCGCGCCACGCGTTGCCGAAGTCGCGCCCCAGCTTTATGCCGCCTGCAACGTTGTGAGAGGCAGCTGAAACGTCCGCTGGGCCGCGCTGGCTTTGGGCGATTGGGATAAAGCCCTCACGCAGGCCGCCGCCAGCAAAGGTAATCATATCGATGTCGCCCAGGCTCGCTGCGTAGACAATGCTAGCATCGCCGCCCTCCAAACTGTTTGCATCAAAACGCATACTCAGTCCCGCGCGGCTCTGGCTGGTCTCAATCGCGATGAGACCAGAGAGCGCGCCAGGCCCGGCTGACAGCGGCCGGCTGCCGGGTAACACACTGGCGCTACTGATCGTGCCTGGGAGAATAGACGCCCAATTGACCCAGTTGCCGAATGGATCATTGAGCGGCGCGCCATCAAGCAATACGGCTGCCCGGCCGGCACCATTTGGTCCAATGCCGCGCAGGCTTGCGCCTTGTATGGTTGGGTTCGCGCTCAGCGATGGTTGGCGCCGGAACAGGCTAAAACCGGTTTTAGCAGAAAGAGCGTCGTCCAAGCGGTCATAGGGTAGGGCGCTGAGGTCTTGCGAGGATAAAACCGTGCTGGTGCTGCTTGGCGCTGCTGTAATGGCCGGCGCTGATTGGCCAATGACTTCAATGGAGTCAAGCTGCGCTGACGCTGGCATTGCCGCAACGGTCAAAGCGATGCCAGCAAGAAAAGCCTTGAGTGTCACAGTGTTTTCAGTGCTGCGTTTTCGCCAGCCAAATAAGCCAGCGCAGACAAGCAGCCAAACAAAGATATCAACATCGAAGCATCCAGTGATTGAAAAGAGCGGTATAAGACACATGTGCTGACAAGCTGCAACGTCTCAACGACTATGTTGGCGATGTGCCGCACTCATTAAGACCGGAGCTCTTTGCTGCATGACTGACCTTTTGCCTTTGCAATTCAACGATCTTTCTACCACGATGTCGCTGCTTAAAACTCGGCGCTCCGGGAAGTCAAAAACGATGACCGGACCTGGCCCGAGCGCTGCCCAGCTGGAGGATATTCTATCGATTGGCCTTCGCGTACCCGATCATGGGAAGATCGCGCCCTGGCGCTTCGTCGTCATTGAAGGGGCGGATCAGCAGCGTTTTTCAGCTGGTTTGGTATCGCTTTACAAGGCAGAAAAGCCATCTGCACCTGGCCTTGAAATACAGGCAATTGCTGATTTTCCAACGGCTGCGCCAACGCTTGTGGCGGTATTGTCCAGGGTCAATCACGAACGCACCATTCCCGCATGGGAGCAGGAGCTTTCCGCCGGAGCAGCCTGCCAAAACATGCTCATTGCAGCGCATGCCATGGGCTTTCACGGTCAATGGCTGACAGGCTGGCCAGCCTATGGTGAGGGCGTTGTTGACCTCCTTGGCGGGCAAGCGGGCGACAAAATCGCTGGATACCTGTTCTTCGGCAGTGTGGAAGGACCGCTGAAGGAACGCCCGCGCCCTGACTTGGGCGCTGTCAGCTGGCGGCTTCCCTGAACCACTTGAGCGCTGCGCCGCAATAGGCAGGCGTTTCAAGGCCTTTGTAATGGAACCCCACATGGCCGCCTTTGGGCACGATAAGCATCTGGGCAGAGCTTTGCGCAGTTGGCTGAAAGGGCTCATAGCTTTCATGAGGAATCCATGGGTCATCTTGCGCATGCAAGATCAGCGTTGGCACCTCAATTTGAGATAAAAATGGCCCCGCGCTTGCGCGTGCATAGTAGGTCTCTGCATCGCCAAAACCGTGATATGGCCCTGTGACGCGGTCATCAAACTCATAAACGCTGCGCGCATTGACTGCCTCAGTTCTCCATTGCTCGCCCATCCCTGTGTTGGTCACTGCGCTTTGGAGGTCGCGCAGGAGATAACGGGCATAGATTGTGTTACGCGGCGCCAATATGCGGTCGCAGGCGGCTTTCATATCCAGCGGCGCGCAAATCGTCATGGCCGCCGCAACATCAAGATCAGCCAACGCGCCGTCGCCCAAAGCGCGGGCGAGCATATTGCCGCCCAGAGAGATGCCGAGAGGTAGCCATCTTTGCGGCCCCAACACCTTGTCTAAGCCGGTCAAAATCGCCTTGAGGTCTTCGCTTTTGCCTGCATGACTAATTCCGCTGGCGAGATGATAGACCATGGGCGCCGCGCGTAAATTGATGCGGGTGACGTGGTATCCGGCTTTTAGAAAAGTTGCTGCTAAGTATCCAATGGCGTTGCCTGAGGCATCGCCGCCGAGGCCGTGGATTAAAGCCACATGGTTTGTAGCAGGCGTTTGCGTATCTGGCACATGGGTAAAACAAAACGTCTCGTCTTCGCTATCGTCAAAACGAACGCGTATTTCCTTGCTTGGCCAGTCGCTCAAATCAATCGCTGGTGGGGCCAGCGTGTTGCGCAGGGTTTGTAGGTCTGCTGAAAGCCAGGGAAAGCGATACCGACGGCCGGCAAACTCGCTGCCGATGGTAGCAGCGAGGCTTTGATAGGGTATCATTCGGCCGGTGTTTGCATTCCAGGGGCAGACCCGCCGCTTCCCAAAAAGCCCCGTAGACGCCGCAGCAAACCGTGTTTTACTTGCCACATCAAGCTATAGAGGCACGGTACTAGGATCAGTGTCACGCCCGTTGCCAATAGGACGCCAAAGGCCAGAGACACAACCATGGGGATCAGCATTTTGGCTTGTACGCTGGTCTCCGTCATCAGCGGGGCAAGGCCAATAAAGGTCGTCAGCGAGGTGAGAATGATCGCGCGGAAGCGGTCGCAGGCAGCTTGCACGATGGCATCGGCAACGCGCATGCCTTCTTTGCGCAGCCGGCCGAGATGATCGAGCAGCACCAGGTTATCATTCACAACCACGCCGGCAGCGGCAACGACGCCAAGGATAGAGAACATAGAAATGTTCATGCCCAGCAGGCCGTGCCCGACGACTGCGCCCGAGAACCCGAAGGGAATGGCCGTTAGAATGATGACTGGAATGCCGTAGGAGCGAAATGACACTGCGAGCACAGCGTAAATCACGAAGACGGCGACAACGAGATTCGTGACCAGGGCCACTACGAACTCGCCTTGATCTTCGGCATCGCCCGCCTTTTTGATGCGTGTGCGCGGGAAGGCCTGCGCCCACTCGTCTTGTTTTTCTTCGAAAATCTGGCGCATCACCTGGTTCGGGTCGGTGCTGCTAAGGGCTTCGGCTGTTATATGGGCAACGCGCTGGCGGTCCTCACGTTCAATCCGCACAGAGCCTGTGCCTAATTCGGCTTCTGCTACCGCATCGAAGGGGATTTCAATGCCATCGCCAACTCGGATGCGGGTTTCGCTCAGGCTTTCAATGCTCTCCCTCGTTTCGCGCGGATAGCGCACCATCACCCGCACATCATCTTTGCCGCGCGGAATGCGCTGCGCTTCTGCGCCAAAGAAGCCTTGGCGCACTTGCTGGGCCAAATCAGAGAGGCCCAGATCAAGGCTTTCTGCTTGCGGGCGCAGGTTCAAGATGATTTCCGGCTGGGGATCAGACATGGAATCTTTCACGTCATAGATGCCCCCATAACTGCGCAATTCCGCTTTGATCATCTCGACTACGCGGGTCATCTCTTCGCTGTTTGGGCCAGAAACTTGAATGTCAATCGCTTTACCGTCCGGGCCGATCGCCGTGGTGAAGGTAATGTCCTTCGCCGCTGGAATTTCGCCTAGATTTGCTCGCCATCGCCGCGCAAATTCAGCAGCATCAACGCCTTCCACACCTTCTAAAGACGGAAAGGCAAAGCCTTGAATTTCATTGTCGAAAGCAAACGCCATCACCATTGCAAGCGGCGTATAGCCTTCTTTTTCCATGCTATCATTGGCTTGTTTTGCCGAGGCTTCAAGGCGCTCTTGTAGCGCGGTTGAGCGATCGAATGCGGCATTTTCGGGCAATTCAATTGTCACGGCAACAAAGTCTGCGACCACGTCAGGAAAGAAGGAAAGCCTGATCCAGCTGCCGCCCACGAGCGCCAAACAAATCATGAAGAAGAGAACAAATCCAGTCACCGTCACGGCGCGCCACTTCAAAGCAAGACTGATGAGCGGGCGATAGCGGTTTTCAATGAAGTTGCGCATGCCATTCGCAAAGCGCTCTTGGAACCGCATAAACCCATTTGGCACTTTAGGAAGCGGCTTCATGTCTTTTAGGTGCGCTGGCAAGATGAGCAGGCTCTCAATTAAGGAGAAGGAGAGGGCGCCAAATACGACAAGAGGAATATTGATCGCCGCATCGCGCCATGCGCCGGGAACGGCCAGCATCGGCGCGAAAAAGATGAGTGTGGAGAGTACGGCCAGGAAGACAGGGCTGGAGACCCGGGTCGCGCCGCGCACGGCCGCTTCTAGACCGCGCAGGCCGCGTTCATGGCGCGCGTGGATGGCTTCGCCCACAATGATCGCATCATCAACGACAATGCCGAGCACTAATAGAAAGGCAAAGAGGGAAATCATATTGAGCGACATATCGAGCCACGCCATGGCCCACATTGCGCCAAAGAACGAGATGCCAATGCCGACGGCGGTCCAAATCGCTACCGCAGGGCGCAGGAATAAAAGCAAGACAACAAAGACCAGCAGTAGCCCGCTCAACCCGTTGCCTAGCAGCATGCTAATGCGGTCTTTGAACGTGAGCGATGCGTCATCAAGCACCGTGACATTCAGGCCCTCGGGGATCGTTGGTGCAACGTCTTCCAAAAAGCCGCGAACAATCCTTGCTGTGCGGGTAACATCTGGGTCAGATACAGACACGACATTGAGCAAAATCGCGCGCTGTCCATTGAGCCTTGCGCGTAAATCTCGCTCAACAAAGCCATCAATGACGGTGCCAATGTCTTTGATTTTTATGACTGTTCCGTCGGACTGTCGAACAACGACTATGTCTTCAAAATCAGCCTTATTATAGGCTTGGCCGAGGGTGCGCAGCGTGATGTCGCCAAAGTCTGACTTGATGTTTCCGGCCGGCAAGTTGAGAGAATTGCTTGAGACGGCCCTTTGAACGTCTGCGAGGCTTATGCCATAGCGGCGCAAGCTTTCCTCTGGCACTTCAATGGCAACTTCATAGTCGCGCACGGCTTGGAGTTCGGCCTTGTCAATTTTGTCGATGGCTGCGATATCATCGCGAATACGCTCCGCCCATTTTTTCAAAGTCGTTTCGTCTAATTCGCCGTAAATGGCGAGCATCATTTCGCGCTGTTCTTGGGAACGCGCAAACTCAGATACAATCGGACGTTCAGATTCGCCGGGAAAGGTATTGATGCCATCGACCCGCGCTTTTACATCGTCCATGAGCTCGCGCATGTCATAGCCATTTTGGACTTCGACCACGACCTGGCCAACGCCTTCTGTTGCGGTGGAGGTGATTTCCTTAATGCCGTCAAGGTCTTGGATGGCTTCTTCAATGCGGATGAGTATCCGCTCCTCAACTTCCTCAGGCCCCGCGCCGAGATAGTTGACCGTGACGCCCACGGAAGACGAAGAAACCGAGGGAAAGAACTGGCGGTCAACTTGAACGAGATAGGCAAAGGTGCCGCCAATCAAGATCGCGATCATGAGTAAGTTTGCAGCAACAGGGTTGTCGGCAAACCAGGCGATCAATTTATTCATGGTGCGCCTCCCGCACTGACACTGCCTAGGGCGGCCCCGCCTGGTGTCTCTGCCCTGCCAGAAACCCTCACGGCCATTCCGTTGATCGGGGCTTCAATGTCCGTCATGAGTAGCAGGTCCCCGTCGCTGAGACCTTGTTGGATATATGCATAGTCTGCCGTTGTTCTAAGAACCTCTACGGTTTTAAACTCCAATTGGTTTTTATCATTGACGGTAATTATCTCGTTGCTATCTCGCAACGCACGGCGGGGGACGCGGACAACATCGCTGTAGCGCTTGCCGGTGATGTCAGCAGTGACAAATAAACCGACGCTGAGCGGCGGGCGAGATGGGTTGGCGCCGGGCAAAAGGTTGAAGGGGTCTTCCACGTCTGCAATGGCGACAATGACTCGGCTTCTTGGATCGATAGCGCCTTCTGTGCGGCGTATAATGCCGTCCCAAGTCGTTTTCTTACCGCCAATCGTCGCGCGTATAACGACGGGGACGGGGTCCATATTCTGGAGTGGGGACATGGGGAGATCAAGAAAGCCTGCTTGGCGGTCCGTCAAAGGCAGGCGAATTTCAACAACATCGGTCGCATAGACTGTTGCTACCGTTTGGGCAGGGCTTACAAACTGGCCGATATCGACGTTTTTCTCACGAACGCGCCCTGCAAAGGGAACGCTGAGCTGCGTTCGCTCTAAGGTTAGTTTGGCGTCGGCTAAGCTGGCCTGGGCTGCATCGAGCCGGGCCTGCGCTTCGGCCAACTGCGGCTTACGCAGCACAAGAGGCGTAGGCTCGCCTTGACCGCCAAGCAACTCCCAATCGCGCGCCGCCTGGTCTGCTTCGGCTTGTTCCAATGCGAGCTGTTGGCGCGCGCTGGCGACATCAGCTTGAGCCCGGGTCAAGGCATTGCGAAAATCACGTTCATCAATCCAAACAAGCGTTTCATCTGCTGCAAAAAACTCCCCGTCAAAGAGATTGCCCGCAATTTTCGTCACTTTGCCGCCCACTTGGCTTACAAGTTCTATCTGCCGCTGTGGCGCGACATTGCCTTGCGCTTCTACGGTGATTGCCAAATCTTCGCGGGTAAGCGGCCGGACCTCAACCATCGGGGCGAAGCGGCTTTCTTCGTTGCGTTCAGGCTCTGGCTTACCAACGAACAATAAGAAAACGGCCAAGCCGCCGCCTAGGACGAGGGCGGCTATGATAATCGCCGTTAGCCTTTGATGGCTCATAGAGATGCCTCCGAAGCGCTGCGCGTAACAGGTCCGCCAAGCGCGAGGTAGAGATTGACACGGTTTTGCGCTCTGGCAAGGCGAATATCAATAAGCTGATTGCGGCTATCGAGTTCGCGCCTTTGGGAGTCGAGTAAATTCAAGATTTGGGTGAGGCCGCGGCTGTATTGCTGCTGGGCTAGACGCTGGGCGGCGGCGGCTTCTTCAACGGCCGCTGCTAGAAACGCTTCGCGCTCCTCTAAAAAGCGATCATTGGCGAGCGCTGTTTCAACTTCTTGAAAGGCGGTGAGCACTGTGCGGGCGTAAGTTGCGAGCGCTTCGTCAGCCCGTGCTTTGTTCAGCTTCACATTATTGCGCAGTCGCCCGCCTTGAAACAGCGGCTGTGTGAGCGATTCCGTAATGCGCCACACGAGGCTGTCAAAATCCAGAAAGTCTGAAAAGGCCTCGGTTTGATTGCCGGATGAGCCGTTTAAGTTGATCGCTGGCAGCAACTCTCTTTTGGAAGCGGCGACGCGGTAGTCCGCCGCTGCGAGCCGCACGTAGCTTGCTGCGACGTCGGGGCGGCGGTTAAGCAGCTCGGCGGGCAGGCCAAGGCCCTGCAGCGGTTCAAGCGGCGGAAGGGCCTGTGAGACCGCAATTTTGCCTGCTGGATACTCCGCGAGCAACACTTCAAGCGACCGGCGCGCATTATCTAGGCCGCTCTCACGCTGGACTTCCAGTGCATTCGCGCCTTCCAATGAATTTGCTGCAAGGCGAACATCCAGCGCATTGGTAATGCCGCGCCGATAGCGCGATTCGACAATGCGCAGCGAGCGTTCAAAGCTCGTGACCGTTTCTTTGGCCAAGGCGAGGAGCTCTGCGGCTGCAATCACTTCGAAATAGCTGCGCGTGACATTGGCGCCGAGGGAGAGCCGGGCGGCCTCTAAGTCGGCTTGCGTTGCCAGATAGTCTGCATCAGCGGCAGCAACATTCGCTGCAACCCGCCCCCAAACATCGAGCTCCCAATTTACTTCGCCAGACAACACAAACTGGTTTTGCCGTACCACGCCGACGATCCCGTTTGGCGCGGTGAACCGGCTTTGCAGGCGCGTCGAGGTGAAGGTCGCGTTTAAGCTGGGCAAGCGATCGGCAAAGGCGATCTTGGCCGAGGCGCGCGACTGTTCAAAGCGCGCGAAGGCAATGCGCAGGTCTGGGTTGCGCTCGTTTGCGATGTCCACCAATTCGGCCAGGCGGGTATCTTCAAAATTCTCAATCCAAGCATCTGTGAGCGGCTGAGCGCTTACGTCTTCATTCGCGCTCCAGGCTTGCGGCGGCGGTACATCGCCGTCAAGTGCACGCTGCGGCACGGCCGGCGTACAGGCGCCGAGCGCTAGGGCGCTTAGCGAGGCAGCTACAACAGACGATGGTCCCTGGCGTCTCATCACTTGAACTTCGTTGCCTTTCCTTGCATTTTCACTGCATCAAGAACTCGGTGTGCATATACCGGAATGATATACGTTGCAAAAGGGGCGGTTGGATGAAATGCAGGGTTTTTCCGATGAAATTTCTCTTGCTGGGTGTTTTCTGCATCATGTCTCTTCCTGCCAGCGCTGATACCGCACTGACCTTCGAGCGCATTCTATCAGAACCATCTCTGTATGGCCCCACTGCTGGACGGCTCACCTTTAGCCCGGATGGTAAACAAATCCTTTTTTTAAGGCCGAGCGAAGCCGATGTGTCCATAACCGACCTTTGGTCGGCGGATGTGCAATCAGGCAAAAGTGCGCCTTTGCTTGCTTATAAAGATGTTGCGCAGGCCGGCGCGGCACTCTCAGAAGCTGAAAAAGCACGGCGCGAGCGCCAGCGCATAAAATCCTCCGGCATTGTAGGCTATAGCTGGCCAAAAGAGCGCAGTGACCGCCTCCTGGTGCCAGTTGATGGGCGGTTGATGGTCGTTGATCTTTCCCGCGAGCAGCCGCAGGTCTCGCAACTCACAGACGCTGAGACGTTCGAAACAGATGCGCGCTTTTCGCCCGATGGAGCCATGGTCAGCTTTATTCGCGGCGGTGGTTTGTACATTCAGCCCGCACAAGGGGGAAGCGCTATTCCCTTTAGCCCCGCTGCGACGCCAACGATAAGCTACGGTGTTGCAGAATTTGTGGCTCAAGAAGAGATGGACCGCGATACCGGCTATTGGTGGAGCCCGGACGGCAAACACATCGCCTATACAATGATCGACGAAGCGCCTGTGGATGTCATCCAGCGGGTCGATATTGGCGCGCAGGGCGCAACGATTATTGAGCAGCGCTATCCAAGAGCAGGAACTACCAACGCGCTTGTGCGGCTCTTTGTGGCTCCCATAAGCGACCCAAGCGCCTACCAGGAAATTGATCTGGGGCGAGAACAAGACATTTACCTTGCGCGCGTTTCCTGGCTGTCCGGTAGTGATGGTCTGCTGGTGCAACGGCAAAGCAGGAACCAGCAGACGCTAGACGTCCTTGAAGCCGATATAAAAACTGGCAAAACCAAGCGATTGTGGCAGGAAACAGCGCAGACTTGGGTCAATCTGCATCATGATTTGGAGGTCCTTGAGGCCGGCCAAGGCTTTATTTGGGCGTCTGAGCGCACAGGATATAAGCATCTTTATCTCCTGACGCGCGGTGGAGACCTTGTGCGGTCAATTACGGCGGGGTCCTGGCAAGTCGATGCCATCGAGGCCGTTGATGAGGAGAATGAACAGGTGTTCTTCACCGGCCGTATGGACGCTACGCTCGAAAAGCATCTTTACGTCGTTTCCTATGACACGCCGGGCGTCCCGATACGCGTTACCAAGGAGGGGTATTGGAATGAAGTCACGGTCTCGCCCGACTTTAAGACCGTGTTGATCAATCGCTCCAGCCCTGCGCAGCCGCCGCAGGTCGGCCTATTCGCTCAAGACGGTGACCTGATCCGTTGGATTGAAGAAAACGCGCTCGATGAAACCCACCCTTATGCGCCGTATTTAGCTGACCATATTATGCCGGAATATGGAACCATCACGCGCCCAGACGGCACCGCGCTTGAGTACATGCTGTTGCTGCCACAAGGTAAAGGCAAGGTGCCGGCGTTGCTCGATGTTTATGGCGGCCCGCATGCTCAGCTCGTCCGCCGGTCTTTTGGAGCGCTAAATGATCAGGTCTATGCGCAACGCTTTGCGCTCATGCGGCTAGACAATCGCGGGGCGGGCGGCCGCGGGCATGTCTTTGAAGCGCCTTTATATAAGGCAATGGGTGGGCCGGAGGTCGAAGATCAACGCCTTGCTCTGGAGTTTCTCGCCAATCATCCGCGCGTCCATGCAGAGCGCATTGGCGTGATGGGCTGGTCCTATGGTGGCTACATGACTTTGAAGCTGCTGATGCAGCATGGCGATCTCATTGCTGCGGGTGTCTCAGGCGCGCCGGTCACCAAGTGGGAGCTCTACGACACCCACTATACCGAGCGCTATATGGGCCAGCCAGCCGAAGACAGCGGTGCTAACTATGAACGCTCGAATGTTTTTGCTGACATTGATGGCTTGTCAACGCCGCTCTTGCTGATCCACGGGATGGCCGATGACAATGTATTGCTAGATCACAGCACAGCGCTGATGGAGGCCTTGCAAAGCAAAAGCGTGCCGTTTGAGACCATGTTGTACCCTGGCCAAAAGCATGGCTTTCGCGGACAAGGCGTGCGCCAACATGTGGCAGAAACCACGATGCGCTTTTTCCTGCGGCACCTCTTCCCGTAGCGCGCTCATATATCAGCCCGATATAAATGCCTTGACGTTGCAAGGTGTGTTAGGGTACCAACACACCAGCTGTATCTCTCGAATACGCACAAAATGCTAACCGTAACCAGGACACGCTGCTTGACGATCGAATGGAACGATGACCAGCCGATTTATCGGCAGCTCAAAGATCGCATGATATCGCTGATCTTAGAAGGCGCGCTGGGGGAAGGCGATGCGCTGCCGTCTGTGCGTACAGTCGCGGTTGAATATCAAATCAATCCCTTAACGGCGTCTAAGGCGTATCAAGAGCTGGCCGCTGACGGCATTGTGGAAAAGCGGCGCGGGCTTGGCATGTTTGTCGCGCCCGGCGTGCGCAAAAGCCTTGCAGTTCGCGAGAGAGACGCCTTTTTGAAGGAAGAATGGCCGCTGATCCAAGCGCGCATGCAGCGCCTTGGCCTGACCCTAGACGATCTTCCCAAATCAACCCCCAAAGTTAAAGGCGATGACGCATCATGACGGGCGGCGAAAACACACCCATTGTCCAGGCTGAAGGACTGGCGAAGTCTTACGGAAAATTTGAGGCACTCAGACCTTGCTCCTTTAGCATTCCAGCCGGGCAGGTGGTCGGTGTTATCGGCTCTAATGGCGCTGGAAAGACAACGCTGTTAAACGCTTTGCTCGGCCTTCATTCCTGCGATGGGTCGCTATCGGTCTTGGGCCTCGATCCCTATAAACACCGCGCGAAGCTCATGGAGGATGTGAGCTTTATCTCCGACGTGGCTACGTTGCCAAAGTGGATGCGCGTTCGCGACGTGTTGCGCTATGTCGATGATGTGCATGCAAAGTTTGATCGAAAAGCCGCGCTTAGCCGGTTGGCTGAGACGACCAACATCACGCCAGGGATGCGCATTAAAAACCTGAGCAAGGGTATGACTGTGCAGCTGCACCTCAGTATCGTCCTTGCCATCGACGCGCGTTTGTTGGTTCTGGATGAGCCAACGCTGGGTCTCGATGTTGTCCACCGGCGCAGTTTCTATGACGCTTTAATTGGTGAGTTCTTTGACAATGACCGCACGATCATCGTCACCACGCACCAAATCGATGAAATTGATCAGATTTTGAGCCATGCGATTTTCTTAAGCAAAGGCGAAATCGTTCTCAACACAGCAATGGAGGATGTGGCGGGCCGGTTCCTTCTGCTGGAAGCTTTGCCAGAGATGGATGGCGCGGCCATGGCACTGAGCCCCATATCAAAACGCACAGGGATTGGTCGTAGCACCTATCTCTTCGACGGCGTTGACCGCGCGCAGCTCGTTGCGCTGGGAGATGTGCGCCGCGCCAGCTTAACGGACTTGTTCATCGCAAAGATGCGGGATGGCGACGGTGCAGGGGGGAATGTTTAAGTCATGCGAAAAATGATGGGCCTTATCCGCGCAGAACTGCTGCAACACCGCGCGAGCATGATCATCACGCCGTTGGTCATCGCTGGGCTGATTGCCGCCTTTGCCTTAGCGCAGCTCATTTTTGGGACGGCGGGCCTGAATATCAACTTCGGCGACATTGATATCGCCATCGATAATGACACGATTGTTGATCCTCAGTCATTTCAAAAGGCTGGCAAAACAATTGCCGCGTCCTTCGGCTTTATTGGGCTGCCCATATACTTTGTGGCTAATCTCGTCGCATTTTTCGTCATGCTTTACGCGCTGTATGAAGAGCGTACTGAACGGACAATCCTGTTTTTTAAGTCCATGCCGGTCAGTGACACACAGGTCGTTCTTGCCAAATACCTCACAGCGTCCTTCATTGGGCCGCTCATTGCCATTGTGGTGATGATCCTCCTTACTTTGGTGCTGAGTGTTGCCACTGCGACGGTCTTCTCTGTGCGCGGTATAGCAAATATTTGGGGCTTTTTAGGGGATTTGCCGCTGCTGCGCTTGTTCATCAGCTTTGCTGGTTATTACAGTCTCTACGCCCTTTGGGTCGCGCCGATCTTTGCCTATCTGTTAATGATGTCCGCGCTTGCGCCGCGGTCTCCGTTCTTGTTGGCGCTCTTGCCAGTGGCCATCATTGTGCTGGCAGAGGCTATTTTGCTTGGGTCAGGATGGCTACTCAACGAGATTGGCGCGCGCGTTATTGCAGAACGCCTTGGAGACGCAATACGCGCATCGCGCTCTTTGTCTGAAGCTGGAGCGCAGAGCGGGTTTGACGCTTTCTTCATTCGTTTCAGCGATTTTGTGATGACAGCAAGTGCCCCGGGTTTCTGGCTAGGTCTGCTTTGCGCTGCGGGGTTTGTGGCGGTTGCGATCTGGTCTCGCTCGCGTAAAACGCTGTAATCGCAATCGCCTTGCGCCGCCAGCGACGGCAGGGCAGCTAATGAAAGTAGATCTTCTGCATGACCAATCCTGCGCCTGACTTGGCTCTTACCACCGCATTAATCCCTGTTGTATTGGCCGCTGGCCGTGCCGCAATGGCTGTACGGACCAGAGGCGCGGCTGTGATGGAAAAAGACGATAAGTCCCCCGTGACGGAAGCTGATCAACGCGCTGAAGCCATGCTGATTGCAGCTATAAAGGCGGAAGTGCCCGATTGGGCGATTGTCGCAGAAGAAGCTGCAGCTGCGGGTGATTTGCCTGAAGCGTTGACGGAGTTTTTCTGGCTAATTGACCCGCTCGACGGCACCAAGGAATTTATCAAAGGCGGCACAGATTTTACTGTGAATGTGGGTCTTATTCAGAAGGATATGCCGGTGCTTGGCCTCGTTTATGCGCCGGCAAGAGGGCGCCTGTTTTATGGCGCTGTCGGTCACGGCGCTTTTGAAGTCAGCATTGATGGCCTTCGTGTTTCTGAGCCTAAGCCGCTAGGTGTTGCAGCAGCGGACCAATCCAAGCTAAAAGTAGTCGCCAGCAAATCTCACCGCGATGAGCAGACCGACCAATATCTCGCAACGAAACATGTGGGAAATCTGGTCTCCGCAGGTAGCTCTCTTAAGTTTTGCTTGATTGCAACGGGAGAGGCGGACCTATATCCGCGCTTTGGCCCCACCTGTGAATGGGACACTGCGGCAGGACACGCCGTTGTGTCGGCCGCTGGAGGGCGCGTTACAAAAACCGATGGCAGCGCCTTTGCTTATGCAAAACAAGCTGACAAGTTTCTCAATCCTGGCTTCATCGTTTTCGGTGATCCAGCTACGCCACTTTAGAAAAATTCTAAAACGGGTTGTGATGGAAACGAAAATAGAACAGTTTTAAAAATCGATCTGTAAGCTGTGGAAAACGGCGGTCAAGCCTAAGATATTTACGCGTTGTTAACTCTATTGGCCAAAAGTCCGCGCAAGCCGAAACATGGCAAAACCAGGGCGGGAGTACAAAGGGCGTGGCCAAACGTTTGTTGCTTGTGGATGATTGTCCGCAGATCACCAAGTTGCTTACCATTATAGTGGAACGATATTTTTCAGACTCTATAATTTTTGAAACAGCCTATTCACTTAAACAAGCCGAACGATGCTTAGAGCACATGATGCCGGACATTGTGTTGCTGGATTATAGGCTCCAGCCCTATGACGATTGCCGCGAAACGCTACCAGCCCTGCGGAGGGCGGGATATGCTGGGCCAGTGCATGTTTGGTCGACGTTAGACCGCAGCTTGCTCATGGCCGCCAAGGACTGCGCTGATGCAGCATCCACCATCTGTAAAATCGATTTTCAGGGCCTTCGGCTCAAATCCATGATTGAGGGCATTATGGCCTCGCAGCCAAGTCCAATATCTGCATTTGCAAAAAAGCAAAGCGACGGGGATTGCCGCTCAGCCTTTGCCTAATGGTTTAGCCGCTTTTCCCAATCAAAGGCCGTTTGCACGATCACGTTTAGATCGTCATGAGACGGCGTCCAGTTGAGCGTCTCTTTTAGTTTCGACACATCAGATACCAATTCACCTGGATCGCCAGCGCGCCGCGGGGCTGCCTCATGCGCGACTGCTAGCCCCGTCACTTTTTCAACTGTGTCTATCACCTGTTTCACCGACGCGCCGCGCCCGTAGCCTAGGTTCATGGTCAACGCTTTGTCTTGACCACTCACTAAATGTTCAAGCGCTGCGACATGGGCTGAGACCAGGTCACTCACATGGATATAATCACGTACCCCCGTCCCATCGACTGTGTCAAAGTCCGTACCAAACATCGCCATTTTGTCGCGTCGTCCTAAAGCGGTTTGCACTGCAACTTTGATCAAATGCGTTGCCCCTTTGGTGGATTGACCGGTCCGCATTTTCAGGTCTGCGCCCGCCACGTTGAAATACCGCAGCGCCGCATAACGCAAGGGATGGGCTTGGGCCACATCAGCCAGCATCATCTCCGTCATGAGCTTTGACGTGCCATAAGGGTTAATAGGCACCGTCTGCGTTGTCTCGCACACTTGGCTCACGCTTGGCGTGCCGTAAACTGCAGCTGTAGAGGAGAAAATGAAGTCTTCTATGCCATGGCTGACAGCAGCCTCCAAAAGCGTGCGCGTATTTGCAGTGTTATTGCGATAGTATTTCAGCGGATCAGATACGCTTTCTGGCACAACGACTGAGCCCGCGAAGTGCAACACTGATTGTATTTCTTGTTTCTCAAGGATTTCTGTGACAGCGGCGCCGTCCCCAATATCGGCTTCAAAAAATGCGGCGTTGTCATCAACCGCCCAGCGAAAGCCGGTGACCAGGTTATCCACCACGCTCACCCGTGCGCCTGCTTCTTGCAGCGCCAAAACGGCGTGGGAGCCAATATAGCCCGCGCCTCCAGTTACCAGAACATTGCGGTCTCTAAGCGACATGAGTTTCCTCCAAAGCGTGGCGCTGCGGTGCCTTAAGTCTTGGTTTTAGCGCTAAAAATGCTAAGGCTGCGTTACAGTTCTCAAGCTTAAGGCCAAGCAATCATGGTTTCAATCAATGCCGCATTTGACGGCGGCAATATCCTTCCCATTTCGATTGATGATCCAGCCGATGTGCGCCTTGAAATACGCCGGGATGCGCAATCTGATTTTTATCAGTGGTTTTCTTTTCTTCTGGCCCATCCGCAAGGTGAAGCGGTGACGCTGACCATCCTCAATGCGGGCGGCGCAGCCTATGTCAAGGGCTGGGAGAATTATGAAGCTGTGATGAGTTTGGATGGCGAGACCTGGCAACGTGTGCCGACGCAATATACCGGCGGCAAGTTGACTATCTCTTTGACCATGCCCGCGCCGCGGGTTCATCTGGCTTATTTTGCGCCTTATCCCATGACCCGGCATCATGATCTCATCGCCCAAGCCCTTGCCAGCGAGCGCTTTGACTATACCGTGCTTGGCACCACCATTGACGGGCGCACTATGGACTATCTGCGCTATGGGTCCGGCCCAAGCCAAGTCTGGCTCATTGCGCGCCAGCATCCAGGGGAAACCATGGCCGAGTGGTGGATGGAAGGGGGCGTCCAAATGCTGGCTGATGGCGATGATCCCATTGCCCGGACGCTCGCGCAGCACGCCACGGTACATATTATCCCAAATATGAACCCCGACGGAAGCAGCCGCGGACATCTGCGCACCAATGCTGTTGGGGTCAACCTAAACCGAGTCTGGGCATCGCCAACGCTAGAGCGCTCGCCTGAAGTCTATCATGTCCGCGCTAAGATGCACGAGACGGGCGTTGACCTTTGCCTGGATGTGCATGGCGATGAAGCTTTGCCATATAATTTCATCGCCGGCTTTGAAGGCATCCCAAGCATTACACAAGATCAACAAGCAGGTTTGCAGCGCTACAAAGCGCTGCTGGAACAGCTGTCGCCTGATTTTCAAACCAAAATCGGCTATCCTGCCGCGCCCGCCGGCAAGGCCAACCTTAGCATGTCGACCAACTACATTGCCGAAACATTTGGCGCTGTCTCCATGACGTTAGAAATGCCCTTCAAAGATACCGTAGATACCCCGCACCCCTTAACCGGCTGGTCCCCCGAGCGCTCAGCCATGCTGGCGCAGCACTGCTTGCAGGCTCTATCTATGTATCTACCGAAACAGTAGCTTTGTTAATACGCGTCAAACGATGCCCATCGTTGACGTTCGCAGTTCAAAAGCGCTAAAGCTTGCGAACAGGTCGACACAGTCGGCCACAGCACCCGTAGCTCAGCTGGATAGAGCGCTGCCCTCCGAAGGCAGAGGTCACAGGTTCGAATCCTGTCGGGTGCGCCAATGATTTCAATGACTTAGGTGATTTGGTTCAGGGGTGCGAAATTGACGCAAGTGCACAGCAAGTGCAGTTTCCAAATTACCCATTGAAACAGCTGAATTTTTTCGGGGTTCGGTTTTTGTCCAATGGGGCCTGTGACGGGTCCATTGTTTGGGTATCCCATGTGACCCCGTTTCGGCTTTAGGTGCCGAATCAAGCGAAAGCCTACTGCTGCTTCGTTGTATGAGGGACTACGTAACAGTGGGCTGCAGATTGTCTTTTACTAACTTCGCATTGGATGCGCGCTAAGTTTGCCCTCAGTTGACGCTCAGCGCGCAATTGTGTGATAATGAATCGGAATAATCGGAATAGAAGAAGGTACTACGATGTCAGATGCTCATGAAAACAAAATGGTCAAACGGTTGAATACGACACTCCCCGACCCATTGGCACTTTATGTTGGAGAGATTACGGGCAAAGGCGCTCTTTATGAGACTCCCAGCGAATTCATTCGTGATTTAGTGCGGCGTCATATGGAAACGGCGTTCGAGCAGGAGCGCAGGGAGATACGGTCCTTGCTCTCGCAATCCCTGCATGAAAACCAGTATGCGAATTGGACTAAGAGTGATTTGGACGAAGCCCGTAGAGCCGCCGAGGCATAGGGCGCATGCCGGTGATACGTCGCAGTGATCTCTTCAAGCGGCAATTACTTAACATCACGGCCAGTTACCGGGACCGGGCCGGCAAGTTAATTGCTCTGAAATTCGTTGATCAGATCGAAGAAAGCGTCAAGTTTATCGCGAACAAGCCTCTGGCGTGTGTCATCTATACCCAGTTGGACGGCAAAGAATTCCGGAAATGGCATCTCAAGAGTTTTCCGGTCTCCATTTTCTTCTGCGTCAAAAGCCCAGATACCATCATTCTTGAGGCCCTTTACTCACACCGTATGAACATCGCAGCACGGCTTTCTCGGGACACAGAATAGCTCATCAATGCGCGTAGGTCGTTTCATTCCATCCTTAAGCAACAGATCGTAGTTTTAGCACGGTATTTGATCTAATAATTCTGTTCTACGTGCACGATGGAGGCACAGCATGAATGCTGATTGAACCGACATCATGCCTTTCGTTTTCAGCATTTTTGCTGTGTTGGTGGGATAGGTGGATCAGTTTTTCATGGAATGAGGCTTATGGCAGATCAAAAACCCAATCCTGAGAATTACACTGAACTGAGATCGCTTCTTGAGGCGGTTGAAAAAATGTACTCAGAAAATGCAAAGTCGGTATCCCTCCAAGCAGAGTTTCGGGCCCTGAGAATGCGCGCTCGGCTCCGTTCAAATCTGACGAGAGTTACGGCGGCTTTTGTTATCCTGGCCGGCGTATCTGGTTGGGTCTTCTATTCCCAAGCGGGCGGCCCTATTTTTTACGTACTTTCGCTAGTGTTCATGGCCATTTTCATATTTCTCGCCTTTGGCGCTTACGCCCAGCGCAGAAAAAATTGGGAGAGAAATGACAACTTAATCGATACCGTTATTCCTCATTTTCCAACGTCAGGCCTGTTGTGGAGGATGAAGAGCCAGCTCACTTCAAAACAATCCATGAAAACCGCTTTTGTCGAGACTGGTAGTGGCAAAGGTGATCGTATAGTCTAGCATGATGACAATTTGTTCCGCGATGAGCTATCTGGGCTACTGTTTTCGCCAAGGCGAATAGATCGCGAACGTTTTGTCAGGTACGTCACAGAAAACTACCCTGGCAAAAACTCCATGGAACCAATCCGGGTTGCGATTCCGAAAGACGTAGCGGCGTACCTTATTGCCTTGGAGCGGGCGTTTTCGACGGGAGATATGACCGCTTTGGCGGACTGCAGTGACTATGCGCTCGGGCGTTTAAAAGAAGCATCGCTTAGCGCCGCCAAAGTAGATCGCTGGAAAATCGAATGGGCCTGGAAAATAGTCCATGAAATCCGCAATATTCGTGCTGACGCCGAGGCGCCCTCAATAAACTCGGATACTGGGCTGGCCGAAGAACTATCTGCGCGTTTCAATGCCAAAAAGGAGCGTAATGCCGGCCGCAACACTATGATAGAAGCCGTCAAAAAAATGCGTGCTGGTACAATGGAGGGCATCGAACTGGATTGGCAAAACTAGGGTGCTTCTGCAGGAAGCCTGGACGATTATAAACGGTTTCAAACTGTATTGCTTCTTTTCTATCGGTAAACTGATGCCTCCCACGGAAAGGAGGTGAAACCGATGCAACCAAACCAACAGCTTCTAACAGCCAAGGACGTCATGACCGCCACCGGCATCAGGGCACGGTCGACGCTTTGGCGCAAATGCAAGGCGAGGGAATTTCCTGCGCCTGTTGAGATTGGCAGCAACCGTATTCGCTGGCTGTCTAGAGACGTCGATCAGTGGATCGAAACCCGGCAGCGCCGACTGTACTAGCGGCGCGCGCCGACTTTCTAATTGAACTTTAAACGCAAACAACGCGGATGAAGCCGAAAGGGCGTTTCCGCGAAGGAGAACCTATGTCTTTTATTCAAGCACTGCTTAAGCCATCGGAGGATGAGCAAGCACAAAATCTGAAAACACTGTCGCTCAAGGTGAAAGTGCCTCACGAAGCGGCAGATCGTTTTACGCAGCTTGTGGAGCGATTGGCCGACACTGGCATTGATGGCAACGTCAATCGTCATTCACTCTATCATTGGCTTACGGCCGATTGGCCCGTTTTGCGTCGGCATGAAGGCCGGAAAAACTGGCTTAATGTCTATGGGCCCTATTGGGGCCGCCCATGGTTTGAGCGTCCTCTTGGTGGGCGGCTGAAAGGGCCCAATGCATGGGTGCAATTGAGCTGGGATCAAGCGCATCGCCTTGACCAACGCATTCAGGATGCCATTGATGCGGAGATCAAAGCCTATTGCGATGAGAAGGGTCTGGAGAACCGTCTTGATCGGTCACCAGATCGAAAGGCGTGGGATGACCAAGCGAAGGCCGAAATCGCGGATGCCTTGATTGCGTTTAGTGACGGCCCGGAGCCACAAGACGATACGACGTTTCACTGCCACAGAGAGACAGAAACCAATGCGCCGGAGCGATGCCGCCTCACCTGTCTAGAGCAGGGTGATACACTCCTTGTCGGCATCCTCACCGTCGTGAATGGGCATGACACATGGACATCCGATTGTAGCCACAAGTTTCTCGAGTATCTCCGTTCGCAAAGATTTAGCCACTGGCCGAAAGACAAAATTCGGTGGGTGCGCATTGGCAGGCCGAACCCAGAGGAGGGCATTCCCTTCCACTTCATCGAATACATTTTGTCTGTCAAAGACGACCAGTTCGAAGACTGCCATACGCGCCTGATCAGCGACTTACCTCCCGCCTTTGTGGCGCAGGCAAAGGGCCTGCTTAAGGAGCAGACGGTCATAGAGGCAACTGCCTATAAATCCGCTTTGAACGGGGAGAAGGCCGATGCGTAAAGCCCTGTTCTTTTCAATTTGTCGAATAGGGGACTGCGATGCTTTGCATCGCAGTTTTATAGGGGCACACCGTACGCACTGCATGATGCTGAAAAATCAACGAATTGAGCGCAAGCGATCGGCGTGCCGTTTTCCCGCTGCTTTGTTTTTCGGCAGATATCCAAGTGTCTGGCCGCGTGCATATCGGGTGCGGCCATGACCCGGGTGAGTCTATCGATCCGCGTCACCAGTGGTCAGCATGTGGCGCTCAAACAGCAGGCAAATCGACTTGGCATTCCGATCTATCAAGTGGCCATCCGCGCGCTTGAAAAGGGTTTAGCCGATATGACGCTTGGGGCAAACGCATACCCCAGCACAGAGACAGCGCATGCGGACTTCGCGGAGATGGAAGCGCATTTGCAGCAGCTTGAGCTCCTGCTTGAGCGAACGCTGTTTGTCGCTAGCGCTGGTTATGTCTACGCCAGGCACGCCGCTCTGGCGGAAGATGCCGATTTCGATGCCTCGCTCACGCATGCCGCTGAGCAAGCCTTCGCCCGCCAGAAGGCGCATGCCTTGCGCGCATTTGCGGAGGACATCCAATGACCAAACGTAACCATTTGGATCGAGGGCAAGGCCTCCATGGCCAGCGGCTAGCTTTTGCGGGAAAGCGCTTAAAAGTGTTTTTCGCACTAATCGCTCTATTTGCTTTCTGCGGCGCTGTCGTCTCGCCGCTGAAGACGATGTCGGAAGGCCAGCTTCTGGGTGCTGCCAGCCAAGTCTGGGCGGAGATTAAAATCGAGGTCTTCCCTCCTTCACCGTCCCCAGCCATTTCCACCTATTGGTATGAAGGCGGATCGCGCCCGATCTACGCGCATAATTTAAGAAACCATCCCGACTTGCTCGAAAGTCGTGCACTGCTTTTTGAGCAGGCATCTAAAGGCGCTGCCATAGGAACAGTCATCGCTCTCGTCGTTGTAGTTTTACTCTGGCGATTCTGGCGCTCATCTGGCGATGCTGTGTCCATGGATAAACAGATCAGAGGCGCCCGTTTGGTTTCCGAACGCGCGCTAAAACGACTGGCCAGAAAGGGCTCAGATAAACGGGCTTTGAAAATCGGCAGTATCCCCTGGCCCAACGTGCTCGAAACGCGCCATATGGCGCTTATAGGCTCAACGGGAACTGGCAAGACGACCGCGTTGCGGCAGCAGCTCGACGGCATCGAATCACGCGGAGAACCAGCACTTGTTTATGATACCAGTGGCGAGTTCGTCGCCCACTACTACCGCCCTGAGCGCGGCGACATCATTCTCAATCCGTTTGATGCGCGCGGCGCCTACTGGAACCCATTCGACGAAATCGCCCATCCTGCCGATGCGGAACGCATTGCCCATCAACTCCTTGTTGAAGATCATCCCGGCGATGAAAGTGTGTGGCTCGACATGGCGCGCCTGGTCCTCGCCAACATCCTGCGTCGTCTGTGGCAGGACGGTCAAACTAGCTTGCCCGATCTGATAGAAGCGCTTCAAAGCCAATCCAAGCCCAGCTTGAAGAAGATGCTCGCAGGATCGGCAGCGTCTCGCGTGTTTGAAAGTGATGCGGACCGCGCGACGGCGAGCGTCCTCTTCATGCTTCCAAAAGCATCAAACGTGCTGCAGTTCTTGCGCGCTGAGCCGGGTGAAGGCGGTGCGTTTAACTTTCGAGATCATTTCAGGACTTTGGATGACCAGCCGTCGCCCAAACCTTGGATCTTCGTGCCGCGACAAGCCGAGCATTTCAGCGCTCTAAAGCCTTTGCTGACCTGCTGGCTAGATGTCGCATCGAGAAATATCTTGTCGCTCGCGCCACGCAATAGCCGTCGGTTTTGGTTGATCTTAGATGAACTTGCAGACTTTGGCCGGGTGCCTGAACTCACCAACCTTTTGCCTCAGGGCCGGAAATTTGGTGCCGCCTGTATTCTCACTTTCCAAAGCATCGGCCTGATGCGCCAAGTCTATGGGCGTAATAGCGCGGACGCGTTGCTTGGCTGCACAAATACCAAGCTAATTTTCCAATTGAGCGATCCAGACACGTGCAGATGGGCCAGCGATACTATTGGCAAGGTGGAGGTCGAAACGCGACCCTTATCGCAAGCCCTTGATCACACACGCGGCGGAACTTTATCGCTTGGTACGGATCGCCAGCTGCGCCCGCTTATCCTGGACAGCGAATTCCGCTTGCCGCGCTTCACAGGTTTGTTGCTGATGCCGGATAATCTGCCCGCAGCGAGGCTTGCTTTCGCAGATAAGCATATCCGTCAGCGTGGTCCCGCGATGCACGGAAGCTTTATCCCGGCCAATACAGCCGACACGCTTTGGCAAATGGCGTCCACTTTTGCGGCAAAGCCACAGGTCAAAGAAGGCGGACCTGTCTGATGGTTGCCACGATCAGCGCATTGTCAAGCGCAGGTCAAGCGGCCTCCTATTATGAAGCGGATGACTATTATGCAGGGGATGATGACAGCCCAAGCGCCTGGTCTGGCCATGGCGCTGAGGCGCTTGGGCTTTTCGGCAGTGTTGATAGAGATTTGTTTAAACAGCTTTTAGAAGGGCATTTGCCCAACGGCCAAAAGTTTGGCACGTTGCGAGGCGACGGGGTTGCTCATCGCCCGGGTTGGGATATCACGCTGAGTGCGCCGAAGTCCGTCTCTCTGATGGCTGAGGTTGCAGGCGACAAAAGACTATTTATCGCGCATAGCGATGCCGTCAAAGCCGGTCTCAGCTTTGCCGAAACCCATGCAAATTTCACTCGAATAAGATCCGCAGATGGCATCAAGCAAGAACGCACTCAAGGCCTCGCCATTGCAACCTTCCGGCACGATACTAGCCGCGCGCAAGACCCGCAGCTGCATACGCACGCAGTCATTCTAAACGCTGCGCAGGACCAGTCGGGAAAGTGGCGCAGCCTGGAACCAAGAGCGCTCTATCAAATGCAAAAGCAGATCGGCGCAACCTATCGGCAGGCCCTAGCGGTTAACGTCAGAAAGCTGGGATATGAGATTGAAACTGCCAAAGACAGCACCTTTGAAATCAAAGGTGTTCCGCAAAAAACGATGAAGGCGTTTAGCGTCCGCGCAAGCCAGATCGAAGCGCGCCTGGCAGAACGCGGCAAAACAAGAGAAACAGCAAGCGCGGAAGAAAAACAAATCGCCGCGCTCGATACGCGGGATCGAAAAACGCAGGTAGACCGATGTGCATTACTTCAGGATTGGCAAAAGACTGCCACAGCTGCTGAATTTGATTCGGAAGCGCAATCTCACCTCGTTCAATCGGCAAAGGGTCGCGCCGCTGTACGAGACCACCAACCCACGCTATCAAGCCATGGAGAACTAGCAGCATATCAGTCCGTTGCCCAAGCGATTGAGAGCCTTGCCGAACGAAACGCCGTCTTTGCGGCAACGGATCTCCAAATAGAAGCAGGGCATCGTGCGCTTGGCTATGCAACGCAAAACCAGATTCAAAATGAGATAGCTAAAGTCCTTCAACGTGGCGCGATTTTGAGCCGAACGCACTTGGATCGGCGCGGAGTAGAATCTGCTGGTTTCACGACGCCAAAGCAGCTGGCGTATGAACAAAAGCTGCTCAACTTCGAAGCTATCGGCCGCAGCAAAGTCGCACCGGTTCTTACCCGCAAAAAGTCAGCGCGCGAAATTGCTAAGGCAGCACATATTGCTGAACAAAGCGGGTTTTCTTGGATGAAAGATCAGCGAGTATCAGCAACCCAGCTTCTCACTTCGCGCAATTCTATCACCGCACTACAAGGCTATGCAGGCACCGCCAAAACCACGACGGTCTTGAGTCTCTATGCCCAATCAGCTCGCGAGGCTGGCCTTCAGGTCGTGCCAATGGCGCCGACAGCGAGTGCAGCCCAAACGCTCGGAAACGCCCTTGGCGCCAAAGCAACGACCATAGCGCGCCATTTCATCAACCAGACACGAGCTGATCGCTCTTCGAAGAATGCGGCTTCCGTTTGGATTGTAGACGAAGCATCGATGCTCAGCGCTCGCGACACGGCGCGCCTATTCCAAATAGCCCACACATCGGGCGCCAGATTGGTGCTCGTTGGCGACGTCAAACAGCTCGGTTCGATAGAAGCTGGCGCAGCCTTCAAGCAGCTTCAAGACGCCGGAATGCAGACGGCAAAGCTTGCGCAAATCGTGCGGCAGAACAATGCTCATACGTTACAAGCCGTTGAAGCCGCGGTCGAAGGCGATGCCAAAAAAGCACTTGCCGCACTGGATAGCGGCGGCGGCAATATCATCGAAATCGAAAACCGAGATGCCCGCTTTCAAAAAATGGCGAAGGACTACGCAAATCTGACATCGAAGCAGCGCGACACCACCCTCGTCCTAGAACCGTCACGCGCTGGTCGCGATGCCCTGAATGCCGAAATTCGACATGCATTGAAGTCACGCGGTGAACTTAGTGGACAGCCATTAAACGCTACATCGCTTGTCGCCAAAGGCCTAACGCGATCAGAAGCCAAAGACGTTCGAAATTACGCTGTAGATGATGTTGTCCAATTCATGAAATCATATGCCGCAAAGGGCGTCGACAAAAGCATCAGCTATGAAGTCGCATCCATTGATGCCAAGAAAAATGCCCTAACCCTCAGGTCGCAGAATGGACGAGCAATCCCATGGCATCCAAGACAATGGGGCGCCGCTGCTAGCCAAGCCTACGAAAGCCGCGCAATCGGACTACAGGCTGGGGACCGTATCATGTTCACTAAAAACGACCCCGCGTGGGGCCGACATAACGGGACACGCGCGCAAGTGATCTCCGTAAACGACCAGCGCCGTGCGGCGGTTATCAAACTCGAAACGGGCGAAACGCAAACCTTGAGCCTAGACAAGACATCTGACCAACATCTGCGCCACGCCTATGTCGACACAATCCACGCCGCCCAAGGTCGCACCGCCAATAGGGTTATGATCAGCAGCAGTTCAAGACAAACAAATCTCGTGGATCAAAAGAGCTTCTACGTCGCGATCTCGCGCGCTAAGCTGGAGGTCTCGATTTACACGAACGACAGGGCGGGTCTGATACGCACAATCAGTGAGCGTGCTGGTGAAAAACAAACAGCGCTCCAACAAAGTTCGGCAATGGACGCAAATAGCATTTCGGCTGGTGGTAAGTCTTCAAAGCAAAGCCAGGCTGGCTTGGGCTCGTAAAAACACGGTCATCGGAAAAGGCGCATTGTTCTAGCCATTTTGTTCCAGAGTCTCTCTCGCAAACCGTTTGAGCAAAACGGAGACCAACATATTGACCCGCCACCCTCTGCAAAGTATACGCGGCAAGCATGACGTGCCACACTATGGCGGAGTAGCTCAGTTGGTTAGAGCAGTGGAATCATAATCCATGTGTCGGGGGTTCAAATCCCTCCTCCGCTACCAAGCTCATTTTGTATTTCTAGGTTTCTTGCTGAATATCATCCATTATACTCCAAGGGTGTTGTCGGGTTAAGGACATGTAGAGGGCCCAAACCATTTCCTTTGGCAGGTCAATTAGATCAGTGGATATTTGGAAACGATGGACGTAAGCCTAGCGCCTTGGCAATAATTTTGTCTTTGGCGATGCCAAGACGTGATTGAGGCTTGATAAATTTTTGGTCATCGCGAGCCTTTATGATGTCCTTGATAATAGAAGCCTTGGAATGTTCGACTTGGTCATCCGAAGAAATACTGTCAAGAACATCGCAGGCCAATCGTCTGTAACCCCACAGATCGCAGAGCACAGCAGCTTTAATACGCTTCGTAGATGCTAGCTTTAAAACAGCCTTTGGTTCTTTGAAATATAAGAGATCAAAACCAACAAGTTCGCCGCGGTTGTTTTTTAGTTTGGCTTGATTTCGTCTTTGCCACACCGCTGAACGTTCGATGTCAAAAACACGAAATGCACATTTGTGCATATATTCCATGACTTCAAACGATAATTTTTGTCCTTTGTGTACGGGTGACGTCCATGTCTCTAGAGTGCAACCAATGCACTGTTCTGTCAGCACTCGGGCCATACCCACGAGAATCTCGTATTCCGCCCCTTGCGTGTCAATTTTGATAAAATCGGGTGAGAAGCCATAGGTGCTGGTCGCGTTCTCAAGTGTTTCTACTTGTAAATTTACGATAGATTTTGTTGTACGTGGCTTTCCATGTTTGTCTTCGAACTCTTCAAGAAATGGCCAATTAGGTGGATAGATACTAGAAGTCGACCCTTGTTCTGCTAGATGAATATCAACCGCACTTGCTGTATTCCATAAGGCTTTTGGAATGAATCGCGTTTTTGGTCGTTTTGCTTTCGTAGATGCCGCATTGTTTAGTCTTTCGCACTCTGTTTCGTCAGGTTCAAAGCCGATTATCTCAATGGTTTCTGGCGCTTTGTCGGCTACAGTAGCCCACGGCTCAACAAGGTCTCCGGACGCGCCGATGTCTACGATCGTTATTGGCGACGTTTTCAAGATATCACGTACATCTGGCTGAAATATAGCTGCTAAGCTAGCGAAGGACATAAGGTTGTGACCTTGTGTTTGAACGGAGTGGTTTCAGGAATCTGTATGTTTATGCTCGCTAAGATACGTCGGTTTTGTTGACCACATAGCTGTTATTTTATGCACTCCACATAAAGAGACATTTCAGGATGCGTCCGGTCAAAATTTGGACCACGCATGTGAGCGGATACTGAACCTTGGAATTTGCTTTGGATAACGTGTGCAAAGCCAGCCTTCTCTGCGTTATCCTTGAGCTTCTCAAAATCCCACCAAGATATATGAGTAGACACATAATCGGGATCAAAGCTCAGGTCTTGTGTGAGAAGGTCCATTTCCGCTTTATAGTCGCCCGACAGATTAGGCGATTTGGATGTATAGCGATTGCTTTTATTATAATCATGCAGTGTGTCGAAGAATTTACAATGCCTGGTGGCGGAAACATGGGTTAAACAATCAGCTGAAGTCAATTGTGAGACATCATCAAGTGAGCTCCGGTTACGGTAAAATGACTTCAGCCAATCCCAATAGGCATTGTCGAATTGACTAACTGCCCATAGAAAGCTTGTGTCTGGGCAAACAAGCCTCAGTGTTGCACCAGGTTTTAAAGTACGGTGCGCTTCTTTTAAAAATTTGACAACATGCTCTTCTTCAACATGTTCAATGACATGCGAACAGAAGATATTATCAACGCTGCTTGTTTCATATGGCAGGTTATCAGTCCGCATGTCGTAATGAACGAATGATTTTTTCCGCTTTGCATCATACCAATCAGACTGGTAATCGAGATTTATAAAACCTTTTATAATGGTATCGCTGGCACCAACATTCAGGTTTAGACCTGAAGTAACTGTGTTGTATTGTTTTTTTGATACCACTATAGAATAGGGA
>JBCCAR010000055.1:0-11257 GCA_039814715.1 Pseudomonadota bacterium
CTTCATGGCAACGGACGGGTCAGATGACCACGCTCCGCCGGAAGCCCCCATCGGCACACGAGACATCGCCTCAACACCGCCGCCAATCGCCATATCGGCCTCACCCTCTGGAAAGCAAAATGCGCAAATGGCCTTTATGATGGGCAAACTGCAAGTCGCTGGCGACATGGGCGTGGCTATGCAACTTGGGCAAATCCTGGGCTAACGAGCAAATCATGGCCTTGTTAGACCATATCTTCAAGGCGCCAGCGCCGCAGCAAGCAGCCAGTGTGTTGGACTTAAAGTTCTCCCGAAAGCCAAATGCTGCGCTGGCCGTGCCGTCTGGGGCGCTGCCGGCTGACACCTTGAAGATGGTCACGATGGAAACAGCGCCCTATTCCGCCCCGGCAGATGATTTGATGGGCAGTATTCGTGATGCGCTTTCTGAGCGTGAAACGCTGGTCAACCGCGTTGACTTTGGCGAGCAGCCCGGCGGGGTCTTCACAGTGCGCACCCCGCTCATGCGCTATCCTGATTTATGCTACGTATCGATCCAGCCTGGCCCGAACGCAGAGCAGCAGAGCTTGTTGATGTATAGCCATTCTGTTTACGGGCATTCTGATTTAGGCGCCAATGCCAAACGGCTACAGGATATTCTAAACGCTCTCAAACCCGCTCTTGTGTGATGCGTTTTATCTAAAATCTGAGCGAAAGCTTAATCCTCTCTTCATCGCAGCGCCCCTACTTTGCGCGCAGACAATAAGTGTATAAGAAATACACAGGGCTTTCGGCCGCGGGCAGGAATTGGTGACAACAATTCCGGAACGGATTTATGCGTTTTAATAGTTTTTTTTCCATCACAACATCAATCGTCTTGGGACTACAGGTTTTTGCTGCTGGCGCCGCATCAGCGCAAACACCTTGCTTGTCAGGCGGCGAAGCTGAAGCTGAGCAAGTCCGGCGGCTGAAAACGACACTGATGGTCGGCGCGCTGCAGTGTTCGCATGCCCCGCACCTAAAGGTAACCGAAAGCTACAACGCTTTTGTGGAAACCCATGCAAACCTGATTAAAAGTCATGACACTATCCTAACGGGATATTTTCAGCGGGTCCACGGGAAAGCGCATCGCAGAGCCATGGACCGCCATGTCACGAGCACCGCGAACCGGGTGGCCACGCAAAGCTATAAAACGGCTGGCTTTTGTGAAAAAGTAGCTGCCCTGGCAGAGCGTTCACTCGTGCAATCACAGCAAACACTGCTCACCGTCGCCAGTACAAACGTGCTTGCGCCGTCTACGCTGCAAAGCTGTACGCCTGCAACACTGCAATCGGCAGGCGCGAAAGTTATTCAATAAGAACGATCCCTTTTAAGCAGCCCAAATAGAAACAAAAAAGGCGCCCTTTGGCGCCTTTTTCTTTGCTCAAGGTGTCTTAGCGATCACTCACCAAGCGTAATTTGCACCCGCCGGTTTTGAGGCTCGCGAACGCCATCAAACGTATTCACCCGCAAATTACCTTCACCGAAGGCTTGCTTGGTCATAGCGTCCGCGGAAACGCCGTATTTGGCGAGCTCAGCCTCCACGGCACTCGCGCGGCGCGCTGACAAGCGATCATTATAGTCCTTCGCGCCAGACGTATCGGCAAAGCCCTCAAGCATGATCGTGCTTTGGCCGTACTCGCGGTACGCTTCAGCCGCATCTTTGATAATAGCCGCAGCTTCCGGCGTGATGTTGGCCTCGTCCCAATCAAAGAATACCAAAAATGGCCCTGGAACAGCCACTGCTACTGGCGCAGGCGGCGGCGGGGGTGGTGGAGGCGCCACATAGGCTGGAGCGGGCGGCGGCGGCGGTGGCGGCGCGGCATCCTGGCGATCGAAGTAGAAATTCAATGAGGCAAGCAAGCTTGTTGCTTTAAAGCTATCATCATGCTCAGCGCCAAACGCGCTCACGTCATTGGCGAAAATCCGCGTGTGACGAAATTGAACCCCAAAATCGATTGCTTCGGCAATTTTGCGGCGCACACCGGCCATAACCTGAACGGCTGGGCCGCTGCTGTTATCATCCAGAATTTCCCCAGCGACAGTGCGGATGTTGCGGTTGCCAACAAAGCCCCAACCAACGCCGGCGCCTAAGAACGGCGTCCAATCGCTGTCTGATTCAATGTCAAAAATGCCATTGACCATCGCGGTGATAGCGCGGCGGTTGCCCTGCGCATCTTGCGTGCCAGTTAGAGGCACCAGCATATCGGGGGTGCCAGGGTCTGTCTCGCCTTCGCCGCCACCGCCTGGCATACCAGGGATAATAGTTCCTAGCGCACTAGACGCGGCGCCACCGGGAATGAGCGTTACATCGTCAACCGATTGGTTGTAGAACGCGCTTTCGAGTTCAAGCCGAAACTTGCCATAGTCATAGCCAAGATTGGCGCCGACGGCGCCGGCCAGACCACCATCAATTCCAAACGAATCTGCGCCGCCATCTGGGTTGTAGGTCTCATCGCCTACGATTGACGGACCACCAAAAAGCGAGCCGTAAAGCCCGTCTTCGTCTGCGACCGCTGGTGATGACAAGACTGTGCCACCAAGCAGGGCTGCAATTGCAATCTTCCGCATGAACCTTCCTTTTTTATTTCCCTCGTTTTTGGAACCACTCCAGCAAATCGTCCACTGGACCGGTAAACACACGCTGAAACGCGTGTTTATTACCCTTGCGTTGCTAGTATTCGCTTGGTTGCACCGCGTCAAACAAAACCGGATTTGGGCTTAAAAAATCAACATTTATGTTGCAATTAGGCCATGCGCCCGCAGCGCCGCTAGAAGCTGGTTGAGCGATGCGCGGGCCTGCGTGTCCTGCGTCGCCCCGCCAGTAGCATCACTTACGGCTGGCTGCTGGGCGGCCACAACTTGAACGCCGTCTATTTTAAAGGCGCTTGCATTCACTGAGCCAATTGCCCAGCCCCCCGCTGCGTAACTGATGGTTTTGGCATAGAACTTAAGCCACACCGTCAGTCCGTCAAAAGGGGCCACAAATTGCCACGCTCCATTGATGCGCAGCGCTAAATTATGGTCATAGCCCGTCCAATCACCGCTGCCGGATGGACCAACGATATAGCTCGTGCCGTCAACGGGAGACGCAGGTGGCGCGGCCAGCGGCACATCCTCAACCACTGGCTGAACCAGGTGATCGAGGATGGCGAGCGCGTCATTGTGCGTGATTTCTTTTTGCGCCTGGGCAGCCTGAAGCAGCGGCAGGAACAGTCTCGCCGTGGTTGTCATAGGTTTAAAGTCCTTTATGCCGGAATTGACAAGGTGAGCACCGCCGCGCGGCCAGCGCCGACGGTGTCGCTGAGCTGCACGACCGAGATATTGAGATCATAAGGTCCAGAGCCAAACGCTGATGCAAGCCCTGCAGAATCCAGCTGATCGCTCGTCTGGCTTACGTCCCGAACGAGGCTAAGAGCGCCGCTGGTATAGGTGATGCGGTATGCCTCGCTTGCCTCCCCAAGGGGCGCATCAGCGCCGTCAAGCCAAGCATAGCCGCTGCGGCTGCGCCTGACCCAAGCAGCAGACACGCCCGCTGCTGCTGTATAACGCGCTGACAGATGAACTGGCGATAAAGGCAATAAAGCTCGTCCGGTTAGCGCGGCATTTCTAGCAGGCGCCTGGGCTAAGTTTTGGCTGGGCGGCACAATTTTAAAATCAATATTTGACCCAATATCTCCAACACCGAAGCTGCGCGATGCAAGGTCACCGCTTTGCAAAAGGATGAAGCGTTGACCAGGCGTTTGGCCCATCAAGGACATTTCTGTGCCGCCGCGCCCACGTAGCAAGCCGCTGAGCTGATAGGTACCGCTTTCCGTGAGGGTGGCCGTTTCAAACTGGATTAGCTCTGGCCCCACCATGGCCAAGTTGGCGCCATTTAAAATGGCCAGCCATGGACGGCTGGCGAGGGCCATATCGGCATGCGCAAGCGCCACTTCCAGAACGCCTGCCCGGTCCACTAAAGCCGGATTGCGATCCTCAAGCCCATTCACACATGCACCACGAATGCCAGACACGGGCACACTAGACACCAACCGATAATCAAGGCCGCCATCATCAGACACATAGAGCCCAGCCGAGCGAACTTGGCCGCCCAGACGCGCGACGCTCGCAAAGAGCTTGGGCTCATCCCCAAATTGGCGCGTCGCTGGAAGCTCAAATACGTCAAAATCAATGGCCGGTTTTCCGCTCGATTGTGGGTAAAACACTGCGCCTGAAGAGGCAGGCATCTCACTGAGTGCAGCTGCGCTGATGAGGGGAAGAGATGTCGCCGTCACACTCCGCGTGAAGCCTTCTTCCACAATTTGATCAATCTGGAACAAGGTCGGCTTGGGGAGGCCCTCGCTCATTGAAACCACATCGCCTGGTTCGAGCAAGGCGCCAGGCATGCCAATGCGGAATTGAACGGCGGCACTGTGTTGGCGGGCGCGGCTAAGCATCTGCCCAGCAAGAGCGCGGGCCTGCACCGCAGGCAAGACAAACGATGAATTGACGCGCACCCGGCTAACGCCGGGCGCGAGGCCAGCGGTTTGCGCGCGCTGAAGGCCTGCTTGATAGTCATTGGCGGGGTCGCTATAACCCAGCCCAACCTCAGAGGGCAGATCGGCAGCATGGTCAAAATCGACCATGAGTTGGCCGCCATCGCCGCTTGGATCAGCGATCCCCAAATCATCCACGCTGAAAGCAGCAACGGGTTGATCTGCTCCGGTTGAGAGGCGGACGGTATCGGCCTGCGTTGTCATAGAAAGCTGAAAGACTTCAAGCAGATCGTTAAGCCCGTCGCGCAGGCTTTGGCCGCCGCTTACGCTAAAACCCGACACGCTTTGCGACGCACCTTCACCTTGCGTTTTAACGCCTGCCCGGGCGAGCAAGTCAGCAGCGATCTCAATGATCTCTGGTGCGGCGCCCGTATTAATCTCAAAAGTAAGATTGGGAATGCGGTTGCCAAACTCTGCAAGCTCTAAGCTTTCAAACACGCAGTAGGCAATGCCGCGAAAAGCCGGCGCGGTGCCAACGCCCAGCGCCCCTTCAATCAGCGTGTCCGGCAATTGGTCTTCATCGCCCAGATATTGTCGCACACTGCCGCCAACGGCTAGATCCCCGCTGACATCGCGAATGAGCTTGCCATCTGACCAAATGCGTCCAATGCTTGAGATAGGCCCAGCGCACAGGCCCACTGCGAAGGAAGCAGAGTAGCTATAGGTGACATTGGTGACGCTTGGTCCGCCCTTGCCGCCCTGGCTTTCTTCTTCACGCTTTTCGACCAGGCCGGTCGACCACAGCACATTACCAGCATAGCGGCCAGCGCCATACACCAACGGTATGGGGCGGCCAAAGGCAGCAGATTGAACCGTAAGATCATCCCTGCGCGGGCCTTCAACGCGGCGATTGCCAATGCCAAAGACTTGCGAATCAAGCGTGCGGCCAGCAATTGCGCCAAGCATGCCGCCAAAGGGGCCAGCGATGGCGGTGCCGACCGCGGATAAGACCAAAGTTGCCATGAAAGAGTCTCAAAGAGTTGAAAATTTGAGGATATGCGATAGTTGCTGCGGCCAAGGTGCGCGCAGGCCGTGTTCGACAACTTTTCGCGCAGGTGCATACGCATGGATGATGCCGATTGGCGTGAACAATGCCACATGCTGTGGACCTGCGCCAAAATCAAACACACCAACCCGTCCAGGCTTGATCTTGTCGCAGCGGCTCATACGATTGACGCCAACATAGTGTTCAAAGTCGCTTTGATTGGGCTGGCGCGAATAGGCAGCCGCATCTTTAAGCTCCATGCCAGCGGCGCGCGCAGCCACAACGATGAGGCCCAAGCAATCAAGCCCCGCCGCCTGGCTGCGCCCTTGGTGGCGGAAGCGCGTGCCAAGACAGGCGCGCGCCGCTGCGACCATTTTTTGAGCAGCGAGGTCCATCGCGCTTTACGCTAAGCCAGGATAATTCAGCAGGCTATCAATACCGGGAATATGCGGCTCGCCGCGATAGTTTAAGGCATTGTCAAAGCGGGAGATGCAGGTCTCTAACCGGCGATCACAGCCGGCAATCAGGCGCACCTCCAAAGGAAAAGTAAGCTCTGCGGTGGGCGCCTGGGTCAACGTAATCGACGCGCCCGTATGGCTAACAATCACGGCATCAAGCCCCACCAGCGGGCCGGCCATATAGCGCAGCGTTCCAAAGTTAAAATAGCCGTCCAGGTGCACGTTATCAGCCAGGGTAAACGTCGCAGAGCCCGTTTGAGCTTCAAGGTCTAGCCGGTGGGTAAACGCACTTAAATCAACGCGGCAGCGCTTGTCGCCAAGCTTCGCGCGGCAGTCGGGCGTATAGTCCTCACAAGCGCGCTCTTGCAGGCGGTGTTTCAGGCCGCGCAGTTCCGCTTGAAAGGCATGATCACGCTGGCTAACTCGGCCAATAATGCCGGAGGCAATATATTGCGTCCCCATGCTCAGATCAGCCCAGTTGACGCGAAAAATCGTTAGCCTGGCGTCGTCATAGCGGCCGAGCGCTAAATCGTCGCTGGTGAGCGCATCGCTTGAAAACGCGCCGCTGAGATCAAGATTATCGACAGCAGCCGTTGCGGTGCGTTCAATCGCCGACACGTCAAACCCTGGTGCAGGCCGGTAGATGAGCCCGCCCAAAGTGAGCGCGCGGTCGTGCTGGGTAAAGCCAAGCGAGACGCCATCTAAGCGGTCGAGCCGCCAACACAGCGCAAGCGCCGTGTTCACCTCAGCGAAGTGGCCCGTGAGTGCAGGAGAGAGAGTTTGCATGACGGTTACGCCCGGTCGTCAGGAATTTCGATGAGCGCGATGGCCGGGATTTCGCCTGCTTCGAAACGCGCTAAGGAGATATCCAAGCTGTCATTTTCAAAACGGACGGGCACATCAAATTGAAATCCAGCTGTGACCGCAGCGCCTTGGGTGGGCGCTGTTTGAAATTGCAAAACGCCTGCTGCGGCATCGACGCTCCAGCCCGATGCCTGCTCAACGCCATCGATTGCCACTTTCACTGTGGACACGATGGGCCGCGTGATGCGCCGCGCGCCGCTATCAGAATAGGTTTTTATCAAAGAGAATTCCGTCGTTTGGCCATCGCCAACACCGAGCGCTTGATCACTGGCCGAGACGCTCGCTCCATCGGCAGACGTAGAATGATCAAAACAATCGCGAAAGCGGAACCCGTGGGCGGCGCCTTTGCGCGCATGGAAGAAGCTGATGAGCGCCTTCACATCGGCAATGGAGCGCAGCCCCGCCCCCACTTCAAACGCCATTTTTGGATAGGCCCACAAGCTGTTGCGCTGCTCGGCGCCGGATGCGGTGGTGGTGACCTGCGTTGAATACACTGGCCGGGTCACCGCGCCAAAGCTGATATCTAGGGGAAAGACAACATCGTGAAAAGCCATAGGCTCAGCATCTCCTATCGTGAAGGTGGTATAGCCATCGCGCTGGATTTGCGGACTGGCCCAAATGAAAACATCTGCGTAGCCGCGTGCGAGACCATCTAAGGCCGCGCGGTCAATGGCTTGCCACTGATGGGCGTCAGCAGCGTTCAGGACAAAGCCTGCGAAATAGTGCGAGTCAGCAGGGCCATAGCCAAGCTGATCGATCACGGCTTGGAGCGCGCTGGCCCGCTGGGCCCATTTATCTTCTGTGACAAAGTCATAATCTTCGACTTGGAACACATCATAAGCAGGGTAAGCCCAGGCGGTAGGCAAATTGACATATTGCATGAGCGGGACCGCGCCTGAGAGCACTTGCGGCGTAAAAAACAGCAGCAATTGCCGCGCCTGCGGGAAGCTTGCGCGCACATGATCACGCAGGGCAAGCGTTGCCTCGCCAAGCTTGCCTTCAAGCCAGTTCAAATAAACAAGCTGGGGCGCATCGGGCGTCTCAAGCGCGCTTTGATGGCGCGTGGGAACGGGCAGGCCCGTATCAGCGGTAAACGCGTCCATAGTCGCTTGATCATAAAAACACGGTTCAAGCCCGCCGCTGATTTGATACCACCACCAGGGCTCACCGCATTGGAAGTCAAATTGTGTGTTCGTATCTTCTGCAATTTGGCAGAAGGCCGAGGCAACCTCGCGCAGATATGTCATTGCTGACGTATTGCACGGAGACAACAGACTAGATGGCGGCTCCCACCCCGTCTGAGCGGGCGATCCATCATGCGCGCGCTGCTTCCATTCGCTGGGGCAATTGGCGTCAAATAGCTCAAAAGAAAGCGATAGAATAACCCGCATTTTGCGCAAGGCTGCGGCTTTGCAGAATGCGTTGTGCCAGGCAACCGTTGGCGCATTGAGCCGCGTGGCCGTCCCCAATTGCGGCAAATAAAGCCCTTCCGCAGCATCCCACGCTAAGTTGGGGTAGTGGCTCATGCCCACATAGTGGTTGATGACGCTGCGATAGCCGAGCGCCTCTAGGTTCCCGACGATCCGTTCAGGCACCTGGTTGAACTGGTCATCATAAGCCGTCGCAGCGCGCATCTTGTGCGGCGGAACGACAGTATCGCCAATGTCTAAAACACTGCCCGAGCCGGTCGTATTTATCTGCGTCACTTCAACCCAGGCATCAACCGGCGCTGGGAGCGGGCCGGTGGTGGTTCCGTCATAAACCTCTGGGACCAGAGACAAGAAAAACCGGTCAATATCGCGTGGCGGAAGGTCTTCTCCATCCAGCTCTAAATTAAAGCCGGCTTGCAGCGTATTAAAGTCTATTGAAATGACGGCATCTGTGGGCATGCCCTCTGCATAGTTCCACAGCCGCACATACCAGGACCGCGCATTGCCCAGCGCGTCGCGCCCCTCGATGGTGAGGGTAGGGCCATTGTTTCCATCAAGCGCGCGTATCCCAGACGAGCGCCAGCGAAAGCTTAGTTGGCAATTGCTGTAATCCTTATTGGTTTGATAGCGCAGCAGCGGATGGTCGAGTGTGTCCTCGCTCTCCCAGATCAAACCAGCCAGGTCTTGATACCGCAGAAAAGTCAAATCAAGCCGCAGTGCGTCGGGCGCAGAATTGACCACGCTGGCCATCATGGGCCGCGGAAAATTCACGGTCCAATAGCGCGGGTCAAACCGTTTGACCACGCTGCGGCGCAAGGCGGCATCGCCTTGGCTGAGATAATACATCGCTGAAAACCTTAAAAAAGGAGGACGGCTAGCCGTTGCGCTGGGCGCGGGCGACAGCTCGGCTCACCTGGCTTGCAATTTGGCTGGCTGATTGGCGCATGTCGGTTGGAGCTGCGCCGCTCATATTGATGGTAATAGCAATGGGCGCGCTTTGTGCAGGCACCGCATTGGCCGCAACCTGGCCATTCGCGCCAGGGATGAACAGTTCTGGCCCCTTCTCACCGATCAAGTAAGGCCTGTTGGCTGTAACCGGCCCGCCTTGCGCGCGCGGCGCAAAAGACGTCAACACGCCTTGCACCAGGTTTCCAAACAAACCGCCCCCGCCTGACGATCCGTCTCCTCCAAAAATACTGTTGATACCAGCGCTGATCGATTGGTTATAAATATCATCCAGAGCGCTGATGGCGACGTTCTTTAAGTCATCAAAAGAGAGCTTTCCGGTGCGTGCAAAGCGCTCAAAGGCGTCCGTCATGTTACCGGCAAGCTTATCGACGCCGCTGGCAAGCACAGCGTTAAACTGCGCGCCTTCTTTGCCAACGTCGCGAAACGACGTACCAAGCGTGCGCAAGGCATCATCGGCTTTGCCAACGCCAGCGCTCACGCCAGCGAAGTCACCTTCCTCAGGGAAGCTGTCCACAGGAATTCCTTAATGTTTAAAGTGAGTGCTTAAGAGCGGTTAAAACTTAAAGCCGCTGCGGCTGCCGCCCAGATAGGTAATCACACGGCCGGTTACAAAGACCGCGCATAACACCACCAGCAACGCAGGGCGCAGGGCAACAGAAACGCCCTGGGTATAATAAACGATGTACCCGAGCAGAGCGAATACACTCAGCAATTGAAGCGTGAGCCCAATCAGCTTGAGCGTATGGTTTTTCTTTTTGCGGCCGCGCGGCGCATCGGGGTCGAGCCCGCGCTTTCGCATGGCCACCCGCTCGCGCAGGCCTGGTCGTTTGTCTTTGTCAGTCATGACAGCTAGATGCACCTGCGAGCGCCTCGTTGCAAGGGTCAGGAAAGCGCGCCATCAGCGCAGTGAGGTCTTCTTGGCTGCACCCCTTCGCATCACGCGATGGCGAAGGCGGCCGCAGACACATCGCCAGCTCCACAGGCGTCGCAGCCCAAAACTGCTCTGGTCTCCAGCCGAGCTGCTGGGCCGCAATGGCTTGCAGCTGCGCGAACCCAATCACGCTATTCGCGCGCGTCGCCATCACCGCCCATGATGGCCTTTAAGAGCTGCTGCGTGGGCACGGCAACTGCCGCCAAGCCTGCGCGCAATATCTCTTCAGAAAAGACTTCAAAGCGGACGTCGTGCCCGCCAGCTTTTGCGCAGGCATGAAGGAGAGCTGCAATATCAGCGATCATGATTTTGCCTTGGCCAGCGCGCTCAATCAGCGCGATAAGCGACCCAGTGGTCTCCTCGGCCTCAGCAAGCGCCTGAAAACTAGGGCGCAGCCGGTACTGGCTTTGCCCAAGTGTAAGCAAAACTTCGCCGCGGTGAGGATTGGCAAAAACGGGGTCAGGCGCTGACAAAGCTCACCGTCCCCGCGCTTTCAAGGCTAATAGAATAGCTGCGTGCGTCATTATGATCGCCCGTAAAGTCCACACTGGTGATGACAAAATCGCCTTCAAAGCGCGCGCCGTCTTCAAACGTGACCTGGCAGGACGCAGCGGCGCCATTGAGCAACTTTGTTTGGACTGCGGTTTCTCCGGTAGAGCCAGTAAAAATACCAGTGCCGCGCAAGGAGACGGACTTCACACCAGCGCCGGGCAAAATCTCGCGCCAGCCGCCTGAGCCTTTGTTGGTAATGTCAACCGCTTCGCTATTGAGTGTGAGCTGATTGGTTCTGAGCCCAGCAACCGTCTGAAACGTTGCTGGGGAGCCGTCATCGCTAATCTTGAGCAGAAAAGCGCGGCCTGATTGTGCTGTCACTGATTTCGCGCAGCAGGTGGCGGAACTGGTTCGACGGAGTTGTGGTGCGCCGCATGAGCGAGAGCTTGTGCTGCACCAGCGGGTGATCAACGACGGTCAGATGGGGCATGGCAGGGCTCCTTTTTTGCGGCTCTGGGTTTTGTGGCACGGTTCCCCGGAGGCGGAAAGCGCTTAATCTGTTTTTCAATGATATC